>CAMWUI010000008.1 GCA_947177395.1 uncultured Paraprevotella sp.
GAGGCTCTGCTCTGTCAGATAGAGCAGAACCACGCCATTGAAACGCAGGAGAATCTCACAAGCGAACAGGGGCTGAAGCACAGGAGCAACCGTCCGATCGAACCTGAGGCAGTGTTCGGCCAGATAAAGGAATGCGGCAAGTTCAGACGACTGCGTTTGAGAGGATTGAACGGAGCGAAAATCGAGTTCGGTCTAAAAGCCCTTGCCCATAATCTGAGGAAACTTGCCCTGAAATGGGATAAATCCTCTTTTTTGAGCATATTTTTGTCCTCAATAACCGTAAAATGGCGTTGTATGAACCGCTACCTATGCTATAAACCATCGGACTGCTTGTATAGAACAAAGGTTGCCTGATTTTACGAATTTTACACAAAAAAAGAAGACTGCCTAACTTTGATTGTTAGACAGCCTCATTATAAATTTCTGTAGTATGGGGATTTTTATTCCATGTGCGGTGCACAATTGTAACCATACCGACTGTAGAGCGCCTTCATCCGCGGCAGGCGGTTCCGGAAGTTTTCGTAATCCTTGGCCTCGGGTTGCGTCCACTGCACCTCGCACATAGCGCTCAGTCGTGGCAGCAACATGTACTCCACGTGCTCTGGCGTGAGGATGTATTCCGTCCAAAGGTTAGCCTGGGCACCGATGATATATCCTTTCTCATCCTCGGAGAGTATGTCGGGAACGGGCTCCAGCGTATAGACTTTCGACAGGGGGAGGAACCCTCCGATGGCCTGCGGCTCGTTTTGGAGGTTTTGTGTCTGATAATAGTCGAAATAACAGTGGCTCGTGGGTGTCATGATTACTTTGTGGCGCTGGCGTGCGGCTTCCACGCCTCCCTCGAAGCCGCGCCACGACATGACGGTGGCGTTCGGCGCCAGTCCGCCCTCCAGTGTCTCGTCCCATCCTATCATGCTGCGTCCGTGTTTGTTGAGGAAGGCCTCGGCCTCGTGGATGAGATAACTTTGAAGTTGTTCCTCGACGCTGTGCCGGCCGCCGGGTGTGAAGCCGAGTTCCCGTGCCCGCGCCTGGCAGCGGGGGCAAGACTTCCACCGTGTCTTCGGGCACTCGTCGCCGCCCACGTGGATATAGGTGGAGGGAAATACGCTGATGAGTTCGCTAAGCACGTCGCGGATGAACTCTACGGTCTGCGGGTTGCCTGCGCACAGGACATCGTCGTACACGCCCCATTGCTGCCCCACCTTATAGGGGCCGCCCGTGCATCCCAGGTCGGGGCGCACGGACAGGGCTGCCAGCATGTGGCCGGGCATGTCTATCTCGGGAATCACGGTGATGTGTCGCTCGGCCGCGTATGCCACGATGTCGCGGCACTCTTTCTGGGTATAGAATCCGGGTTCGTAAGGCTTGCCGTCGAAGTGTCCCGTGTTGCGTCCTATGACGGTCTGTTCCCGTCGTGAACCATCCTTTGCCAGTTGCGGGTATTTCTTCACTTCGAAACGCCATCCCTGATCATCGGTGATGTGCCAGTGGAACGTGTTGATGTTGTGCATCGCCAGCAGGTCGATGTATTTCTTGATGAAGTCCACGGGGAAGAAATGGCGGCTGCAGTCGATCATCGAACCGCGGTAGGCGAAACGCGGCTGGTCAGTGATGACGGCATAAGGCACGCTGATTGTTTCTGTCGATGTCGCAGGCAATGCTTTGCGCAGTGTTTGTATGCCGTAGAATACGCCGGCTTCGCTGGCGCCCTGTATGCCGATACCCTGTTCGTCCACGGTGATGATGTACGCCTCCCGGTTGGGATTGTCCAGACCCAGTGTCAGCCGTATGCCGCTCTTCCCGGGGCGGCCTTTCACGGGTGTCAGTTTTATTCCGGTCTGTGCCTGCACGTATTCGGTCAGGAAAGCCGCATTGCGCGCCATGGCTCTGTTTCCTTTCGGATAGCTCACGGTCATGCCCGACTGAATATCGAATGCGCCGCCCGGCAGGAGGGTTACGGACAAGGGGCGCGGAATGACCTGTTGGAAATCAGTTTCTTCTCCGGCTGTCGCTGATGCCGGCAGCCACAGGGTACATGCTGCGGCAAACGAAGCAAGCATGTTTCTCAGTTTGTTTTTCATAGATGAATGTGGTATTAAAATGGTTTGAAGACAAAATTAGGTAAATTCACGGGGATATACAAGGAATGTTTTGCTATCTTTGACAGGAAATCAATCGTGCGAGACAGATGGAACTGATACTTACTCGTCCAAGAGCACTTTACTATGCGGAAATTGAGGCACTGATGGAAATCGCTTTTCCACCCGAGGAGCGGCGTCCGGTCGAGACACAGCGACAGAAGGCGCTCACGGAGGCGGATTTTCGTGTGTATGCTTTGACGGATGGCGGCTGTTTTGTGGGATTGCTGACGTGCTGGACCCTTCCCGGTTTCGTTTATGTGGAGCATTTTGCTATGTTGCCCTGTGAGCGGGGACGTGGATTGGGACGGAAAGCCTTGCAGGCATTGTTCGCGGCAGTCAGCGGGCCGGTGGTGTTGGAAGTGGAGCCGCCGGCCGATGAACTGACGTCGCGGCGTGTGGATTTCTATCGTCGCAGCGGGTTTGTCTTATGGACGGATAACGCTTATCTGCAGCCGCCTTATCGTAAGGGGGATTCTCCTTTTCCGTTGTGTCTGATGGTGCATGGCGCACTGGATTCCGGGCGCGATTTTCCGCGTGTCCGCCGTTTGATTCATACCCGTGTTTACGGGCAGGAGGACGCTCTCGTGTCGTATTGATTGCCGTTTGTGCGACTTGTGAATAATTACTACCTTTGCGGTAACGTGAGGCCTTTCCTATATTAAAGTGTAGGACGGTGCCGATACGCATGGATATGACGAAAAGAATGGAAGCACTGATTTATCTTATGGCCGGACTTGCCGGCGGAACACTCTTTACCTGGCTATGGGCGAGGGCGCGCGTCGATGCGCAGCGGATGCTGCTACAGATGAAAGAGGAAGAACTGGTCCGTGCACGGGCGGCGGCGGACGTGCAGGCCGGACGGATGGAAGAACTGGCCAGGGAGAATAAGGCGCTGGCGGCCGACAAACAGGCGGTGGAGCGTGAACTTGTCCTTCTGCGTCGGCAGATGGAGCAGGAAAGAACTGCGCGGCAGGCACAGTTCGAGGAACAGTTGTGCCGTGTGGAGGCACAGTTGAGGAATGCCACCCAGGAGGTGCTCCGCCAGCGGACGGAGGAACTGACTGGTACGAACTCGACACAGCTGAATGCCATCATCGGTCCGCTGAAAGATTCTCTGCGCGATATGAAGGCGGCCATGGACAACAGCCGGGACGCGAACAACCGCAACACGGCCTCGCTGGAGAAGGCCATCGAGGAGGTGATGAAGCGGACAGGGGATATCGGGCGCGAGGCGGACAAACTGGCGCACGCGTTGAAAAACGAGAGCAAAGTGCAGGGAAACTGGGGCGAACTTATTCTGGATGAGATATTGGCCAGTCAGGGGCTGACGGAGGGCATACACTATGAGAAACAGGTCACGATGCGCGACACGTCCGGCCGTGCCTTGCGTAACGAGGAGTCCGGCCGGAGGATGATTCCCGACACGATACTCCACTATCCCGACGGGAAGGATGCCATACTGGACTCCAAGGTGTCGCTGACGGCTTTTGTGGACTACCGGAACGCGGAGACGGACGCGGAGCGCGACGAAGCGCTGACCCGCCACGTGAAGAGCATACGTAACCACGTGGCCGAACTGGCCCGCAAGGATTACAGCGCTTACGTCAAGCCGCCCCGGCAGGCACTGGGCTACGTCATCATGTTCGTGCCCAACGAGGCCGCCCTCCAGTTGGCTCTTTACAACGATGCCGCTTTGTGGCGTGATGCTTTCGGGCGCGGCGTATTCATCACCAGCGAACAGAACCTGCTGGCAGCCCTGCGTATGATACAGGTGGCATGGACACAGACAAGACAGGCACAGAATCAGGAGCAGATATTCGATACGGCGCGCATGTTGCTTGACCGTGTGGCGGATTTTATTAAACTGTTCGACGACATGGGGCAGCGGCTGCATGATGCCACGGTCTTTTATACCAAGGCGGCCGATAAATTGCGCGACGGCCGGCAAAGTGTCGTCGGAGCATCCAACAGATTGATAAAGCTGGGAGCCAGGATGAGTGCCCGAAAGCATCTGCCTGAGGAGAACGAGCCGATGTCCTCGTCATTGTCTTCGGAGGAAAATGGAGAACGGCTGGAATAAATATTCTGCGGTCATAAACTACCGTCGTGCAGAGCAGGAGCAGACAATTCTTTTCTTGCCTGTCCCAACGGCATTTCCCTCTCTTTTTATTCGTTTATTCCGTTGATTTTCCCTAATTTTGCCAATTGTTAATTATATAGAAAGATTTTTCATGAGATTATTGTTCCGTTGTGCTGTCCTGTGGCTGGCTGTTTGTTTTTCCGTACAGCCTTCATACGCGCAGGATGCCAATTTTACACATACGATACAGAAAGGTGAGACTGTGTATTCCATTGCAAAGGTATATGGTGTGAGTCTCGATGATATATATGCGCTGAATCCCGATGCCCGCCAGGGTATCAAAGCAGGGAGCATCTTGCGTCTGCCGCAACGGAAAACCGGCGGAGGTACGGGACGTTTCCATACCATTGCGGCGGGAGAGACGCTTTATCGGCTGACGCAGATGTACAACGTGAGCGCGGAGCGTATATGTGCTGCCAATCCGGGACTGACGGCCGATAATTTCCGGGCAGGGCTGGTTGTGGTGATTCCCGAAGTGCAGGCTGGAGAGAAGCCGGTTGTCGTTCAACCGAAAGAGGAAGAGGGGGCTCCGCGGGGACTTGCCCGTTCCGGTTGTCGTGAGATGCACAAGGTGAAACGCAGAGAGACGATATACGGTATCGCCCAGGAGTACGGAGTGACGGAGGAGGCCTTGCGGCGTGCCAATTCGGAGATGAACCAGCCGGACTATAAACTGAAGAAAGGTACTTTCATCTGCATACCTTATCCGGAACCGAAACAGGAGGCGAAGAAGACACCGGCCAATGAGGATTTGATTCCGCAGACTGTCGGCATAAAGCCCATGCGGAATCTGCGTATGGCCGTATTGCTACCTTTCCGGAGCGACGTGTCCAAGGAAGCCCGTATGGTGGAGTATTACCGGGGATTGCTATTGGCGGTGGACAGTATCAAGCAGCAGGGAGTATCTGTGGAAGTCTATGCTTATGATTCTGGTAAGACTGTTGCTGATATGAAAAAACTGTTGCAGAAGCCGGAGTTGGCCAAGTCGGATATCATATTCGGCCCGTTGCATAACGAACAGGTGGCGCCTTTGGCTGCTTTCTGCAAGACAAACGGAATTAAATGCGTGGTACCGTTTTCGTCGCAGTGCGATGCCTTGTATTCCAATCCTTGCGTTTATATGGTCAATGCACCGAAAGAATTTCAGTATGAGGAAGTCAACCAGTTGGTAAGGAATCTGTTTTCTGCTTATAATATCGTACTGCTTGATACGGGTGAGCCGGACGAGAGCGGACGGGCGTTGACGGGCGGTCTCAAAACAGTTCTTGCAGAACAAGGAATATCCGTGCGGCAAACAACGCTGGCGGCAGACGAGGCCGCTTGGGTGCAGGCGTTTTCGGCCGACCGCAAGAACCTGATTATTCCGAATTCGTCTTCCATCAAGGTGTTGAACCAGTTGTTTCCGAAGTTGAAACAATTCCTCCAGTCACACGGGGCGTATCAGTTTAGTCTGCTGGGTTATCCCGAGTGGCAGACGTACACCACGTCCCATCTGGAGAATTTTTATATGTTCGACACGTATGTGTACAGCGCATTCTACCGTAAACCGCTTTCGGAAGAAGTCCGGTTGTTGGAAGGCAAGTATATGTATTGGTTCAAGAAACCGATGATTTCCTCCTATCCCCGTTTCGGCCTGTTGGGCTTCGATACGGGATACTTTTTCCTGAAAGGCCTGGCGGACTATGGTAAGGAGGCGTTCGATACGTATGTCGGACGGATGAAAAGCCCCGACTATCAACAATCTTTCCACTTTGACAGGGTGAGCAACTGGGGCGGTTTTGTGAATAAGAAAGTGAAATTGATTCACTACATGCCCCAGCAGGCCATTGATTTAATAGAATTGAAGAAATGAGAAAGACAGGCTTTGGAATAGTCGTTGGCTGGGTGTTGCTGTTGTTCTGTCTTCCGACCCGGGCACAGGTAGGCGAGCATCGTACGGACTTAGCCATCGGAGTGAACGCCGGTTATACGATGAACCAGGTTACTTTTGAACCGGGGATCAAGCAAAGCTGGAAAGGGGCTCCGGCATTGGGATTTACGGTGCGCTATACGTGCGAGAAGTATTTCAAGAGTCTTTGTGCCGTCCAGATGGAAGTGAATTATGCCAATCTGGGATGGAAGGAAGTGATAGAGACGTCCTCCGACACCTACGAACGCGATGTCCATTATATCCAGGTGCCTTTCCTGGCCCGTATGGGATGGGGGTATGAGCGGAAGGGGGCCATGTTTTATTGTGTGGCGGGGCCGCAACTTGGTTTTTGTATCGGGGACAACGACAGACGGAGTGGAGCATTTGATGAGATGACTTTATCGTTGCGTCCTAACCGGGTGTATCAGCAGTATGACATGCCGGTGGAAAACAAATTTGACTATGGGATCACGGCAGGTCTGGGCGTGGAATTGAATTCCCGTATCGGGCATTTCATGCTGGAGGGACGGTATTATTACGCTTTGGGCGACATGTACGGTAACGGCAAAAAAGATGTTTTCGGCCGATCGGCCAATGGTACCATCGTGGCTAAATTCACGTATCTCATAGACGTTGTCCGTACGAAGAAGTAAAGAGACGAGAAATACAGAGACAAAAAATCCGGCATTCTATACCTTATATTATATATAGGATATAAAATGCCGGTTTGCTTTTTCGGGCTGGTTCCGTCAGCGCAGTCTGTCGAGTGAACGTACAATCAGTTCATCCCTCATGACAGCCCGGAAGGCCAAATACGTCAATATCAATGAGACGGCAGGGAAAGAAGTTGTCCACGACAATGTGAATGAAGCTTCCGACTGTTGTCCGATGATATATATGAAAGCTCCGTAAGCGATATAATAGCCGATAAGCAACAACCCCGTGAAAATACAGAGGCGTACCTGCAACATGCGGCGGCGGAACAGGAAGATGGCTGTGAACGACAGCAAGGCCGCCAATGCCAGCAGGACAAACATGGCCCACGGCGCATACGAACGGACGCCGTCTGCGTATGTCAGCCACAGGTTGTTCATCTCTGCTACCGGAAGACCGTCTTGTGTGAAGACACCGACAGGGGCAGAGGCAGCCCAGATGCACAAGGCCGTGATCAGCAGCAGATAGACGGACTGAATGCGTTGTATCATATCAATCCAGGCTGTTTTCGGCTGCTTCGCGGGCCGGATTGCGGAAATAAACCTTGTCTTCGATAAATTCCTGTGTAGCAATCAGTGCCGGCTTCGGCAGTTTCTCATAATAACGGGATATTTCGATTTGTTCCCGGTTTTCAAACACTTCGTCCAGATTGTCGCTTACAGAAGCGAATTCCTGCAACTTCTTGGAAAGTTCTGTCTTGATGTCTACGGAAATCTGGTTGGCACGTTTGCCGATGATGGCTACACTTTCATAAATGTTTCCGGTTTCCCCGCACAGATTCATAATGTCGCGTGTCACCGTGTTCGTCGGCGCATTTGTCTTTTTGTAATCCATAATAATATGTGTTTATTTACTATTTGCTATGATCTTTTCCGAAGAAGCCAATATACGTGCGGCCTCTTTCAGATATTTCGATTCGGGATATTCGTTGACGAAACCGTAATACTCGTCAACTGTGTTGCGATAGCGGTCCAGACGTTTATTTTCTACGCTCTGGATGGCCAGCTGGTATTTGGCTCTCAGAATCATGATGGCGAATTCCTCGCGGCGGTCAGCCTTGGCGTACGGATAATCCCGCAACGCGTTTTCAGCCGTCACGATACAGGCTTCGTAATTGCTGCCTCCCGAGGTGCAGTTGCCCATGTAATTGCCCAGATCGTAATACAATTTGGCAGCAAGGAATTCCTTCTCTACCAGAATGTCCTGCAGGGAGAAAATCATTTCCTGTGTTTTCTCTTTCAGGGAAGTATAGGGATAGTAGTCCAGAAAGTTCTGGAAAGCCTCGATAGCCGTCACCGTACCACTCTGGTCGAGCCGCGGGTCGGGAACGCCTTCGAACAAAGACTTTCCCGCATAGAAGCGGGCATACTCTGCATACACGCCTTTCGGATAGGATTGATAGTATTTCTTGAAGAACGAAGATGCAGTATCGTAGTTTCCGCCGCAATACTCCGACATGGCCAGCATGTATAGCGATTCTTCGGCGCGTGCTGTTCCCTTCATGATGGGAAGCAGGTCGCCGAACAAGGTTGCGGCCCGACTGTATTGTCCACGTACGAAACATGCTTTGGCAAATTCGTATTTATATTCATAATCAGTCGTTTTGAGAACACTCGTGTATTCGTTGCAGGATGACAGTATCCATACACAGCCCAACAAAACTAAAACGATATTCTTCATTACATGCAAATTGGAGTGCAAAAATACGGGTTTTCAGTGACTTTTCCAATAAATCCGTGTTTTTAAATGCTAAAAGCGATATGAAATAGGGCGGAAGGGCGGGAAAAAAACTATTTTTGCATTTCAATAACCATCGTTTGTTTTCAACTATGTCGGAATTTGAACTTATCGCGGATTACAAACCCACAGGGGACCAGCCGGAGGCAATCGCACAGCTGACGGAAGGCGTGTTGCAGGGAGTACCTGCCCAGACCTTGCTGGGCGTGACCGGTTCGGGCAAGACGTTTACGATAGCCAATGTGATAAAGAATGCTAACAAACCAACACTGGTGCTCAGTCACAACAAGACATTGGCAGCACAACTGTATGGAGAGTTCAAGAGTTTCTTTCCGAACAATGCGGTGGAATACTATGTCTCCTATTATGATTATTACCAGCCCGAGGCCTATATCCCTTCTACGGATACCTATATAGAGAAGGACCTGGCCATCAACGACGAGATAGACAAACTTCGCCTGGCGGCCACTTCGGCGCTGCTTTCCGGACGGAAGGACGTTGTCGTGGTGTCGTCCGTCAGCTGTATCTACGGTATGGGGAATCCTTCCGCATTTTATGACAATGTGATTGAACTGAGACGGGGAAAGTTGCTGGACCGCAATGTCCTGCTGCGCCGTTTAGTGGATAGTCTCTATGTGCGCAACGACCTGGAACTGAACCGGGGAAACTTCCGCGTGAAAGGCGATACCGTGGATATTTATCTGGCTTATTCGGACAACTTGTTGCGTGTGACCTTCTGGGATGACGAGATAGATGCCATCGAGGAAGTGGACCCGGTCAGTTGCATGCGCCTGGGAGCGTTCGAGGAATACCGGATTTATCCGGCCAATCTTTTCATGACGACGAAAGAAGCCACACTGCATGCGATTCGCCAGATAGAGGATGATCTGACGGCACAGGTTGATTACTTCCGTGAGATAGGGAAACCCTACGAAGCCAAGCGTCTGTATGAGCGGGTCACGTATGACATGGAAATGATGCGCGAACTGGGACACTGTAGCGGTATAGAGAATTATTCGCGTTACTTTGACGGCAGGGAGGCCGGTACGCGCCCCTATTGTCTGCTTGACTTCTTTCCGGACGACTTTCTGATAGTGATAGACGAAAGCCATGTTTCCGTTCCGCAGATCAATGCGATGTACGGTGGAGACAGGGCGCGCAAGAAGAATCTGGTGGAATATGGTTTCCGTCTGCCTGCCGCGTTGGACAACCGTCCGCTGAAGTTCGAGGAGTTTCAGCAGATGGCTAGACAAGTCATTTATGTGTCGGCCACTCCCGCTGATTACGAATTGCAGCAGAGCGAGGGCATCGTGGTGGAACAGGTGATTCGTCCCACCGGATTGCTGGATCCTGTCATAGAGGTGCGTCCGAGCATGAATCAGGTGGACGACCTGATGGAAGAAATCCAGTTGCGGGTGGAGAAGGATGAACGCGTGCTGGTGACCACACTGACGAAACGGATGGCGGAGGAACTGACTGACTATCTGATAAAAAACGGCATACGTACGAACTATATCCACAGCGACGTGGACACGTTGGAGCGCGTTCAGATAATGGACGACCTGCGTGCGGGGCGTTTCGATGTGCTGGTGGGAGTGAACCTGCTTCGCGAGGGACTTGACCTGCCGGAAGTGTCTCTGGTGGCTATTCTGGATGCGGACAAGGAAGGTTTTCTGCGTTCCCACCGCTCGTTGACCCAGACGGTGGGTCGTGCGGCCCGCAATGTCAATGGCAAGGCCATCATGTATGCGGACAGGATAACGGACAGTATGCGGAAGACGATAGACGAGACTGCCCGCCGGCGCGAAAAGCAGTTGCACTATAACGAAGAGCATGGTATTACGCCTCAACAGATTCGGAAAGCCCGCAAGATGACGGACCTGATAGGCGGCAATGCGGGGCAGCCGGATGTTCGTCCGTATGCGGAAGAGGAACACATGGCGGTGGCGGCAGACCCGGTAATGGAGTACATGACGCGCGAGCAGTTGGGTAAGAGCATAGAGCGTACACGCAAACAGATGCAGGAGGCGGCCAAGAAGATGGACTTCATACAGGCAGCCCAGTATCGCGACGAGATGCTGCGTATGGAGGAATTGCTGAAAACGAAGGAATAAGCTAAAGGCAAGCCCCAGCCTATGAAGAAGAAGTAGGAAAAATAGAGATAACATCCTTAGGAATACTATCCTTGGGGTGTAACGAATGCTATCGTGAGGTTGCAAGGAATGCAATCGTAAGGTGCTAAGGAATACGATTGTAAGGAGGCAAGGAATACAATTCTGAACCCCTGACAATAGTATTTCACTCCTCCAGTGGACAGCACTCCACTACCCATAGTGAATAGCGCTCCACTACCTATAGTGAACAGCACTCCACTCGACAAGTGAATAGCTTGCGGCTCGACAAGTGGACTGCATACGGCTTGACATGGGAACCGCTTGCGGAAGGGAAAGCCGCAGAGTCCGTCATCCCCCTCCCTACACACATGTTTACGGAAATATGCTTCAATGGTTCAAACTATTTGATTGTCAGCGATAAATGGTTCATTTATCCTTCAGTTTTCCTTCATTCATCTTTCAGTTTTTCCGCCCAATGGTTCAACTGACGGCCGTAGCGGCGTGCCGCAACCTGTAAATCCTGAATCATTACTCGTTGATAATCAGCGAGTCTGAACTATTCGTGAACCGTTACTCGCTGATTTCCAACAAGTCTGAACCATTGCTGAACCATTTGTGAACCATTACTCGTTGATACTCAGTGAGTCTGAACCATTGAAGCATTTTTCCGCTAACATCTGTGTATAGGGGACGTTTGTTTGGATGTACCGGCAACCGATATATGGAATGCATTGTTTTCAATGTGTTGGTCGAAGCAGCGGAATACCGGTCTAAAGATTCAGTCTTCCGTTATTGCTTGTTTATGAAATCGAGCAGTCGTTTCAGTCCTTCGGCCAGCATGCTGCGCGGGCAGGCTATGTTGATGCGCATGAAACCTTCCGCGCCGTACATGGGGCCGGCATTGAACCAAACTTTGTGCTCCGTTATAAGCCGTTGCTCCATCTCTTTAGATGGAATACCGAGCCTCCGGAAGTCCACCCACACCAGATATGTGCCTTCCAGCGGGCACACTGGGTAGTCGGGCAGGTGTTGCGTAAAGAAGTCGCACAGCAGGCGGTAGTTATCCTCCAGATAGACGAGCAGGGCTTTCAGCCAGTCCTCGCCGTGATTGTAGGCCGTGATGAGTGCTTCTACACCGAACGGATTCACATTGCAAACCTCATTGAGGGTGATGGCACGGTCTATCCGTGTGCGCATGTCTTCGTCGGCTGCGATGATGTTGGCAATTTGTAGTCCGGCGATGTTGAAGGCTTTGGACGGGGAGCAACATGTCACACTGTGGCTGAGAAACTTTTCGCCGATAGAGGCGAAGGGTGTGTAGGGATGGCCGGGGAATGTCAGTTCGCAATGGATTTCGTCGGCAACCACTATCACTCCATGGCGTATGCAGATGTCGCCCACGCGTGTCAGTTCTTCCCGTGTCCACACTCTTCCTGCCGGATTATGCGGATTGCAGAGCAGCATCAGGCGGGTCTTGGGGTCGGATGCTGTGCGTTCCAGGGCTTCAAAGTCCATACGGTAGGTGTTGTTTTCGTAGATGAGCGGACAGTCGGCTACTACGCAACCGTTGTTCCGGATGGATGAGAAGAAACAGTTGTAGACGGGAGACTGCAGAATTACCTGGTCTCCGGTGGTGGTCAGCGCCTTGATGATGGCCGAGAGAGCCGGCACGACTCCGCTGGTGTAGATAATCATGTCGCGGGTGATTGTGTGCCAGTTGTGACGGCGGGCAAACCACGAGGTGATGGCTTCGTAGTAGCGGTCGGGCACCTTGGTATAGCCGAAAATACCGTGCTCCACGCGTCGGCGCAGAGCCTCTGTGATTTCGGGAGCCGTGCGGAAGTCCATGTCAGCCACCCACAGGGGCAATACGGAAGCATCTTCGGCACAGTCCCATTTATAAGAGTTTGTCCCTCTGCGGGGAATTATCTCGTCGAAATTGTAGTTCATGGTTGTCGGTTATAATAAACCAATGAACTATTCAATGTTCTGCACAGAATAATGAATGTGTTCATTGGTTTATGGTAGAACTTTCAGATGGGAAGAGAGGATTATTTCATATTCCGCTCTTCCAGGCCATAGTTCTTGGTGCCGTCTTCTTTTTTCAGCATGACGGATATCAGGATGGCGATTCCGCCGAAGGCAGCAAAGATGCACATTGGAATCGTATAGTCATACGTGGGGCATTCTGCCGTGCCGCCGATGCAATAGGCATCAATGACCCAGCCGATGAGAAGGGGTACCATGGACAGGCCGATGTTCTGGATAAAGAAGATGGCAGAGTAGGCAGAACCTAATTGCTTCATCGGTATAATCTTGGGAACGGATGGCCACATGGCGGAAGGGACAAGGGAGAATGCGATGCCCAACAATATCATGACGACAACGGCAAACCACCATACATTGAGCAACGGCAAGGCGAAAAGTACATGCACGATGGTGAGCAGGACGGAGCCGATGACCATCAGCGTGGCGCCCTTACCGATACGGTCGTACAAAGAGCCGAAAACGGGAGTCAGCAGGATGGTTCCGAACGGTAACATGGCCGGAATGCTACCGGCTACGTCGGGAGACACGTTGTATTTGTAAATCATCAGCTTCGTGGCAAACTTCAGGAACGGGAAGACACCGGCATAGAACATCAGGCAGAGCAGGGTGATGAGCCAGAAGCCTTTGTTTGTGAAGATGAGTTTAAGGTCGGACATCTTGAACTTGTCTTCTTCGCTGCCGGAAGAAGCCTGTTTCACGGTACGGTCGAGTCTGCGGTCCATGACACAATATACGATGTAGGCCAGGAGTCCGATGCACAGACATACGAATCCCAAGAGAATGGGGGAGCTTATATGTCCCATTTCACGGGCGATAGGAACACTGAACATGAGTGCGGCTGCTGTTCCGATACGTGCCATGGCAACCTGCAACCCCATAGCCAGCGCCAGTTCGTGTCCCGTGAACCATTTGACAATCACCTTGGATACGGTGATACCCGTAATTTCCGCTCCTACGCCGAAGATGGAGAAGCCCAGGGCCGCCATGAGTACCTGAATATGGTAGCCCAGAATAATCCCGCCTCCGAAATCGGACTGGAGCGCATACCATTTAAGAGCGGCTCCGGCCAGCATAAGTGAACAACTGAGGAGACCGGTGAAGCGTACACCGCATTTGTCGAGAATCAAGCCCCCGAAAAACAGCATCAGCAGGAAGACGTTGATATAACCGTAAGCTCCGGAGAAGAAACCGTATTCGGAACTGCTCCATCCCAGTCCGCCGTCGGCGATGGACTTTGTGAGCATATCTTCCAGAGGGGCCATGACATCGGTGATGAAATAACCGCACATCATGGTGAAAGAGACGATGGCCATAGCAGTCCAGCGGGCTGCGGCACTATCGCTAAGTTTGGTCTGAATGTGATTTGTTACGTTCATGTATGAATTGTTTTTAATGATTGTCTGCTTGTCTATGTTATTTTTTCAGCCATTTGTCCAGCCAGCCCAGAAACGTGCGCTGCCAAAGCATGCCGTTCTGGGGACGCAGCACCCAATGGTTCTCATCGGGGAACAGCAGGAGCTGTGCCGGAATGCCGCGCATGCGGGCCGCATTGAAAGCCGACTGGCCTTGGGAACTGAGAATGCGGTAGTCTTTTTCGCCGTGGATACAGAGAATAGGTGTGTCCCACCGGTCCACATAAAGGTGGGGACTGGTGGTGTAGGCGTTGCTCTTCCCCGGCGCGTCGGCTACGGCATCTTTGGCCTCTCCGGCTGTTATGCCCTTGCGCCAGGGTGCGGCGCCGAGGTCCCAGTTGGGGAACCACATTTCTTCGGTCTCTACATACTGCTGCTGTGTGTTGAAAATGCCGTCGTGGGCGATGAAGCATTTGAAACGCTTGTCATGATTGCCAGCCAGCCAGTAGACGCTGTAGCCTCCGAAACTGGCTCCCACGCATCCCAGTCTGTTTTTGTCCACATACGGCTCGCGGCAGATGTCGTCGATGGCATCTAAATAGTCCTGCATACACTGGCCGCTGTAGTCGCCGCTGATGGCTTCGAGCCATTCCATGCCGAAACCAGGCAGACCGCGGCGGTTGGGCGCTATGATGATATAGTCGCGCGCGGCCATCACCTGGAAATTCCAGCGGTAACTCCAGAACTGGCTGACGGGGGACTGTGGTCCTCCCTCGCAGAACAGCAGGGTGGGGTATTTCTTGTTCGGATCGAAGGCCGGAGGATAAATGACCCAGCATTTCTCACGCTTGCCGTCCCGGGTGCCGACCCATCGTTCTTTGACTTCTCCGAATTTCAGTTTGTCGGTAAATACTTTGTTCTCTTCTGTCAGACGGCTCATTTGCACCGGTTTCTTCTTGTTTTTGCCGGGTAACGTGATGCGGTAAATGTCATCCGGTGCACTCATGCTGTGACGCATGGCGATGATGTCTTTGCCGCAAAGGGCCACGGACGCATAGTCGTAGTCGCCATCGGTCAGTTTCCTGATTTCTCCTTTCAGATTGGTGGAATAAACCATTGTCGTGGCCTCCCAGACCCCTATGAAATAGAGGGAACGGCTGTCATTGTTCCAGCAGTAGTCATCCACGCCCGATTGGAATTCCTCCGTTACGTAGGTTTTGTTTCCGCTCTGACGGTCCAGTATGCAGAGGCGGGCGCGGTCGCTCTCGTAACCGTCGCGTTCCATGCTCGTCCAAGCGATGTATTGCCCGTTCGGCGAGTATTTCGGCAGATTGTCGTATCCCATGTTGCAGTCTGTCTGCTGCCGGTTTGCGGCTTGGTTTTCCAGCGAGCGTGTGTAGTCGTTGGCCGGTTCCTTGAAACCGTCCGGTTTACATAGGTTTACGGTTTTGCCAGTTTTAATGTCATATTCATAAATGTCCGTGTCTGTGCTGGTTACATAGTCCACTCCCGTCTTTTTGCGGCTGGAGTAAGCGATATGTCGGCTGTCGGGGCTCCATGCGATCTGTTCCATACCTCCGAACGGGAGTGTCGGACATTCGTAGGGTTCGCCTTCCAGCACGTCCTTTTCCGTACCTGCTTTCTGACCGTCGAAAGGAGCTACGAACAAGTGGGGAATCTCTCTTACGTATTGGTCCCAATGTTTGTAGTTGAGATCATTGATGACCATACCGGTTGTCAGAGGCAGATCGGCAGGAGTGGCCTCGATGGAAGTCGTGGAAGGCACCTGATGGATGAGGGCTATCCGCTTTTCGTCCGGAGAGAACAGGAAGCCTTCGACATCCTTCTCACAGAAAGACAGTTGGCGGCGTCCGCTGCCGTCCGGATTCATGCTCCATATCTGGCTGCTTCCGCTTTCGTTGCTGAGGAAAGCGATGCGCTTGCCGCCGTCGATGAAAGCCGGTTCGCTTTCGTTGGCTGCCGTACGGGTCAAACAGACGTTGTTTTTCCCGTCAGCGTCCATGACATACAAGGTGGCGTGGCTTTTATTTTTCTTCACACTGTAGTAGCGTACCACGTAGGCGATGCGGTCGCCTGCGGGAGAGCAGGCGACACTGCCGATTCGTCCCATGGCCCATAAGTCGGCTGGGGTCAGACGGTTGCTTTCGGGTGCCTGGGTGCATTTGCCTATCAGGTCATTGCCCGCTTCTGCGGCGGCCGGGGCGACGGACAAGGCTAAACCGGTAGTCATAAGGGTTATCAGATTCATAAAAATACGGAATATATTGATAAAGTATTATAAAGGCGGAAACAAAACAAGACAGACAACCGCAGATGTAAATCTGTTATGCTATGATTTATCTGTGGTTGTCTGTCATATTCGTGTTCTCCGCTCTCTGACGCCTGTGTCGACAGGCATCTTCCAATGATTTATTTCTGTTTTCTTCTCTTTTGTTCTTCCAGCATAGCCTGTTGCTGTTTCTGAAGAGCTTCCAGGCGTGCGGCCATGCCGGACATTTTCTTCGGGTTGTTCAGGTTAGCCTTATAGTTAGCTTCCAGTTTTTCCAACAGTTTCCGGTCGTCCGTGGTCTTGCGCAGGAACCACATGATGAGGACACTGCTGAGTCCGGACAGGAAGTAATAGTAATTCAGGCCTGAAGAATAATTGTTGAACATGAAGAAGAACATCAGCGGCATGATATACATCATGTACTGCATCATCTTCATCTGTTGTGCCTGTTCCCCTGTCATGGAGTTCTGCTGCTGGCGCATGCTGATCCAGGTGTTTATGATGTTCGTGAGGCAGAACAATACACAGAAGATGCTCAGGTGGTCTCCGATGAGCCACAAATCCTTGCTCCAGTGTATGACGTCGTCATAGGCGGAGAGGTCGTCGGCCCAGAGGAAACTCTGGCCTCTCAGTTCGATGGCATTGGGCACGAAGTTGAACAAGGCGATCCAGATGGGCATCTGAATCAGCATAGGCAGACAGCCTCCCATCGGGCTGACACCATAGCGGCTGTAGAGTTGCATGATTTCCTGCTGCTTCTTCATGGCATCCTCCTGCTTCGGGTATTTGGCGGAAATCTCGTCGATTTTAGGTTTCAGTACCCGCATTTTGGCCGAAGACATATAGGATTTCTTGGTGGTGGGGTAGACCAGCAGTTTCACCAGTAGGGTGAGTAACAGGAGGACGACGCCCATCGGGAGACCCCAGCTGCTGAGCCAGTCAAAGATGTAGATGATGAACCATCGGTTGATCCATTTGACCAGCGGCCAGCCCAGATAGACAAGGCCTTCCAGTTCCAGATCTTTCTTGCCGGCGGTCAGATGGTTTGTTTCCTGCAACAGATGGTAGTTGTTCGGACCGAAATAGAACTGCATGACTGTCGGTTCCTTGCCGGACGGGTCAAATGCCGTCTGCATCGTGGCGCTATAGTCTTTCAGATAGCCGCTCGCCTTGGTGCGCGGAACGCTGGAGAGCGATGTGTTCGTGAAGTCCTGATGACCGATTATCACGCAACTGAAGAACTGGTTCTTGAAAGCAATCCAGTCAAGTGCCTCCGGCACATCTTTCGTGTCCTCTTTCGTCTCGCTCAGGTTGTCTATGCCTTCCTCTTTTATTTTATAGGTAAGGGAGGCATAACGGTTTTCGAAATCGAATCCCTTTTCCTGTTGGCGGGCGTTGTCGGTCCATTCGATGTCCATAGTCTTCAAGGCTGGCGGAAAATAGTTGGCCAGGCCGGAAGTCCGGATGGTGAAGTCTACCATATAAGAGTGGGGACGCAACTTGTAAATCAGGTCCAGTGTTCCTCCTTCTGCTGTCTGCAGACGCATGATGACGGAAGAATCGCTTTGGGCAACAGGCATGAAAACATAATCCTCCGTATCGATGTTTTCGTTTTTACCGGCCCACATGAATTTCATCCGGGCATCCTGTGCATCAAACAAAGTCACCGGTTCCCCCTGCTGATTTTTGTAGTCTTTCAGGGTTGCCTGCTCTATGCTTCCGCCTTTGGTATTTAACTTCAGTTCTACTACTTCGTTCTGTAGTATCACCGTTGTGCCTTCTCCCGTTCGCTGGGCATAAAACATCGTGGTCGAATCCAAGGCTGACAGAGCCTTCCGGGTCAGTTCTTCTTTTTGCTTTAATTCCGTTTGCAAGGCTTCCGCTTGCTCTCTGGCAACGGTAGTCAAAGAGTCTTGTATCTGTTGCTGTCGGATCTGTTCCTCGCTGGGACGGCTGAAATAATTAAATCCAAGCAATACGGCGAGGATGAGTATGAAGCCTGTGATTGTGTTTTTATCCATTTATGAATTGTTACGTGGGTTGTACAATGAAATTTATTCGCAGGGTTTGCAGGCAATGGTTGCCTTGATGAATGAAAGGAACAACGGATGCGGCTTGAGCACGGTGCTGCTGTATTCGGGGTGGAACTGTGTACCGATGTACCACTTCAGTTCTGGTATCTCCACAATTTCCACCAGATTGCTTTCCGGGTTCGTGCCTACGCAGTGCATGCCGGCTTGTTCAAATTCCGCCGTATAGTGGTTGTTAAACTCATAGCGGTGGCGATGACGTTCCTCTATGGTCAATGACTGGTATGCTTCCTGAGTACGGCTACCCTCGCGCAGGTTGCATTCGTAAGCACCCAGGCGCATGGTACCTCCCATCTGTGTGATGTTTTTCTGTTCCTCCATGATGTCGATGACATTGTGGATTGTGGTGGCATCCATTTCCTTGCTGTTGGCATCCTTGTAATTTAGTACGTTACGGGCAAATTCGATGACCATCATCTGCATACCGAGGCAGATGCCGAATGTGGGAATGTCGTGTGTGCGTGTGTATTCGGCTGCGATGATTTTGCCTTCGGTTCCCCGTTGGCCGAATCCGGGACAGATGACCACACCGGCCATGCCTTTCAGCCGTTCGGCCACATTCTCTTTGGTCAGTTTCTCGCTGTTGATGAAGTGTGCCTTTACCTTATGGTCATTGTAAGTTCCGGCATGATCCAGTGATTCCAGAATACTCTTGTAGGCATCTTGCAAGTCATATTTGCCGACCAAGGCGATGTTAATGACTTCGGTGGCCTTGTTGCGGCGGTCGAGGAACGAGCGCCAAGGGCCGAGTTCCGGAGTCTCTCCGACAGGCATGTCCATTTTTCTCAGAATGATGGCGTCCAGTTGCTGGGACTGCATGCTGATGGGGACTTCGTAGATGGAAGGCATGTCTATGCTTTGGATGACGGACTCTTCGTCTACGTTGCAGAAATGCGCTACTTTCTTGCGCAGTTCGGCGTTGAGTTCATGCTCTGTGCGCAACACTAGGATGTCGGGTTGTATACCGAGGCTTTGCAACTGCTTGACGGAAGTCTGTGTCGGTTTCGTTTTCAGCTCTTTGGCTGCGGCCAGATAAGGCACGTATGTCAGGTGCAGGTTGATTGCGTTCTTACCCAGTTCCCACCGTAGTTGGCGGATGGCTTCCAGGAAAGGCAGTGACTCAATGTCGCCCACGGTGCCGCCGATTTCCGTGATAACGAAATCAAACTTGTATTTCTGTCCCATCAGTTTGATGTTTCGTTTGATTTCATCCGTGATGTGGGGCACTACCTGGATGGTTTTGCCCAGATAATCTCCACGGCGTTCTTTTTCAATGACGCTCTGGTAGATACGTCCCGTGGTGATGTTGTTGGCACGAGTGGTCTGGATGCCGGTGAAGCGTTCGTAGTGTCCCAGGTCCAGATCGGTTTCCTGTCCGTCCACCGTGACATAGCATTCGCCGTGCTCGTAAGGGTTAAGCGTACCCGGGTCGATATTGATATACGGGTCGAACTTCTGGATGGTGATGTTAAATCCTCTGGCTTGCAGTAGTTTTCCTATAGAAGATGATATGATGCCTTTTCCAAGAGAAGAGGCAACTCCACCGGTTATGAAGATGTATTTGGTTTCTGCCACGGTAATAATCGATTTATATTTTAGCGTAAACAATTAATGCGGTGCAAAAGTACAAAAAAAACTTCATAAGTAAGTCCGTTACTCTAAAAAAGCTATATCTTTGTGCTTATAAATAGGATACTCGTTAAAAGATGCAAAACAGGTTCATTTCAATTTGTGTGATGCTGATGATGCTTTGTGCGGTACAGGCACGGGAGATCAACAGAAAAGATAAAGTGGATACCGTGTCGGTATATGCTTCGGTTGCGACTCGTTATGAGCGGGCTTTGGATGATTTGGTTCATAGGTATGATTCCTTGAAGTCCATACCGGTGGCGGAAAATTATCTGACTCCTTATCATTTCCGTATGTTTGTCCCCGGCACATTGTATCAGTCTCCGTTGAAGCAGACGATGGATATTCCGTGGTCTTTTTTTTCCTCGGAAGACGGAAATGCTTCTGCGCTGCATGCTGGCGTGCAGGATTCGGTCTTGCTTTTCAATTCGTATATCAACGATCGTCTGATGGGGGTTTATATCCATAAGCCGCAGGCGATAATGACGACAGAACGCGAGTTGCAGAAGGTGGACGACATCAGGGGAGACCTGATTCAGCAGACCATCCAGAATAAGGTGAAACTCTCGGACAAGACGGTGGATGTGGATTTGGGTGCCGATGTGGATGCTGTGGATATTGTTGTGAAGAAGCCGAACTTCTGGAAATTCACGGGAAACACATCCCTTCAGTTCTCCCAGGCTTATTTTTCGGAAAACTGGTACAAGGGTGGTGAGGACAATTACTCCATGCTGGCGATTGCCAACTTGGAACTGAAATTCGATAACAAGCAACGTTTGCAGTGGGAAAACAAACTGGAAATGAAACTGGGTTTCCAGACAATGAAAGACGACGAGGAGCATTCTTTCAAAACAAACGCAGACCTGTTGCGACTGACTTCCAAACTGGGATTCAAGGCTTCCAAACACTGGTTCTACACGACACAAGTTCAGATGAACACCCAGTTTTGTCCCAGTTACAAGAGTAATAGCGACCAGGTACAGTCGGACTTTATGTCGCCTTTCTACCTGACGGTTTCCGTCGGTATGGACTATAAACTGAATCTGAAAAAGTTTAATATGTCCGCCTATCTGGCTCCCGTTGCTTACAAGCTCACTTATGTCGACAGAGCCGATCTGGCTACAAGATTCGGTATAAAGCCTTTTCATATAACAAAGATTGATTTCGGTCCGAACGTCACTGTGAATTACAATTGGAATATCTGCAAGAATGTGCAATGGAATTCGAGAGTTTATTGGTTCAGTAATCTGGAACTGACGACAATCGAGTGGGAGAACACGTTTACATTTACGATTAACAAGTATCTGTCGAGCAAGTTGTTCCTTCATCCCCGTGTGGATGACAGTTCGAAAAAGTACTGGAACGAAGACATGGAGAATTATTTCATGTTCCACGAATGGCTCAGTCTGGGTGTGAACTATTCTTTCTGATAATGAATTATATTATTGGCTTTTTAGTAAGTGTTGGAATATTATGGACAGACAAAAAGAAACAGAAAACGTCTTTTATAAGGTAAGAGGGGTAAAAACCTGTATTGTGGACGGGGTGAAACTGCTGGTCCGGGACTTTGTTCTTTTGATGCAGATGATGTGGATACCCTTGTTGATTGCGGCTTTTGTTATGGCACTCCTGACGCGGGCTATGGCTCCGCTGGTAGAGTTTCTGTCGGGTATTTCTTTCTTGTCGGGATGTGCCTACGGAAGACTCTGGCTGTTGGCCAAGGTTTTGCATCTGTTGTTTGTTATTCTTATCTTTGGAAGTTTGTGTCTCGGTCAACTGGCTTCCGTTGTTTCTTTGTACGTCCGTAAAGGGTACATGCCCCGTGTGAGTCCGCAGAAGGCGTATAAGTATATGTTTCACAATTATGTGCCGGCTTTGATATGGAATGCCGGATGGATTGTGACGGGAGGTTTGTTTGCCGGTCTTTCCACATGGCTGGTGGGACTGAAATGGACGCTGATTGTCACCATACCGGTTGTTTTTCTGTTGCTGTTCATTCCCTATTGTCTGATGGGAATAAAATTGCTGATAGACGAGCGGCACCGGATCACGTGGGGAGGCGTTATTATGTCCGGCTATCAGTATTGGGGGCGTTTGTTCTCGATTGTTTGTCTGTGCGGATTATTGGCGTTTTTCTTTATTGTAGCGGGCTGTCTTCCGGCCGGCATACTTTCGTTTGCAGAGATGTCCTATCAGGAGTCTGTGAGAGAAGGGGATTTGGTCACTAATCCGGCTATATTTTTGTATGCCCGCATTTTCTTCTCTTTTATCGCTTATCTGATTTCCGCGATTTCCTTATGGACTGTGTTTTTCCCGTTGGCCTACCAGTTCGCGTCATTGTGTGAACGGAAAGATTTGCAGCGGTCGTTTGGATATTCGGATGAAGAGGAGTGACAGATAGGAATTGATATTAAAAATCCTCCCGGATACGGAACTCCGGGAGGGTTTCAGTTGAAGGTTATTCTATTGTTTAATCATCCAGTTTCAGCAGATTGCCTTGCAAGTCGAAGTCCGCGTCAAGGCCGTTGCTGAGTTCTACTTCATAGCGGCGCATTTTCTTTTCAATCTTCTTGACTGTTACGCCGGGAAATTCCTTTTTGAGGTTGTTACGGATGGTTGCCGGAATATATGCATTGGGTACGACTCCTTTTTTGCAGTCCACCTCTTTCCATTCTCCCTTACTGTTGAATTCAACTTTCGCACCGTTTGTCAGTATCACTTCATAAGTATTTCCTGTCAGTGATTTGTCTATTTTGATATAGGAAATCTTTGCTTTGGGGAAATTTTTACTGATGGAAGTTTTAGCCGCTGCCGGCAACTGGTCCGTATTGCGGGTGATCACATCGCCTGCCCATAGGCTTGCTACGGTTACGATAACCAAAAACAATGTTGTTACAATCTTTTTCATATTCATTCTTATTTAAAAGGTTTATGTGTGATAAAAGAAACGTGTCCAAACTTACAAAATATCTGATTACCGTGTCGTGTTATTGCAGTATTATTTATGTTATTTAGGATTTTTCTACTTTTGTGTTCAGGATGTTTCGCACGAGATTTTTGTGAGGACAATATAAAGTTTGTATCTTTGAAGTCCGGAACAGAATGATGTAAGCATGAAGATAGGAGTGATGATGGCCATGCAATCGGAATATGACCGGCTGAGGAGCCAGATGCGAACGGATGGCGATACGGGAAGCATGGACAACGGTAATGAACTGCGTCTGGTGCAGTGTGGTATCGGTAAGGTAAATGCGGCAGTAGGTGCGGTCGAGTTGATTCGTACGTGGCAGCCGGATTGTATTATCAGTACGGGGGTTGCCGGAGGTATAGATACTGTATTGAACGTGACGGATGTCGTGGTCGGCAGTCGTACCGTGTATCACGATGTATGGTGTGGTGAAGGAAATGCTTACGGACAGGTGCAGGGACTGCCGGCGGAGTTTGCAGGCGACAGCATGCTTTGTTCCCATGCGTTGGGGCTTGAAGGAACAGTTCCGGTGCACGGCGGACTGATATGCAGCGGTGACCGTTTCATTACGGAGCGTAGCGAGCTGAATGTTATCAAGGAGAAGTTTCCCGATGCGTTGGCGGTGGATATGGAAAGTGCGGCCATCGCACAGGTCTGTCATCTGTATGGCGTGCCTTTCTTGAGTTTCCGCATTATCAGCGACACGCCGGGAGCCGAGGAGCATCAGGCACAGTATGAAGATTTCTGGCGTACGATGGCCGAACGTTCGTTTGCTGTTACCTGGCAGTTTTTGTGTTCGCTTCCCCGAAGTCTTTGACAAATCCTTTGATATTAATAATGAATAAGATTCCCAGTTTTACGATTGATCATGAACGTCTGTTGCGTGGCATTTATGTTTCCCGCAAGGATAAAGTGGGCGGAGAGACCGTCACTACATTCGATATACGTATGAAAGAACCCAACAGGGAACCGGCGCTGGCTCCTTCGGCTCTGCATACCATAGAACATCTGGCTGCCACATTCCTGCGCAACCATCCGGTGTGGGCCGACAAGATTGTTTATTGGGGGCCGATGGGATGTCTTACGGGCAATTATCTGTTGATGAAAGGGGATCTGTTGCCGGAAGACATTCTTCCGTTGATGATGGAGACCTTTCGTTTCATAGCTTCCTATGAAGGCGATGTGCCCGGAGCTGCTCCGCGTGATTGCGGCAATTATCTGTTGCAGGATTTGCCGATGGCGCGTTGGGAGGCTGTCAAATTTGTGCATGAAGTGCTGGAGCAGGCAACGGAGGCCAATCTTCGTTATCCGGATTGAGCGAGACATGACGTTTTCAACTAAAAACAATGTGTATTATGAATAAAATCATAAGTGTTAGTATACTGGCCGTTTTACTGGCGGCCTGTACCGGGAGTGCAGACCGTACGGAACGCGGCATAAAAACAGAGTTTGATAACGCCGACAGTGTGACGGAAGTACAACACATGCGTGACTATCATTACCGTGACACGGTGCGTTGGAATGGCCGGGTCTATTCGTATGAAATCGTGAGAAAGGCAGTGGATTCGCTGGGAGTCGTGACGGATGAGAACGGCGAGCGTTATGCAGATAATTATATTCATCTGACTGTGATGCGCGACGGGGAACCCTATTTCTCCCACAGGTTTGTGAAGCATGATTTTTCAACTTATCTGGATGCCGGATTCCACACCCATGCTATTCTTGACGGTATGGCTTTCGAATGCGTCCAGGCCGCCGGTGTGCGTTTTGCCGTGGGAGTCAGTTATCCGCTTTCAGATATGTCCATGCCGTTTATTGTGACGGTGGACGGCAGCGGCAATTACAGCATCGAAAAAGATGAAGTGCTGGACAATGTAGTGGAAACTCTGGATACGCTGACTGTATCTGACGAACTCTGATAGAATGGTCCGGAAAAAGGATAGGAGACTTATGGAGCTCAGACCGTGGATAAGGCGGAGTCTGTGGTTGGGATTGTGCGTGTCGGGAATGTGGCGGTTGCCGCTTCAGGCACAGACCTATCAGGACTGTGTGAAACAGGCGCTGGATGCCATGGCGGCGGACAGCTTGTCGAAAGCCGAGGAACTGTTTCGTCAGGCGATGAGACTGGAACCGGCCCAACGTTCGAATGCTCTCTTGTTTAACCATATCGGCCGCATCCAGGAGCGCCGGGGAGAATATGCCGAGGCCTTGGAGTCCTATACGCGGGGATTGAACCAGTCTCCCTATACGCTGGGCATATTGCTCAACCGGGCCGCCTTGTATCTGCGGCTCAACCGGTTGGACAAGGCATTGGCGGACTATTCCGGGGTGCTGGATTTGAATGCAGAACATGTGGAGGCATTGCTTAACCGGGCCTATGTCTATGACCGGCAGCGCCTGTACAAGAATGCCCGTGCCGATTACGAGAAGGTGTTGGGCATGTTCCCCTCCCATGATAGGGCAATGCTGGGACTGGCCATAGTTAATGACAAGGACAACCGTCCGCAGGAAGCCATGGAGATGATGGAGCGTTTTGTACAGGTTTACCCCGAGCGGGCGGAGGGATTTGCCGTGAAGGGGGGAATGGAGCTGGAACGCAAACAGTATGAACTGGCCCGTTTTGATTTGGACAAGGCCGTGCGGCTGGATGCCGGCAACCCGGACATGTATGTAAGCCGGGCAACGTATTTCCAGGCTGTGAACGAAAGGGATGCGGCACGTGCGGACTTGGAGGCAGCGTTACGGCTGGGAGCGGATCCCCAGGAGATTGCCTCGCTCTTGCTGGAGTTGAAGCGTTGAACCGCCGTACTCTTCTGAAAGACGAACTCCCCCGCTGGTTTTCTGCAGAACCGTGAACAGCCCCCTGAAAGTCGGATATGAGACTTTCAGGGGGCTGTTTCTGTGAGGGAGCATGTTCTTTATTCGGCCGTAAGTTCAAGCGCTACGCTTGTCCAGGGGCGGCCAAGGGCATGACTTACGTTAAGTCCTGCGTATTTCAGAATCCGTCCGCTCACCACTTTGCCGTCGAGATTGCAGGGACGGTCGGCGTTGCGTGGGGTGAGATCCTTGATGCGGTAGTTCTTGTCGACGTCTATACCGTCAAGGCGTACTTTCGGAACGGACTGGTTGTGGAGATAATCCATACGGTAGGCGAATACAACGGCATGGCCCTTGTTTTCATCGGCATACATCAATGCAGCTACGGAACCGTTGTCGTATGGTGAGATGAGGCGGTATTGGTCACCCAACTGCACCACATCGCGGATTTTCTTGTAGGCAGCTATGGCCCTTCCCGAAAACTCTTTCTCTTCGGCGCTCATGTTTTTGGGCTGGATTTCCATGCCCAACCGTCCCGACATGGCTACGTCAAAGCGGAACTTGATGGGCACTTCACGACCGGTCTGGTGGTTAGGACTCGCACTTACATGCGATGCCTGCGCTATGGCCGGGTAGAAATGGCTGGCGCCCCATTGTATGAATATGCGCTGATAGGCATCCGTGTTGTCGCTGGTCCAGAATTCGTCGAACCAAGGAAGTAGGCCGTACCCCATGCGGCCGCCGCCGCTGGCGCAAAGCTGAATCACCACATCCGGGTATTTCCGGCGGATGCGGTCAAGCACTTTGTGCAGTCCCTGGTGATAGCGGATGTATATCTCGCTTTGTTCGTTCGCCGGCAGATAAGTGGAACCGTAGTTCATGATGTCGGCGTTGCAGTCCCATTTTATGTAGGCGATGTCAGGATTCTCCGTCAGCAGGTTGTCCGTGATGGAGAACACATAGTCCTGCACCTTGGGGTTGCACAGGTCGAGCACCGCCTGTGTGCCGCCCCGTCCCTGTATCAGAGGGCGGTTGGGCTGGCTGAGCACCCATTCCGGATGCTTTTCGTAAAGTTCACTTTTGGTATTGACCATTTCCGGTTCAATCCAGATGCCGAACTTTATGCCATGTTTGCGGGCTGCTTCCGTGAGTCCCTCTATGCCTAAGGGCAATTTCTTTTTGCATACCATCCAGTCGCCGAGGCTCGTGTGGTCGTTGTCGCGCGGATATTTGTCGCCGAACCACCCGTCGTCCATGACGAACAATTCGCCGCCGAGACTGGCTATGTCTGCCATCATTTGGTCCATTACTTCCTGGTTTACGTTAAAGTAAACTCCTTCCCAACTGTTGAGCAGTATGTCCCGGGGCTTGTCACCGTGGGCAAGGCCGTATTTGCGTCCCCATCTGTGGAAAGCACGGCTCACGCCTCCCTTGCCTTCCTGTGAGAAAGCCATGGCAAATTCCGGGGTCCGGAACGTCTCGCCGGCCTTCAGGGTCAGGGTGGATGTCTCCTCGTTTATGCCGCTTATGACGGACAGACTGTTGTTGTCCGCAATGATTTTGGTTTTGTAGTTACCGCTCCACAACAGGTTTCCGCCAAATACTTCGCTGCTGTTTTCCGACGGTTTTCCGTTTACTGAAATCATGAATCCGGCGTTGGCCCCGAATGCGTTCCTCAGTCCGGCCTTGTCGGCTATCACGCTTTGCCCGTTGGGGATACGCTCTTCGCTCATTCTCCCTTCGCATCCCCATCCGCCGTGAAACTGGGTCAGGTAGTTGTCTCCCCGTGTCAGGGGGACACAAGCGCTGGCAAAGGTGAGCAGTTTCACATTGCCTTTCTTGGCCTGGTTGGTGATTTCCGTCCATGTCGAGAAAACCTCCGTGTCTTTGTAGCGTCTGAAATACTGTTTGACGGTGACCGGATAAACTCTGTCTTTGAACGTCAGTATCAGCAATTCCCCTTTCTCGTCATCAGTGCGTTCCAGATTCTGCATGCCGAGGTCCAGACTCATGTGTCCGTCGGGTGTCTCCACGGCCAAGGCCTTCTCACCGGAGGAATACATGCCGAAAAGCGGCAGGGTATTGCCGGTATAGTTCGACTGTACGCCAAAGAACCCCCTTATGTCGCTTTCTTTGATTTTAGGACCGAAATACTGGTAGTAGGCTGTTCCGCCGTCGTTGGTAGTCACGACCAGAGACGTCCGGTCGGAGCTGAGTACATGCGTGCGGTTTTGTGCGCGAAGAACGTTTCCGAGCGTTCCGAGCAGGCACATCGTACTCATAAGGAATAGTTTTTTCATGGTAGATAACGCTTAATATTGATTTTTGCAAAAATACGTTTTTATTTTTATAAAAATTTAGGTTGGACGGATGTTTATTGTATCTTTCGTCCGAAAATAATATTTATTATAAAGTAATAAGGAAACGAGTATGGAGGATAAGAAGATTTGTTTGGAAGAGGCGTTGAAGTCGCGCCGCTCCTATTATGCGCTGGCAAGTGACATCGAAGTGTCTGACGAGAGGATAGAAGAGCTGGTGAAGATGGCGGCCCGTTGGGTGCCGTCGGCTTTCAATTCCCAGTCGGCCCGCATGGTGCTGTTGTTGGGGGATGCCCATCTCCGTTTGTGGCAGATTGTGAAGGACACGCTGAAAGCGATGATTCCGGCCGCTGCCTTTGTCCGGACGGAACAGAAGATAGACAGGAGTTTTGCTGCCGGTCATGGTACGGTTCTGTTTTTCGAGGACGGCAATCTGATAGCCGACTTGCAGCGGAAATTCCCAACGTATGCGGATAACTTTCCTGCCTTCTCGCAGCATACGTCGGCCATGCATCAACTGGCGATATGGATGTTGCTGGAGAACGAGGGATTGGGCGCTTCCCTGCAGCATTACAATCCGGTGATAGACGAGGCTGTCAGACAGGCTTTTCATTTGCCGGAGTCATGGTCGCTGGTGGCCCAGATGCCTTTCGGTCGTCCGTTGGACATACCGGGTGAGAAAACTTTCTGTCCCATAGAGGAGAAAGTGTTTGTGATACGATGAATGGTCAGTGCGATGCAGCCCGTCGGGGCGATGGTGCTGAAGGGGATTTATGAATCAGTAGAAAGAGTCCCCTATACACAAATGTTGGTGGAAAAAGGCTTCAATGGTTCAGACTTGCTGAGTATCAATGAGTAATGGTTCAGCAAAAGTTCAGTATGGTTCACAAAAGGTTCAGCAATGGTTCATACTCGCTGATTATCAATGCGTAATGGTTCAGGATTTATCGGTTGCGGCGCGCCGTGGCGGCCGTCAGTTGAACCATTGGGCGGAAAAACTGAAGGATAAATGAAGGAAAACTGAAGGATAAATGAACCATTTGTCGCTGACAATCAGATGGTTTGAACTATTGAAGCCTTTTTCCGCAAACATTTGTGTAGGGGAGAGGGCGGCGATGGCCTCCGGCCTTCCTTCCCGCAGGCGGTTCCCGTGCCGAGCCGTGTGCTGTCCACTTGGGGCAGTGGAGTGCTGTTCACTTGGGGCAGTGGAGCGCTGTTCACTTGGGGTAGTGAAGTGCTGTTCTTGTCTCCTTACGAATGCATTCCTTACCCCCTTAGGATAGTATTCTTTACACCCTTAAAAACGTATTCCTTAGCACCTTACGATAGTATTTGTTACACCCTAAGGATAGTATTCCTAAGGATGCCATTTCAGTTGGGATGAACAAATCATTGGCAATGCCAAATACATTAGGATTATCCCAGCCTGCGCCTAATGCAGAATGGGAAAAGATAAATTCAATCTCTTGCACCGACAAAGAACAGATGTTAGAATGAATATCCTCCACATGAGCGTTATCGTAGGTATTTCGTTCCATGCCACGAAACACCTCTACCACACTTTGTATGGCAGTGGATTGATGCGGTGGATTTTCAAGTTTAAATTTCATAAAAAATTGTTTTATGCAACCTTGCCGGTCTCTATTTCGGATTTGAGGAATTGGAAGATATAGACTGCGCCCTGATAGTATAGGCCGCATTCGGGATCGTTGAGCTTGGCGAAGGTGGTGGATGAATAAAGCTCATCAAGGGCGCGGTGTATGTCCCAGCCATATTCTGCCATAAGCATTTCAGCGAGTTCAGCCGCAAGGCATTCTATTTGAAACTGTATGTCTTGTGTCATAATTCGATGCGTTTTAAGAGTTTTACGGCTTCTGGCGTGCCGAAGAAGTATTGGACAGCATGGTTCCCCTTAAATCTCAGTTCTCCAACCAATGCTGAAGCCGACAAATCCTTGCCACGTTTGCTGTGTGAGAGGTCAATCTGCTCAATAGCTATGTTTGAACCGTGATAGAGACGTATCATATTTTACCTCCTTCCCGTTGGCAAATGACTTGGAGGTCAGAAACAGCGTCGTCAATGGACAGGGTATGCTCGGCAGCATAGCAGTCGAGAAGAAAATCTATGCCTGTGAATCGGCGCAGATAGGCGTAGGCCTGCATGTTGGAGAGGTTATATCGCTGTGCGAAAGCTCCAACACACGCCACTACATATTCTATTCGGCTAAATATTTCTTTCTTGTCCATTACTATGCTTTATTGCTTACGATTAAGTCTTTAACATCAATATCAAGTAACTCAGAAATCCTCACAAGTGTATCAAGGGAGGGCTGCATCTTGTTGGAACACCATCGGGAAACCGTAGCTTCATTTTTACCGACCTGTTCGGCAAGCCATTTACCAGTTTTGCCGTTCTCAACAAATGCAACTTTTATCCTGTTTATCTTCTGTGACTCCATTTCACTTGCTTTGCTTACTTATTACAATACTTTGATGTTTGATGCAAAATTAACATTTTCTATTGATATAGCCAAATGAATTCAGCCCTTTAAAAAGAAGAAAAACAAAGGAATAGAACAATTATCCGCTTCGCTTTACTTTAAGTGCAACATATATGCACTTAGACTAAAGTAAAGTTAGGGAAAAGTTGATTCAAAGTAAAAGTAAATAGAGAATTGCTTCGCTATTATTGGGAGCTTGGTAAATTCCCTGATGCCGTTTCGTATAACCGTTTTGAGACTTAATTATCCCGAACTGACGTAAAGTATACTAATAGTATTATTCCGATTCTCTGATGAAACGGTTTATTCGTTCATTGACGATATGGGTATAGTTACGTTTCGCTTTGTCTGGGAGGTAGCTTTGAGCTATGAGATTTACCGCTCCCTCCGGTAATGTCATGTACTTATTGAGAATTTTATCCATACGTCTTTTTATATTAAGTATCCTCCGAAACGATATATTGATGTATGCGGTTTCGGAGGATGATATGTTGCGCTTAGGCAAATGTTTCCAGTACCATTTCCCACTGGTCGCAGAGGGATTGCACGGAGGGGAAAAGCAGGTTGGCACCGGCATCCGTGAGCACACGGTCGGGCAGGGGACCGGTGTTGACGGCAATGGTGAAGATGTTGGCGGCTGTCGCTGCCTGGATTCCTAAAGGAGCATTCTCGACCACCAGGGCTTCCCACGGTTGTACGCCGGCTTTCTGCAATCCTATCAGGTAAGGCTCCGGGTTCGGCTTGCCGTATTGTACGTCAAAACTCGTGACCATGCGTTCCCCTGTGAAGATATGGGGGAAATGGCGGTTCAGACGGTCCAACAGGGAATGCTGGCCGGAACCGGTGACCAGCACCGGCAGTCGCCCCGAGTCTTTTACCTTATTTAATAGGGATGCGGCTCCCGGCATTTCCTCCGCTTCCGGACGTGCGTTGAACACGTCGGACTTGCTCCGGTATATTTCCTGTATCTCTTCTTCCGTGGCGTTGCGTCCCCAATGGCGTTGAGCCAGGATGTTTATAGTGCCGGCTCCCGTGCGTCCCTCGTGCATATACGCCTCTTCGGCTGTCATGTGCAGGCCGAACTGTGTCATGGCATGGCTCCAGGCGTAGGCGTGGTTGGGCATGGAGTCGAACAGGACACCGTCCATATCAAAGAGCACGGCTTTGAGTCGTGTATGCCCAAAGCCGTGTGTCCGCAGATATTGTTCTTTTTCTGTTTCAAACATAGAGAACGATTATTTGAGGCGGGCCTGGATGGCTTCGCTTTCTTTTTCGTAGCCCGGTTTGTTGAGGAGGGCGAACATGTTCTTCTTGTAGGCCTCCACGCCCGGCTGGTTGAATGTGTTCACCTGCAAGAGATTGCCGCTGATGCCGCAGGCTTTCTCAAAGAAATAGATGATTTGCCCCAGATAGTATTCGTTGAGTGTGGGAACGATGAGGCGCATGTTGGGTACGCCGCCGTCCACGTGAGCCAGCTGTGTGCCCAGCTCTGCCATTTTGTTTACCTCGTCGATGCGCTTGCCGGCCAGGAAGTTCAGACCGTCCAGATTTTCTTCGTCAGCGGGGAAAAGCAGGTTGTGATTCGGCTTTTCAATGCTGATGACCGTTTCGAAAATAGTGCGTTCGCCTTCCTGAATCCATTGTCCCATGGAATGAAGGTCGGTGGTGAAGTCTACAGCGGCAGGGAAGATTCCCTTCCCGTCCTTGCCTTCCGATTCACCGTAAAGCTGTTTCCACCATTCGTTCATAAAATGAAGCTTGGGCTGGTAGTTGACAAGGATTTCTATTTTCTTCCCTTCCTGATAGAGCGCATTGCGGCAGGCTGCATATACGGCCGATGGGTTCTCCATGAAAGGAACGTCGGTGGCTGTGGCTTTCTCCATGTCGGCTGCACCGGCTACCAGTTGTTCGATGTCGAAACCGGCGACGGCGATGGGCAACAGGCCTACCGGGGTCAGTACGGAGAAACGTCCGCCCACGTTGTCGGGGATGATGAAACTCTTGTAGCCTTCTTTGTCGGCGGTCGTGCGGGCCGCTCCCTTCTTGGCATCGGTCACGGCAACGATTACTTTGCGTGCGGTTTCCTTGCCGCGCTGTTCCTCACATTGCTTCTTCAGCAGGCGGAATGCCAATGCGGTTTCCGTGGTGGTACCGCTCTTGGATATATTGATGACACCGAATTTCTTGTTCTTCAGATAGTCGCACAGCTCGGCCAGATAATCCTCGCCGATGTTGTTTCCGGCAAATAGGATGACGGGGTTCTTGCCGTCGTTGAGCAGCCATTGGAAACTGTTGCTCAGGGCTTCGATGACGGCACGGGCACCTAAATAGCTTCCTCCGATGCCGGCAACGACTACGGCCTCGCAGTTTTCACGCAATACCTGTGCTGTTGCGTTCAGTTCAGCCAGGAACTCCTTGGTGATGGACGACGGCAGATGAAGCCATCCTAAGAAATCATTGCCGGGGCACGTTCCGTTTTCCAGTGCCTCTTGTGCGGCTTTTACCTGGGGCTCATAAGCGGCCAATGCGTCCGCGTTCAGGAACTGACCGGCTTTTGTAATGTCTAATTTAATGTTATTCATCTTTTTACGCTTTATAGAACTTGTTTGGTTGTTATCTGAAAGAATCGGTAAGCAGTTTGATTTCGATACTGGGGGATATGCGCTCGTATAAAATGTTGTAGACGGCATCCAGAATGGGCATGTTTACGTGCAGGTGCTTGTTGATATCTTTCATGCACTTGGTTCCGTAATATCCTTCCGCAATCATTTCCATTTCGATTTGTGCGCTTTTCACGCTGTATCCTTTGCCGATCATGGTTCCGAATACGCGGTTCCGGCTGAAGTTGGAATATCCGGTCACAAGTAGGTCGCCTACATATACCGAGTCGATAATGCTACGTTCGATGGGGTGTACCGTACGGAGAAGCCGGTCCATTTCCTGTACGGCATTGGACATCAGTACTGCCTGGAAGTTGTCTCCGTATTTCAGACCATGGCAGATGCCGGCAGCTATGGCGTATACGTTTTTCAGCACCGACGCGTATTCGATACCGATTACGTCGTCGCTTGTCTTCGTCTTGACATATTCGCTGGCCAGCATATCGGCAAAACATTGTGCTTTGTTCAGGTCGGAACACCCCACTGTCAGATAGGTGAGCCGGCTCAGGGCCACTTCCTCCGCATGGCTGGGGCCTCCCAGGACGGCCAGATTTTCATCGGGTACGTTGTATGCCTGATGGAAATATTCCGAGCATACGAGGTTGTCGTCCGGTACGATACCTTTGATGGCCGTGACGATGAATTTGTCACGCAGACGGGTTTTCAGTTTCTTCAGATGGTTTTTCAAATAGGGCGACGGAGTGACGAAAACAAGTGTGTCCGCGTTTTCCACCACCTTATTTATATCGGAAGAGAAATGAATGCGGTTGACATCGAAATGGACGCTGGTCAGATAAGCGGGATTGTGTCCCAGCCGACGGAACTCCTCGATACGGTCGTCCCGTCGCATATACCAATAGATGGAATCATTTTGCTCCAGCATCATCTTGGCGATGGCGGTGGCCCAGCTACCGCCTCCCATGATGGCTATGGTTCCGCAATTTCCCATGCTCCTTTAGTTGACTTTTTCAATCCATTCCGCCATTTCGTTAACGGAGGGCTTGACGATATCTAATTTGTATTTCTTCAATATTTCTCCGATTTGTTGTTGTACCTTTTGCGGATTGGCTCCGGACAAATCGCTTACCAGATTGTAGCCGGCTTTTTGCAGGACAGGTACGAGGTCTTCCGGTATGCCTATTTCGGCAAACTTGGCCGGGCTGTCTTTCGGAGCTTTCTTTTCCGGTTTCATGGTTGGGAAGAGCAGTACTTCCTGAATAGTGGGCTGGCCTGTCATGAGGATTGCCAGACGGTCGATGCCGATACCGATACCACTGGTGGGAGGCATGCCGTACTGCAGGGAACGGAGGAAGTCGTGGTCGATGACCATCGCTTCGTCATCCCCCTTGTCGGCCAGTTTCATTTGTTCGATGAAACGTTCTTCCTGATCGATGGGATCGTTCAGTTCAGAGTAGGCATTAGCCAGTTCCTTACCGTTGACCATCAGTTCGAAACGTTCCGTCAGTCCGGGCTTGGAACGGTGCATCTTCGTGAGAGGGCTCATCTCCACAGGGTAGTCCGTGATGAATGTAGGCTGGATAAATGTGCCTTCGCAGAATTCACCGAATATCTCATCGATGAGTTTGCCCTTACCCATCGTGTCATCGATTTCCATGTTCAGTTCTTTGCAGATGGCGCGTATCTCCTCTTCAGTCTTGCCGTTCAGGTCATGTCCGGTTTTCTCCTTGATGGCTTCCAGAATAGGCAGTCGCCGGTAGGGGGCTTTGAAACTTACCGTATGTTCGCCAATCTGAACTTCGGTAGAACCGTTTACGGCGATACATATCTTTTCAAGCAGTTGCTCGGTAAAAGTCATCATCCAGTTGTAATCCTTGTAACTCACGTACAGTTCCATGCAAGTGAACTCAGGGTTGTGGGAACGGTCCATGCCCTCGTTGCGGAAATTGCGGCCGATTTCATAAACGCCTTCGAATCCGCCTACGATAAGACGTTTCAGGTATAGTTCCGTGGCGATGCGCAGGTACAGGTCTATGTCGAGCGCATTGTGATGAGTGATGAACGGGCGTGCGCTGGCTCCGCCTGCTATCTGTTGCAGGATGGGAGTCTCCACTTCCGTGAATCCGGCCTCGTCGAACACCTGGCGCATGGTACGCAGGATGGTGGCACGTTTCAGGAAGGTTTCCTTTACGCCTTGGTTTACGACCAAATCGACATAGCGCTGGCGGTAACGAAGTTCGGGATCGTCAAACGAATCATACACTTCGCCGTCTTTCACTTTCACGATGGGCAGGGGTTTGATGCTCTTTGCCAGTACGGTCAGTTCTTTGGCATGCACGCTGATTTCGCCCGTCTGGGTCCGGAATACAAAACCTTTCACGCCGACAAAATCCCCCAGATCGAGTAATTTCTTGAAAACGACGTTGTACATGTCTTTATTTTCATCCGGACAGATGTCATCCCGGGTGATATATACTTGTATGCGTCCCTTGGAATCCTGTATCTCGATGAACGAAGCCTTGCCCATGATGCGACGGCTCATCATGCGGCCGGCTATACAGACTTCGCGTGCTTCGTCCGCATCCGAGAATTCGGAACGGATATCTGTTGAAAAAGCATTGGTGGGATATTCGGCGGCAGGATATGGTTCGATGCCCATGGCCCGCATTTCGTTCAGGTTGTTTCTTCTGACGATTTCCTGTTCGCTTAATTCTAAAATATTCATGTTTTAAACAATTTCGCTATTTGTTTGCAAAAATACAAAAGTTTTTCGGGATGGACATACATTTTCTCAAATAGTTGTCACTGAAAGCCTTCATATACGTACACATTCGTTTCTTTTTGCACGAAACCCATGGAGCGGTATAATGCGTTGGCTGCGATGCGGGAGGGGCGTGAAGTGAACATCAACTGGCGGACACCGTGTTGTTGCAGAAAATCCATTGCGTGCCGTACCAATTGCCTTCCGATACCCTGGCCTTGTGCCGTGGGGCATACGACCACGTCCTCCAGGCAGGCTTTCCGGCCCGTGGGACTGGCATATATGCCCACCGTACACATGCCCTTGATGCCTTCTTCGTCCCGGAATACGAACAGATGGCTGCCGGGGGATTGCAGTACGGCGTCCAAATCGGCTTTAGTCAGTTCCCTTCGTTGGCTCAACGTCTGTACCAGCGAAGATAATTCCCGATACTCCGTTTCGTTATATTTTGTCAGTTCTTCTATTTTCATAAGGCGGAATATTATTCTTTACAGATGCGTAAATAGTCAATGACAGGCATGAGACCGTCGGGATTGTTCAGGCGAATGGTATTTAATCCAGGTCTCAGGCAAATATTTAACGAGAGGATAGCGGTCGTGTCGGATGCAGTTGGGGAAACGTTCTGGAGGCCGGCTGTTTTCCCGTTTACATAGATTGTGAATTGGCTTTCCGTATCGGGAGACTCGTAGGCGATATATAGTCGGTAGAATCCTCCTTCAGTGCTTTGGATTTCATTCCACTGTATATCGTTTCTTTCGTTGCCTCCCAGATTTCCGACTCCTGTTCCTCCGCTATAATACGGGCGATCTGTAAAGACGGGGGTACGGGCTTCCAGAGGATTCATGAGTTCCTGATAAGCGCCGAGAAAGGCCGTTTCCGCTTCATAGAGTGTACGTTCCATACGTTTTTGGGCAGTCAGGGCATATATGCGTGTACCATGCGCAGGAACGAGGACAGAAAGAGAGTCACCTTGTATCTGTATGCCGGGAGATAGCATTCTGTGGGAAAGTTCTTTTCGTTCGTATAAATCCCGTATTGCAATCAGTCCTTGTAAATCGATATCAGAAAGCGATAAAGGAATATGATGGGGAAGGTCTGTCGGATTGTAGAATGCCACGGCACGGCGTGTTCCGTTAATCTGTTCTATATCTTTAACAAGCACATAACATCCCCCGGTGTGTTGCGCCACGTATGCCTGCCGGTGGGGAGCCTGCTGGTTGAGTGCTATCAGTTCCGGATTGGATAATAAGGCAAAAGTGGAGGAGGAGATTTTCGTCAGATCGCACCCGATGAACAATGGGGAACACATCATACACCAGAGGCCGAAATGCGTGCGATCTTCTTCGTCGGTTAGTCCACGTCCAACTTCCAGCATATCCATGTCGTTGTAATGTCCTTCGGATGCAAAAGCGGAAAGATAAAGGTTTTGTCGGATGATGTCTTTGACGGAAGACCATGAAGGGCTTATGTCATGAGAAATGCGCCAGGATTCGGCCACTTTGCCGACCCATGTTCCGGGGTAGTCCCATCGGCAGACATTCATGTGAACTTTCTTTCGGGTGGCCCGGCGGATTGCTTTTCTAATGTCCGTGTAACGCTCCCGTTCGGAAAGTTGCAACAACTCTGTATTCTGTTTGGCATCTCCTCCGCAGAAATCTATCTTGATATAGTCGAAACCGAGATGGCGAAAGAAAAAGCGGGTATCTTGTCGGTCATGCCCGTATAATCCCACGCCGGTGCCAAGAGTGTCTGAATCCCAGAAAGATCCGCAGGTATTTCGGCCTGCATCGCTGTAGATACCGGCTTTCAGACCGAGAGCGTGGATGTGTCGGACCACGGGAGACAGTCCTTCAGGGAAGCGTTCGGGATGTATGAGTAACCGTCCTTTTTTGTCTCTGCCTCCGAAGTATCCGTCATCAATGTTGATATAGTTATATCCGGCCTTGTTTAGTCCGGTGCTGACCATTGCATCCGCCTGACGGCGAATAAGCGAGTCGCTGATGTTGACACGGTATGTGTTCCAAGAACTCCATCCCATGAGCGGACTGTCTTGTGCCTGTGCGGAAAATGGCAGCAATAAAATCAGAATCAATGTTATGTGAAACCGCATTTTTTGTAAGTATTAATCCTATCGTTTTTTCAAACTGTTTCCTTTTTTGCCGAAGTCCGGATCTATTTTCAATAGAGTGGTGACACCGATGGTGACAAGACAGCAGGACATGACAATGAGGAAAAAATGGAAATACCCCACTTGTTCCTGTAGCCAGCCTGCAACCATGCCTGGCAACATCATCGACAAGGCCATGAAGCCCGTACACAGGGCGTAGTGGGTCGTTTGCCGCGCACCGCGCGCATAATACAGAAGGAAGAGCATATAGGCCGTGAATCCGAATCCGTAGCCGAACTGTTCGATGAAGAAACAGCTACTGATGAGCAGGAAGTTCTGGGTCTGGTAATAACTGAGCAGAACATATACCAAATCCGGGAGTGTCAGACTCCAGACCATGGGCCATAGCCATTTTTTCAGACCGTCACGTGCCGCCACGATGCCGCCCAGAATGCCGCCCAGCGTCAGTCCGATTATTCCGATAGTACCTTGAGCCATGCCTTGTTCCTGCGGCGAGAGTCCAAGACCTCCGTTGGCCACGGAGTCGATAAGAAACAGGCCGGACATTTTCACGAGCAATGCTTCCGGCAACCGGTAAAGCAACATGAATAGTAGAGCCGTGAGACATTGAGGCTTCCGGAAAAAAGAAACAACGGTTTCCGCAAAGTCGCGCAGCAGGCGTCCTATCGCTACTTTTTCGGATGGAACATCCCGTGTGGCACGAGGCAGGAAGACCGAGTGATAGAGCGTGAGGGCAATGAAAACAGCTGAAATGAAATAGAATGTCAGACTCCAGGAATAGGTGATACGCCGTGTATACGTTTCCAATAATCCCGCCAGTGCCAACAGTCCGCCTTGGCCGGCAATGGTGGCGATGCGGTAAAATGTACTTCTAATACCTACGTACAGACTTTGTTCGTGCGAGTCCAGTTCAAGCATGTAATATCCGTCTGCGGCAATGTCATGTGTGGCACTGCTGAAGGCCATCAACCAGAAACAAGCTAATGATGACTGAAAAAAGTGTGAGGTAGGAATTGTGAAAGCTACTCCGCCCAGAGACGCTCCTATTAGGAGTTGCATGGTCAGAATCCACCAGCGTTTTGTGCGTATCAGGTCAACGAACGGACTCCAGAAAGGTTTGATAACCCAGGGAAGATAAAGCCAACTTGTATAAAATGCAATATCTGTGTTGGAGATGTTCAGCCGTTTGTACATCGTTACAGAAATGGCCATGACTGCCACATAAGGCAAAGCCTCGGCGAAATAGAGAGAGGGAATCCATCCCCACGGACCCGCAATGTGTTTGTGGTCGCGTTCCTGCGTGTTATGCATCTTTTCTACTTATATAGTTTTTTCAGTCGGGTGTCTTTATAGTAATGGTGCAGGATATCGTTGTATTTATATCCTTGCGCTCCCATGACGGCAGCTCCTATCTGGCACATGCCGACGCCGTGTCCCCATCCGGCTCCTGTCAAGACGAACCTCCCGGGTATACCGTTTGCGTCGATATCATATTTATCGATGACAAAGGCGGAACTGAACAGGTGGGTATGGCTCAGTATGCGGCGTATCTCCAGTTCCTTGCCGACGGTGATGGTACGTTCTGTCCCCACGATTTTCAGTTTACTGATGTGTCCGCCATGTCCCCGTTCCACCGGTATCAGGTCAGCGATATTCCCATAATCTCCTTTCAGATTTTCATTTACCAGTCCGCTTATTTCTTCTTGTGTGTATTCAACTTTCCATCGGTAGAAATCGGTTGTTTCCCGGTCGTAGTCGTTGAGTACCTGTTGCAGTATCATAGGGTCGTGTGTATTGCAAAATGACGACGGGGTGCTTCGAATCCATTTTTCCGCTTCTGTCTCTTGTGACAGATCCGGTAAAACTATGTCGTGCCCGTCTGATGTCCAGTCCCTGATGGAAGAAAGATAGGGCTTGTGTGTATTTTCCCAACAATATTCAAATTCTTCGGTCGCTCCGCCGCAACACTTGGAAAAACGTGTGTCGCAGACTTCTTCTCCGCTCATGAGAATCTGTCCGCGGGTGGCTTTGACTGCTTCTATCACTTTCTCATCCCAAACCCGCGTGATACCCTGGTAGCGCTGACAATGATCATCGGCACAGACGTCGAAAAGGGTATGGTCTTCCCGGTCGTACCAGCGAATGGATTCTGTATCTGTTTTTATGAACGGGAAAAAGCCTCCGGAATGTCCTTCCAGGGACTGCCGTTTCTTCATCTGGGCATATAGCCAGCTTCGGCTGATGACAGCCGAAGCTTTCAGAAACTCCAGCGAACAGGAAGCACTCATTTCACTGGAGATTACGCTTATAAGGTAGTCTTCGGCCGGTAACTGGTTGATGGCCCTAATCTTTTCTTCCTCGACAATCAGTTTCAGGGTTCCGCTGAATATTTGTGTCTCTTGCCGTTCCCAGTGGAATCGGATGCCGATTGTGACGTTGTAAAGGGAAAAGGATGCTTTTTTTTCCTGAGGGATGAATGTGAGTTCGCGGTAAATGTTTCCATTCCACAGGATACCTCCTTCATGGTATTCCACCACCTGGTCGCCTTGTACGGTTTCCCCCTTGGCGGAATAGTTGGTATTAAGTGAAAATTGCAGTTTCGTATGGCTCATGATTCCCACGTTGACGACCGGCTCCCTCTGCCAGTCGTTTTCTTTGGAAGATGCTTCCGCTTTTTCTGTTTTTGGGGACTTCTCTTCCTTTATCTGCCGGATGACCGGTTCCAGCTCTTCGGGCGACAGAGTCACTTCGCGCAGGATACCGGTTGCTGTTTCTACGGTCAGACGGGCGAAGTCCTCTTCGCGCGGTGTAATCAGTAAACCGCCCAGGTCGATGGCTCCGGGGCTGATAAGCATTTGTTTTTCGCCTTCGGCTGTATAACAGGCGGGGCGGTGTTTTTTGCGCGGGAATATCAAAGTTATGAGTTCGTCTTCCCGTCCGGTGATACCGGCCTGTCGCCAGCAAAGTATGTTCATGAGCGGTTCCGGTTCTCCGTCAGGCAAAGGAAGCGCCTGAAACAGTTTGCGGAACAACATACTTTCTTTGTCCGACGGATAGGAGCGGATGACAAAAACGGGACATACATATCCCGTGAGCAGATATAGTCCGCAGTGAGCGGCCGAATGACCTGCATCTTCCAGCGTCACTTCCTGTTCCGGTGAGAGAGGATAAAGTTTCTCCATTTTGTTCTCGTAGGTACGCCAGTCACGTTCTATCGGCAGTATGCCGCGGCTTCCGGCTTGCAGATGCATGTGGTCGGGAGCGGAAGCCCCGCAAGCCGGCCCGTTGTAAAACACGAGATATTCGGGCATGTGCCAGGCCATTCTGCGTAATGTGTCGAAGTGGCCTTCGATGGTCTGCGGCTGGTGACGCCGTGTCGGGATGGTGAAGTGTTCCGGCAGGATAGGGAAGGGGTTTACGAGCAATTGGTAATGTTCTTCTATCGGCAGGCAGGTCTGTTCAGCCGGCCGGTGATGGTCGCAGAGGAAACAGGGGCGTTTGCTGATAGAACTCTTGTCTATCTGTGCTCCGGTAGAGACGATGCGGGCCGGGTTGTACTGTGCCTGTATCATACTGTCGCCCAAAGGCCATTCCCGGGTCTGCACCTGTTGTGCCAGTGACTCATAGCGCTTTCGCGCTTCCTCCCATGTCGTCAACTGATGTTGGAAAAATTCTTTTGCTTCATTGTCCTCCAGGGTATGTCGCCAGCGAGCATTGAGCGCTTGTCGGGCCAGTACTTCTAAGGTGCGCAGACGGTCCTTGTACTGATTGTTAAGGTTGATTTTGTCGATACTCAGCGCGGCATCCGAATTACCGTCCCAGCGTCGGCACAAGTATAGTTCATCGTAGATGCGTCCGATTCGGAATCTGCGCGACAGACACAGTCCCAGTGCATAGTCTTCTCCATAGCTCGTGTTGGGAATCTGCCATTCGCGGAGTACCGGTGTATAGAATGCTCTTGGTGCTCCCAGTCCGTTGATGCGCAAGGCGTTGTTCCGCCCGTTTTCGGGAGTCCATTCTTTATGGTCTATCAGTCCGGGCGGGAGCGTCTGCAAGTTGAAGTCGGTCATGCGGTAAGAACCGATGACCATGGCGGCCCGTTGTTCGTAAAAGGCGTTCACGATGCGTTGCAGAGTTTGTGGACTGCTGTACAAGTCGTCCGAATCCAGTTGTACGGTAAATCGTCCGCAGGAAGGGTGATGAACGGCTGTATTCCAACAGCCTCCTATACCCAGATCGTTCCGTTTGGGGATGATGTGTATCACCCGTTTGTCGTCGCTGAAAGAGCGGATGACCTCCGTAGTGCCGTCGTCCGAACCGTTGTCCACCACAATCAGGTTGAACGGGAAGTCCGTCTCCTGCATGAGCACGCTTTTAATCGCATCGCCGATGGTACGCACACGGTTGCGCACGGGAATAACGACCGATGCCTCGCACGGAAACGCTTTGCGGTCGAAGTCGATTTCGTCAAATTCATCCGGAGCAAGCCATGCGCCGACGGCTTTCAGGTGAGCCGTACAGGCCGCTTCCATTTCCTTCTGGACATCACGGTTTCGGGGATTCACGTAGTCGAACTGTTTCTCGCCGCTTTTCCGTGTATCCGCTTCCTCTTCCGTATAAAGGTATTCGTTCAGATGGAAGGGCATACCGATGCGGGTCAGATAGAGACGCACATCATACCACCCAGCATAGCGGTAGTCAGGTAAGTCGGTTTGCTGGAAATAGGATTTGAGATATTCGGTCCGCAGGAATAGTACGGAACCGAAATCAAAGTCGTCTCTGAGGCTACCGTACTGGTAGTCGATGACAGGGTGGGGCGTTTGCCGCCCCTCGCACAGGACATGGTGGTCGGCATACACAAAGGGAGCCTGTGAGTCTTCCGCAATTCGTATCAGGCGTTCCAAAGCGTGAAAACCGAGTTTCAGCGGTGTCGTCTTCGTATAGAACAGGCAATAGGGTGCCGTAGCCGTTTCGGCGATGAGGCGCAGCGTGGCCGTGCTCCAAAGGTTGTCCACGGCCAGCATCTTGGCGGAATTGTCCGCGATGTTTGTGCTTCCGGTCAGATTCAACAGGTAGATTTCGTTTACGGACTCTTCTTCCGCCTGGAAAACTTCTTGTACGGGCAATGCCTGGTCTTTGCCGGTGTATGGGATAAAACAGTCGATAAGTCGTTTCATGCGATGTCGGTTTCTTTATGCAAGCGGGGGTGTTTTTCTTTCCGGTTGCGATGATAGTGCAAATATACTGAAAAAAGACTGAAATCTACACAAGACGGAATAGCAAACCTCCAGCAAAGAATATTTTCGGGGGCATCAGGAGGATTGGCTGAAACAGCCATGCATCTCCTTCCTGCTTACAGATTATAAAATGCCTGCATGAGGCTGTGGCGATAGTTTTTGCTTATTTTGAGTTCGTTTACGTCGGACAACGGAGCATCAAGGATGCAAGTGGAATCCTGAATCATTCTGATATGCTCTATATTCACGATATAGCGTTTGTGGATTTGTATAAGAGACGGCGAATAGTTCAGAATGATGTCGGCCGTGGTACGCCGTCGCAATATCTGTGTCTGTCCGTCGTAGCATATCGCCTCCCACAACTTCCTGTCCTGGTTATAACGGAAATATCCGATATCCTTGAGTGTCAGGGGCTGGTGCTCATTCAGGGCGTTTACTACGAGTATGATCGGCAGGGTGCCGGTATGTCTTTGTGTGACGGCATTCATGGATGCCAGCTTATTTTCGTAGTAGCGCGTCATTATTTTGCTCAACTCCTGTTCGGTAGCTGGCTTCAGCAGAAAATCGAATGCCTGTTTTCGTATGGCGTCGATGAGATATTTGTCATGTGCGGTGTAAAAGACTACCTTCATTTCAGGTTTTACCTCGTTGCGAATCATGGAGCAAAATTCCAGACCGCTCATCGTGGGCATCTCGACGTCGATGAACAGGATATCCGGTTCGGCACAGATGACTTTGTCCACAGCCTCTTCCGGGTTCATGGACGTACCGGCAATATCTACCGAATAGTGGTTTTCAAGCAATAAACGCAGCACCTCTATGGCTTCGCGGTTGTCGTCTATGATGTAGACTTTTGTTATCTTATTCATTTTTATGTATTTGCTTTTAATCTGTCGTATAGTCATAGTCGTCCGGCAGGACAATCCAAGAACGGCATCCCAAGCCGTTTTCTCCGTTCCTGTTTTCTATGCCAAATGATATATGTCTGCGGTTTTTCTCGTTGAGCATCTGTATCGTCTGCTTTATGATACGCATCCCGTTGTGCGGAATCGCCCTTCCGTCCGTCAGTCCGTGCCCGTTGTCAGTCACCTCCACCAGAGTCGCCCCCTCATTACGCGACACCTTGATGCATAGTTCGCGTGCGATTCCGTCTTCCGGTCTTATGGTGCGCAATCCATGCTTGATGGCATTCTCTACGAAAATTTGTATGGTCATGGACGGTAGCTGTACCTTGGAAATGTCAACATCCGGGGCTATGAGTTTCGTGTATTTGAAATCGTCGCCTATCTGTTGTTGCTCGATGCGGACATAATAGTCGATGAAGCTCAGCTCCTTTTCAAGTGTTGTCTGCAGGATGTCGGCCTGTTCTATACCCATGCGTAGCAATTGTGTGAGTGAATTCAGGTCCGATGGTGTGCCCTTCAGGCGTGCAAGCATCTCGTGGTTCAGTGCGTTGAAAATGAAATGCGGGGTTATACGGTTGCGCGTGTTTATCATGCGCAGGCTGACAATCTGTTGCCTCATTGTAAGGCTTTTGAGCCGCTGGCGCCGTTGACGTATTTTCATAAAACAAAGAATCAGGGCGATAGCCAGGATGGCGGCTGCAAGCATGGAGGCGATCCAGCGGTTTGTCATGCGGTGGTGGTCAATCTGTTGTTGCTGCCTTGCGAGTTGTTTGTCGTGATTGTACTGCATGAGCTGTGTGCTCATCTGCATGCGTATATGGTTGTTCTTTATAGAGTCTTCAAGGGCTTTCAGGATAGTTGCCGTATGAAAAGCCTTTTCCCATTGTCTGTTTGCTCTGGCTGTGTTTTCAAGTGTCTTCAGTCGTATGAGTTTTTGTTCGGGGAGCATGCCTGCCGGTTCCTTGGCGGCTTCGGCCAGCCGGGCCGCACCTTTTGTGTCTCCGTTGAGCAGGGCGAGTTCCATGCGTTGCGTCTCAAGATAATACAGAGGAATATCAAATCCCACTTTGCGGAAAAAACGTTCTGCCTCATCAATCAGTTTGTTTGCTTTGTCTCCCATGCCGAGTTTTATGTGGATGTCGGCAAGGTTTGTACGGATGAATGCGATGTTCCATTCGGAACCGTTGTCTTTCTCGAGCATCGTTTCCGCGTTTTCAAAACATGTCTGCGCCTCTTTATACCGTCCTTGCAGATAGTAGTCGTTGCCGCGGTTGTTGTAATAGATGAATTTATCATTCTGTGTCATGTAGGGCATGAGTTTCCGGGTACGTTCCCACCAGATTCCGCTTTCTTTGAAATCCCCCATTGCGGTGTACACAGCACTGATTCCCATGTTGATGATAATATGTGTGTCGTTGCTGAGTCCGGCCGAATCCGCCATGCTCAGTGCCTGCATATAATTGTCGGCGCTGAGGTCGAACCGGCCGTTCTGGCGGTATATGTCGGCAATGTTTGTAAGAACCATTATGCGGTAGGGAGTATTGTTGGCCAGTCCGTTCATTCTTTCCAGCGCTTTCTTGTTATAGTATATCGCCGAATCCGGTATGCCTGCCATTCTGGCGAAGAAGGCTCCCCGTCCTATGAGCCAGTCCACTTCGAGGCGGTGGCGTATGTAAGAATCGGATGACGGAGAGTGTCGCAGATAATGGCCGGTGCGATTGTTTGTCATAAGAAACGAGTCGGCCTTCATTTCCTCGAAATAGCGTTTCGCGCGCATGCACAGCCACAGGTAATAGGTGTTGCTGTCGGTGGTCTCGTTCAATGCTTTGCTTATGATTTTTTCTGCCGCATCCATACGTCCCTGCCGCATGGAGTCTTGTACGTCTTGCAGTTCGTGTTCCATCAAAGCCTGTCTGTTTCTTCCATGTGGAGATTTACAGGAGGACACGAATAGTATTCCGGATAGAATGAAAAGTAGCAGTCCGGTTGGATGATTCATAGATAGTTCGTTTGTCTTTTGATGCAAAAATACGTAAAAAATAATAATATATCAAAGGGATGAGAATTCAAAACAGCCTGATGGTTAGTTGCGTTTGTTTTTTATCCCTTTTGCGTATGTATTTATACTTTTTGTTGTCGGATATTCCCTTTTATGGATATTCTCCTGTAAAAAGTGTTTGTCGTATTCTTTTATATGGCATACCTTTGCAGTAGTTGGAAAGTTTAAAATGTGAGCCGTTGTTTTGCTTGTTTTACCTATTTGACCTGCGATGAAATTACAGTCTCTGATTGAGAGTTTCTAGAATGGATTTCCGGCCGGCCTGAATTCCCATACGTGGTCTTGGCTTGGTTTTCCAGAAGAGTTGCAGTATGACAAATCCTCTTCCCCCCGATAGCCGAGAATGAACGGTTGGATTTGTCTGTTGCAACTCTTTTTATTTGTAGAAAAATACCGGGGAAAATGGTCGGATGTGAATTCTATAAATTATAGTATAGCCATCGTGCGCGTACGCGCGCTACATATTATATATAGAAGTAATGAAAAAATTATTGCCGCCTTTTCTCCTATGCATGTGCGGGAGAAGAGGCGGCAAGATGCCAGTTGGCAAAAATCGGCATTCAATTCGATTCTTGCATGAAAAACATTCTGTTATTTCACAACGATTTTTTGTCCGCCTATGATGTAGATGCCTTTTTCTGTTATCCGGTTTATGCGGCGGCCGGAAAGATCATAAATGACCGGCGTCTTTTCTGACATGTTGTTTTGTACATCGTTGATTCCTACACTGACGGAAGTCGGGACAATATACCATACGGAAGGGTCGCTGCCGGCCCAGGGGACAAGGCGTGTGTTGTCACCGGCCAGGTGGATGTACAAGTTGCCGCCCGTATGGTTCAGGTTGTTAAACTTGCTCAGCCCTTCGGTGGTACTTTCTATACGGAAGATTCCTGCATTTTCAGTCGTGCCGACGGGGGTGGACTGGGTTTCGTTTGCTCCGAGGCAACCGAAGTAAAGTCCGCTTGCCGGGTGATAGAGAAAATATTCGTCCTGATTTTCCGTAGCGACGAATGTGAAATGCTGGTTCTCCTCTTCCACGTTGGCTGTGTTCTCATTCGCTCCGACAAAATAACTTTTGTCTGCTTTGAGCGTCATCACGAAAGATGCGCTGGCTGTGGAACGTCCGTAGTTACGGAAGTAATATTTCTGTCCCGGAGTCACTTCCACGCGTTTGGCTGTGGCCATCGCGGTGTTGAATGCCTCGTAACTTTCGCGGCAGGGATTGTTTTCATAAGCCGATTGTGCGGACGAAATGACTTCTTTGGCTTCGTCCGTATACATGCCCACCATGGTGCCGAACTGGTTGTCCATATTTGCCACGTAGTCGACGATGGCTTCTTTCAGATAAGCCGCGCTGTCGGCCGGAGACATTGTTTCGTAGGTATAGGCTCCGTCTGTGATTTCCTCGATCGAATACTTTTTGTATACCATATCGAAACCGCCGCCCCGGTTGTTCTCTTCATAAAAGAAGGCCACGTCGTTGTCCTTGTCGAGGGTCATTGTGGAATAGGCGGACGAAAGTGTCGTTACCTGCAGTTTGCCGTCCCAGTCTTTGGCCAGGCCGGACGCTGTGCGGAAGTCCTGAAGGCCGGCCAGTTCCTTGTAGTTGATACCAACGTGAGAACGGTCGGACGGTCCGAACGGGACGGACTGGAGCAGAAGGAACATTTTTTTCTCGTCAGCAGAACGTTTGACGGGGATGCAGAGCGTTTCGCCGTTGCAGGCGTTCGATGAGGCTGTAATACCCTTGACACTGCTGTTGGACGTGGCCATCTGTCCCCATGCGCCTTCGCCGGTTTCGGCATTGGTGAAATGATAGATGTTGTAATACCGTCCGCCGCTGATGCGCGAGCTTACCAGTATGCTCCCGTCCGGAAGTTCTTCAGCTTTCGGTTCATCGCCTCCGCTCGGGATGGGGCAGTCGTCGGGAGTGCCCAGCAAAGTCCAGTTACCTCCGAAGTCGTCGGAATAAAACACATAGTTCGTGTTGATGTTGGTTCCGGTTTTTACAAGAGCAGCACAATACAGACGGTAGTAATCTCCGACTTTGACGGTCGTGCTCTGGCATATTTTGCCTGAACCGATGAAGAAACAGCGGATGTTGCCGTCGCTACGCTTGTCGAGCTGGCTGAACACCTGGTCTGCAATATCCGTGTAGTCGCTCCATGTCTGTCCGCCGTCCTCGGAATAGAAACGGGCCCATCCCTGATGATTCTCGTGTGTGCCGCTGGGGAAACTTACGTTACCGCAACAGCTTGTCACCAATACGCGGTTGCTTTCGCGGTCCGCTACGATACAGGGGTCTCCGAATGCAATGTTGCTGGAACCGCTGCCCTTGGCCGCAACAAGTGTTTTCACTTCTCCCCACTGGCCGGTTTCATGGCTTTTGATGCGGAAACGAAGGTCGAGCTTTCCGTTGGTCGCCATACCGATGTCCGCTTTTGAGTAGCGGTAGTCCGCTACGGCGATGAGGTCGCCGTTCTGTGCTTTGGCAATGGCGGGAATACGATAAGGGACACCCTGCGGGGAGGGATTCTCGAATACGACGAACCGCTCGTTGGCGAAATCCTCCGGATTCACCTTTTCCAGGTATACGTAGAAACCGGATGTTGTCACTGTGCCGTTGGTCGCTCCGGAAAGGACGAATGACGTTTTGGAGGCGGAAAGGTCTGATACGGTCACGTGTTCCGGAAAACCTATGCTGCCTTCTATCGCTTCGTCATTTTCGGGAGTGACGGTCATGAGGTCTGTAGGGCATGTAAAGTTGAATTCATAGCCGGTGATGATGTAACCTTCAGAGGCTTCCAGGTAATAAGTCGTGTTTGCGGTGCTCTGGGAAAGAGTCAGTTCATCGTCGCTGACTTGCACGCCGGCAACGCTTTCTTCTTCCGTATAGAGGATGACCCGCGGGTCGGTGCTGTCGGACAGCCACATGCCGTTGTTTACCGTTCCGTTGGCCGGATCCACTTTGACGGTGGCCATTTTGCTCTTGATGGTGACCGTGAAGTCCGTAATGAGCGTGCCGCTGTTGGCGCCTGTCAGCGTCATGTTGACATTTTGGGTGTTCAAGTCATTATAGGTTACGGTCTGGGAGTCAGTGTTTGAGGATGTCGTTACGTTCTTGTTTTCAAAGGCCCATGTCTGTTGACTGGTGAGAGCCGTGAGTGTCATTGTGAACCCCGTGATGACATAATCCTCGTTGCATGACAATGTGTACGACGAAGATTGGGCTGTACCGGAGCGGGCATCGATGTGGTTGCCGTTCCATTGCATGTTGTTGGCGCTGGCCGAGAACGTAAGCAGTCCGTCAGTCGACGTCCATGCGTTATTCCATCCGCTGCCGGTCGCACCGTTGCGGGTGAGCGTTCCGTTCTCCTTGTTTACAGGAATGTCGATGCTTTCCGTGGGGTAGATGACAGGGTCGTCAATATCAGCCTCGATGTCTGTCACGTCCACAATCCGGAACTGACATCCTGCGTCGCTCCTGTCTGTTCCGCTCTGGCCGGAGCTCCAGTTGTAGATGGCATCCTGTATGGTAGTCTGATTCAACTGGGTTGTACCGCTGTGGATTATGTAGAGTCCGCTGTTGTTGCAATAGCTGAATTCCCATCCTTGTGTCGGTTCCGTTTTCGAGGTGATGACCTGTGTGTTGTAGGCGGCCTCCGGCGATACATACGACAGGTCATTCACATTCTGGATATTCCATGAACCGTCCGGGCGGTGCAGGAATTTCCAGCGTGACGCATTCTTGTTGTTCAGGGATGTACCCGTAATACCTTTGCCTCTTCCGTTGGAAGTCATGTATTTGTTTCCGCGGTTCGGAGTATAGAGCATGAATTCGTGGTTTTCCCCGGCATTCCCGTTGGAGGGGAGAACCAGTGTCGTTTTGACGGTTGCGATGGCTTGTTCGATCTGGCTGCTGTAATCGCCGTCGATGCCGGCATTGAAACTATCCAGTATTTCCTGGATGGTCTTGTTGAAGTTGTCCACAGCTTCCGGATCGTAGCATCCTAAAGAAGTTCCGGCCTCGAATGTGTAGCCGTAGGCTGCCGTGCGAATGTCGAAACGGCTGACGTTTCTCTGTGCTTCCTCTGTCGTGACGGCGGTATAGCTTGTCCGGAGCTTTTCGTTGATGGTCTTGGCTATTTCCTGTGCCACGCGTACATATCCCATGCCGGTAAGATAGACATTGCCGGTTGCCATGAAGCATGTTTCGTCGCGTGAAGTCGTATAGGTGGCGCCGTACGTGTCGATGATGTATATTTTGTTATCCTCGCTGGCCAGAGTTTTCAGGGACGTATTGAGGTCTATTATCTTTTGGCTGCGTGTGGCGTCGTTTGAGGGAAATGGCAGTACGGTCATTATAAAGATGGGCGTATCAGGGAGTTTGGTGCGGAGGCTGTTTACCGCAGTCTGGTAAGTGGAGAAAATGGCGGATGCTTCTGTTCCCGATGCTATGTCGCTTAGTCCGACGTACAGGCATACGGCACGCGGTGCTTCTTTGCTCACCCCTTTGCCGGTGTTGCCCGTGAGGATGGCATCGAATGTACCGGCTACGGCGGCTACGCCTACGCTGGGATAGCCCCAGCCGATGCCACGGTCCTTAAAATCGGGCGAGCCGAGCAGTTCGTGCCATTCGCCGTTGTGAATCATTTCGTCTCCGATGAGCAAAATGTCCGTTGCCTTTACGGGAGATGCTCCGAAGTAAGTGACGCGCATACCGTTGGACCCCGTCAGTCCGCCCCAGAGGTTATCTGCGCTGGTCGGATAGACACATTCTTCTCCGACATACTCTTTGATGGTCTCCATCCAGATACGGTAGCCTTTTTGTGTGAGGTGCAAGCCGTCCCAGCTGTAAGATGTGGTGCTGGCGGATGCCGTAGTATTGTCCAGCGCACCGTTGGCTGCCGCAAGACGGCTGTACAGGTCGACGTATACAAGATGACTGTCGTTCTGACTGTCAATCCATTCCTTGACGAGGGAGTTTGTCGTTTCGGTTTTCTCTTTCGTGCGACTACCGTTCAGGGACGGCAGTATGCTCTCGTAATATGCGGTTGCTCCGGGAGCTTCCGTGCGAATGCGGGCAAGTATTTTCTGAATGCGTTGTGCTACGAGTTCCGGTGTGTAATTGTCTCCGGCTGTACCCAGGTCGTTTGTGCCGATCATGAGGAATATCTTGGAGGGGTTGCCCGCAATCATTGACTCCAGATTGTTCAGAATCTCCTGGGTGTAGCCTCCGGAGTTTCCTCGTCCGTGGATGTGCTGGCGGCTACCGAATGCCTCGTACCAGTTCATCATGTTGGTGATGGAATTGCCGATGAAGACAATGTCACCTTCCTGACAGGCCGGCAGAGCCTTGAAACTGCTGTAACGGTGGTTGCGGAATGCCTCGTCTGCCTGGACGGTCCGGGCGGCGAATAGGGCAAGAGCCGCAATCAACAGGGAAGTAAAACTTCTGCTTTTCATAGATGATAATTTAAGTTTAAGTAAGCTAAATAATAAAATCACGGTAAATGTACGTACATTTTTTATCTTATTCAAATTTTGTACAAAGGTTTTTAGTGTGATGGCTTTCTTCGTCGTCTCATTTTTTTGTATTATCTTTGTTTCCTGAATACAAACAGGATATGGACAAGTTGAAAAAGCCTCTTTTAGGAATGACACTGGCAGAGTTGCAGGCTGTGGCGGCAGAAATGAACATGCCGTCGTTTACGGCCGGGCAGATGGCAGGATGGATCTATGCGAAAAAAGTCCGCCGGATAGAGGATATGACCAATCTTTCGCGGGCCCATCGTGAAAAACTGGCCGAAGAATACGAAATAGGTTGTTCGGATCCGGTGGAGTGTCAGCGTTCGGTGGACGGTACGGTGAAATATCTGTTCCGGACGAGGGAAGGCGGATTTGTTGAAACCGTATACATACCGGACAGGGAGCGGGCCACGGTATGTGTGTCCTCACAGGTGGGATGCAAGATGAACTGTCTTTTTTGTATGACAGGAAAACAAGGGTTTGCCGGCCATCTGTCGGCGACGGATATTCTGAACCAGTTCTATTCGCTTCCCGAACGGGATACACTGACGAATGCCGTTTTCATGGGGCAGGGAGAGCCGTTTGACAATCTGGATAACGTGTTGAAAGCGACATCGCTTCTTACGGCTTCCTGGGGATATGCCTGGAGTCCGAAGCGTATAACCGTTTCCACAGTGGGACTGCGTAAAGGGCTGAAGCGTTTTCTGGATGAGAGCGAATGTCATCTGGCGGTCAGTCTGCACAACCCCGTACCCCGGGAGCGGGCATTGCTGATGCCGGCCGAGCGCAGTTTTTCCATTACCGAGGTCGTGGCTTTGCTTCGTACGTACGACTTCACTCATCAGCGCAGACTTTCGTTTGAGTATATCGTGTTCGCCGGACGGAATGACGACATGGAACATGCCCGGGCGTTGCTGGATCTGTTGAAGGGACTGGAATGCCGGGTCAATCTGATTCGCTTTCATGATATTCCGGAAGTGGAGCTGAGAGGCGTGTCGGACGATGCGATGGTGAAATTCCGTGATTATCTGACCCGGCACGGGTTGTTTACGACGATCCGTGCTTCCCGCGGTCAGGATATATTTGCTGCCTGCGGCTTGCTGAGCACAGCCCGGCAACAAGAGTTGAAACAATAAAAATCATCAGTTATGGACAAGATGAAAAAGAACTTTCGGGCAGCGTGTCTGTTGTTTTCCCTTTTGTGTACGTTGGTTTCCTGCAGGGAATCGTTTATGAAACCGGCTTCAAGCGGCCGGCCCTATGAAATGCTGGTTGTGGTGGATGATTCTCTGTGGCAGCGTCCTGCCGGCCGGGCTTTGTTCGATGTCCTGGATACGGATGTACCCGGGTTGCCGCAACCGGAACGTTATTTCCGTCTTTCCCAGACTTCTCCGGAACGTTTCAATCAGATACTGAATATATTCCGGAATATCATTGTTGTTAAGATAGACAAGAATCAATATACGCGGACCAAGATGCGCTTTTCGCGTGACGAGTATGCGCAGCCTCAGATTATTCTGTCTATTCAGAGTCCCAGCGAGGAGGATTTTGCCGCCTATATAAAAGAGCATGGAGATATGATACTTGAGTTCTTCCATAAAGTGGAGATGAACCGTCTGGGCAAACAGCTAAAGACAGAGCATTCGACGGTCGTAAAGGAGATGGCGGCGGATATGTTTGACTGCAACTGGCTGGTGCCGAAAGAAATAGTGAATTATAAAAAAGGAAAGGATTTCTTTTGGGCTGCTTCGGGCTCCGCTTCAGTAATGTCCAATGTCTGCATGTACGCTTATCCTTATGAAGGCCCCGAGACCTTTACGAAAGAATATGTGCTGACGAAGCGGGATTCCTTCATGAAAGCCAACATTCCCGGTTCCAAGCCTACGATGTATATGGCTACGGACACGCTCTGTACGTTTGTGAAACCGATTATGGTCAAAGGGCAGTTCGCGCTGGAGACCAGAGGACTCTGGCAAATGGAAAACGATGCGATGGGCGGCCCTTTTGTAAGTCTTTCGCGGGTGGACACGCTGAATAATCGTGTAATAGTGGTGGAGGGATTCCTGTACTCTCCCGAAAAAATGAACCGTGGTATGATACGGCGCCTGGAGGGCTCTCTCTATACGTTGAATCTGCCGTCGGAACAGACGCAGGATATAGAATTGGGAATACCGGAGATAGAGGTTGTTGCTTCAAAAGAAACAAAATAAAAGAATAAAGATATGTCAGATTGTAGAAAAATAAGGGTTGGAATTACCCACGGAGATACTAATGGAGTCGGTTATGAATTGATATTGAAAACTTTTTCCGATCCGGTAATGTTTGATTTGTGTACGCCGGTCGTATATGGCTCGCCGAAAATAGCGGCCTACCACCGGAAGGCAGTCAATGTGGAGACGAACTTTCAGACCATCGAGACGGCCAATGACGCTCAGGACGGCAAACTGAATTTAGTTACCTGTCTGGGGGATGAAGTGAAGATAGAGTTCGGAAAGTCCACGGAAGAAAGCGGTCGGGCTGCTTTCGCTTCATTGGAACAGGCTGTGAAGGACTACCGGGAGGGACTTGTCGATGTATTGGTGACGGCACCGATCAACAAGAACAGCATCCAGAGCGAGAATTTCCGTTTTCCGGGGCATACGGAATACATTCAGGAACGAATCGGAGAAGGGGCAGAAGCTTTGATGATATTGATGGACGGAATGCTGAGGGTGGCGTTGGTGACAACCCATTTGCCCCTGAGAGACATTGCGGGAGCGGTCACGCAGGAAAGCATAGAGCAAAAACTGCGCGTCTTCAATGCATCCCTGAAGCGTGATTTTCAGATAAGCAAGCCCCGTATTGCGGTGTTGGCTCTTAATCCTCATGCCGGGGACGGCGGTTTGCTTGGCCGGGAAGAGGAAGAGGTCATAAAACCGGCTATGAAGACGGCGGAGACAGAGAACATTCTTTGTTTCGGTCCTTTTGCTGCCGATGGATTTTTCGGTTCCCGTGCGTATGAGCGGTATGACGGTGTGCTGGCCATGTATCATGATCAGGGATTGGCTCCTTTTAAAGCGCTTGCCATGGCCGATGGCGTGAACTTTACGGCCGGTTTGCCGGTTGTGCGCACATCCCCGGCCCATGGTACGGCGTATGATTTGGCCGGTCAGGGCAAAGCCGACCCGGCTTCTTTCCGTCAGGCTGTCTATACGGCGATAGACATTTTGCGTAACCGGAGACGGTCCGATGAAGTGTCTGCCAATCCTTTGCGGAAACACTATCATGAGAAAAGGGATGATAGCGACAAGCTGAATATGATTGAGAAATAGAGAAAGATGAATCCGCGTCTCCGGAACATATTTCTGGGTATCGGGGTGTTGGCCGTCATATTGATGCTGTGTACCTTCGATATGTCCTATGCCGAGTTGTGGAGTAACATCCGCAGGGGAGGGTATTGGTTTGTAGCCGTATTGCTTCTCTGGTTTCCGATATATCTGCTCAACACGTGGGCGTGGTTTGCGATTATCAGAAACGGACAGCCGGCCCGTGTCTCTTTCTGGAGAGTATATAAGTATACGGTGTCCGGTTATGCACTGAATTATGTGACACCGGTAGGACTGCTGGGAGGGGAGCCTTATCGCATTATGGAGCTGACGCCTTATCTGGGAGCGGCCAAGGCCACTTCCTGCGTCATACTCTATGCCATGATGCACATTTTCTCCCATTTCTGTTTCTGGGGCTTTTCGGTGTTGCTTTATCTTGTGTTGTATGGCAAAACGATGGGAATGGGAATGGCTGTCTTGATGGGAATCTTTACAGTTTTCTGCTTGTTGGGGATTTATTTCTTTATGAAAGGCTACCGCCACGGGCTGGCATTGAAGTCTCTCGGTTACATAGGAAGTTTGCCTGCCATCGGAGCGCGAGTCAGGCGTTTCACGGAAAAGCATCGGGAGACTCTTGTGCGGGTGGACAGCCAGATAGCCGAATTGCATGCCGGTCACAAATGCGCTTTCTATAGTTCCTTGTTTCTGGAATTTCTGGCCCGTATCGTGGGGTGTCTTGAAATTCAGTTTATTCTTTTTATATTGACGGACAATATCTCATTTTGGGATTGCGTACTGATCCAGGCGTTTACATCCCTGTTTGCCAATCTTTTTTTCTTTATTCCCATGGAGATGGGCGCACGAGAGGGAGGTTTTGCCCTGGCCGTCGGGGGGCTTGCACTGTCCGGGGCGTATGGTGTCTACACCGGACTCATCATGCGTGTGCGGGAGATTTTCTGGATTGCCGTGGGACTGGTTTTGCTGAAAGTGGGTAACAAATCCGATGCACGGTTGAACACATAAATGGCTGGCACTTATGTGTTCGTGTCGCCTCCCCGGCTTTACAAACGTATCATTGTGCGTGGTGTCGGATCAGAGCCTGATAGATTTCCACATCCTGGGGAACGGTAATCTTGAAATTGCATGTCTCTCCTCTGGATATATATAAAGTGTATAAGTTCAGTTCGGCCATCAGGGTATACAGCGATTGGGAGCAGGTAATTCCCCTGCGGTCCGCTTCCAGAAAAGCATTCTGCAAGTCTGCTAAGGAAAATGTCTGAGGCGTCTGGGCGCGGAACAACGTTTCGCGAGGCAGAAAGCCTTCCGATTGAAGCCCGTCCGTACTCATCATATAAGCTTCTTCGCTGGGTATGGCCGCGGTGGCGTTTCCATGACGGATGCATGTCTCCAGATTATCACTGATGACTTTCTGCGAAATCAGCGGCCTGACGGCTTCATGGGTTATTATAAAACTGTCCGGCGGCAAGCCGTCCTTTTTCAGCCCCTCTATGCCGTTTCTCAAGGATTGGAAACTGGTGTGTCCGCTTGTAAATGTTTTCTGAAATTTGGTTATATGAAACTTTTCAATCCATTGACAGACGCAAGTCCGCCATTCGTCTGCACAGACTACGTATATGGCATCAATGTCCGGATGCAGGGAAAAGGCGCGCAACGTATGTACGATAATAGGCTCTCCCTCTATTTCCAGAAATTGCTTGGGACAGCGGCTGTGCATACGGCATCCTTGTCCTCCGGCCAATACTAAAGCAATGTGCGGCGGTCTATTCATGAGCCTGTATTTCATCTGTTAAACGGGCGCAGAACTGTTCATGTACGTGGCGTGTATAGAACCTCAGAGTTTCCAGTACGACAATTTCGAACACGAAGAATATCCACGGCATACCGACAAGCAGTGACACGAAGAGGACTCCCACCCGGGTGTCGAACGTGAGGATATTGGTATATTTCATCAGGGGCAGGCTCAGGTTGCGGAATTTTCGGCGCAGGTCCGACGGTATCTCTTTTTTGTAAGTCTGGTTGAGAATCCGGTAGAGACGCTGGAATTTAGGCGTCATGCGTTCCTGCCCCCGGGTGTAGTTTCCGTAAAAATACAGGTAAAGTTTGTGAAACCATTCGCGGCTGTTCCAGTGCAGTTCATGGTACAACTCGCGTTGCCGCGTGTAACGGTCCAGTTCGCTTCCGCTTTCTCCCATCAGGAACCATAGGTGGATGTTTCGGTAATAATCAGCCAGGGCGCATTGTTTGGCGTGGCAGTGAAATCCGCTGAAAGCGGCGATTATCCATATCCAGATACCCCATGTCTCGTGGAGGCGCAGGCAGATGAAAAAATAGATGGAGAAAAACCAGACATCTCCGGCGAATCCGTCCAGAATCCGCCCCAGCAAAGTCTTTTGCCCGGTCATACGTGCCAGTTGGCCGTCCGCACAGTCATACCAGTTGGCCCAGATGAGCAGGAACATGCCGATGAGATTGGTCTTCCAGTCCTCCGACCGGAAAAAGAAGCCTGCCGCGGCTCCTATGATGATGGACATCAGTGTGACGGCAATGGGGTGGACATGCAATTTCTTAAATAGCAAGGCCCATAAATAACCGGGAGTGCGGGTCACATACAATTCAAAGGCCCCTTCCGTATCTTCAGATTTCAATGTGGCTTGTACTCGCTTCTTTAATTCTGATAAAGTCATAACAATCTTTTTCGATACATAACCTGCCATGCGGCATAACGTATTGCAATATTCGCAAAAAAAGGTGAGATATGCAAATAGCCTTCCTAAAAACTTCAAAAAGGCCTGCCATTTTTGCGAGGAATCTAATTTTTTGTGTAATTTTGTCAGCAAATGATGGAAATTAAACCGACTACATGAATACATCCGAGATACAGCTTTTGAAGAAACGATATGGAGTGGTGGGCAATTCCGAAGGACTGAACCATGCGCTGGATATTGCCTTGCAGGTTGCCAAGACCGATCTGTCCGTACTGATAACGGGAGAAAGCGGTGTGGGAAAGGAAGTCGTGCCCCGCATGATACATGATAACAGTTTGCGTAAGACGAAGAAATATTTCGCCGTCAATTGCGGATCCATACCGGAAGGAACGATTGACTCCGAGTTGTTCGGCCACGAGAAAGGAGCATTCACGGGAGCCGTAGGGGAGCGTGAGGGGTATTTCGGCGCGGCCAACGGAGGTACGCTGTTCCTGGATGAAGTAGGGGAACTGCCTCTTTCCACACAGGCCCGCCTGCTGCGCGTGCTGGAGACGGGAGAATATATCCGGGTAGGCTCCAGCGACGTGCGGAAAACCGACGTGCGTATCGTGGCGGCAACCAATGTGAACATGGCGGAAGCCATCCGCGACGGGCGTTTTCGCGAGGACCTTTTCTATCGTCTCAATACGATACCGGTGAAGATTCCTTCTCTGCGCGAGAGGGCGGAGGACATCGTATTGCTGTTCAAGAAGTTTGCCATGGAGACGGCGGACAAATACAATATGCCGGAGCCTGTGGAACTGACAGAGGCGGCGAAGATAAAACTGAAAAGCTACCCCTGGCCCGGTAATATCCGCCAGCTGAAGAACGTGACGGAACAGATTTCCATCCTTTCGCGGGAACGTATTATCACCCCCGACGTGTTGGCGGAGTATGTACCCGATGCCCCGGTCACCCACGACATAGTGCCGGTTTCGTCAGGCGGTTCGTCCCACAGTTTTGAGACGGAACGTGAAATATTATATAAGATATTGTTCGATCTGCGCAATGACGTGACGGAACTGAAGAAACTGGTCAACAGCCAGCATACCGGCGGAATGAGCGGTATGCCGGCCTCTTCGGGAGGAAATGCGGAGCATCCGATGGCATATTATGCCAGTCCCGTGACATATCCGGCCGGCCGGACCATGGAACACCCGGCGGTGAACGTCACTCCGTCACCAGTGAAAAGGGTGGAAGAGGATATCCAGATGCCGGAGGAGTATGTGGAGGAGTCGCTGGCGCTGAATGACTGGGAACGCCAGATGATTATCCGTGCCCTTGACAAGAACAAGGGGCGCAGGAAAGGGACGGCCCGCGACCTGAATATATCCGAACGTACGCTTTACCGAAAAATAAAGGAATATGGCCTGGACAAATAAAATGAGCCGGAGGCTGATAGCCGGGTGCGCCATGATGCTGTGTATGATGGCCTGCACGGTCTCTTATAAATTCAACGGCGCCTCCATCGACTATACCAAGGTGAAGACGATACAGATCACTCCGTTCCCCATCCGTTCGGCCTATGTGTACGGACCTATGCAGGCCATGTTCAACAACAAACTGACGGATATTTACGCCTCCCAGACACGTCTGCAGCAGGTGAAGCGGAACGGCGACCTGCAGTTGTCCGGCGAGATTGTGGGATATGAACAGTTTAACAAGGCGATTTCCTCGGACGGGTATTCCGCCCAGACGCAGTTGAAACTTACAGTGAATGTACGCTTCGTGAACAATGCAAATCATACGGAGGACTTTGAACGGCGTTTTTCCGCCACGTCCGAATACGATTCCTCCCAACAGCTGACGGCAGTGCAGGATGCCCTGCTCGAACAGATGATAAAGGACATCACCGACCAGATATTCAATGCAACGGTGGCGAATTGGTAAAAACAGAGTAACGTAATGAATGGCAAAGACATAAACCTTTTGGAATACATCCGCCATCCGGAGCGCCTGGATGCGGATTCGCTGCATCGCCTGCGTATCCTGACGGAGCGTTACCCCTATCATCAGCCGGCCCGTCTGCTGATGTTGCGCAATCTGTACCAGATGCACGATGCCTCGTTCGGTGAAGAGTTGCGCAAAGCCGCAGTCTTGGTTCCGGACCGCAAGGCTTTGTTCCAGTTGATTGAAAACTATAAATACGTCCTGCAGCCGGTGAAGAAACATGTTTCGCTGGCAGAACGGGAGACGGACGGCGAACCGGTTGACCGTACCCAGTCGCTGATAGAATCTTTCTTGTCGGAGATTCCGGAAGAGAAGGAAAAGCCGCGCCGGAAACTTACGATAGCCGATGCCACGACGGACTACATGGCCTATCTGATGCAATGCGAGGATACGGGGGAGGAGACAACCGAGGTGCCCCGCCTGAACCGTCAGGACCTGATAGACGAATTCATCGGACAGGGTGAGCGGCGCATCGTCCTGTCGCAGGAACCGGACGAAGCCTTGCAGACGCCTCTTCTGGAAGATGTAGCCCCGGAGGATGACAGCGAGGACTATCTGACGGAAACTTTGGCCAAAATATACATAAAACAGGCCCGATATGAGAAAGCAATAGAAATTATCCGCAAGTTAAGTTTGAAATATCCAAAAAAAAACCGTTACTTTGCAGACCAAATACGTTTCTTGGAGAAATTGATAATAAATAACAAAAATAAATAAAAGCAAAATGTACACTCCTCTTGTAATTTTAATCGTGATTATCGCCGTATTGCTGTGTCTGATTGTGTTGATTCAGGAATCCAAAGGCGGCGGTCTGGCATCCAGTTTCTCTGCATCCAATCAGATTATGGGGGTCCGCAAGACTACCGACTTTATCGAAAAGGCAACGTGGGGATTGGCCATTGCCGTGGCTGTGCTCAGCATTGTTGCCGTCAAGTGTCTGCCCGAAGTGACAGACGGTTCTTCTGTCCTCATGAAGGAAGCCGTAGAGCAGAAAGCAGTCAATGCCGGTAATGTGCAGACATTCGATGCTACGCAGGCAACTCCTGCCGAGGCAACGGAAGCACCCGCCGAGGCGGCTCCTGCTGAAACTCCCGCTCAGTAATCGGTAAGATATTGCGGTAGCCTGCTCTTGCAGGGTTGAAAGGCATTACCGTCCGGACGAATCGTATCAGAAGTTCGTCCGGACGGTTCTTTTATTTCGGTTTGTCCTCATCCGGATATGGCGGGCCAGTAGAAAATCAGTGGGATAAATGTCTGTTTTTCTTTCAGTCCTTTCCTGCATCCCGGAAATTCATTTCAATCCATTCGCGATTTATTATTGCATAGCCCGGGGAATATGAATCTTGACAGAAACCGAACGAAAAAGAACGGGTTGGTAACAAGAGCCGGAAAAAGGGCTAAAAAAGGGGTGCCTGGAAAAATAAAACTTTCCAGTTGGAAAAATGAAATTACCCAGTTGGAAACATAAAAATACCCGTTTGGAGGCTTTGGGGGATATTCCATGAAGCATTCATTTCTCTTGTTTTAAAAAATATATACACTCCGTTTCACATAGAGAAACGGAGAAGAACGGATATATTATTCCGGGTAATAACATCACCCTCGTAATATATTTTAATTGTCATGAATATTCGATGCAACGGTTGCCTTCTCCGAACAGGATGACCGTGTCTAATCTTTAATTTGTAGAGTTCCCGCTTCTGTCCACACGGCCCATCGGGTTGGCATCCGGCCTACGATATCCTGCACTTCCTCCGAACGGATATCTTCATCGGAAGTGCAGGGTGATAAATTTTCGTCAGTAGGCATTAAAAAGAGTAAAGTTTTAATTGCCAAGGATTGGACTCTATAAAATTACGGTTGTTTCTTTTCCGGGACATTCGGATTCGTAGTTATCAGGTCGGTTATTTCCCATCCGTGTGAATCGTGCCGGGCTTGCATGTAGCGGCCGGGGAGCACGCGGCCGTCCAACGTGTAGAGCGGCTTGAACAGGCCGCGACGCAGGTGCGTCACATAGTCCCGCAGTTTTTCGAATGCCTTCTTCGTGTCCTTGTCCGGTTCACGGGGCAGCAGCAATTCCATGTCGCAGGCATAGTCCGCTTTGATGTGAAGCAGGAAGGTGAAGTTCACCGACGGGGCTTTGAAAGGAGTGATGTCCCGGTTGATGGCATCAGAAAAGAAAGGCATGCCCATTACGAGATTTTCTAGCCATGTGCCGTCAAAAATGCGGGGATAGGTGGAGAAATAGTCCGGGCAATCACTATCACACTCCTCGATAACGACTTCCCCTTTTTCGTAGTGGTAAAACCAAGGCTGGGCAGAAACCACGAAGTCCATATACCATACCGGGGCGCGCAGTTTGACCACGTTGCCTTCAAACCAAGTGGGGAATCCCTGCTGGGAGTCTTTCACATTCGGCGTGAAAGTGTCGACCACCTTCCGGTAAAGCGCGGAATCCTTCTTCCCGTTTTCATCAAGCAGCTCCACTAAACGCAGGTGCGGGTAGCTCCACACGCCCCGCATTTTCCGGGCTTTCTTTATCGGGCACGTGGCCAACGGGGAATTTACGAGTACATCCTGCACACCTCTGATGGCTGTGACGGAGTCGTTCTGTGGAAAATAGCGAGTCCGGTGCTTGGTGTACACCGTGCTATAGAACCGTTCTTTCATTTCTTGCAGAGGCACGGTGTCTTGCTTGAAGAGGTTCAGCAGGCTTCTGCATTTCCAAGAGTCGAAACAATAGTCTGCAAGTTTTCGTTCGTCTATTTGTCGGGGATAGCTTCCGTCTCTCATGTCTTTCCACGTGGATCTGAATACACTCTGTGCGGAAAATGTGGTGGGCATGGCCAGCAACGCCAATAAGCCCATCAGGCTAAATGTCCTTTTCATAAGCTTCTCATTTGTATCGATTGGTGTAAGTTCTACAAGTCAATCCATCCCTCGTAACATACCCCACCGATTTCTATATATATGATAAGGCTGTCTTCATCGGCAAAACCGTGTAGTGCGATTGCTTTTTGTTCATTGGGTGATATCATTCCGGACAGCACGATTTCTTCGCTTGAATTGTAGAGGGTGTAGTTTGCGCAGTCCTCCATTTGTGTGGCATCGATGATGAGCGTTGACGAGGAGTCGTCAAAATACACCGATAAGGGCAGGTTTTGATGGTGTGCAGGCGAGCGTCGAGGAATTGGGATCCCACCGGCATTTTCTTTTTTAATAATTCTTTCGAGTCTAATCGAAACGAGTTTTGTGTAGTCTATTACATCTACATCTGCGAAAACGTTCATAGGGAAAATCGTGGATATAATCCCTATGGCAATAGTTTTAAGAATTGTGTTCATAATAATATTTTTTTAAGATTTGTGCCCAAAGTTATATTTAAGCAAAATAACTACAAAATAAAAGTCTGTTTCATTTGTTTCATTTTGAAAGAAATTTTTTCTTGAGAAATTGATGTTTGTTTAAGTTGTTGGTATATAGTGGATAATGAATGTTGTTTTTGTGTTGTTTCATTTGTTTTATTTTATAAGACAAGTTGAAAAATGAAACAAATGAAACAAAGAATCTTGATATTCTACTATATATTTTGTCATTTTCATAAAATGTGTTATATTAGCAAAAGTATTAATCAATACGAAAGATTTAGATGAGGACGTTTCATTTTCGACTGGCTTTTGGGTTGTGTCTGCTGTGCGTGTGTTTGTCCTGCGACCGGGATGGCGAATTAAGGGAGAAGTTCGAAAGAATAAAAAGGACGGGGAACTCAGATCCTAAGATGGCCCAAAAGATGCTGGACTCTCTGAGCATGGACCGGATAAACCGGTCGGAGTACTGGCGGATGAAGTATTTATTGCTGAAAATTCGCATTGACGATAAGAACTACCGGCCTGTCACTTCGGATGTGCAGGTCAGGGAGGTGGTGGATTATTTCGAGCTCCATGGGGACTGTTTTGAGTGTCAGGAAGCGTTTTATTATGCCGGCAGCGTGTACCGCGACCTGAGAGACCATCCCCTGTCGTTGCATTACTTTTTGGAAGCCATGGCGGTATGCGAAGGGGGCGAACCGTTTGACACCACGTTGCTCAGGAATACGTATTCCAATCTCAGCTATCAGTATTTCATGGTGCAAGATTATGAGAATGCGGCGAAGATGAGCGAAAAGGAATATCGGCTTTCGGCTGAAACTGGGAACCTGGACGCTTTGAGTGCCATGCAGTTGGCTGTGTCCTTATCCAGAATAGATAGGGTAGCGGAGGCAGAGGAAAAATTTGTTGAGGCTTATGAACTGCTCGACGTGACGGACTCCGTTTATCGGAGAAGTGTATCGTCCTCCCTACTTTATCATTTCTCTAGCCACAAGATGCGGGAGTATGCCGAAAAGTGTTTTGAACTTGCGTGCCGGGAGTGGGACTTCTCTGTGTTGGAAGCTATAGATTATCCTGGACTTGCGGAATACTATCTGCTGTCCGGCCGGTCGGATTCTGCTATATACTATCATAAGTTATTATGTGAAAGAGACATGCCTCTTCTTCATAAACATGAGTCAAACAAGAGTTTACTCCGTATATATTATGATTTGGGTAATATGAAGGAAGCTGCCCGCTACGGGATTGAGTTCGCCCAGTGTAGCGACTCGTTGGATTTGGGTGAACGCCAGCGTCTGGCTGCGACGGTTAACAATGCTTTTCAATACCAGCGTGAAAAAATAGAGGAGGAAGCTCTTGTCCGTAAGGAGGAGAGCCATCGTCGGATCATGAGTCTGTCCGTTTGCCTTGCATTGGGAGGCGGCGTGCTGTTTGTGATTCTCTTTTTGTATCAGCGGAACCGTAATCTGAGCAGGCAGAACGCGATATTGAAAAAATTAAAGGTGGCAGAAGAGAAGGCAGAAGAGATGGAAAGACATATACAGGAGTATGCCGAACGCCTGAAGGATAGACAAACGGAGTTGGAGGAGGCAAAGGCGGAGCTGATTGAAATCCAGAAGGCAATAGATGAGAAACAGCGGATTGTGACGGAATTGAGGGAGAAGTTCCGACAGTCGGAGGCTGAACGGCAGGCTAATGAACAGTTGCTGGCGAAGAAAGCCCGGCGTAATCGTATGATGTCTCGTTTGATAAACCGGTACGACCTTGCTGAGAGAGCCAGGCATGCGGCAGAGAAGATGTACGAAGTGTTGAAGGAGGGGCGTCTGCCGGATAGTGAGGAATGGTCTGATTTTTATAGCAGGATGGATGCCTTATATCCTTGCCTTAAAGAGGATTTGTTGGAGAGGTCCGACAGCATGAAGCCCGAGAAACTGAAGGTGGGATATCTGATACGGGCAGGTTTTCAGAGCGCCCAGATTGGTGCTTTGATAGATTCGTCCCGGACTACCGTCTGGCGGTGGATCAAGGAACTGGAGTGGGTTAGGGAGGAGGAGTCTTGAATAAAATTCACCCTCCTTTAAAGGGTGCCTATTTTTATATTATAGGACAGATACTTCCATGGGAATAGCGCCTGCCTGTCAGAATGCCATGCTAAAGATTGTCTTTCCAAGGTTAATTCTTGGATGATTTACGGTTTTCTCTTACCTTTGTATACGAACAACCTTCTTTTTCATTATGGAAACAAACAACCGTAGTTACCCAATAGGAATTCAGGACTTTGGGGAATTGCGTCAACGTAATTGCATCTACATAGACAAGACGCACCTTATTTATCAGTTGGCACACACGAATAAGGTCTATTTTCTAAGCCGTCCCCGGCGGTTTGGAAAGAGCCTGCTCGTCTCCACCTTAGAAGCCTATTTTCAAGGAAAAAGGGATTTGTTCAAGGGATTGGCCATAGAACAGCTGGAACAGGAATGGACGGAATATCCTGTGCTCCATATTGATTTCAGCAGTAGCAAGTACCTGAATGAGGACATGCTAAGGGCCGCCATCAATATACAAATCCGGCATTGGGAGGACATTTATGGAAAAGAAGAAGATGAGTCTTCTTTCAGTCTTCGCTTCGAAGGCATCATCCGCCGTGCCTACGAGCAGACCGGCAAACAGGTCGTTGTGCTCGTGGACGAATATGACTCCCCCTTGCTCGACAGCAACAGTAATCCCGAACTGCAACGGGAACTCCGCGACATCGTCCGCGACTTCTTCAGTCCGTTGAAGAAGAGCGACCGGTATCTGCGCTTCCTGTTCCTGACGGGCATCAGCAAATTCAGCCAGTTGAGCATCTTCAGCGAACTGAACAATCTGAAGAACATCAGTATGACGGATGAGTTCAGTGCACTCTGTGGAATCACCGAGGCGGAGATGCTGGCCGAGCTGAAGCCGGGCATAGCCCGCATGGCCGAGGCAAACGGAGAAACCTACGAGGAGGCGTGCGCACACTTGAAGAAACAGTACGACGGGTATCATTTCAGCGCGAATTGTGAGGATATATACAACCCGTTCAGTCTGTTCAACGCCTTGGACAGTTGCGAATACAAGAACTTCTGGTTTTCCACGGGCACACCCACTTTCCTGATAGATTTGTTGCGGCAGGCGGACTTTAATGTGCGCAATTTAGAAGAGATAGAAGCATTGGAAGAACAGTTCGACGCTCCGACGGACTCCATCACAGACCCCATCCCCGTGCTTTACCAAAGCGGTTACCTGACTATCAAGGACTATAATCCCCTGTTCAAGACCTATATGCTGTCTTATCCGAACAGCGAAGTCCGTTACGGTTTCACGGGTGCCTTGCTGCCGAACTATGTCCACCGTTTCCCCCGTGAGAACACGTTCTACATCGTGTCTTTCCTCCGCGACCTGATGAAGGGCGACATCGATAGTTGTCTTCAGCGTACCCAAGCCTTCTTCGCCTCCATTCCGAACGACCTGGAAAACAAGACGGAGAAGCATTACCAGACTATCTTCTATCTGTTGTTCCGCCTAATGGGCCAGTATGTGGACACGGAAGTAAAGAGTGCCGTAGGTCGTGCGGACGTGGTCATGAAGCTCGCCGACGCCATCTATGTCTTCGAGTTTAAGTACGACGGTACGCCCGAGGAGGCTTTGGCTCAAATCGAAAGCAAGCAATACGCCATCCCCTACCGGTCGGACGGCCGACCTATATATAAGATTGGTGTAAACTTCGACAGCGCCACGCGCACCATCGGCGACTGGAAGATTAAATCGTAAATCTCGAGCCGGTTGGCTTGTAATGAATATGTGGAATAAAAGACACTCCGGGAATGCTTTGTGGAAGGCATATCCGGAGCGTATAGAATATTTTGTAGCAGGATGGATGCCTTAAAAATTCACTTTCTTCCTTATCAAATCCAGCATCCGCTCTTTTCCGGTAAACAGGAATCCTGTGGCATACGTATTGTTTCCCATGCGAAGAGTGAATTCCTCGGCATTGACCGGATGTACACAAAAGACAAATGAATCCGATTCTAAGAAGATGGAATCCACCACAAATTTGAGGTCACCGTAAGCGGTTTGACAAATCGCCAGCGTGTCGTCCACTCCAAGGGGAAGGGTGGAAGCGTATGCGGTGTAAATCATTACGTCTCCGCTTGTTGCGAAGAGGGTTGCTGGCTCTTTCACACGAACCTTATAGCAGGCAACAATCAGTGTAAGTCCTGTAACCATAATGATGAGTATGGAAAAGACTCCGTAGCGTATCAGAAAACGTTTCATTCTGTACATGTGTAGGTTTGTTCTATTCTGTTTTTCCTTTCAGGCATTGTCCGCCAGTTCCAGTTGATTCTGTATAAGTTCGTAGTAATATCCCCGTTTGGCCACAAGTTGTGTATGCGTGCCGCTTTCCACTACTTCTCCATGCCGCAACACAATGATGTTATGCGCATTTTTCACGGTCGACAGCCGGTGGGCAATGACAATTCGTGTGCGTCCCTTGAAATGTGAGTCAATGCCTTCCGTAATACGCCGTTCGTTTTCGGCATCCAGCGAACTGGTGGCTTCGTCCAGCATCAGGTATTGCGGTTTTTTATATATGGCGCGGGCTATCATGATGCGTTGCTTTTCTCCTCCGCTTACTCCTATACCCTCCGAGCCTACTTTGGTCTGTAAACCCAGCGGATGCTTCTCCATGTAGTCTTCCAGACAAGCCAGACACACGGCCTCCTGCAGCTTTTCTTCGTCCTCCGTTTCCCCCAGGAGAATGTTGCGCCTTACCGTATCCGAAAATAAGAAGTTTTCCTGCATAACAATGCCGCTGGCCTGCCGGACGGACTTTGCCGTGTATCCGTCCAGCGGTTTCCCGCCCAGCAGTATTTCGCCTTTTGTGGGCTCATAGAACTTTAGTAAGAGTTTCATCAATGTAGTTTTCCCACTTCCGCTTTCGCCTACAATGGCTGTCATCTTACCCGCTGGGATGGACAGGTTCACATGTCTGAGTACGGGGTCTCCTATGCTTCCGGTGTATGAGAAGCTCAAATCGCGTACTTCTATATCCAGTGGGCGGTCGTGGGGCACATCCTTCTGCAAACCGTTGTCTTCATTGATGCATAGCTGTACCTCTTCCGAACGTTCCAGACTGATTTTGGCTTCTTGAAATTGTTGCAGGAAACCTATCAGTTGCGAGAGCGGGCCATTAACTTGGCCTATGATAGCCGAAATGCTCATCATCATGCCTAGAGTAAGATTCCCGTTTACCACTTCCGCAGCAATCCAATAAGTGATGAATATGTTCCGCAGCTGTCCGATGAGTGTGAATCCCGTGGTCTGTATCTGTCCCAGCCGCAGTGATTTCTGGCTCATACGATACTGCCGTTCCTGTAGTTCGCACCACTCCCGCAATTTATAATCTTCGTAGGCATTAAGCTTAATGTCCGTCACTCCCTGCAACAGTTCATACTGTTTGTTCTGGTTTTCTGCGCTGATTTTGAACTGTTCGTAGTCGAGTGCCTTGCGATGGTGGAAAAACCATATCGTCCATCCCGTGCTGAGTATCGTCAGCACCAGATATGCGCCTAATATGACCGGACTGTACCATCCGATGAGGATAAGGTAGAACGGGACGGAAACAATGGAGAAGAATGTTTGCAACGTGCTGTAAGTAATGAATCCCTGCAGCCGGCCATGATCTCCCAGTCTTTGCTGATAATCTCCCACGCTCTTTGTTTCAAAGAACGTCATGGGCAGTTGGAGTAGTTTGGCCAGATAGTCCCGTAGAATGTTGATGTTGATGCGCGTGGTCATGTACAGGCTCACCCAACTGCTGATCAGTCCCATTGAGAAAGTTCCGAAGAAAATGAACAACTGTGCCAGCATGATACTCACAATCATGTTCATGTCCCGCAGCCCTATGCCATCATCCACCATGGCTTGCGTGAAGAAAGGCGTGACGAGCGAGAGCAGGATGCCGAAGAGCATTCCCATGGCCGACTGTGACAGTTCCACTCTGAAAGGCCATACGTATTTCCTCGCAAAGCGTACGAAACTGTGTTTTTCCTTTACCGGTGCTTTTCCGTAAAAGACGTCCGTAGGCTCTATGGCCACTGCTACGCCTTTTTCTCCGTTCAGCCAGAATCGTCCGAACGCCTCCTCGTTG
>CAMWUI010000009.1 GCA_947177395.1 uncultured Paraprevotella sp.
TTTTGTCTGCTCTGTAACGGGAAAGAGGCCGCCTAAACTTGTTAGACAGCCTCTTTATTATTTTAAAAGAGTTCTAATTGTTGTCCAGGGGTATTAATTCCTTGTTGTTTCTTTCCATAAAATAATTCTATATTGCTGAACTGTTTGTCAGTGATGCACATAATACCTACTTTCCCAAACTCGGGAAGAAAAGATTTTATTCTTTTGATATGTACTTCTGCATTTTCATGACTTGCACAATGACGAACATAAATGGAGAATTGAAACATAGTGAAGCCATCCTTTTGCAATCTTTTCCGAAACTCTGTGTAGGCTTTTTTATCTTTCTTTGTTTCAGTAGGTAGATCAAAAAATACCAATATCCACATGATGCGATATTCGCTGAACCTTTCCATCACCGTTCAGGGTAAGCAACCCGTCGTAGTTCTCCATTAAAACACTTGAAAAGGGATGCAGTGGTTTGTCCTACGGCAATCATTAGCGGACTTCGTTTACCTCCTATTTGAACATCTAATATGGGTATGGACAACAATTGGGATTTTAGTTCTTTAGTTAGCTCTATTGGAGTTTTGTGTTTTTGGATAATACTGAAAACTAGTTCGTCCACATAAGGACGATATGGTTCCATGATGTCATCAGCTAAGCAATAGGCATTGTAACGATTGTGATGATGAATGCCCAAGGTGGGAAGCAAACCGCTTGTCACTAACCCACGGGCAACAACAGCCCGCAAGATAGCATAGCCATAGTTTAGCAAATTATTCGGATATACACCTTCTCTGTCTCGTGTGAAATCCGGTATGTCTTGAAAAAGATTTTTCCAATAATAGGCAGCGGCCCTTGCTTCCAGGTTTTCTGGGTCTCCACTACGGACATCGGAAGCCCATATTCGCATACATTTAACTTCTTCATTGGTGCAATAGTGTAATACTGTTGCTTGGTTGTTGATTTTGGCTTGTATGGTTTGTTGCCATAACTGTTTTTTGAGAGGGACAGAAGCGTCTATTTGTTTTCTAAAACGTTCGTTTTGTGTGGTGTTCCCATATAAAGGAAGCATTAGGCCGATAGGCATGCTTTTGCTGTCACATGTGATTACGGCACAATTGTTTTCCAATAAAGCTTCCAAAACTCCGGAAGTAATAGTGATTTGTTTGTGATCTAAAACTACAACACCGATGTCTTCGATGGGTCTTGATACTTCCGACTCATTTTTGAATGTATCAGAAAATGTGTCATTCTTTTCTACTTCAGGAAGTTTTATGATTAACTGACTGTTCCGTAGGGAAAGATAGGTAGGATTGCCGAAATAAAGTGTTTTTTTAATCATTATATTGTAGTTAACGGTTATGCTTTATGTTTTTAACTTCCTCTGCTTTAAAGTCAACCAAATACTGTCATTGGTCAGTGTCATTTCAATCTTACTTTTATCATCATCAGTCGGATAGATTTGTATTTGTCTGTTACGGTTCATCTTATTACCCTATCTTAATGATTTGCCCAGTACGGCTTACTTTAATGGGAATGCATATTTCTTTGATCATTTCACCGGTCAGGGCACGTTCCATTTTATTTGATGATGAAAATTCTTTTTTGTCTACGATTGAATTAGCAGCAGTGTGCTGTATGAAAAAACATTGATAATCAGAAGAAGACACCATTTTATAAATTCTATTTTGCTGTATTGTTATTTTCCCATTTTCTAATTCTTCTTGTGTCGGGACATATACCAAATCATTGGGTGATAATACAAATAAGAGTTTACTGTTCCCATTATTAGGGGAAGCTATTGCTAGACCTTGTTTTTGCCGTTCGATGGCTTGATTTAAAGGTATTGTAATATAACTTCTTTTTTTAATGTTTTGATTTGTCTTTTCATTCCTTGTTACAGTTTCATATACGGCAAAAAACAGATTGGTTCCTTTAGCAGCCTCTACAAACTTAGCGGCCTTGTTACCTGTTTGGCCTACAGGGAATTTGTCGGCCTTTTCATATACACGTACTTTTTGTATAGGTAGATGAGGTTTTCCGTCATTCAGCTGGATTATGTTACGGTTCATATCATCTATACCATCCGGAGAAAATGCTACTTCCGGATTACCTCCTTTTTCGCTTAAATGCTGCAATAATATTTTTTGAATACCTGTGTCGGTAATACTTTCAATTTTCTTTTTGTCGAAGCTGCTATCCAATGCTTTGCGGGTAGCAAAGAAGCGATCTTTTGTGCTTTGGGTGAAATAATAAATATCAATCTTGGCTAAATTAATGTCTTGCCAAGTATCTTTTTCATCTTCAAAGTATTTCTTTATTTTCTTAGCATCATATTTCAAATCCAGTAAGGCCAGGACTTGTCGACGGAATTCTTTTTCTACGATGCTCTGTGGGTTTTTGATGGCTTCATTAAGAGATACTTTTTTCACTTTCCGTAGGTTTACCTCACCAAAGACAGTGTCTTTATGCATGGATTTGCGAATGGCTTGATTGTCTCCCTTTATTTGCGGGATGAGTGTTTTCTTCCCGTTCTTATAATGTTGGTAACGGTTGGTTGCCTTATTGGTGATACGCAGGTTTCGTTTAAAACTAACTATTATTTGTTCCAATATGTCGCGAGTATCTTGTGTGAAGGTTGCCCATGGCTTCTTTATCTGCCATTTATAATTCCCGTTATTGTCTGTTTTCGCCTTTTCACATATCAAGTCCTGTAGATCTTTGCGTGATAATGCGGCCTTTTTACAGGCAGATTCATTGTTCAGGTAATTAACAATGTTTCTGTCTGCACAGGCTATTACGATGGCATCCATGGCATGGTGGCGATGGTCGATGCGTTTTTTGTTAAATCCCTTTTGTAATTCCAATGGCATAGAAGGAATTTCATGCCCGTTTTGATTTTGAGTTGTGAAACTTGTCGTTCCGGTCAATTCATTCAAACGCTGGAAACGCGGCAGGATAATATGGTTCCATACATCGTTGATTCCCCAATCTTTCTTCAGACGGTCGGTAATTCCTCCGGTACAGGGTATGACGTGTTTGGAGATAACTTCCTGTTCGTTCTCCTCTCGTACAATGTTGGACAATAATGTCTTAACTACTTTGCTGATGTATCTGCTATCGTTCAACTGCCGGGCGATAAATTCATCGGGGATATCATTTAGCATCAGTTTTTTCATCTTGCTGCGATTGACTCCGTAAGTGTCTTTCACTTGTTTTTCATATGCTTCGACAGACAGGATCTCAGTTTCACCACCTAATGAGAGTGTGACTCTCTCTCCATGGTGCTTTTCTATGAACTCATGCCCCAGCATATTGCTTTTCAGTTTATTCACTTCTGATTCGCATATTACTTTGTTGCTGAGTGAGTCATCGAAATAGCGTGATTGTGGAATGATATGTTCTATTTCGTAAGCAGGAGTGAACAACTTGCCTAATGGGATAGGTCTTCCTGTATAAGGAGAGCAGTAATGTTGTTCCAGCCAGAGTTTGTATTTAATGATCTCGGAGTGACTTGGGCGTTTTGTGCTATCATTGTCGTTCAGCTTTTTTAGAATACCGTCAATCTCCTCGGGAAGTTCGCTGACGCTGTTCAGGGCACCTTCCTCATAAATGCGCAACAAATCTTGCTGTCCAGGAGAATACGGCCGGACATTTTCTATGCCTAAATCAGGATTAAGAAACTCCGTGAGCAGATATTTGATACGTAAGTTAGCATTTTCGTTCTCTGTCATTTTTTGTGCCATTCGGGCACGCTTGTCTGCAGGATTCTTCATTTCCCGACCTAATTCCACATGTATCTCATCGATATGGCCGACTTGTTTCCAGATGTCCCTGACGGTTCTTAATGTTTCGGTAATGACTTTCTCGACAAGGGGATTACGCAGCGAATGCTGTTTGAAATGATTTAAATAACTATCAATATCTTCTGGATGGTTCCATTTCACTATTTCTTTGGCCTCAGAGTGGCGGTCATATACGATGTAGCTGGCCAACCAAAGTGGCAGACCTTTGAAATTACACAAATCTGTAAGTCCGATTGCTTTGTTGCGTACTCTGTCCCTTATGTTTTCGTCATATTCGCCATTAATGATTTTGTCAATTCGTTCTCGGGTACCTTTGTCGATAGATTGTTCTTGCCAATAATGTCCCATGCGCATCAGGGGCAACAATCTTTTGATGGCTTTGGCTGAATATGCTCCGTATTCTTTGGCAAAAGGAGGGCATTTCTGGAATATATTTACGAAAGTTTGCTCCAATTCATTCTTCCGGGCAAATTTTTCTAAGGCTTTGTAGATTTCTTGTTTGTCTTCTACTGAATAAAGTATATGCCATAGAGCTTCTTCTTTTTCTTTAGTAAGGAAGTCTTTAGGTATACCGGCTTTCTCTAAACGGGTCAGAATGGCAGCTCTTGTCTCATTGCAGGGATATGATTTGTCTTCTACATAGTTCCAACGATAGCCTGCAGTCTTCTGTTTTAGTTTGAAAAGAGGATATCTTAGGAGTGCTTTTTGGTCGATTTCCTTGCGGTCGTTGAGCCAATTGAATAAAGCTGCATATTCTTCGTCGTTTCTAATCAGTTCGTGAGTGATGTCCTTGTCCTGTACATTCTCTCTTTTATAGATCCGCAAATTGCTAAGGAATTGCCATAAACGGAATTCTTGAAATAAAGGGTGTGATTTGGCTATGCACTTAATAGGGAAATGTTTTATTTCTCCTGTTTTTTTGTCTATACAAGAATGTTCCTCATAAGGGCAATTGTCGATCAATGATTTTTTGCTTTTTAAGGGCCGTTGATAGAATAATATGTCTTCCATTAACAGGTAGACAAGGTCGCGGTTGAAAATGTTATTTCGGTGTGCAGTATTAGTCGGATATAGTTCTTCTATACAAGCAATATACAAATTCCTGTCTTGCAGTTCTGGATGAAATTCGCATTGTTTGAGTAGAATCTTTTTTAATTCGTCCTTATAATATTTACGCTCGATGGTATGTATCAATTTACCTCGAACTTTTTGACAGGGTTTCTGTAATAATGCTTCATAGATATAAGTTCCGACGGTTTTCTGGGTCCGCTCAATATCAGCTTCTGTTTTTTTCTTTATCAGTGTCCAATCATCCTCTTTAGGCGCTCGGAAAGAGCGTTTTATATTTCCTTCTTTATCTTTTTTTGGCGTACCATCTTTTTCTAAATCTGTGGTAACGATAAATTCTTTTGTTTTTCCTTCCCAATTCAGAGGAATATTACTCGACCGGCGGTAAATCCATCCATTCTCCAAACGGACATTATACCAAGTGTCTTTCCCCTTTTTCTCCCCGGAATCTTCGACAGAAATTACTTTTAGCGCATAAAATTCTACCTTCTTATTTTTTTGCTCCTCTTCTTGCTCATCCCGTAATTGATAATAGCCCCGTTTTTGATTGAAATGCAGAAGAATCCAAGCTAAAGCTTCTTTTGAAACCTTTTCTTTTAATGCTTTTTTACGAAGGTAATAAATGGTCCAATCATAAGGAATCTTCGTCCCCATCAGTTCCGGATGTCTTTCTCTGAACTCGGCCAGCATGGCATTGAAGTCTTCTTGGAAAAGAAATTCCCATTGTCCGGTTTCGTTCTTATGCCAAGCCAACTTAGGTTCTTGACCTTTCAACAGATGCCCATAACGATCCAGTGCCTGAACATAGTGTGCAGGAAGAAATTCCATTAGGTTGAGTATTCGGTGCATCCTTTCCCGGCGTAACAAATGTCTTTCATGTAGACGACGAATGCCTCGCATACGAGTTCTCTCTGCAGTCTGGGAAACAGAATTTCCTTTATCGAAATCACCCAAAACAGCAGCGTCTGTTGGAATGATTCGACTGCCGGCAGCTTCTATGTTAATCAGTCGGTCGCTGTTGTCTTCTTTATTTATGATTGCCCACCCGATACTATTTGTTCCTAAGTCAAGTCCTAATATCTTTCTCATAGTATTAATACTATATAATTATGTTTTTCAAAGATATGAAAATATTATAAAATGAGGTAAATTCTTTACTTATATTTTGTGATGTTCTTCAAACTGTAGTATATTTGCCATACTAATTTGAAGCAAATCACAATAAGGATTATTCCGTTGTGAAAACATTTAGGTTGCCCTCGTCCTTTAACGGGGGCTTTTTTTGAAAAACAACTGACCCATGAGAACCTTGTTTTATCTGTTCATGTTTATGTTTGCCACGGGGATGATGTCTTGTGCGGACAGGGAGAGGCATTCGGCAGAGTATCTGCATGCGAGGGTGGACACGCTGCTTGAGGAAGGAAGACGGTATGAAGGATGCAGGGATGTGCGGCGGGCACTGCTTTGTTACTGGGATGCGCTTGATCTGCTGGAGGAGGCGCAGGACTCCGTGCAGAAGTTGCAGGTTTACCATACGTTGGGGGACCTGCTGTTTCGCCATGGGGTGTATGAGAAGGCGGTGGTGCATCATCGCGAGGGTTATGAGCTGGCGCGAAGGATGGCCGACGAGGCTTTGCTCTACGAGGCAGCCCGCAGGCTGGCAGCGGACTATGCTTTGATGCATCAGACAGATACGGCTGATTATTTCCTCCGGAAAAGCCGGCACATTGCCATGCGGAACGGTCTGGAGGCGGGAGACCGGCTTGCGGCAGGTGGGGCGGAAGCCGGGCATGCCGATTCTATCGCCACGCTGTACGAACGGGAACGGATATTGAAGTGGGAGGCGGCGTATAAAGACCAGAAGGTGCAGCTGCGGAATGAACGGCGGAAGGCTGAGGCTTTTGAACGCCTGGCCGGTTTTCTGGGTGTTGTCCTGATGCTGTCCTTGCTGTGGTTTCTGTCGTACCGTCATAAGAAGAGAGAGGTGGCCCGGCGGGAGAGGCAACTCAGGTGGTTCAACCGGCTTCTGGAAGATACAAGGGCGGAACTTGCCGACAATCAGTCGGAACTCTTTATGAGCCGGCAGCGTATCTGTGAATTGCAGCAGACGCTGGCGGACAGCCGGGAGTCTGTACAGGAGAACAGAAAGCTGCACGAGGAGCTGGATTATTATATGGAGCGCGAGACGGAGATGTTCACCCGGGAGAAGGAGCTCCGCGAACGGGAGAAGGCGTTGCTGTCGGAGGACAGCCTGCAGGCGGTTGCGTTGCTGAACAGGATGAAGACCAAACCGGCTTATTGTCCGGTACGTTCCGAGAAGGAGTGGGCGGTTTTGGCCGCCTTTGCGGAATTGCTTTATCCCGGTTATTCAAAGTCGGCCGGTTCCGGCGCCGGATTGACGGAACGTGAACGCAAGTTGCATCTGCTCGTCCGTCTGGGTTTTTCTACAGGACAATTGGCCGTGTTTGAGGGTATCTCTCCCGGTTCGATCACGAAAGCAAAATTCCGCATTCAGAAGAAGATGGAGGCGGAAAGTCGTGCGGATGTCCGCATGGTCTGATGTCGAAACGCTTGTTAATTCACACAATATAAGGAGAAAATACGGAAAGTGGAGGGGTGGAATGTCCGCATGCCTTTCTTTTAGTTTTGTTTCCGGAACGTTAACTTTGCCCCGGATTAAAAGGACAAAGTTATGTTACGTTATCAGACTCTCGATCGCCTTTGCGGCTGGACATGTTTCCTGATTTCCTCCGTCGTTTATATATGTACGGTGGAACCGTCGACCAGTTTCTGGGACTGCCCGGAGTTCATTCTCTGCGCCGCCCGGTTGGAAGTAGGGCATCCGCCCGGTGCTCCTTTCTTTATGTTGCTTGGCAACCTGTTTTCGCATTTTGCGGCTTCGCCCGCGCAGATAGCTTATTGCATCAATATTATGAACGCCTTGTTGAGCGGGGGATGTATCCTTTTCCTGTTCTGGAGCATCACGCATCTGGTCCGGAAATTATGGGAACCTGTGGCAGAGGGGCGACAGTCCTTCGTTGTCATGGGGTGCGGCTTTACCGGAGCATTGACATACGCTTTCAGCGATACATGCTGGTTTTCTGCCGTGGAGGGAGAAGTGTATGCTTTCTCTTCTTTTCTTACGGCGGTCACGTTCTGGATTATCCTGCGGTGGGAAGACGATGCCGATAATCCGCGGAGCGGCCGGTGGCTGGTGTTGCTGGCCTATGTGATAGGGTTGTCGGTCGGTGTGCATCTGCTCAATCTGCTTTGTATTCCGTCTGTGGCTTTGGTGATGTATTACCGCCGACGGGGGCATGCCGGTCTGAAGGGCATTCTTTTTACGCTCTTGCTTTCCTTCATCGTAATAGCGGTCGTGCTTTATGGAATCGTGCCGGGTATAATGAAGATGGCCGGATATTTTGAACTTATGGCGGTCAATGGCATGGGGCTTCCTTATTATACGGGCATGTCGTGTTATATTCTTCTGCTGGCTGTGGTGTTGGGATGGTGTGTTCTGGAAAGTTGCGCCGCCTGTCGTCCGGGGCGGATGTGTGCGGTTTTGGGAAGTGGCCTGCTTCTGCTGGGCATTACTTTGCAGCGCGGCGTGTGGATCACGTTGCTGCTGTCCGTTTCGGTTGTGGCGGTGTGTTATGTACTTTACCGTTGCCTGAGGAAGAATAATATGCCATCCCTTTGGCCGGGGCTGCATACGCTCGCTTTCTGCATGGTGATGCTTGTGACCGGATATTCCTCTTATGCGCTGATTCCGATACGTTCTGCCGCCAATCCTCCGATGGACCAGCAGTCTCCGGAGGATCCTTTTTCTCTGAGAGACTATCTGGGGCGTGAACAGTATGGGGTTGCCCCGCTTCTTTACGGACAGACTTTTGCATCTCCCCGCGTGCGGAGTGCCGGAGATGGATACACGGTTTATGAATCCGAAGAAGGGGAACCTGTGTATAGGCAGGCCGGCAGTAAGGAGAATGGAGGCAGACCGCGTTATATCGTTTGCGGACATAGGTGGGAGCCTGTTTATCAGCCGGAAACCTGCGTGTGGTTTCCCCGTATGTATTCGGCGCAACATGCCGATGCTTACCGGGCATGGCTCGGGGAGATGCAGGGAAAAAGGGTGGTCTACCGGGACACTGTGTCCGGCGAACGGAAAAGCATAGTCATACCGTCAGCCTGGGATAACTGGCGTTTTTTCCTGCGCTATCAGGTCAATTTCATGTATTGGCGTTATTTCTTGTGGAATTTTGTCGGACGGCAGGACGATGTTCCGGCCGACGGAGGACCGGAGCATGGCAACTGGCTGACAGGAATACCGTGTGTGGACATGTGGAGACTGGGAGAACATGGGACGCCGTCGGACACGGCATATCCCGAAAAAGGCAGGAATGTGTTTTATGCAATGCCTCTGTTGCTGGGACTGTTGGGAATGGGGTGGCAGATTCGTAAGGGTGACAAAGGGAGGAGTCAGTTCAATGTCGTTCTGTGGCTTTTTTTTATGACCGGTCTGGCTATTGTGCTTTACCTGAATCAGAAACCCATGGAACCGCGTGAACGTGACTATGCTTATGCCGGTTCGTTCTATGCTTTCTCCATTTGGATAGGGATGGGAGCGGCTGCACTGGCGGGTCTTTTGCAGCGATGGCGTCGTACTCCGTCGGTCGCCGTTATCGCCGTTGCCATATCCTTGTCTGTGCCTTTGCAGATGATAGGGCAGACCTGGGACGACCACGACCGGAGCGGGCGTTACGTTTGCCGTGATTTCGGGCAGAATTATCTGAATTCCCTGCAGAAAGAAGGCTGTCCCGTTATTTTTGTGAACGGAGACAATGAGACTTTTCCGCTCTGGTATAATACGGAAGTGGAGGGTGTGCGGCCCGATGTCAGGGTGTGCAACCTGATGTATCTCACCGGAGGCTGGTATGTCGATCAGATGAGGCGTCCGTCCCGTTTGTCGCCGGGACTGCCCGTTTCCATTCCTTGGGAATACTGTCGGGACGGTGTGAACGATGCTGTACAGGTGAACCCTGTCGTCAGGTATACGGAGGAGGGGATTCCGGTTCGTTTGAAGGAGGAGGTTGAACGGATATACCGGGAGCATCCCGGTGAATACCCGGTCGGCGAGGACCCTTGGGAGTGGAATAATATCGTGCGCTACTGGCTGACGTCCGATGACGAGGAAATGCGCTGTATCCCTACGGATGAGATACATATCCGTATCGATCGGGAGGCAGTGAAACGTTCAGGCATGACGATTCCCGACGGAGTGGAGATTCCCGAATGCATGACGGTCAGTCTGAAAGACCGTGGCTATTTGCTGCGCACCGGTATCATTCTGCTCGATTTGATACAGCAGTGCAACTGGGAGCGTCCCCTGTATGTCGCCACGACCATGCGTATCGGGGAATATCTGGATATTTCCGACTACCTTGTCATGGAGGGTATGGCCTCGCGTATCGTGCCTTTCAACGCCAGGCAGGCCGGCGCGGAAACGGATGTGGAGACGATGTATGAAAATGTAATGTCCGGATTCCGTTTCGGAGGTCTGGAAAATCCTTCGGTCTGGCTGGACCACCAGAATCGGAATATGGCTTCTATTCTTCAGCATTATATGGTGGGGCTGGCCGTGGACCTGTGTCAGCAAGGACAGACGGACAAGGCCGGCCGGTTGGCCGGGAAATACCTGAAGTACATGTGTCATCCGCAGTTGCTGAAAGGAAAGGAGCATTATGCTCGGTATATGGGAGAGTTGTACGTGGATGCGGAACAGGCGTCCGAAAAGGAATAATAATCATGCAATGTATAATGTTATGATATCTTTGTTTGACAAACGGAATTATGGGTGGATGGGCATCGGATATGTCCTTGTTCTTTCCGGTTTTCTGCTGATGTGCGGACCCGGCAGTACGGATTCTTTTTACAATCCCGATATTTTCAGTTTCAGGCGTATCGGTATCGCGCCGTTTATCGCTTTGTCCGGCTTCATTGCCATATTGGTCGGGATTTGCCTTCCGCATAAGGAATCCCGTCCGTGAGCATCCCTGTGCTGAAAGCCTGCGTTTTGTCGGCCAGCTGTCTTGAAGTTCTATTTTTTTTGTATTTTTGTGCTCTGTAATAGAAAACGGCATGACAAGAGAAGACTTTGAGATAATGGCTCCTGTGGGGTCTCCCGAGTCGTTGGCTGCTGCATTGCAGGCCGGCGCGGACTCCATTTATTTCGGTATCGAGAATCTGAATATGCGGGCGCATTCAGCCAGTGCGTTTACCATCAATGATCTGAAACGGATGGCACAGACTTGTGCCGAACGGGGAGTGAAGAGCTATCTGACGGTGAATACCATTATCTACGGTGAGGATTTGCCGCTGATGAGAACCATACTGGATGCGGCCAGGGAGGCCGGTATCTCGGCCGTGATAGCGTCGGATATCGCTGTCATGGACTACTGTAATCGTATAGGTCAGGAGGTCCATTTATCTACACAGTTGAATATCAGCAATATCGAGGCGTTGAAGTTCTATGCTCGTTTTGCCGATGTCGTGGTGCTGGCCCGGGAATTGAACATGCAGCAGGTGGCTGAGATTTACCGTGGGATTGAGGAACAGCGGATATGCGGGCCGTCGGGACGGCTTGTGCGCATCGAGATGTTCTGTCACGGAGCGTTGTGCATGGCTGTGAGCGGCAAGTGTTACCTAAGCCTGAACAATACGGGGCGTTCGGCCAATCGCGGAGCCTGCATGCAATTGTGCCGCCGGAGTTATGATGTGCGCGACCGGGAAACCGGTATGGAACTGGAAGTGGACAATAAATACATTATGAGTCCCAAGGACCTGAAGACGATACGTTTCATCGACCGGATGATGGAAGCCGGAGTACGGGTGTTCAAGATTGAGGGGAGGGCGCGCGGGCCGGAATATGTGCATACGGTCGTATCCTGTTATCGCGAGGCCATCCGGAGTGTGGTGGACGGGACTTTTACGGAGGAGAAGAAAGACGGATGGGATGAGCGCCTGAAACGTGTGTTCAACCGGGGATTCTGGGACGGATACTACCAGGGACAGTTCCTGGGCGAATGGACAAGGAACTATGGTTCGGCCGCTACGGAAAAGAAAGTGTATGTAGGCAAGGGCGTGAAATACTTCTCTAACATCGGAGTGGCGGAGTTTGTGGTCGAGGCTTCGGAGCTGAATGTTGGTGACAGGCTGTTGATAACGGGACCCACCACCGGTGCGTTGTTTTTGGAAGCCGAAGAAATCCGTTATGAACTGAAACCCGTGCTGACGGCGCGGAAGGGTATGCACATTTCGTTTAAGGTGCCGGAGAAGATACGGCCGAGTGACAAGCTGTATAAACTGGTGCGTTCGGAGCCGTCGGCTGACTGACGGGCGATAGAGTAATCTTCGTGTTATGGAAGAAACCGCATTGACGATGGCCCGTGCGCTGGCTCCGCTCTACGGGAACCTGAATGAAACGGAAATACGTGCGCTGGCATCTATTCTTCACTATCGGAAAGCGAAGAAGAAGGAATTGGTTGTGTGTGACGGTCAGGTGTGCCGCAACATGGTGTTTGTGAAAAAGGGGTTGTTGCGTCAGTATTATTATAAAAACGGGCGTGAGATAACGGAGCATTTTACCATCGAGGGACAGTTTGCCTATTGCATTGAGAGCGTTTTCCGCAGCAGGCCCTCTTCGTTGCTTATGGAGGCACTGGAACCTTGCGAACTCTTCCTGCTACCTTATACGGCTTTGGTGGAACTGGGACGGACTCATCCCGGCCTGACCGACTGGTTGCGCTGTTTCCTGGAGGAGAACCTTATTCTGCATCAGGTGAAGGCCGATTCGTGGCGTTTTGAGTCGGTGACGGAGCGTTACGAACGTTTTTTGCGGGAATTTCCCACTGTGGCCTGCCGTGCATCCGTCAATGATATCGCGTCCTATCTTCTGATGACTCCCGAGAGTCTGAGTCGTGTGCGCTCCCAAGTGCACCGCCATAAAGACATGTAGCGCGCGAAACACCTGTTGTTATTCGATGATGGAAGTCTGCGGATTGCGCAGGCCGCGCGTGCCGGTGAGAAATGCCTTGGCGGAACCGAAGTTAAGGAACATGTCCAACCGGACAGGCAGGTGGTTTTCATCATCACTGATATAGAATGTGATGACTTCTTTCTCTTTACCGTTCTTGTATTCGACGAACGAGAAGACCAGGCAGCGGTAGGTGACTTTCGTATTCTCCATCTTGAAGTTCTTCTTGCCCCGGTAAATAAGCGTCTGCTCCTCGATTTTTCCGCCGTCCGCCATCGGGAAGTTTATTTTCTGGTCTATGCGATAGTCTTGTGCATCGAAAGAACGTGCGCGGAGCAACATGCTCAGCATGTCGTAAATACATACGTTGCTTTTCCGCTGGTGTTCGGATACATCGCCGTGGTGGTTGCGATAGCGTTGTCTGATATGGCTCACTCCGTTGGGATAACTGTACCATGCCTGGTCCACGTGGTATCGTTTCCCTTCGAGGGCGCCTTTGCGGTAGTACAGAGGGGTCAGTTCCTGGCTGACGATGCTTTCGAGCGTATCGCGCATGATAAAGAACCTGTCAGCCTTCTTGCTGCCCCGTGTTGTCAGGTTGCATCGGAAGGCCGGTTCTCCTTGGTAAACGGTTTCAGTGATGTTCATCGCTGCCGTACCGGCTTTCAGCCAGATGAATTTCCAGTTGAAGTACAGGTCGTATGAAAGGGTCTCTCCCGAGAGGAAAGCTGTGTTGGGGCTGGTGCATTGCGCCTGTAACGGGCTTTGTCTGCTTCCGAGGTACAGGAGCATCAGGCTCAGCAGGATGAATCTTCTCATGACACGTTCGTTTAATTATCTGTTTTGATCAGGCCGGGCTATTTTCTTCTCTTTGTCAGGCTTTTGTTTTGTAATATCCATTGGTTTTTGTCTGACGAGCGGGATGCCTCTTACGTCCCAGTCCTGCTCTACTTCCCATTTGGCGCGCAGTGTCAGCGGTTTCGGGAAATAGAAGACTTCTTCCGGCTGTTGCATGTCGGCATAGCTACCGGTGTTCCAGATACCGTCTCCGTTCCGATCTATGAACAGGCGCAGATAATACTCTCCCGGCTTGATATAAAAGAAATCGGCGCGGTTGTTTACGGCCCGTACGCTGTTCACCACTTTGTCCGACTTATTGAGCAGTTGCACGACGGCTCCGGTGTCAGCTAGTTCGAGCTTGACGAAGAGGGCGCTGTATTCGTCCAGCGAACTGACTTTGAATTCCGTTTTGGTGGCGTTGTTCACATCGCCGAAGATGTTCCGGAAAGCCGCGCTGTCAGCTTCTATCTTGTATTGTTCCGTCGGGAGCCATTCGGCATACAGCCGATAGTTGCGCAACTGTCCCTCGACGGGCTCGAACAAAAACGGAGCTTCCTCCCAGAGCGTATCTTTTTTTATATAGAAATGCAGGGCGGCACTGTCAACCTGAGCCAATGGCTCGTTAAAGACAAACGTTATGTTCTGGTTCGGAGCCAGAGAGCCGGACGGACGGGTGGAATATTTCAGTACGTCCCTTAGGAAGGGATTTGTTTTAGTTCCCTGTGCATTGCCCTTGCGACGGAGCTTCTTCTGTTCCTTTTCCCATTGCTCGATTTTGTCCTGTCGTTCCTTTTCAGATTTCTTCCGGCTGATTTTGGCCGCAAGTTCCAGCGTATCGGTACGTGGTACGAGAATCCCCAGACTGTCTGTCTCGCGATAGGTGATGGCGAAATTCAATGTATCCAGATTGGCAACGGTGGTATCCGGAATCCAGTATGTAATGGTGTCATTCTTTTCAGAAGCTTCCGTAATGAGTGTCTCTGCATCGAAGTTGAATCCCTGAATACGCGGAAGCGTATCGTCCGGAGCTGTGAAATAGAAAGTGAAGCGGTTGAATAGCGGGCGCTCGTTTTTCAGGAGATAGCGGCCTTGCCCCTCTTCCAGAAAGGCTCTCAATACGATGTCATCGGGATAGAAATGCGTATAGTGTACGGCCTTGATGGTGTCCACATGCAATGAGTCCTTCCAAATAGTGTCCATACGGATGTCCGGTGCGCAGGAAGGCCGGATGTGCATCGTATCGAAAGCGATTACTTCGCTTTTCTGGTTGAAATGGAAGTTGCCGTCCGCTTCCTGCAAGGCATAGATGCGGTAAGTGCCCGGTGCCACTCCCTGTATGGTAAACTGTCCGCTTCCGTTGGTTCGGGATACGCGTAGCATCGGTTCCGTCGTGAAAGCACTGTCGGCCAGATTGCTGTACAAACCGACCAGGATACCTTTGATAGGTTCCAGATTCGATGCGTTGAGCACGGTTCCGGAGACCTGCAGGGTGTCGATGGTCTGGCCTGTGGAAAAGGAATAAGTATATTTACCCATCGCGTTACCCTCGTTGTTGTCGACGATAGCGTCCGAGAAGTCGATGGTATAAGTGGTATTGGAACGCAATGAGTCATACAGTTCTATCCGGATTTGTTTTCCTTCGGTACTGATATTGGGCATCTCCATTTGCGGGGGAGATACGACAACCTTCTCGCTGGCTTTCTCCAGCTTGATATACTCATTGAAAGAGATGCGTATCTTCCGGGTATGATTGTCTGTCGACTGGTCGGCAGGCTGGCATTTGACAACATATGGCGGAGTGTAGTCGCGCGGACCGCCGTCGGGACTGCCGATGCTGGCGCATGCCACGACGAGCAGCGTGGTGACAAGCATAGCCCATGTATGAAATATATTCTTTTGCATATTGTCGGTTATTGGTTCATGGCCAGCAGTTCGTCGATGTGGGTTCGCTGGTTGCAGAGGCGGGGCACTTTGTGCTGTCCGCCCAGTTTCCCTTTGCTTTTCAGCCAGTCGTTGAACACACCTTGGCGGGCTTTTACAACAAGGGGTGCCTGTAGCGTGATGTCCTTGTAACGCTTGGCCTCATAGTCGGAATTCAGTTCCTGCAGAGCCTTGTCGAGCGTTTCGGTAAATCGTTCGAGCGAATCCGGTTCGCGGGTAAATTCGATGAGCCATTGGTGGGAGCATTTGCCTTGCGCATCCATGAAGACAGGGGCGGCCGTATATTCCGTTACTTGGGCGCCGGTGACCTCGCAGGCCCGTTGCAGGCCTTTCTCCGCATTGTCTACAATCAGTTCCTCGCCGAATGCGTTGATGAACGACTTTGTCCGTCCGGTGATGACGAACTTATAGGGATTGACGGACGTGAATTTCACGGTATCGCCTATCAGATAACGCCACAGACCGCTGCTGGTCGTAATCACCATGGCATAATTGCGTCCCGCCTCGACATGCCAGAGAGGAAGCACGGTCGGATTCTCTTTCTCGATTTCGTCCATCGGGATGAACTCATAAAACACACCGTAGTCTATCATCAGCATCATCGCCGGATCAGTCGGGTCGTTCTGCAGACCGAAGAATCCTTCGCTGGCGTTGTATGTCTCCATGTAATGCATGCGGGGACTGGTGATGAGTTGGCGGTATTGTTCCCGATAAGGCGTAAAGGCCACTCCGCCGTGGAAGAAAACTTCCAGGTTGGGCCATACTTCTTCCAGATGTGTTTTGCCGGAGAGTTCCATGACACGTGTCAGTACGGACAGCATCCACGAAGGGACACCGCTCAGGTTGGTCACGTTTCTGTGCATGGCCTCGCGGGCGATACGGTCGCGTTTCTGTTCGAAATCGCTTAGCAGGGCCGTTTCTTTCTTCGGGACGCGGATAAGGTTGACCAGGGGATTGATATTTTCTATCAGGATGGCACTCAGGTCGCCCACCAAACTGTGCGGCTGGTTGTAATTGGGTGCGTGGCTTCCTCCCAGTATCAGGGCGCGTCCGTCGAGCAGGCGGCTTTCAGGATTGTTTTGTAGATAAAGCGCCACGGCATCGGTTCCGCCGGCGTAGTGTGTGTCTTTCAGTCCTTGACGGCTTACGGGAATAAACTTGCTTTTGTCGTTGGTGGTTCCGGAGGATTTGGCATACCAGTGCACCTGACCTGGCCAGAGAACATTCTTTTCTCCCTGTCGCATACGGTCGATAAAGCCTTTCAGGTCTTCATAGGTCGTCACCGGTGTTCGGGTGGCGAATTGTTCCCATGACCGGATGGAGTGAAACGCATGTTCCTGTCCCCATTCCGTTTGAATACCTTGTCGGATTAGTTTATGCAATACTTCCGTTTGGATTCTTTCCGTTTGTGTCGCATATTTCTCCAGTTTCCGCTGACGTGGAATGAAGAAGTTCCTGATAATCCTGGTTAAACTCATTATGCAGTTTTTGTTATGCCTTACATATATTCAAGCTACAAAGGTAGCAAAAACCATGATTGCTCAGTAAACGGTTAGTCTAAAAATTGTGCTACGACATTGGAAATGTTCTGGAAGAACATTACATAATATATAGGTATATATGTAATCCCCTTTTCAGTATAGACTCTTTGTTCATTGGATAGTACGTATGCCTTTTTAATATTATATCTGTCATTGGATATGAATTTATCCAATGCGCTATGGATGGTGTAATCTTTTCCGGATTTAACCTCAATGGGAATATTGGATAAATTATCGGCATCGTCTATCAAATAATCCACTTCACCGTTTTTCTTATTGTCATAGTAGTATAGTTTATAGCCATGAGCCTTTAACTCTTGAGCTACGACAGTCTCATAAATAGAACCAAGATTTATGCTTTTTATATCCGACATAACAGCTTTAATGTTGTTCCGGTAGAATATGCCGGATAAAATACCGACGTCATTCAGATAGAGCTTTAACAGATTCTTACCGCTGTTTTCTACCAATGGGTATGTCGGCGTACTTATGGCTTTCACTTCAAGAGCGATACCGGCAGAAATGAGGTAATCGAATTCGTCTGAATAGTCTTTTGCTCTTTTCCAACTTTTATCTTCGATGTCTTTGATGACGACCCTTTTTTTCTTGTTCTCAAGATTGGAAGGTATCATGTCGAAGATACGGCGTATCTTCAACTTCTTATTATGCTCTTCTTCATATTTGGAAACATCGACTCTGTATAAATCATGTGCTTCTTTCTGAATAGACCTGAATTCTATGACATTGCGGCTTTCAACAAATGTTTCAACTGCTTTCGGTAAACCGCCTACCAATATATATTTCTTAAAAAGATCCAGCATTTTGTTGTGCATTGCGTCTGACAACGCCTGTCGGTTGCTGAAACTTTCCCTCATCGCTTCAATGGCGATTTCTCCTACGCCATTGGCATATAGGAATTCCTCGAAATCCATCGGATACATGTGTTGTATGTCCAGACTTCCGATAGGTACAGACTGTGTATTCTTTAATGTTACTCCAAGCAAAGAGCCGCTGGCAATATACGTGAACTTGTTTTCTGTCATTAAAAATTTCACAAGGGTAAGGAGATGATCGTAGGCTTGTATTTCGTCGATAAATATAAGTGTGTTTGATTTATCTTTCATCTTATCGCCTGCGACAATGCTGAGAGCCATATAGAAATCTTTTGTAGTCTTGGCTTCTGCAAAAATCCTATCCCCTAATTTATCCTCTTCCATATTGATTTCAATATAGTTAGAGAACATTTGCTTGCCTACCCAACGAATAATATATGATTTCCCGATTTGTCGGGCTCCATCAATCAATAACATTCTGTTGGAATTTGATGAAAGATATTCCTCTATCCGCTTTGTAATTTTTCTGTATAACATACTCCCGCTCTTTTGTCAGTGCAAATATAATGCTTTTCCTGATGCGAGATGCGTTTTCCTATAAAAACAGATATAAAAAAACTGCGTTTTCCTATAAAATCAACGCTTAAATTACTGCGTTTTCCATTGTGCTGCACATGTGGCATGTACCTGTCATTGGGATTAGGCGTAAACTTCCAATTATCCGACTTAAAATATTCTTTTCATAATGGATGGGATTTATAATAGTTTTATTTAACCCATTGCAAATGGTATTCTCCTTCAGGTATATTAGGGGTTGTCGCCAGTATGTCCGCAATTTGCCATCCCCGTGAATCGTGCCAGGCTTGCAGGTAACGCCCGGGGAACACCCGTCCGTCCGATGTGTAAAGAGGTTTGAACAGTCCGGGGCGCAGGCGGATTACATAGTCTCGCAGTTCTTTGAATGCTTTCTTCGTATCTTCGCCCGGTTCGCGGGGCAACAGCAATTCCATGTCGCAGGCATAATCCGCCTTGATGTGAAGCAGGAATGTGAAACTCACCGACGGTGCTTCCCCGGGGATTATATCGCAATTGATGGTATTGGCAAAAAAAGACATGCCGGCCGAAATTTTGTTTACCCACGAACCGTCTAAGACTATGAATGGAGCCTGGAACGAGAAGAAATCAGGATAGGACCACTCATGCCGAATCACCGTAGGCCGCCCCTTTTCGTAATGGAAGAACCATGGAGTGCCGGAAACGACGAAATCCATATACCAATGGGGATCGTGCAACATGACGACATTGCCCTCAAACCAAGTAGGAACACCTTGCCGGATTGTGCCTTTTTGTGGAGTGAACTTATCTACTATCTTCTGATAAAACACGGTGTCTTCTTGTCCGTCTTTATCAAGTAGTGCTTTTAAAGTCAAGAACGGGAATCCCCAGACACCGCGCATTTTCTGGGCTTTTTTTACCGGACAAGTTGCCAATGGGGAATTTGCGAGTATAAACTTCCCCATGAGCGGCCAGACAGAATCATTCTGTGAAAAATGCGGAGCCCGCTTTGGGGTATTCATCGTGCGGTAGAACCGTTCTTTCATTTCCGGCACCGGAACGGTGTCCAGATGAAACAAGCGTAGCATGCTATTATCTCGGTTGGAATGGAAGCAGTACCGGAATACCGCATCCTTGTCCATGCGTTGGGGGTAGTGAATCCCCTTGGCATCCAAGTCCTTCCAAAGAAATTCAAAAGCCTTTTGGGCGGAAACGCGCCATGGCATCATTATTATGCCGAGCATGCAAATCAACAGATTTATCTTTTCCATGATGATTAAATTTATATCCATTTTTTAGAAGACATGATGTCGTCTAATTGTTTCTTGCAGTTGAATTTAATACTTTTCCTTTCTACGGCTCTTTAATATATTGAATTTAGTATACCAGTTCCTGTCCTGTCTTGGCAAAGAGCCTTTACGGAGAAATTCCCAATTCTCTTGTACCATCAGGTAGTCCGTGAATCTCCATCCTTCCTTACTATATTCTCCATGATAATAACGGCCGGGAAGCAAACGCCCGTCTGACGTATACATGGGTGTGAACAATTTGTAGGGAATGGCTTTTATGGCCTTGCGCAATTCTTTTATCAGCATTTTCTGTCTGGTTGTAGGCTCCTTAGGCAATAACAGCCGGAAACCGTAAGTACCGTTCTTTTCTTTCGTCAACAGGAAATCTATCTCCTCCCGTCCTTTAAAGTCCGGATCTCTTTTAATATGGCGATGCACGTCGTGGGTAAACAACAGCATTTCCTGGTACAAAGTAAATCCCCAGTCCTCATACAGGGCATGTTCATAGAAGGCGACCTCACGTGTGTAGTCGCTTTGGTCTTGCCGCGGAAGACGATCACCGGACTCTTTCACTCCCCGGCGTATATCCATACATCTTCCCCAAGGCGAAACCATATAGGTCATATAGGGGCGGGGAAGGTTCAGGTATGCTACCTGGCCGTCCAGCCATGTGGCCAATGCAGCCCCGGAAGGAGAAACACCATATTTTAGTTTCAGTTGTTCCATCATTTGTGTTGCCCTTGCCCTGTCCGGTGCCGCAATACTGTCCAACACCATAACGCTCTGTCCGTCTATCTGTTCCGTATTCCAATAAAAACGTCCATCGGTTATTTCACAGAACATGGAATCCACCTTTTGTGGGTAGTCTACCCACATGCCCCAGAAGCCCTGCTGATGGCGGATGACGGGATTTTCAGTGTGTGTGACGGATTCCTTTATTACATAAAAGACATCTGACATCTCTTTTTCCGGGACAAGCGGCCAGTCTGCTTTGGAGGAAGCAGGTGAACACAACGACAGTCCACATAAGTACATGGTAAAAAGACTACGCCTCATGCCGATAATAACTATAGGTGGTGTGACTTTATTCTGTTGTCCATTCCAATTTATGTTTTTCATAGAACGACAAAGGGGAGAAATCCTGTATTCCGTCTTTGGCCTTCGGGTCAAAACGGGAATAATCTATAAAAGTCCATTTGCCGTCCGGAGCATAAGAAGCGTAGACGTAGCGAGCCGGGAAGATGCGCCCGTCAGATGTGTACAGGTAGCGGAAACACCATCGGGGAAACCTATCCACCGTCTCTTGCAAATCCGCCAGCAAATACTTTTGGTTATCGGTCAGTTCTTGGGGGAGCAAAGGGTAAATGGTGATACCGCCGTTCTCTTCCGTCACCAACAGCAAGGAAAACTTCTCTTTGGCATACGCTTTTCTGTTGCTCTCTGCCCAAGTTCGGTTTACATCATGTGAGAAAAACATCTGTTCATAATCAATCCGGTCTATCCAATGCCCGTCGGTAACGATACGTTTTAGATTCCGTGCCTCATCATCGTATGTTTGGTTTGAGAACTTCATGGACATCTCTTGTCCGGATACGATGCCTTGCTTCACCGGAGTGAAAGAAAGGTAAGGAGAGACGGTGAAGTCCATATAAAAGACCGGTTGCTCCAACTCTCCGATGAGGCCGGTGTACCAAGCGGCCGGTATGATATTCCCCTTACCGTACTTTTTAGCAAGGGCATGGCGCATCTTCGTGGCCGCTATCGTGTCACCGCTATAATTGTTTAATGCATACAAGGTCAAATAGCGTTGTTCTCTACCGGTCCTGTCTTCCAGCGCTTCTCCAACCCACCACCCCTGCCAATCAAGGTTGTTTGCAAGCAGGGGACAAGAGGAAAGGACATCCTTTCCCACCAGCAAGTTCGCTTTCCCTTTTAAGTCGCAATTTTGCGGGAGTGTCTGTTCCCCCTTTGTAAGGGTGGCATAGAATCCATTTTTCATCTCCTCAACTGTTACCCGTTTCAATGAAGGATAGGGAAATGTTTCTTCTTTGGGTATTTGTCCTTTTGGGCCGTGCCTGTAGGTTTTCCATGCAGGTTGCGCATTCACTGTATAAGATGCAGAGAAGAATAGTATACATGTGATTATACAATGTATACTATAATTTTTATCACGTTTATTAGTTGCCATAAGTATATCTTTGGAGGTTATCTTATTTAGGTGATGTGACAAATTTAGATTTTAGTAAGATAACTACAAAACAAAAGACTGTTTCATTTGTTTCATTTTGAAAGAAATTTTTCTTTGGAATGAAACGGACTGTTTAAACGTTTGGTATATAGTAAATAATGAGCTTCGCTTTTGTGTTGTTTCATTTGTTCTATTTTATAAGGCAAATTGAAAAACGAAACAAATGAAACAAAGAATCTATTCTGTGAAGACAAAAAAGCGGGCGAACCGATGAATGGTCCGCCCGCAAGTTATCTGTTCAATGCAGGAGAAATATCTCCTGACTGATGAAGTTGCATTTTAGTTCTTCTGTTCCTCTTCTTTGATTTTACGTCCCATCGTCAGGTAAGCGATAGGAGCGGCCAAGAAGATGGAAGACAACGTTCCGAATACCACACCCAGCATCATGGCGAAAGCAAAGCTACGGATGCTGTTTCCGCCGAATGCGAAGATGATAATCAATACAAGGAGCGTAGAGATAGAGGTATTCAGCGTACGGGACAACGTTGTGTTCAGTGAGTCGTTGAACAACTGCTGACGTTCGCGCTTGGGATAGAGACCCAGATATTCGCGGATACGGTCGAACACCACCACCTTGTCATTGATGGAGTAACCGATAGCGGTCAGGATGGCACCGATGAATGTCTGGTCGATTTCCAGTGAGAAACCGATCCAGCCCCAGCAAGCAGCATAAGCACCGATGATAAGCAGGGTGTCGATACACAGAGCTACGACAGAACCGACTGAGAAGGCCACGTTGCGGAAGCGGATCAGGATGTACAGGAAAATTGCAATCAGAGCCAGTGCAACGGAGATATATGCACCGCGGGTGATGTTCTCGGCGATGGACGGACCTACTTTCTGAGAACTGATGATAGAACCTCCGGCACGTTCGTCACGGTTGATGAAAGTGCTCAGTTCCAAATCTTCGGACAGCAGTTTGCCGTTCTTCAGCGCCGTGTACAACTTGGCTTCGATTTCAGTGTCGATTTCAGAACCGTTCTCGGCGATGCGGTAGTTGGTTGAGATGCGGAGAGTCTTCTTGTCCGAACCGATGGCGATAACCTGTGTGTTGGCCTCTTCGAAACTGTTGGCCAACAAGTCTCTTACGGTTTCAGGTTCTACCTCTTTCTCGAATACGACCATGAAGTTACGGCCGCCGGTGAAGTCGATACTCTGACTCAGACCGCGGACACCCCAGAAGGCCAGGCTGGCAACAGCCAGAATGCCGAATGCGGTGAAAGACTTCTTGTAGTTGCCCATGAAATTGAACCGGGTCTCGCGGAACAACTTCTGAGAAATGGCTGTCGTGAACGTCAGGTTCAGCCATTTATCTTTGCCCATGCGATTTTCATAAACCAGACGGGTAAGGAATACTGCCGTGAAGAATGAAACGACGATACCGATAATCAGAGTCGTGGCGAATCCGCGGATAGGACCTGTACCGAAATTAAACAGGATGATACCCGTAATAATAGAGGTAAGGTTGGAGTCGAAGATGGCGGAGAAAGCATTGGAATAACCGTCAGCCAAAGCTGCGCGCGTATTTTTGCCGGCACGCAATTCTTCTTTGGTACGTTCGTATATCAATACGTTGGCGTCTACTGCCATACCTAAAGACAACACCATACCGGCGATACCGGACATTGTAAGGGCTGCCTGGAAAGATGCCAGGATACCGAGCGTGAAGATAAGGTTCACGATCAGGGCTCCGTTGGCCACCATACCCGGTTTGAAACCATAGATGGCGCACATGTAGAACATCAGCAGTACGAAGGCCACGACAAAGGAAATCATACCTTGTTTGATAGACTCCTGTCCCAGTGTAGGACCTACGAATTCGTCGGCTACGATGTGGGCGGGAGCAGGCATCTTACCGCTCTTCAACACGTTGGCCAAGTCGCGGGTATCTTCCGGTGTAAAGTTACCGGTAATCTGTGAGCGTCCGCCGGAAATCTCGCCGTTTACTCTTGGTGCGCTGTATACATAGCCGTCCAATACGATGGCGATGGCGCGGTCTATGTTGGCGCCGGTTAAAGCAGCCCAACGGCGTGAACCGTCGGTGTTCATGTTCATGCTCACACAGGGATGTCCGTGGTCGTCGAAGTCGTCTTTTGCTTCCACGATAACGTCACCTTCCAGCGGGGCGCGGCCGTTGCGTTCCGTAACACGGATGGCATACAGTTCGAAGATTTCACCGCCTGCGCCGGCCATAGAGGCCTTGACGCCCCATTTCAAACTCAGGTCACGGGGCAGCAGTTCTTTTGCGGCCGGTGTCTGGAGCAGACTGTCGATGACAGCCATATCGCGCTTGCCGGCATAACCGACCACGCAGCCGTAGTCGCCCGGAACCAGTTGCAGGCGTGAGAGCAAAGGATGTTCCTTATGCAATCTTTCCATCGTGGCTGCATCAGCTGTGCCGGTTGCGGGCTGTCCCTTGCTGGCTTTGATGGCATCGGCTACGTTGATGGTGGCTACGGTCGAATCCTCTTCAGCCTGGACTTCTGCCACTTCTGCAGTGTCATCGGCTGTTTCCTCCGTTTCCTCTTCTATTGTTTCCGTTGCGTCCAGGCTTGCCAGTTTGCTGTCCAGCTGCTGCAGGAACGGAGTCGCTTCCTGGCTTTTGTACGTTTCCCAGAATTCCAGGTTCGCGCTTCCTTGCAACAGTTTGCGCACGCGCTCGGGCTCTTTGATACCCGGCAGTTCCACCATGATACGTCCCATCTGGCCCTCGATAGCCTGGATGTTGGGCTGTGCCACACCGAAACGGTCGATACGGGTACGAAGCACGTTGAACGAGTTGTCCACAGCCGCTTTTACTTCGCTTCTCAGCACACGTTCCACTTCCGCGTCGGTGCTTTTGGTCGTAACCTGTCCCTTCAGCTGTTGCGTGGCGAATAATTCTGCCAGATTACCGTTCGGAACCAACTGTTTGTAGTGTTTGACAAACAGTGTAATAAAATCACTCTGGCTCGCCATGGCCTCTTTGCTGGCCTCGTCGATAGCCTGGTTGAAGTTGGCGTCGGTCTTGTGGTCCGCCAGTGCCTTCACCACGTCAGGTACAGACACTTCGAGGATCACGTTCATACCGCCTTTCAGGTCCAGACCCAAGCCGATTTCCATTTCGCGGCACTGCTTGAGAGTGTAGGACCCCAGCCATATTCTTTCGTTCATGAGGGAGTCCGTGTAACGTTGTCCCGCTTCTTCTCCCTGTGTACGTGCTATTTCGGCGGCTTTGCCGTCATAATAGCTGGTCACACCGGTGAACGACAGATAGAAGATGCAGACAAGGGTTAGCAATAACGCGAAAACCTTAACAAATCCTTTGTTTTGCATTTTGATTTAATTATTTTGATATTATTGTTTGTTATGCAGAATAAGCAACAAGGGCACAAATATAACACTTTTTTCACATAGAAGGCGGAAATCCTGAAATTAATTTGATTTTAGCTTATTTTTTACGTCTGTATAAATGGGTAAACAAGGGATAATGGTCCGACGTTCCGATGCTCTTGTCCACCCGAGTGGCATAGGACGTCCAGTCGTCCGAGAAAAGAATGTGGTCGATGCGTACATAAAAGCCTTTCTGATTATAGGACACTCCCAGGCCGTTTCCGGACTGTTCGAAGGCGCTAGTCAGTGAAGACGCCAGTCTGTGGCAGGCATACGAGACGGGAGAGTCGTTGAAGTCTCCGCACACGATGGCGGAGGAGCATCCGCTGTTGCGGATATAATTCACGACAGAGTCCACTTCCGGTGCCCGTATGGCACTGACTTTTGCCATTTTGACAATCAGCCTGCGGGCTTCCTTATCTATTTTCTTCCGTTCCGGTTCCTTCAGCATGTCCTTGTATTGCTCCCTGTCATCCGGTGTCAGTTTGTAAGATTCAAAATGATTGTTGACAAACAGCACGGTATCTCCCTCGTACAGCAGGCGGTAGGCGACGCTTCCGTTCGTTGCCGAATGGTATCGTATGCGTTCCGCCGACAGGATGGGGAACTTGGAATAGCATATCTCACGTTGTTTGTTTTCGTTTTCGATGCGCAGGCTGTGGTATCCCTTTCGGGTAAATGCGGCGTCCAGTTCTTCCTGAGGAAGATGGCCGCCGGTGACGGCCTCCTGCAAGGCTATAATGTGTGCTTCGCTGCGGATAAGGTAGTCGAGTACGAGAGAGTCGCCCCGTGTGCCGATTTGCTGGTTGTTGAATCCGTGAACATTGAACGTCAGTATTTTGATGGCGTCAGCCGGGGCTTGTGAAGGCCAGTTGACAGGACAATAAGCCCGTAAGGAAGGATAGCAAAGAATCAGACCGGCCAGTGAAATCCATACGTAACGGATATGGAAGACAAGCCAGAAGAGCAGAAACAGAAGGACGGCTGTGAGAAACAAAGGAAACAACAATCCCCAGAGCGACATGCGGGGCCATTCGACGGGATTGACCCACGGACTATAGGCGCACAGCAGCAGAAAGAGTACCGTGACGATGTTGGCTCCTGCTATGAACTGGTATATTATGGCTCTGATTTTTGTCAGCATTACCGTTGGCTGGCGTCAAAGAGTTTACGCTTTTCTTCTTCTGTCAGACTGGTGTAGCCGGACTGCTTTACCTTTTTAAGTATACGGTCTATCTCTTCCTCATGTTCCCGTTTGCGGGCATTGTATTCATAGTCCTGATTCCGTTCGTTTTTGCTGTATACGTCCATGTGCGGACGTCCGGGGCGGGAAAAGCGGTGGAAGAAGTTTCTGAATGAGTCGCCGAACCGGCGGGACGAATGGCGGTTGAAGGGATTGTTGCCGTTGTTGCGCCAGTGCAGGATGAGCAGCAGACCGAACAGCATGCCGCCCAGATGAGCGAAATGCGCCACGCCGTCGTTGGATGAAGACAAGGCGGAGAACAGTTCGATGGCCGCATATCCCACTACAAAGAATTTGGCTTTGATGGGAACCGGCAACGGGAAGATGAACAGGCTTTCGTTCGGGAACGTCATGCCGAATGCCAGCAGGATGCCGTATACCGCTCCGGAAGCTCCGACCGTGGTCCATACATTGAGGAAGTCGGCCATGTCCACGATGACTCCGTTCCAGTTGACCTGATCATATAGGCTCAGTCCTTTGTAGATATAAGTGAGGTATTGTACGCCTTCCTGCATCAGGCCGGCGCCCACCCCGCATACTATATAATAAAAGAGGAAACGCTGCGGTCCCCATACGTTTTCCATGATGCGGCCGAACATCCAGACGGCAAACATGTTGAACAGGATGTGGCTGAGGTCGGCGTGCATGAACATATAGGTGAACAACTGCCATATCTTGAAATCGGAGGCCAGGAAAAAGTGAAGTCCCAGTGTGTCCGAGAGATTGATGTTGTAGCGGTATCCTACGAACTTGGCCAGGAAAAACAGCAGGTTTATTATGATGAGGTTCTTCGTCACGGGCGGAGTGCTCGAATGGTAGGAATTGGCAAATTGCATGATTATATCGTTTGTTATAAATATGGTTACAGACAACAAAAATACGTATTTATTCTAAAAAGAGAGGATAAAAAGACAGGATTACAACTTTTTTTTCATGAAAAGTGATACTTTTTTAAGAAAAGATTTGTAATTCTATTTAGAATCTTTAAATTTGCCTTTGGTATATACACTATTTTAAACAGTATATTGTTATGAACAAAACAGAACTTATCAATGCCATTGCTGAAGGTGCAGAATTGAGCAAGGCAGATGCGAAGAAAGCCCTGGAGGCTTTTATGTCGGCATTAACGGGTGCGCTGAAAGGCGGTGACAAAGTGGCTTTAATCGGTTTCGGTACTTTCTCGGTAGCGGACAGACCGAGCCGTACCGGTATTAACCCCAGAACTCAGGAACAGATTTCCATTCCGGCCAAGAAGATTGTGAAATTCAAGGCTGGTGCGGAATTGGATGATGCTATCCAGTAACAAAAGGATATACCTCATTTTATGTAATAAAAAGAGGGGGAGCGTGCGACGCTTCCCCTTTTTTTATTTACCTTTGCATAGTAAATACTTTATAACGGACATGAAGATAGAGAACTCCATCGTTTCGGCTGTCGTTGCCGGTGTTAAAACATTGTATGGTCAGGATGTACCGGAGAAAACGGTGCAGTTGCAGAAGACCAAGAAAGAGTTTGAAGGCCACTTGACGCTGGTCGTTTTCCCTTTTTTGAAAATATCGCGTAAGAAGCCGGAGGATACGGCTCAGGACCTGGGATGCTATCTGGAGAAGAACCTTCCGGCAGTGGTAGCCGGCTTTAATGTCATAAAGGGGTTCCTTAATCTGAAGATAACTTCGGCCGCCTGGACGGAACTGCTGGCTGATATTCATGCCGACGGGCAATACGGTTTTGTTCCTGTCACGGACGGGTCCCCGCTGGTGATGATTGAATATTCATCCCCGAATACGAACAAGCCCCTGCATCTGGGGCATGTGCGCAACAACCTGCTGGGATGGGCGCTGGCCAATGTCATGGCGGCAAACGGCAACCGGGTGGTGAAGACCAACATCGTGAACGACCGCGGCATCCATATCTGCAAGAGCATGCTGGCCTGGCTGAAATACGGCAACGGGGCTACGCCGGAGAGCACCGGCATCAAGGGAGATCATCTGATAGGTGATTATTATGTGGCCTTTGACAAGCATTACAAGGAGCAGATTGCCGGACTTGTGAGCCAGGGCATGAGCGAGGAAGAGGCCAAGAACGAGGCGCCTCTGATCAAAGAAGCCCGTGAGATGCTGGTGAAGTGGGAGCAGGGAGACCCGGAGGTGCGCGCCCTGTGGCATAAGATGAACGAATGGGTTTATGCCGGATTCGACGTCACGTATAAGGCCTTGGGCGTAAGTTTCGACAAGATATATTATGAGTCCGACACGTATCTCGAAGGTAAGGAGAAGGTCATGGAAGGCCTGGAGAAAGGCTTCTTCTTCCGCAAGGAAGACGGTTCGGTGTGGGCCGATCTGACGAAAGAAGGCCTGGACGAGAAACTGCTGTTGCGCTCGGACGGCACGTCCGTCTATATGACACAGGATATCGGTACGGCCAAACTGAGATTCCAGGATTTCCCCATAGACAAGATGATTTATGTGGTGGGCAACGAACAGAACTACCATTTCCAGGTGCTTTCCATATTGCTCGACAAACTGGGCTTTGAATGGGGCAAGGATCTGGTACACTTCTCATACGGAATGGTGGAACTGCCCAACGGCAAGATGAAGAGCCGCGAAGGTACCGTTGTCGATGCGGACGAACTGGTGGCCGAGATGATAGAGACGGCACGGAAGATGTCCGAGGACAAGATAAACAAACTGACAGACCTGACCGAGGAGGAAGCCGGCGAGATAGCCCGTGTCGTGGGACTGGGTGCCTTGAAATACTTCATCCTGAAGGTGGATGCCCGCAAGAACATGCTCTTCAATCCGGCCGAGAGTATAGACTTCAACGGCAACACGGGGTCCTTTATCCAGTACACGTATGCCCGTATCCGTTCCATCCTGCGCAAGGCGGAAGAGGCCGGACTGCAGGTGCCGGAGCACTTGTCCGTAGCGGCGGAACTGAACGAGAAAGAGATTGCGCTGGTACAGATGCTGTCCGAGTTCGCTCTGGTTGTCAAGCAGGCCGGCAACGACTACAATCCCAGTTGTATAGCCAACTACTGTTATGATTTGGTGAAGGAATACAACCAGTTCTATCACGATTACAGCATCCTGCGCGAGGAAGACGCGGACAAGCGCCTGTTCCGGCTGGTTCTGTCTGCCAATGTGGGCAAGATTGTCCGTCTGGGCATGGGGCTGCTGGGCATCGAGATGCCGGAGAGGATGTAACGGCGGTTTGCCTGGAGATGGGAAAACGGAAGTATTATGTCGTGTGGAACGGGGTCGAGCCCGGCATATATGAGGACTGGACAGCCTGTAAACTGCAGATAAACGGAGTGGACGGAGCGCTGTACAAGTCGTTCGACAGCCGGGAGGCGGCGGAGGAAGCCTATGCCTCCTCACCTTATATATATATAGGTAAGAATGCAGGGCGGGAAAAGCAGAAACCGGTGGCGCTGGCGGAGCGCGGAGACAGCATTCTGTTGCTTCCTCCCGAAGTGCCGGCGGAGGCGCTGGCCGTGGATGCCGCCTGCAGCGGCAATCCCGGTCCGATGGAATACCGGGGTGTTTACCTCCGTACGGGAGAGACGATTTTCCATTATGGCCCGGTCTACGGGACGAACAACATCGGGGAGTTTCTTGCCATTGTGCATGCGCTGGCGCTGATGGAGCAAAAGAAAGTGTATATGCCCGTTTTCTCCGACAGCCGCAATGCGCTTGCCTGGGTCAGGCAGAAACGTTGCAAGACGAAGCTGGAGCGGAATGCCCGTACGGAAGAGCTGTATGCGATGATCGGGCGGGCGGAGAACTGGCTCAAGACACATAAGTGGACAACGCCCCTCTGCAAGTGGGAAACGGAACGCTGGGGAGAGATACCGGCCGATTTCGGTCGGAAATGAGAACGGGAGATAGCCGTAGTTCCGCCGGTAGCGGCGTGCCGCGGCGTGCTGAAGACTGTCCGTCGGGTATGAATTAAAATAGATAAACGAGATATGAAGGAATTTTTGCAGGTGTTGAAGCGGTTTGCCATGCCGTATCGCAAATACTTGATAATGGCCATTGCGCTGAACCTCCTTTCGGCCGTGTTGAACATCTTTTCGTTCGCATCCCTGATGCCTATGCTCAATCTGCTCTTCGGAATGGATGCCCAGACCTATTCCTTTATGCCGTGGGACAGTGCCGGCTCACTGAAAGACATCGCCATCAACAATCTTTATTATTATGCGACGGAACTGATACGCAGTTTCGGTCCTTCGACGGCCTTGCTCTTCATGGGACTTTTCCTGGCCGTATCCACGATGATGAAGACGGCCTGCTATTTCGCCTCCTCCGCCGTGATGATTCCTTTGCGCACGGGTATCGTGCGCGACATCCGCATCCTTGTGTATGACAAGGTTATCCGCCTGCCGATGGCCTTCATGTCCGGCGAGCGGAAGGGAGACATCATCGCCCGCATGAGCGGTGATGTGTCGGAAGTGGAGAACTCCATCACCAGTTCGCTGGACATGCTTATCAAGAATCCGATACTCATTGTCATGTACTTCGCCACCCTGACGTATGTCAGCTGGCAGCTGACCCTGTTCACCCTGCTGGTGATTCCCGGCATGGGCTGGGTCATGGGCACCATAGGCCGCAAGCTGAAATCGCAGTCCCTCACCGCGCAGAACAAGTGGAGCGAGACGATGGCACAGCTGGACGAGACACTGGGCGGACTGCGCATCATCAAGGCTTTCATTGCGGAAGACAAGATGAGCGAGCGTTTCAAGGTATGCTGCAACGAGTTCCGCGATGCCTGCAACAAGGTGGCCACCCGTCAGGCCTCGGCCCATCCGGTCAGCGAGTTCCTGGGCACGTGTGTCATCGTTCTGGTGCTGTGGTTCGGCGGAACGCTGATATTCTCGGACAACTCTCCGATAGACGCTCCCACGTTCATTTTCTATTTAGTCATTCTCTACAGTGTCATCAATCCGCTGAAGGAATTCTCCAAAGCCGGATATAATATACCCAGGGGACTGGCTTCCATGGAGCGTATCGACAAGATACTGAAGGCAGACAACCCCATCAAGGAGCCGGCCCATCCCAGACCTCTGAAGACGCTGGGGGACGAGATCGAGTTCCGCAACGTGACATTCGGATACAGCGATACCCGTACGGTGCTGAAGGATATCAGCATGAAGGTAAAGAAAGGCCAGACCGTGGCTTTGGTAGGCCAGTCCGGTTCGGGCAAGTCCACGCTGGTGGACCTGTTGCCGCGTTACCACGACGTGAAAAACGGAGAAATCTGTATAGACGGCCACAACGTGAAGGAATACAGCGTGAAGAGCCTGCGTTCCATCATCGGGAACGTCAACCAGGAAGCCATCCTCTTCAACGACACCTTCTTCAACAACATTGCGTTCGGAGTCGAGGACGCCACGATGGAACAGGTGGTGGAGGCCGCTAAGATTGCCAATGCGCACGAATTCATCATGGACAGCGAACTGGGCTACGAGACCCGTATCGGCGACCGCGGATGCCGCCTGTCGGGCGGACAGCGCCAACGTATCAGCATCGCCCGTGCCATACTGAAAAACCCTCCCATCCTGATACTCGACGAAGCTACGTCCGCTCTCGATACGGAGTCCGAGCGATTGGTACAGGAGGCTCTGGAACGCCTGATGAAGTCCCGTACCACCATCGCCATCGCCCACCGTCTGTCCACCATCAGGAATGCCGACGAGATTTGTGTCATGCACGAAGGAGAGATTGTGGAGCGCGGCACGCATGAGTCCCTGATAGCCCAGAACGGGTATTACAAACACCTCCACGACATGCAGAAACTCTGATATGAGAGCCCGCCTGTCTCTCCTGCTGAAGCTTTTCGGCCTGTGGCTGTTGTTCTTCACGTTGCAGAAGCCGCTGTTCATGCTCTACAACCGTAGCGAAGCCGCGCCGGGTGCCGGTTTCTTTTTCGGCGACGTGTGCGACGTGCTCTGGAACGGGCTTTCCATGGATGTCTCCACGACATGCTATTTGCTTGCCATACCTTTCCTCTGGCTGTGGGCGACGCTGTTCTTTCCCCGTCTGTCCGCCCGGCGCTGGCTGCTCCCGTATGCCGGTCTGGTGGCCGTGGCGCTTTCAGTCATAGCCGTGGTCGACACATCGCTTTATTCCTTCTGGAAGTTCAAACTGGACGCTACGGTATTCGCTTACATCGATTCGCCCCGGCAGGCATTGGCCAGTGTGTCCGCGGGCTTTGTCGCGGTGCGGGTGCTGGCGGTCATGTTCCTGTCGGCTTTGCTCATCCTCCTTTCCGTCCGTCTCCTGCCCCGCTGTCCGTTTGCCCGTCTCTCCTCCCGCAAGCGTCTGTTGGCCGGCCATGCAGTCTTTCTCCTGACGGGCGGCCTCATGTTCCTGCTCATCCGCGGCGGCGTGCGCGAGTCCACGATGAACGTCGGGCATGCTTATTACTGCGATAACCCCTTTCTGAACCATTCGGCCGTCAATCCGGCTTTCAGCCTGCTCTCTTCAAGCCTCAAGTCGGACGACTTCGCCTCCCGCTTCGATTATCTCGACGAAGCGACACGGGCTTCCGTTTATGCCGGACTTTATCCCAGTACGGAAGACGTGGCGGACACTTTGCTGACCACCTCGCGCCCCAATGTGCTCCTGCTCATACTGGAGGGATATGGCGGCGTGTTCATCGATGCCTTGGGAGGAGACCCCGCCGTGTCGCCCTGCATCAACGCCCTGATTCGGGAAAGCGTTTTCTTCGACCGTTGCTATGCCAATAGTTTCCGCACGGACCGCGGCGTGCTGAGTACGCTGAGCGGGCATATCAGTTATCCCACGGTGACACTGATGAAGATTCCGGCCAAGAGCGCCGTTCTCCCTTCCCTGGCCCGTACGCTCAACCGTGTCGGTTATGAGTCGGACTTTCTGTACGGCGGCGATGTGAACTTTACGAACATGAAGAGTTATCTCCACGGCATGGGTTACGCCCGTGTGTACGGCGACAAAGACTTCACGCCGGCGGAGCGGAACACGAGCGAATGGGGTGCCAACGACAGCATCACGCTGGCCCGCCTGTATGAGATGCTTGTCCGCCGGCCGGCGGATAAGCCGTGGCACACGGCTTATCTCTCTTTGAGTAGTCACGAACCTTTCGACGTGCCTTACCGGCGGCTGGACGAGCCCCGGAAAAACGCTTTCGCCTATACCGACCGTTGCGTGGGAGACTTCATCCGCAGGCTGCGGCAGACGCCGGTCTGGGACAATCTTCTGCTGGTCTGTCTGCCCGACCACAGTTTCCTGTACGACATGTCGTACTCCGACCCCCGTTTCTACCATATCCCCATGTTCTGGACCGGAGGAGCCGTCCGTTCGCCCCGGCTTGTCCACACAATCATGACCCAGAGCGACATGGCCGCGACGGTGCTGGGCCAACTGGGTCTGCCGCATGCGGACTTCCCTTATAGCCGCAATGTCTTCTCCCGCCGTTACACCTATCCTTTTGCCTACAGCACGTTTGGCGGCGGTTTCCTGTTTGCCGATTCCACCGGTGTGACGGTGTTCGACAACGTGTCGCAACAACCTCTCACCGAGAGCCCCTCCGCCAGTGCCGACCGCCTCTTGCGCGGGAAAGCCATCCTACAGACCTCCTACGATGCTTTGGAGTCCATGCATTCGTTTGGTGATTGATTCATTATTTTTTCTTTGTTGTAAGGCAACTGTCAGGCCTGTTGTGTGTGGCAGAATGCGGGATTACTTTATTTTTCATAAATCATACTGTACGTTTATCTGATTGCAAAATATGCTGGACACTTTGTACAATGCCTGCTGGACAGTCTGTACACTAACTGTTGTACAACTTGTACAATGCCTATTGTACGGAGTGTACAATAACTGTTGTACGACTTGTACACTAACTATTGTACTGTCTGTACACCATCTGTTGTACTGTTGCAGCAACAGAAAGTGCAAACAAAAAGGATATACTTTTTGCTCCTCTTTAGATTCGTTTTTATATCTTTGCGGAATAGTTATGGCGGGATATGTATGGATGGAGAGTGTGTGCTTTGTAAGGATTTGTATGATGCTTTCCCGTAATATCTGGTGTGATAAATGAAAAACTGATGAATATTATCTCGAAAATAAAAGATTGGAACCATAAAAGACTGGAGAGGCGCAACGAGCGGAAGAGGCAGAAAACTTTGTCTTATGTGTCCGAAGTCAGTCCGGATGCTCCCTATGTGTTTGTTTCTTACATACCGCGTGTCTTTTATTTAAAAGACCCGAAAGAATTGCTGTGGCATCAGAACATGCGGGAACAGATGGTGATGGTGAAAGTGTTGAATGAACTGGGATACAACGTATATGTGTCTGACTATCTTGATGGGACGGTGCCTGCAGGATTGAACTGTAAGGCAGTGTTCGGAATATTTCCACTGTTGGATAAGGCCATGGAACAATATCCGCATGCGTTGAAGATATATTATGGCACTACGGCTTATTGGCAGCATCAGGAGCGCATGACAATAGAGCGCACGGATGCGTTCAACCGCAAGCATGGGGCGGAGATGCCCTATGAACGCTTGCCAGAACATTCGGATGGTGAACAGAAGTCTGACTTTATACTACAAATAGGAAGCCGTTATACAATAGATACTTATCCTGAAGCGTTGCGTTCCAAAATAACACTGATTCATCAGTCTACTACGGTGGAAACGTTGTCGCTTTCCACGCCGGCTTCCCGGCGGACAGATTATATCTGGTTCGGTTCCAGCGGCAATGTATTGAAAGGGCTGGACTTAGTGTTCGATTATTTTATCAGTCATTCGTCGCTGACGTTGCACGTGGTTGGCGGTCCGTTTCTGGAGGAGTTTCTCGCGGCTTATGGAAGCAAGCTGACTTCCAATATTCGCATTCACGGTTGGATGGATGTCTGGTCATCGGAATTCCAGTCCGTTGTATCGAAATGTGCGTTCATGGTCTTTCCTTCCTGTTCGGAGGGATGCCCCGGTGGAGTATTGGCGATGATGAAATTGGGGGTAATTCCAATAGTATCTCCTTATGCGGCATTTGACGGGATAGAGCATTTTGGTTATGTGATGTCTGGGCTGGATGATGAGTCAATGGAAAAAGGCATCGACTGGGCGCAATCTTTGACTGCGGAAGAAAAAGACAGACTTAGTGAAGCCGGTAGCCGTTTTGTGGCTGATACATTTAATCTGGCTGTATATGAAGAGGAACTTCGGCGCTATTTTTCAGGTGTATTGCCGAAAGTAAAGTAACAATAAAGGCGGGGGCGTATGAAACTATCTATTATAACTATCAACAGAAACAATGCGGAGGGACTGAGGCGAACCATCCGTTCCGTGGTCGGTCAGACTTGCAGAGACTTTGAATATATTGTCATTGACGGTGCGTCCGACGACGGCAGTAAAGATGTGATAACAGAAAACCAGGAGGCCATCGCTTATTGGGTGAGCGAGCCGGACAAGGGTGTCTATAATGCCATGAACAAGGGAGTGGCACAGGCTCATGGCGACTATTGCTTGTTTATCAATTCGGGTGACGAGCTGGCGGACGACAAAGTGGTCGGGCGGGTACTTCCATTGTTGCAAGGAGTGGATTTCTATGCGGGCGATACGATAGTGGATTATGAAAAGAAGCGTAGCGTGATGAAGTCACCGTATACGATGACGCTGGATTTCATTCTGCGTCGTTCCGTGTCGCATCCGGCCACGTTCACTCGAACCGAGGTGTTGAGGGCTCGTCCGTATAATGAAAGGAATAGGATTGTTTCGGATTGGGAATGTCTGTTTTACGAATGGATATTCGGGAACAGAAGTTATGAGAGGATAAATCTGGTAGTATCTGTTTTTTATAACAACGGGATTTCTGCAACAGAGCCGGAGCAAGTTGCGGAAGAACGTAAACGGACGATAGATAGATGGATGAAGCCACAGGTTCAGAGCTTGATGGCGGATTCTTCGGAACTGGATTTGAAGATAAAAATGGCACTGCATAAGCACCCGGTGGAGAGAGACTGGAAAATATTGCGGAACAGTGTGAAATGGCTTTTCAAGGACTTGTGGAACTGCTTTCGGAAACGAGGATAAGAACAGAAAAAGATGAGAGTATCGGTAATTACGGTCAATCTAAACGACTTGAAAGGATTGAAAGCCACGGTCGAATCTGTTATAGGGCAGACATACGTGGATTTTGAATATATAGTTGTAGACGGAGCGTCTACAGACGGGAGCAAAGAGTATATAGCCGGAACGGAAAGGATAGACCAATGGATGAGCGAGCCGGATACGGGGATATACAATGCCATGAACAAGGCTATAGCCTTGGCACATGGGGATTACTGCATCTTTATGAATGCCGGAGACACGTTTTATGATAGTAAAGTACTGGAGGAGGTCGTTCCGCAATTGGATGATGCTGACTTCTATGTAGGAGCAACGTTTGTGATGGCGGAAAGTAAGAATTTCTTAAAGGAAGCTCTTAAAGTTCCCTTGGATTTAAAAACCATGCTTACGTGTATGCCCTGCCATCAATCGACGTTTACCCGCACAGCCTTGTTGAAGGAAAGATGTTATCGGGAAGATCTTAAGATTATATCTGATTGGGAAATGTTTTTTCATTGCTACTATTTTCATGACGGGAATAGTTATGTGCCAATGAAGACGACTGTATCAGTGTTTCATTATAACGGTCTTTCATGGGTGTGCAGGGAGAAGGTATCAGAGGAAGTAAAGCAGGTGGCGCTGGAGGTCTTTCCTAAAAGGATTGTTCAGCATATTCTTCATAAGGAAGGTTTGGAGAAAAAGATAGAGGTTGCCATGGCCAAATCTCCATTGGCGCGTGATTGGAAACTGATTCGTAATGCCTTTAAGTATTTGATAAAAGATATTTTCGTCGCTTTAAAACCGTAGGATATGGATAAACCGTTGTTAAGCATTATCGTACCGGTATATAATACCGCGGAATACATCCGGCAATGTTTCGATTCTCTGCGCCATCAGCAATATGAGAATATCGAGGTTCTGTTTGTGGATGATTGTTCCACGGATAATTCGTATGAAGTGTGTCGGGAACTTTGTAGTCTTGATGCCCGTTTCCGTACGTTGCAGGCTCCTCGCAACGGGGGAACCGCACAAGCTTGCAATTTTGCTTTGTTGCAAAGTAAGGGAGAATTGGTCGCTTTTGTGGATAGTGATGATACGGTTCATCCGGAAATGTATTTAGTGTTGTATGAAATCATGTGTCAGACGGGCGCCGATATTTCATGTTGCATTATGAATTATGTGTTTGGGGAGGGGGATGAGCGGCCGGCATGTCCTATCCGTGAGGATGTGGAGGTTGCAGATACCCGAGAGGCGTTATATATGCTTCATCGAAGGGATGGAATCAGTTACTCCCGTTGTGATAAGATTTATAAAAGGTATGTAGTAGATAACCAATCTATACCGGATTACTTTTTTGAGGATCAAGCTGTGCTTTTGCATTATGTTTCCAAAGCCGAGAAAATAGCCCTGATACGAAGACCTTATTATAATTATTTTCAACGCCAAGGCAGTAAAAGTCATTGCGGGTTTAATGTGCAACATGAGTATGAGTCTTTCACTATTTATTGTAAAGAGACGGAGTACCTGTCCCGTGAATGGGGCTTCAAGGAATTGAATACGGTGGTTCGCAAAGGGGTGCATTTCCTGAACCATATCTCGCTGTTGCCGCAGACGGGCGAGGTGGCGGAACTGAAGGAAAAGGTAATGAAAAAGATGCACGAATATGATTCTTTGCCGGTCAAGAGCTTGGGGCTGGGATTGTATCTTAAACGCTGCCTCCTGCTGTATCATTATTCGCTTTATAGCGCCGGGTACAGACTGTTTATGAAACTGTTCAAGAAAGAGAAATACCGGCGGATAACCGGAGAAATCATTGGTTTGTAGAGCGGGATGGACAAGAAAAGGATATTGATAGACTTCGGCAGTCTGGGGCACCGGTGCGGTCTGGGGCAGATATGCGAGAGCATGGCGCCTTTGCTTGCCGGATTGCAATTGCCTTGGGCCAGGTTTACATTCATGGTGCCGCAGGCGTATGTGGGTGCTTTTGGTGACGGAGTGGATTATTTCGTCAACAGTTCCCGTTTTGTCCGTTTCCCCTTTCTGCTGCCTAAGTTCGATTTATGGCACGGTACGAGCCAGTTTTCCCGGTTGCCCCGTCATTGTTTTCATGCGTGCAGGAATGTCCTTACGGTGCACGACCTGAACTTCCTGTATGATACGGCGGAGCCGGAACGCAGCCGCCAGCTGGCCAAACTGCAAAAGCGGAAGATAAACCGGGCGGATTGCATTACGGTCATCTCCGACTTTACCCGCCGGGAGGTGATGCGTCATCTGGATGTTGGAACAAAGCCGGTGCGGCTGATTCCGGATGCGGTGGAGGATATTACGGGGCATGAACAGGTGCGTCCGGATTTCATCCAGTCGGCCAATCGTCCTTTCTTTTTCTTCATCGGGCAGATTCGTGACAAGAAGAACGTACATGTATTGGTGCCGATGATGAAGCACTTTCCGGAATACGACCTTTATCTGTGCGGAGAGAATCATTTCCCTTATGCCGAAACGGTGCGCGAGTTGATTCGGGAGACGGGAGTGAAGAATGTCTTTCTGCCCGGAACAGTGTCGGTGGAAGAGAAAGTCTATCTGTACCGCCATTGTGCTGCGTTTCTTTTCCCGAGCCTGCTGGAAGGATTCGGCCTTCCTGTGTTGGAAGCCATGCAGTTTGGAAAGCCTGTATTCGCTTCGTCGTGTTCCAGTTTGCCGGAGGTGTGCGGAGGGCATGCCGTCCTGTGGCAGGATTTCGATGCGGAGCGTATGGCAACGTCTCTCCGTGAGGGCCTGTCTGTCTTTTCTGGCAGACAAGCGGAGGCGGAAAAGGCTTATGCGGCCGGTTTCGGTTATGACATATATGTAAAGAGGTATGTCGATTTGTATCACGAAGTATTGTTTCCCCAATTAAATGTTTGATAATATGCATCCCGTTGATATAGCAGAGCAGGTGTCCTTGGTCGTCACCACGTATAACAGTCCTGCGTTTCTGGAACTGGTGTTGAAAAGTATAAGGAGACAGGTTGTGTTTCCTGCGGAGATAATCATAGCCGATGACGGTTCTGCGGATGAGACCCGGCAGTTGATACTGCGTTATCAGGCATTGATGCCCGTGCCTTTGATACATTCGTGGATTCCGGACGAAGGTTTCCGCGTGACCAAGTCGCGCAACGAGGCGATAGCCCGGGCCAAAGGGGAATATATTGTTCTGATAGACGGCGACATGTTGCTGACCCCGCATTTTATAGCTGATCATGACAGGTTGAAGAAGACGGGCTATTTTGTAACAGGAAGCCGGGCGCGACTGAACCGGAAAGCTACGGAGGAGCGTTGCCGTACGCAGAACGAGACGATCCGCATCTGGTCGGCCGGACTGAAACGACGCCTGGTGTTGTTGCGTTTGCCGGGAATGTTCCGCTTGATTAAAGGGCATCAGGATTTGCGGCACGCCCGTAGCTGCCATCTGGCTTTCTGGCGTGCGGACTTTATCCGTGTGAATGGTTTTGAAGAGGCCTTTGTGGGATGGGGGTATGAGGATTCCGAGTTCGTGCAGCGGCTGTTCAACATCGGATTGAAGCGTCGGAACGCCAAACTGATGGCGCCGGCCGTCCATCTGTTTCATCCGGAGAAGAGCATGGACAGGGCTGACAAGAACAAGGAACTGCTCCGTCAGGCAATCGCTTCGGGCAAGAAGCGGGCAGAGAAAGGGGTGGACCAATATATGCGCAAAGAGCAATAAGTAAAAAAGCGTAAAGCATCGTATTGTATGGATAAACTCGTCGGGACTGAAACGCCGTCAGTCTTTTGACTTGTAATCAGGGAAAGTGATGGCCCGGTATTTTCCGGAGTATCGTGCCACCAGTGTCTCGTAGTCGCAGAGTTTGTCCGTGGTCAGGTTCTTGTTGCGCCAGGGGCGCAATATCTTCTTTTCTTCCGGAAAGAAACATCCGTATGTCTCGTATTCCGAGAAACACGATGTTTCGTGAGGGTCCAGAATGTTTTTAATGGCCTGTATCCAGTCGCATCCGCAGTGTGCTTCTATGGCGGATTTCAGTTGTTGCAGTTCGGTGCGGGAGAAAAGCATCTTGTGAGCTACGTATGAAAGCGCGCCTGCCGGTGCGGTTCCGAGCATCTTCCGCATGGTATGATAGTAGGGGGGATGGTACTCCTTGCTGCGGTAGAATACGGTACGTCCGTCTGCGGCCAGAAACGTGTGAGGACGGATGAGGATATGGTCGGCGTCTATCACGAGAAAATGTTCTGTCCGGCTGACGGTGCCGCACCATTTGAGCAGTTGCTGGAATATCCAGCCGCTCCGGTTCACTCCGTTTGCGATGTATTTTATGTCTTTGGGACCGAACCCCAATACGGTGTCCTCTGCAATGAATTTCAGTTGCTGTTGTCTGCAGAAATCCTGTATGGCGGGATGCGCGGGAGCCACGATGAGAATGTCTCCTATGGGATTGGTCATGCAACGGCGCAGGCCTTCCAGACAATAGGGCAGAATCTTCAGGTCCTTGTCGAGTACGGGAATGACAACATCGATTGTCTCGTTTTTCGGTCTGATGTTGAAGTTGCGGACGAACAACGAGTTGAGGAAATAACAGTATTTTCTTTTCTTGTCGGGATTCATAATCTTGTCCAGTGTTTGGGAGTGATGTCGGGTGTGGGGATGGAGCGGGCCCATACGGCCGGTGCGATGACAATCTTGTCGGGATTCTCGTTCAGCCATCCGCCCCACCAGCTGAAGGAACTGTTGGCTAAAATATTGTGTTTACATTTACTCATGAGGAACATGTCCTGCCAACTGTCGGCACCGCTGTTCCAGTCTACCCAGACTGTGTTTTCCGGTAGGGGCAGATGGTCGCGGGCCCAATCCAGGTCGTCGGAGAATACATAAAAGCGCGGGGTCGGGACATGTTTTTGTATGTGTTTTATGGCTCGGGTATAGTAGTCGACAGTGCAGACGCCGCCGAACATCTTTACGAAATCGGGATGGAAAAAATCCCCTCTTCTGACATGAATCGATACGGTTTGCCGGTTTGTCATCTGCCGGAGGCAGGCAAGAGTGGCAGGCGTAAGCATCCGCTCATCAAATGTGAATGCCCGACGCACTTCCCGGGCGGCTCTTTCGAAATATCGTTCGCTTTGCCAGTATCCCACCATGTGTATGCCGTAGGGAGTATCTGCTTCCGTATATCGGCGGTAGGCATCGTAATCGTATTGAACCCGTTCCTTGATCTTACGGGGGAAGAGCAGATGTTTCAGGAAAGGCCCGAACACGGGAGTCTGCAACAGGCGGGTGAGCCACATACCTTTGTCGCTATCTTCTATATGGAACAGTTTTTGCAGTTCGTAGCCGCAATGATCCCGGTGCTTGAGAATTTTGTTTTTATAGAGGTATACTCGCCGTTGCCCGCTTTTCTTCAGGGCTGTATAAAACGCATACTGGAACATCTGGTTCCCAAGTCCGCCGGATAGTGTGATTAGCTTCATAGGGTGCAGGTTATTGGACAGAATGGCGCATGGAACGGCTGAGGCTTTCGCCGCGGCACACAATCGGCAACAGGTGCCACCGGCGTGGAGAAACGCTTAGCTTTATGATGTGAATCAAGCGGTATATCGTCGACTTGATGAGGTTGTGGTGTTTGCGGTAGCAGTACATCTTGGAAATATACAGTTCCCTGTAAGCCAGGCTCCGGATGTTGCTTGTGCTGGCACCGTGAAGGTGCAGGAAGCGGTATTGCGGATGGACGGTGCTTTTCCATCCTTTCTGTGCCAGTCGTTTGCAGACATCATATTCTTCGTAGTAGAGAAATATGTTTATGTCGAATCCTCCGATGGCCCGGAACTTGTCTGCGGGGAACAGCATGAAGCAACCGTTGATTTGCGTGACATGAAACGGCTTTGTATACAATATCCCCTTTCTTTTGGGATAGCGGTGCGGGCAGATATGTTCCAGCAACTTTTTCCCGAATACTTCGTGCCTGATTCCGGGCGCGTGATTGAAAGAGGGTACCAGCTGTTGCCGGTCGTTGTATTGTTGGGGGGTGATGCAGCCCACTTCCGGATGCTGTGTCAGGTAGTTGCACAAGGGGGAGACGCTGTCTTCGGGCAGTACGATGTCGCTGTTGAGGAAGCACAGGAACTCTCCTTTGGCAAAGTTCGCCCCCAGCATATTCCCGGTTCCGAAGCCGGTATTCTGTTTGCTTTCAATGATACGGATGTCCGGAGTGTGGATTCCTTGGCGCAGTGCTTCCAGATCCTCCTGGGGACTGTGGTTGTCCACCACAAGTATTTCGTATGGCATCTGTGGCGGATGTGCCAGAATCGACTCGATGCATCGCAGGGTCAGGAGGTGGGTATTGTAGTTAAGTATGATGAATGAAATCATATGCGCTATTATATGCTATAGTTGTTTGAACGTAAAATCTCCTTTATCTGCTTCGCACGGGATTCCCACGGGGCGTATTGCAAGGCTGTTTTGCGGTTTCTGTTAACAAGTTCCTGATAGTCGCCGATGTGTTCCAGAATGTCGGAGAGTTGTTTCCGGGGATTCCGGAAGTCTGCATCAATAACCGGATTGTAGCCTATGAACTGGATAAGCTCCTTGGGCGCACGGCCGATGATAAGGCATCCGCAGAGCATGGCCTCCCAATATCGTTGGGTGAGTGTTTCCATACCGCCGCTTTCCACAGGATGGGTGTCGCATGAGGGGAATGATATGACAATGCGGATATCCGGCAGGCTGTTCAGCAGGTCGGTTGCGGTGTCGAAGGCCAGTTTCTTTAGTTTACCGTTTGCATCATATTCGTTGGCGATGTATGATGTCAGGGTATGGTCTGTTTTCATGGCTATCAGATGGCAGTGATAGTCCGCTTTCTGCCGTCCCAGTTCATAAACGTCGATACTCCGCTCCTGGAGCGGTGGTCCCATGGTATAGTCATTACAGTCGATGCCTTCGGGTATCCAGTATGCTTTTATGTCTTTTACTTCGCGGGAAAGTCTATAAGCGGCTTCACTGCTGGTGAAAAAGCATATCTTGCAGTTCAGGGAGCGAATGGCTTTTACCTGCTTGTTCCAAGTGCGTGGCCAGGAATCCCAGAACATAGGGATGACTTCCGTATATAGTGCATACGGCATGGCATCCCGTACGATGTGCCGTCCTCGGCTACACACGATGACTGCTTTGGCCGGTCGGTGCCACTTCGGCAGATGTATTAAGAGCCCGATAAGAGCCATGAGTTTGCCGAAAATAGACCGACGTAACCGTGCATACTCTTCAACTACAGGTATATGTTGCGCCTCACATGCTTCAAAGAATTGATGCATGTAGAATTGGAATTCTTTTGCCTGGCGATGTTTGGCTTTTATAAAGACCTGCATGTGTGGGGTGTTTATATGGTTCTTAGTTGCTTGAACATGTTGTGTTTATACCCAGGACAATGGGTCTCAGCAAAGTTACGGATTAATTGTCACTTTTCTAATAAAAAAGGGAATAAAATGAAGAGAGGGAATAGTATTATCTATAAACCGCAAAGCCCTATACTTTTGACTCAGAAGTATAGATTCTCTTTCTCCGGTATTTTATTCTCCATTTGGGACGGAATCATATCATAGATACGACGGATATGCAACTTTCTGGCTGCTACTTCTTCGTAACGAGAAGCATCGATGCCATACAAGATTCTAATGGCTTCCTGGGCCTCTCTGACTTTGACGATATTATGAGTTGTCAGATATTCATTGACTGCATCAGGCATGCCTCCTACGAGAAGATATCTTTTGAAAAATCCAAGTACCTTGTCATGAATTTCTGGAGCCAAAGATTGTTTCTGTTCAAAGGATTTTCTTAAATGGTCAATTGCAGCCTTGCCGAAATTATTTGCGATCAGGAACTCTTCAAAATCAAGTTGATACATCTTTTTAAGAATTATACTTCCGATAGGTGCTGAAACAGTTCCTTTCAAAGCAATGCCCAGAAGGCTTCCACTACTGATAAACCTGTATCGATGTTCTTCTCTCAAAAATTTGAGCATAGTCAGGAATTGCGGATAAAGCTGAATTTCATCAATAAAGACTAATGTGTTCTCATATCGATCCAGCTTGGCTCCTGCAACTATACTTAACTTTAGATAAAAGTCTTCTGTCGTATGGACATTCTTAAAGATCTTTTCGCCTTCATCATCAGCAACGAAGTTTATCTCAATATAGTTGTCATATAGTTCTGTTCCTACATCTCTGATAATGTAAGATTTGCCAATCTGTCTCGCTCCTTCAATAAGAAGAATCTTGTCCTCATTGGACCTCAGATGGTCCTCTATATGATCTAATCTTCCTGTACAGCATTGCCTTTACACTTTTCCAAAGAATTTCACCCTGTAAATATACACTTTTCCATTAAAAAACGTCCTGTAATTCTACACTTTTCCAAAAACAAAGTCGTTTGTTGTATGAAGGTGTAAAAGAAAAAACGCCAACTTATCTATTGCAGACAGTTGACGTTTTAGAGTAGTACTCGAAGCGGGACTTGAACCCGCACAGCCATCACTGGCCAAGGGATTTTAAGTCCCTCGTGTCTACCGATTCCACCATTCGAGCGCCTTGGGAGCGGAAAACGAGACTCGAACTCGCGACCCCGACCTTGGCAAGGTCGTGCTCTACCAACTGAGCTATTTCCGCAGAGGATTCGATAAATCTGTGGCAAAGGTAGAGGTTTTGATACAAAAAAGCAAATTTTCAGTGCTTTTTATTGGTTGTTGATGACGACGGTTCTCCCGTCGTATGTAATGCGGTAGCGGAACAAACTGCTTCCGTTTTCTCCTTTCCCGATGATTCCTCCGTTGTTGAGTTCATAGATACGGCTACAGCGGCTACAGAATGCCTTGCCGCTTTCTCTCAGTTGCAGGGAGGCGCTGATCATCAGTTGAGTGTAGCAATTTGGGCAGGCAAGGTCGTAACAGACGACCTTGGATGTTTCAGCTCCGGGCTCCGGTATGTTGGGAAGTCCGACGATAAATCCCGCCAATCCTAAATGGAAGGAGCTGTAACTGGCTAAGGCCGTCTGGTTGATTCGCGTTTCTCCTGCCAGATTTCTGATGACATACTGTTGCCGGTCTAACTGGATGGTGGAGAACTCACCGGGATTGTTCAGCGATGTGTATAGTTGAGGGGCCGACTGGACATACTGATAAACAAAGTAGGCCGGCCGGTTGGTATACAGATTCTCAGCATCTTCGCTACAGCCCGAAAGGAACAGGCTTCCGAGGACAGGGATGATAAGAGAACACAATCGTTTCATGCCCGGAATGAAGTCTGTTATGCTTCCAGCAGAGTCCGCTCCGCTTGTTCCATACGCTCGAAATGGAACTCCTTCCATGTCTTTTCCATGAGTTCCGCAATTTGCCGGTTGCACAAGTTGCCGATACTGCCTTCATGGGTGTGGTGGATGTTCTTGTCCGGGACGAAGCGTCCGGCTTCTATGTCCAGTCCTACCTGTTTATAGGCATCCCGGAAAGGGACACCGTTAACAACCAGTCGGTTTACCTCTTCCACGCTGAACATGTTGTCATATCTGGCGTCTTCCAGAATATGTTCATTCACCGTAATCTTATTTATAATATAGGTGGTCATGCACAGGCACTCTTTCAACTCGTCGAATGCAGGCAGGAAGACTTCCTTGATGATTTGCAAATCACGGAAATAGCCGCAGGGCAAGTTATTGGTGATGAGAATAATCTGTTGCGGTAATGCCTGGATTTTATTGCATTTGGCTCTTGTCAGTTCAAATACGTCCGGGTTCTTCTTGTGAGGCATGATGCTGGAGCCGGTTGTGCAGTTATCCGGTAGTTTGACGAATCCGAAGTTCTGGGAACTGAACATGCAGGCGTCAAATGCCAGTTTGGCTATAGTGCCGGCGATGCTGGCCAGTGCGAATGCGACATTCCGTTCCATCTTCCCCCGTCCCATCTGGGCATATACGACATTGTAATCCAGACTGTCGAAGCCAAGAAGATCTGTTGTAAGAGTACGGTTGAGCGGAAAAGACGATCCATATCCGGCCGCAGAGCCTAACGGGTTGCGGTTTGTCATCTTAAACGCGGCTTGCAGGAAAAGCATGTCATCCACCAGGCTTTCTGCATACGCACCGAACCACAGGCCGAAACTGGAGGGCATGGCTATCTGTAAATGAGTATATCCCGGCATGATAACATCTTTGTAGTGTTCGCTTTGCCGGATCAGTTCGTCAAATAACGTTTTGACTTCCTCTGCGATTTCTTTTAACTGACGGCGGGTAAACAGTTTCAGGTCGAGCAGGACCTGATCGTTGCGGGAACGTCCGCTGTGTATCTTTTTGCCGACGTCGCCCAGTTTGCGGGTAAGCATAAGTTCCACTTGGGAATGCACGTCTTCGACTCCCTCTTCAATAACGAACTTGCCTTGCCGTATGATGGCGTGAATGTTTTTAAGCTCGGCCAGCAGCTGTTTTAATTCCTCTTTTTTCAGTAGGCCGATGCTTTCCAGCATGGTGATATGAGCCATCGAGCCGACAACATCGTGTTCGGCCAGATACAAATCCATTTCTCTGTCACGTCCGATGGTGAAGCGTTCGATTTCCTGGTTCACCTGTACGTTTTTCTCCCAAAGCTTGTTTGCCATCTTCAATAGTCCTTGTTTGCAGGTTTATACTCCGTATGGAATCATTGCCAGCATGTCCGCCAGTTTTTCAACACCTTCTTTCAGCGGTTTGCTGACCATTCCTTTAATGAAGGGATTCAGGTCGGCGCCGACAGTGAGTTTCATCTTGCACTGTTGTTCCGTGACGGGCAACAACTGAATCCACAGATTGAGTGGAATAGGCGAGTTGGCCGTTTCGAACTTGATGCACTTGGGTGCTTCCCGGTCGATGATACGCAATGAGACTTCGCCCAATGGGGGAACATTGCAGCTGACGGAATCCGTATCGAATTTTATATCTTTCAGCTTTTCAAGAATCTGCTCCATCTTGTCAGCCGGGACTTTCTCTTTCAGGGCAGCCTGAAAATCGGGATTCTGTACCTTTTCCTGTATGACGGCCAGATTGTTCAAATCTGCTAGTTTCCCGTACACGCAAGTTTGATTGTAAGGTACTGATTTTACATTGCTTTCAAATTGTTGCTTGGCCATAGATGAAAATGTGATTGATGTTTAACCATTCCAGTGAGCCGGATCTTTTCTCCATTCATGCAGAACTTCCACGTCATCTTCCGAGATATATCCGATGCGTACGGCTTCTGCAACCACGGCTTCGTAATTGGTCAGGGTTATCAATTGAACGTTGGCTTTTTTAAAGGCTTCGGCCGCTGTGTCAAAACCATACGTATAGGCTGCAACCATTCCCACGACCTCGCAACCGTTGTTGCGGATGGCTTCCACGGCTTTCAGACTGCTGCCTCCTGTAGAGATGAGATCTTCTACGACAACAACTTTCATGCCGGGCTTTAATTCTCCTTCGATCAGGTTTTCCAATCCGTGGTCTTTAGGTTTTGAACGGACATATACGAACGGAAGGTTCAATACGTCTGCCACCAATGCCCCTTGGGGGATAGCGCCTGTGGCCACACCGGCGATGGCGTCGGCATCCGGGAAGTGTTCTTCAATCAAACGACTGAATTCTATTTTAACGAAATTGCGTAAAGGGGGATATGATAATGTTTTGCGATTGTCACAATAGAAAGGCGATTTCCATCCTGAAGCCCAAGTGAATGGGTTGGTGGGTTGTAACTTGATAGCCTTTACTTTCAGAAGCTTTGCCGCAAAAATTTTCTCCAATGTTTTCATAATAATAAGCCTATGTTGTTAATATGTAATGCAAAGATAATAAAAAGAGGCTGATGAGAAAGTACATGAGGTTCTTTTTCTGAAAAATACCTCGTCTGTGGGATATTGGGGTGTCGGGATGCTATGAAACTGATGATTCTTTGGTGGTCATGAATGATCGGGCTGACAAGCTCAACGCTGCATGGTTTTAGCCAGTACGAAGACACTGATTCGTGTGTCCTCTGTTTGTGCGAGCAGTGTGCGTCCGCAGGAAATGAGGGTTGCCCCGGTGGTCATGACATCATCTATTAATAATATGTGTTTGCCTTTCAGACGTTCTGCATGTGAAACCTGGAAAATGCCTTCGACGTTTACGTGTCTTTCCGTTTTACTCAGGCGGGTCTGGGTCGGATTGGAGACGGTACGGCGGACAATACCGGTTTCAACGGGAATGCCGGTGACGTCGGTGATGCCTTTGGCAATCCATTCGCTTTGGTTGTAGCCCCGTTTCCGTTTGCGTTTGTTTGCCAATGGGAGAGGAATAAGCAGGTCTATGTCATCGAAAAAATGTTGTGACAAGAGTCGCCTGGACCACATTCTGCCGAATTCGCGGCCTATTTGGGGATTGCCTTCGTATTTGAGGGAAAAAAGTATTTGCCGGTAAGGAGATTCGTGATGATAGTAGAACATGGCAGTGGCTTTCTCAATAGGCATGAATCTTTCGAAAGTCTTCGTGATGGCATTGTCGGTAGGAGCGGAACAGGGAACTATAGGGAGCCGGTACAGGCAGGTGGCGCAGACATGGCTTTCTGTTAGAGCTAGGCGACGGCCGCACACCGGGCATTGGCGCGGGAACAGGGTGTCACAAAAGCTTTTCCACCAGATTTGCAGTCGGGAAATGTTATTCTTCATCGTAAATATCCGGCAAAAGGCGGGAGATATATTCGGACTCGAATCCCCGGCTTAAAGCGAAACGTATCAACTTACCGTTGCGTTCGTAAGTACTGTCTGTTTTTATCTCTTTGTTTTTGGAATCCAGGATTTTTTTAAGAATCTGTTGGTATAGGTCCGGATCTATTTGTCCCAGCGTTTCGCTGATGAGAGAGCCTGCGATTCTTTTCTGGCGTAAAGCCTCATGGATTTTCCGGCGTCCCCATTTATTGTAGTGGAGTTTGTCGTGGATGAATGCGAGGCAATACCGTTCCTCGTTGATGTAATCCTCGTCGGTCAGTTTTTGGATAATGCTTTCGCAGTCGTTTTCCGATATGCCCCATTTAAGCAGCTTTTGTCGGATTTCCGTGGAACAATATTCGGTGGCGGAGCATAAAGCCGAGGCTTTATACAAGGCTTCTTGTGTGGTTATTTCTTTTTTCATCGCAGGCAACGTATCATACGGTCGTTTTCTCTGAAATCTTTGCGTAACTCTATCTGGCTGAATCCGGAAGCGGCCAGTAGTTCGGTAACTTCCTTGCCGAACCGGCGGTTTATTTCAAAGCAGAGTCGTCCGTTGGGTTTTAAGTAGGTTTGGGCATAGCGCGCAATAGTCCGATAGAAGATAAGAGGATCTTCGTCCGGTACGAACAAGGCTGTCGCAGGCTCGTAGTTCAGGACATTGGCTGTCATGTCTCTGGTTTCGGATTGCAGGACATAAGGGGGATTGCTGACAATGATATCCCATGTGGCGGTGGGTATCCGGGGCCATGTTTGAGAATCCAATATGTCGCACCGGATGAATTCTATGTTTTCTGCGTGAGCAAGATGTGCGTTCTGTTCTGCAATGTCAAGCGCCTGCCGGCTGATGTCTATCGCGCTTATCCGGCAGTCCGGTCGGGCTGTAGCCAGTGATATTGCGATACAGCCGCTTCCGGTGCCTATGTCTGCTATACGGAGAGGACGATCGGGTATGTCTGAAAGAATCCAGTGCACCAGCTCCTCTGTTTCCGGACGTGGAATCAGGACACCCGGTCCGACATGCAGGGTATTGCCGCAGAAATCCGCATGTTTTAAAATATATTGTATAGGTTCGTCTTTTAACAGTCTCGATATAATAGATTCCAGTTCGATTCGTTCTTCCTCTGTGAGGGGACGGTCTTTCCCGAGACAGAGATCCAGTCGGTTCATTCCGAAACGGACTTCCATTACCCAGCGCGCCAATGCTTGTGCTTCCGAGGTGGGATAATGAGCGGATAAGATGCGATATGTGTGGGAGTATTCCTTTTGCACGTAAGACGAGACATAAAAACGAGGTACAAAGTAAGTACTAATTTTTTCTTGGACAATGGAAATAGAAGAAAAATATATGAGGCGTTGTATTCAGCTGGCGCAAAACGGCCGGCTGAATACAACGCCCAATCCGATGGTGGGTGCGGTGATTGTGCATGATGGCCGTATTATTGGCGAAGGGTATCATGTGTGTTGCGGACAGGCGCATGCGGAGGTAAATGCAATAGCCTCGGTAAAGGAACCGGCTTTGCTTCGTAACAGCACGTTGTATGTCAGTCTGGAGCCTTGTTCCCATTATGGGAAAACACCTCCTTGCGCCGACTTGATAATAGAAAAGGGCATACCTCGTGTGGTGGTGGGGTGTATCGACCCGTTTGCGTCGGTGGCCGGTCGCGGGATACGGAAGTTGCAGGAAGCCGGAGTGGAGACGGTGGTTGGTGTCTGCGAGCAGGAATGTCTGGAGTTGAACAAAATTTTTTTCACATACCATCAGCGGAGAAGACCTTTTGTTACATTGAAATGGGCGGAGTCTGAAGATGGTTTTATGGATCGGTTGCGTTCATCCGCGGAAAAAGACGGAAAGCCGGTGGTTTTCTCATCTCTTTATACCCAGATGCTTGTGCATAAACGCCGTTCGGAGCATCAGGCAATCATGGTGGGGCGAAGAACGGCCGAATTAGACAATCCCCGGTTGGATGTCCGGTGTTGGACCGGTCGTTCTCCATTGCGGATTTTGTTGGATCCCCGGGGCGTTCTGCCAGACTCTCTGTATTTGTTTGACGGAGATGGGGATACATTGGTTTATTTGTATGAGGGGGTGGCTGCGGCTTATGCCGGTTTGCAGAATGTCTCGTGTGTCTATTTGCCGAAAAACGAATACGGTCTGAAAAAGATACTCAGCGATTTGTATGAAAAAGGGATACAATCCTTGCTGGTGGAAGGAGGAGCTGCTTTGTTGCAGAGTTTTATAGAAGAACATTGTTGGGATGAAGCGTTTGTGGAGCAATCATCTGTTTTGTTGTCGGAAGGTGTGTCTGCTCCCTGTGTTTGGGATGAAAGTATGAAAGACTCTTTTACGTGGGCGGGGCATGTTTTCCGGCATTATCGTAGAAAGGACAGTGGCGAAGTGTGACGACGTTTTTTGGGAGTTTTAGCTATTATTTTGGATAATTCAATGTACAAACCTTTCTGATTGTCAAAAAATTGAGTATTTTTGCACCTTGTATTATAAAAAGTAGCGCTTTTATGAAAAAAATCATATTTCTCTTCTTGCCTGTTTTTGTGTTCATAATGACCTTGTTTTCTTGTTCTGAGGATGAAGTGGTTTTGACGAACAGCAACTGCTATATATCCAGTTTTACCCTTGGTACAATCAAACGTACGCTTCACACGACATCGTCTACGGGGGAAGACAGTACGTACGTGGCCGTTTATTCGGGAAGTTATTATGCTATGAATATCGACCAGAATTCACTTACCATATCCAACAGCGATTCCCTGCCCAAAGAAAGTCATGTCAACAGCATCCTGATTACGGTAGCGGGAGAGGGAGATGTGTTCTATAAGGAGGCGGACAATCCGGCGGCATCGTGGTATCCTTATTCTACAACGGATTCGGTGAACTTCTCTAAACCGTTGGTATTCCTTGTTATGTCGACGGATGGAACGGCCAGTAAGGAATACACTGTAAAGGTGAATGTTCACCAACAGGAAGGCAATGAATTTTCGTGGAATAAAGTGGGAGATACGGATGCGCTGGAGGATATGAAAGAGACCCGCGCCTTTGTTTTTGGTGATAAATTATGTGTTATCGGACGTGTCGGGGAGGCGGTCTGTTTGGCGGAAACCGGTAGCAATGACGGAAGGAATTGGAACCGGAGGCGGACCATCGGATGTGAGGACGGGGATTTGGAAACGCTCCGTATATTGGGAGGTGTTTTGTATATGAGTACGTCTGACGGAGTTCTTTTGAAATCCACAGACGGATTGAATTGGAACGAATGCGGAAGTGGCATCCGGAAGTTGCTCGCTGTAGATGATAAGTCTCTTTATGCATTGGTGCGGGGAGAAATGTGTCGTTCGGTGGACGGGCAGACATGGGTGGCGGAAGAATTGGACGATGATGTACAACGGTTGCCGCTTCGGGATATCGCAAGTGTGTGCTATAGACAGGAAAATGGTAACGGCAGGGTTATGCTGATTGGGAACCGGGAACCGGAATCCTTTCCGACTGACCGGTCGGCTTTCGTCTGGGGAAAAACTCTTGTACCGTCGGTTTTGGACAGTAAGTCATGGGTATATTACATTGTGGCCCCGGACAACAAGTACGTATGTCCTCAGTTGGAAAATCTTGTCCTATTGAGATATAATAATGCGTTGATCGCATTGGGCGGAGCCTCGCTTGACGGTACTGCCCATGAAACGCTGGATGCGTTTTATGTCAGTTCGGATAATGGGATAACCTGGCAGGCGGATGCGGTTCTGACTCCGCCTTCTTCCTTGAAAGGAGCGTCTGGTTCAGTGTCTGCCGTTGTGGACGAAGAACAGTATATCTGGTTGCTTTGCGGGCGTCAGGTGTGGAAAGGGCGGCTTAATGTATTGGGATTTGAACAATAAGGGTCATTCATGAATGACATCTGGCCGGTTGGATTTGGAAAGAAAATGAAAAGACTGTTGCTCATAAGTCTCTGCCTGTCTGTCTGTGCATCTAAAACGGAAGCACAGGAGGTAGAGTATAAAATGGAGCTGGGCGGCAGTGTGGGAGGATGTTTCTATCTGGGAGATGCAAACAGTAAACCCTATGCGGATATGGGGGGAATGTTCAGTCTGCTTGCCCGGTATGTATTCAATCCCCGTATGGTGATAAAAGGAAATCTGGCCATGGGACATATCCATGGCACGGGGGATGGTTTCTTCTTTCCGCAGGATGCTTATAGCGGAACGGTTGAAGGTGGTCGGAAGAGTCCGGTCAGTTTCTCGCGGAATGTTTTTGATTTAGGTGCCCAGTTTGAGTTTAACTTTTGGGGATATGGTACCGGGCAGGGATATAAGGAAACCAAACGTTTCACTCCCTATCTGCTGATGGGGATGGGATTTACTTTTGCTCCCAAGCCGTTGGAAACGGTTGTTGGATTCAATATACCCGTAGGAGCCGGTGTCAAATATAAACTGAAGCCGCGTCTGAATGTCGGATTGGAGTGGAGTATGCGTTTCACGACAACAGACAATCTGGATGTATCGGGTGCGGAGGGAGTGAAACTTCATGACCCGTACGGAATTGCAAGTTCGGGTTTTAAGAATAAGGATTGTTATTCATATACCATGGTGTATCTGACTTACGACTTATTTCCCAAATATAGAAAATGTAATAATTAGTTCTATGTCATATTGTGAACAGATAGATCCCGCACGCATGCCTGTCCATATAGCAGTTATTATGGACGGTAATGGACGGTGGGCAAAAGCGAAAGGACTGCCTCGGACTGCCGGGCATCAGCAAGGGGTGGAAACGGTAAGGCGGATTACGGAGGATGCTGTCAGGTTGGGGGTAAAATACCTCACGCTTTATACGTTCTCTACGGAAAACTGGAATCGTCCGGCGGAAGAAGTTGCGGCTCTCATGGGGCTCATTCTGGATAATCTGGAAGAGGAAATCTTTATGAAGAATAATGTTGCTTTCAAGGTTATCGGCGATATGGAACGCCTTCCGGAAACGATACAAGCCCGTCTGGCAGCTTGTATGACACGTACGGCTGCCAATACCCGTATGACGTTGGTTATTGCTTTGAGTTATTCTTCCCGCTGGGAGATTACGCGGGCGGTGAAGACTATTGCGCAGCGGGTTGCTGACGGGGCTTTATTGCCTGGAGACATAACGGAAGATACGGTTTCTTCCTGTCTGGACACGTGTTTTATGCCGGATCCGGATCTGCTGATCCGTACGGGAGGAGAACAGCGTATCAGTAACTATTTATTATGGCAGTGTGCGTATTCGGAACTATATTTCTGTGATACGTATTGGCCTGATTTCGATGCAGAGGCTTTATGCAAAGCTATTGTTGATTATCAGTCCCGTGAACGTCGGTTCGGCAAGACAAGCGAACAGGTAGCCATTAAATGATCTTTCAACGTATGAAATTAACAACAATTATAAGCGTAATAATGACCTTTGCCGGTTTTCAGACGGCAAAGGCTCAGCTTATTCAGGAAGTAAAAGTAAAACCGAATATTGAATATTCGCGCAATCCGCAGACGTATGTCATCGACGGTCTGGTTGTGGAAGGGGTGGATAATTATGATGATTATCTGCTTATCAATCTGTCCGGTTTGTCTATCGGTCAGCAAATTACGATACCCGGTGATGAAATTACGCAGGCAATAAAACGTTATTGGCGCCACGGGCTGTTTTCCAATGTTGCGATAGAGGTGGACAGTCTGGTCGGAGAAAAGGCTTATCTGCATATTAAACTGGCGCAACGTCCGCGCATTTCCCAGATTAACTATACCGGTGTGAAAAAGGGAGAACGAGAAGATCTGGAAGGACGTCTGGGCTTAGTCAAGGACAATCAGTTTACGCCGAATATGGAAGGGCGGACCAAGGAACTGGCCAAGAGATATTTCGATGAGAAGGGGTATAAGAATGCGGAAATCGAAGTAGTTCAGAGAGATGATGTGAGCAATCCAGGCAAGATAATCATAGATATCAATGTAGACAAGAAGGACAAGGTCAAGGTGCATAAGATTACGATAGAAGGGAATGAAGCCCTCTCTACCAAACGAATCAAAGGTACGTTGCTACGCAACGGTGTATTGTCCAAAACCCATGAAAAGGGAACTCCTGTGGCCTGGTTTCGTGCTAAGAAGTTTATTCCGGAAAAATATAAGGAAGATAAGCAAAAATTGATTGAGAAATACAATGAACTTGGTTTCCGGGATGCTTATATTGTGGAGGACAGCGTATCTTCATATAACGAAAAGACTGTGGACGTATATATAAAAGTGGAGGAAGGCCGCAAATATTATATCCGTAATATGGAATGGGTCGGCAATACTATTTATAGTACCGATGTATTGTCCGATCTGTTGCGGATGAAGAAGGGTGATGTGTACAACCAGACGCAGCTCAACAAACGTTTGTCCGCAGATGAGGATGCTGTGGGAAATCTCTATTATAACAATGGATATGTATTCTATCGTCTGGAACCGGTGGAGGTGAATATCGTGGGTGATTCCGTAGACTTGGAGATGCGTATAACGGAAGGTCCGCAGGCCACCATCAATCGGGTGAAGATTATGGGGAACGACCGTGTATATGAGAATGTGGTGCGTCGTGAACTGAGAAATAAGCCTGGAGATTTGTTCAGTAAGGAGGCACTGGAGCGTTCTTACCGTGAAATCGCCTCTATGGGACATTTTGACCCGGAAGCCATAGACTACGATGTTCAGCCGGACCTGGAAAATGGAACAGTGGATCTGGGATGGGGACTGACATCCAAATCGAACGATCAGGTTGAATTCTCTCTGGGTTACGGACAGACGGGTGTGATAGGTAAAATCGGTTTGAAGTTTTCCAATTTCTGTTTGGCGAATCTGTTTGATAAGGACGGGCTTCGGCGGGGTATTATGCCGCAGGGTAACGGCGAGACGTTCTCTATCAGTGGTCAGACGAACGGACGCTATTATCAGTCATACAGTATCAATTACATGAATCCGTGGTTTGGCGGTAAGCGTCCTAATTCGTTGTCCTTTTCGGCATTCTTCTCCAAACAGACGGATGTGAGCGACAACTACTACAATTCGTCCTATTATAACAGTTACTATAACTATCTGTACGGGTACGGAACAAGCGGCTCCAATTACTATGAGAATTATTATGATCCGGATAAATATGTCAAGATATTCGGATTCTCTCTGGGATGGGGTAAGCGTTTGCGATGGCCGGATGACTATTTCACTCTTTCGGCAGATCTGGCATACCAGCGATATATCCTGAAAGACTGGGAATACTTCCTTATTTCAAACGGAAGTTGTAATAACATCAGTTTGAATCTGACATTAGGACGTAATTCGACCGACAATCAGATTTATCCCCGTCGCGGTTCGGAATTCGTATTCTCGGCATCGCTTACGCCTCCCTATTCGCTGTTCGACAAGAAAGCTTATGAGAATATGGCAAACGATCCCCGTAGTTCCACTTACCAGAAAGAATTGCAGGACAAATATAAATGGGTGGAATATCATAAATGGAAGTTTAAGAGCAGAACTTATATCGCTTTGGCCGGTATGAGCAAGTGTCCGGTACTGATGGCGCGGGTAGAGATGGGATTGCTGGGCTCTTATAACAAGCATAAGAAGTCGCCTTTCGAGACATTCTATGTCGGAGGTGACGGAACTTCCGGTTACTCATACAGCTATGCTACCGAAACCATCGGGTTGCGCGGTTATGACAACGGAGCGCTCACACCGAACGGATATACCGGCTATGCCTATAACCGTTTCACGTTGGAACTCCGCTACCCCTTGATGCTGCAAGGTTCGACGAATATTTATGCCCTTGTATTTGCGGAAGGTGGTAACGCCTGGAATAATGTGAAAGATTTCAATCCGTTTGACTTGAAGCGTTCCGTGGGTGTCGGTGCACGTATATTCCTGCCTATGGTCGGTCTGCTGGGTATTGACTGGGCTTACGGTTTCGACAAGGTCTTTGGGAGCAAGGCTTACGGAGGCAGTCAGTTCCATTTTATCCTTGGACAAGAATTTTAATTTAAAAACCTTAGCGATGATGAAAAAGTTAATTCTTTTATGTAGCCTTTTGATGGCATTCGGAGTTCGGGCGGCAGCTCAGAAATTTGTATTGGTGGATATGGAATATATTCTGAAGAATATTCCGGCCTACGAACGTGCCAACGAGCAGTTGAACCAGGTGTCGAAAAAGTGGCAGGCAGAAGTGGAAGCGCTGTCAGTGGAGGCTCAGACTCTGTATAAGAACTATCAGAGTGAGGCCGTTTTCTTGAGTGAGGAACAGAAAAATCAGAGGGTGGAAGCCGTGGTGAATAAGGAAAAAGAAGCGGCAGAACTCAAGAAAAAGTATTTCGGTCCGGAGGGTGAACTGTTTAAGAAACGTGAGAGCCTGATGGCGCCTATTCAGGATGAAATCTATAATGCGGTGAAAGATATCTGCGACAACAAGGGATATTCTCTGGTTTTAGACCGGGCATCGGATGCAGGTATCATCTTTGCTTCTCCCAAAATAGATATCAGTAACGAAGTGTTGACGAAATTAGGATATTCAAATTAACCTTTGTACATTTGTACTGACAAATAGGAATCGATAACGAAAAATAAAAGATTAAAATGATGAAGAAGATTATTTTATTGGCGTTGTTAATCGCCCCCTTGAGCGTCTTTGCTCAGAAATTCGGTCACTTCAATTCTGCGGAGATCATGCAGATTATGCCTGAGTATACCCAGGCACAGACGGAGTTGGAATCTTTGCAGAAACAATATGAGGATGATCTGAAACGTATGCAGGACGAACTGACGAAGAAGAGTTCCGAATACGAAAAAGAACGTGCGAACCTGCTGGACAACGTCCGTCAGCGTCGTGAGGCTGAATTGGAAGACTTATACAAACGTATCCAGCAGAGTTATGAGGACAACCGTATGTCATTGCAGAAAGTTTCTCAGGAGAAGATGCAGGATATCACGCAGAAAATTCTGAATGCGGTTAAGGAAATCGGTACGGCAGGCGGCTATGTCTATATTATGGATACGACTGCCGGTGTGCCTTATATCAGTACAACGCTGAGTACGGATGTGACAACGGAACTGAAAAACAAGCTTGGACTGAAATAAATCGTTTTTAATATAGTATTAAAGGAAGGCCTGTCTTGGATGATAGAAATATCCGGGGCAGGTCTTTTGTTGGGGAATGCTTTAACTTTCTTCGGAACTTGAGAGGGAACATACATTTACTGTGTCAACTCTTTGTTTATTCCCGAAATCCCCTTAATTTTGCAGAAAGACATAAATTTGTAGGACTTATGTGGAAAAGAATATTATTCGTATGGATGATGGCGTTGCCTTTATCTTTGTTTTCTCAGGTACGTTTCGGCTATGTAAGTTATAGCGCAGTGCTCACAGCCATGCCGGAATATGCGGAAGCGAGAAAGGCATTGCAGGAACTTAAAGTGAAGTATGATGCCGAGGCCCGTCGGAGTGAGGAAGAATTTCAGGTGAAGTTTGCGGAGCTTCTGCAGGGTCAGAGAGACTTTCCGGCAAATATTCTTCAAAAACGCCAAAAGGAGTTGCTGGACCTGTCGGAGAAAGGAATAGCTTTCAGACAGGAGATTCAGCAGTTGCTTGCTTCTGCGGAAAAAGAAATGCTGCAAAATCTTTACGGAAAAATAAACGAAGTGTTGCGGGTGATTGGAACAGAGAAGGGATATGGGTATATACTCAATACGGATGGTAACTCCTGCCCTTATATCAATCCGGCCTTGGGAGAGGATGTGACGGCGGAGTTGAAAGCACGTCTCGCAGTTCCGGCGCTTCCATGATGCAGTTTTCCGAGACCCCGGGGCCTATCGGTCTGTTTGACTCCGGTTATGGCGGTCTGACCATTTTGCATCAGATTCGTCGTTTGATGCCCCAATATGACTATTTGTATCTGGGGGATAATGCCCGTACACCATACGGTACGCGTTCTCATGAGGTCGTATATGAATTCACGCTGGAAGCTGTGAAGACACTCTTCGGCATGGGATGCCATCTTGTTATTCTGGCCTGCAATACCGCGTCGGCGAAGGCACTGCGTACGATTCAGCAAGTCGATCTTCCCACACTTGACCCCTCGCGACGGGTGTTGGGGGTAATCCGGCCTACGGCGGAGTGCATCGGTCATCTGACCCGTACAAGGCATGTGGGGGTATTGGCGACACCGGGAACAATCCGGTCTGATTCTTATTCTTTAGAGATAAAGAAACTCTTTTCGGATATCGTTGTTACGGGTGAGGCATGTCCCATGTGGGTCCCGTTGGTGGAAAATTACGAGTTTGATTCTCCGGGAGCAGATTATTTTGTACAAAAAAGCATCGGTAACTTGTTGCGCAGGGATCCGGATATCGATACGATTATCCTGGGGTGTACGCATTACCCTTTGCTTATCAATAAGATTCTGAAATATACTCCCCCTGCGATACGGATTGTTCCCCAGGGGGATTATGTGGCACAGAGCTTGCGTGACTACCTGATGCGTCATTCTCTGGTAGAGACACGGTGTACACAACAAGGCACCTGTCGTTTCCTGACCACGGAGTCGCCGGATAAATTTAAGGAATCTGCCGCTATATTCCTGCGTGCCCGTGTGGATGTAGAACGTATCACACTCGGCTGAGGCTTCCCGCCGTCAGTCAAGTAAATGACGGCTCAGATAACGGATGGGATACCATAGGGCTCCGTATCCGATAGCCATCACGGTGGCAAATACTAAAAGTATATCTTGGTAATGAACGCTTACGGGATAAGCGTCCACTATGAATTTTCCGGCACTGTCACCGAGGGTAATGAATCCGAATTGCTGTTGCAGGAAACACAGAAAAAGCCCCAGTACGATACCGGAGGCGGCACCGATAGTAGCGATCATTCTCCCTTCGTGCAGAAAGATACGCGTAATTTGCCGTTCTGTGGCTCCCAGATTGCGCAGAGTACGCACATTTTCCTTTTTGTCGATAATCAGCATAGACAGCGAGCCGATAATATTGAAACAGGCGACCAATAGAATAAAGCTAAGGAAAATGTAAGCGATAAATTTCTCTATTTCCATGATACGGAATACGTCGGATTGCTGTTCATAGCGATCCATAATTTTAAATTGCCCGTTGCTCCACTCCTCCAGTTCCTGACGCACCTTCTTTTCATCAGCGCCAGGTTTCAATTTCAGTTCTATAGACGAAACTTCGTCAGGACGTGAAAACAGCCGTCTGGAAAAAGCCAATGAAGTCAGAATATAATTCTCGTCGTATTTGGCCTGGTTGACGGCAAACAATACTCCCGGAGAATACAGTTCCTCCTGCGTGAATGAAGCGGCCGGATTGGCAAGGTTGATGCGTTCTCCTTTCTTGGGCGCAAATATCTGGAGCGGTTCTTCAAAAGTAGTTCCGATGCCCAGCGTAGAGGCCAGACGGATGCCCGGGATGCCGAATTCCAGCACATCGGCATGCAGCAGGAACTCTCCGTCGCCGTACAGCAATCCGTTCAGGTCTGTCTGCCGGCCGATGTTGTCTTCTACTCCTTTTATCGTCACCATCTGCTGCCGGCCGTTATAGGCGACCAGAGCATTGTCCTCCAGGCAACGGGTGCATACTTGTATGGCCGGATGTTTCATCAGCTTGAGCAGGGTTTCGTTGTCAGAAGAGACGGTATGTCCTTCCGCTGGAACTATTTTCAGCTGAGGATCGAATGCTGTGAAGAAAGAAGAAACCAAATCTCTGAACCCATTGAATACCGACAGGGTGCATACCAGTGCCAGAGTAGCCAGTGCAACTCCGCACACGGATATGCCCGATATGATATTGATGGCGTGATGAGACTTTCGGGTGAACAGGTAACGGCGGGATATGTAGAAAGGAAAGTTCATTGCGTGCAGGTTGAGGTCAGTTTGCAGAAGTATGCCCCTGTTTCAGTAGATTGTCGATGTTCTCGGCATAGTCCAGAGAGTCGTCCACAAAGAATTTCAGTTCCGGGATGATGCGTAGCTGGTGACGTACCCGGGTACCCAGTTCGTAACGGATCGCTTTTGCATTCTCATTGATGTTTTTCACGATTTCTTCGTTGCGATTGCTGGGGAATACGCTCAGATAAGCCCGGCAGATGCTCATGTCCGGACTAATCCGGCAGACACTTACCGATACAAGGACACCTTTCATGGCTTTGGTCTGCAACATGAAGATTTCACTCAATTCCTTCTGTATGAGTCGTGCGATTTTGTTTTGTCTGGTAGTTTCCATATGAATTTATGTATTATAGATATTGTTCAATCGTTGACTGTCTTTTTTCGGATGACAGTCAGACCGTCTCTCAGGGGCAAGATGACAGTTTCCACCCGTCCGTCGGTTGCGACCCGGTCGTTAAAGTGCATGATACCTGCGGTCTGTGCGTCGGTAGGATACGGCTGTTCAACGACGTGTCCGTCCCATAATGTATTGTCGGCAAGGATATAGCCTCCCGGTTTCAGTTTCTCCATGACCATCTCGTAATAGTCCGTGTACCGCCGTTTGTCTCCGTCGATAAATGCCAGGTCAAATTGCACATCCATGCCGGGTACCAGTTTCAAGGCATCTCCGATATAAAACCGGATTTTATCGGCGTATGGCGACTGTTCCAGCCAGGGACGGGTAAAATCCTCTTGCTCGTCGTTTATTTCGAATGTATGAAGCATGGCATTGTCCGGAAGAGCTTCAGCCAGACAAAGTGCCGAGTACCCGCTGTAGGTACCTATTTCCAGAACCTCCCTGGGCTGTATCATGCGTACAAACATCTTTAACATCCGTCCTTGCAGATGGCCAGATGCCATGCGCGGACGCAGCAGTTTGATATGTGTGGCACGGTAAAGTGCTTTCAGGTAATCACTTTCCGGTTCTATATGTCGTAGGATGTAGTTTTCCAGCAGACTGTCGGCAGAAGACAATGAAGTGTGTTTGCCGGTCTCTCTGTCTGCAGGGTCTGTCATTCCCGTTTTTTTGTTTTTCATCGGCGGCGACTGTTCAATCACATTTGCTTTGATTTCACCACAGGAAGTTATCCTTTGGCATTGTCCGGTTCATGCTGTGTCAGTAACGCATCGACGGCCAATCGGTAGGAATCCAGTCCGAAACCGCAGATGACCCCGAGACAGGCGCATGAGATCATGGATTTGTGACGAAACTCCTCCCGTTTATGTACGTTGCTGATGTGCACTTCTATGACAGGGGCAGGTATGGCGCGGATGGCATCCTGCAGAGCTATGGATGTGTGGGTATAAGCACCGGCGTTCAGTACGATGCCGTCGCTGTCGAATCCAGTGTCGTGCAACCGGTCTATCAGCGCGCCTTCCGAGTTGCTTTGGAAATACTCAATCTGTAGGTCTGAGTAGGTGTCGCGCAACTTCTCCAGATACGTTTCGAACGGCTGGTTGCCATAGATGCCAGGTTCCCGTTTTCCGAGCAGGTTGATGTTCGGACCGTTGATGATTTGTATTCTCATGAATAATCCCTATCTTTGTTTTAATAATATAATGTGTGCAAAGGTAGAAAGAAGATGGAAAAGAGCGAAAAAAAGGGCCGGAAAAGTACACCGCTGGATTCAAGAATATGGCGCCGTTATGTCCAATATCTTAAACTGGAACGGGGATTCTCGTCCCATACTCAGGAAGCCTATTTGGAAGACCTGCGAAAATGGTTAAGATTTCTGGAAGATGAGTATGTCGATGCCCGTTATGTATCTCTCGATCATCTGGAACGCTTTGTCGTGGCTTTGGCGGAAGTGGGAGTACAGGCGCGTTCCCAGGCCCGTATCCTGTCGGGGCTTCGTTCTTTCTATCGTTTCCTGATGGTGGAACGGGAGATAGACGCCGACCCGACGGAGTTGCTCGAATCGCCTAAAATCGGGAAACATTTGCCGGATGTGCTGTCGCTGGATGAGATAAACGCATTGATGGATGCGGTCGATCTCAGTAAGGATGAAGGGCATCGCGACCGGGCCATGCTGGAGATGCTTTACAGTTGCGGATTGCGCGTGAGCGAATTGTGCAACCTGCAGATGTCCAATCTCTATCTGGATGAGGGATTTGTCCGGGTAATGGGAAAGGGAGACAAGGAACGCATCGTCCCTCTTTCGCCGCAGGTGACGGAAGAGTTAGGCTATTGGTTTGACGACCGGAACCGGATTGAGCCTCGTCCCGGGCATGAGAATTATGTATTCCTGAGTTTGCGACGGCGCACCAAACTATCCCGTATACTTGTATTTCATGTGATTAAAGAACTGGCCGGACAGTGCGGCCTACAGAAGAATGTCAGTCCTCATACATTCCGCCATTCCTTTGCCACGCATCTGCTGGAGGGCGGTGCCAATCTGCGTGCCATTCAGGCGATGCTGGGGCATGAAAGCATTGCCACTACCGAAATTTACATGCATATTGACCGCAGCCGGTTGCGCGAGGAAATTCTGGAACACCATCCCCGTAACCTGCTTTATAAGGAACGTTGCAGGGCGGATTGACCGGTTTTTAATAATAAATGTGCCTTTTTTGATATTTTTGTGCCTGCACGGATGGCGGATATTTAAAGAATGGTTATCTTTGCACCCAATGATTATTAAAATTTAGTTAGTATGCGTAACAATCTTTATTTGTCACTGTCTGTGGTGTCGGCTTTGGCTCTCACCTCCTGCAACAAGTTAGGTAACTTGTCGGCAGACAATTTCACGGTAACCCCGACTCCGCTGGAGGCTATCGGCGGTCAGGTGCCTGCAACCATCAATGGTAAATTCCCTGAGAAATATCTGAAGAAGAAAGCTGTCGTTACGGTTACTCCCGTGCTGAAATACGAAGGTGGAGAAGCCAAGGGACAGAGCGCTGCGTTCCAAGGTGAAAAAGTGGAAGGCAACAATCAGACTATCTCCTACAAAGTGGGCGGAAACTACACGATGAAAAGCCTGTTCGATTTCGTACCGGCCATGATGAAGTCGGATCTGTACCTGCAGTTTGACGCAAAGGTTGGTAAAAAGACTGTGACTGTGCCCGAAGTGAAGATTGGTTATGGTGTCATTGCGACTTCCGAATTGTTGAAGAATGCTTTGGCAAGCACAAATCCGGCTACGGCTCCCGATGCGTTCCAGCGTGTTATCAAGCAGCGTCAGGAAGCAAATATCAAATTCCTTATCCAGCAGGCCAATCTGCGCAGCAGTGAACTGAAGTCCGCTTCCGTACAGGATTTCATCAAAATGCTGAAGGACATCAAGGCCGATCAGGAAGGCAAGGCGCTGAACAATATCGAAGTGTCTGCATACGCTTCTCCCGACGGTGCTTTCGATTTGAACAAGAACCTGGCAGAAAAGCGTCAGGACGTATCAGAAAAATATCTGCAGAAAGAACTGAAAGCAAACAAGATGGATGCTGATGTACAGACCAACTATACGGCTGAGGACTGGGAAGGTTTCCAGGAACTTGTTTCACAGAGCAATATTCAGGATAAGGAAGTGATCCTGCGTGTATTGTCCATGTATAAGGAGCCGGAAGAACGCGAACGTCAGATCCGTAACATCTCTACGGTATTCAAGGAACTGGCTGACCAGGTTCTGCCCGAACTGCGTCGTGCCCGTCTGGCTATTAACTACGAGTTGATCGGCCGCAGCGATGACCAGATTATCGCACAGTTCAAGAGCGATGCCAGCAAGCTGAGCGTAGAAGAGTTGCTGTACGGAGCCGGTATGCTGATGGAGAAGCCCGCCGACAAGCAGGCTTGGTATCAGAAGACCACACAGCTCTATGGCAACGATTACCGTGCATTCAACAACTTGGCACAGCTCGCTTACCGCAACGGCGATCTCGCTTCTGCCGAGAGCTACCTCAACAAGGCTAAGTCTTTGAAGGCTGATGCCAGCGAAGTCAATACGAACTTGGCTCTTATTGCTCTGAACAAGGGTAATGTAAGTGCAGCTGAGACTTACTTGGCCAAAGGTTCCGGTGCCGATTCGTTCCAGGAGGTAATGGGCTGTCTGAATATTGCAAAGGGTAACTACACACAGGCTGCCGGTAACTTGAGCGGAAATGCTACCAACGCTGCAGCTTTGGCTCAGTTGCTGAACAAGGATTATGCTTCTGCCAAGTCTACGCTTGACAAGGTGACAACTCCCGATGCATGTACGTCTTACCTGAAGGCTATAGCCGCTGCACGTACGAACGATGCTGCCGGTGTCAGTGCAAACCTGACGAAAGCCATCAGTCTCGACCCGTCATTGGCACAGCGTGCTGTGAACGATCTGGAGTTCATCAACTACGCTACGACGGTAAAGAGCCTGGTTAAGTAAGTTGTGAAACAGAGGCGGACGGGGCTGTCTGTCTCCGGGTACGCCTGAAATATACGAACTGACGGGAGGACAAAGCCGGGCTTTGTTCCCCCGTCAGTTGTTTTTTGCTTTCGGGACTCCGGTTCCCGTTCTTCCGAAAAATGTCTGTTATGAAGCGGTTGTTATTTTATGTTTCCATTTTATCCGTCCTTTTGGCCTGTGGAGGCACTGAGGGGCGTTTTCGTTTGAAGGGCAAGTTTTCCCACTTGCAGCAGGGCGAGTTCTATATATATTCTCCGGATGGTGTTTTACCCCGGATAGACACGATACGGGTCGAAAGAGGTATTTTCGACTATACGGCGGAGATAAGCGAACCGGCCGTATTCTATCTGTTGTATCCTAATTTTTCGGAGCATGTAATCTTTGCCCGTAGCGGAGATGTGATAACGGTAAAAGGGGATGCGAACAATCTGAAGGAAACGCGTATCGGGGGAAACAAGGAAAACGAGGCGCTGACGGACTTCAGACTGGAGAATAACGGAAAGACGGAACAGGAAGTTCGCCTTGCCGCCGGCAACTTTATCGAGAAACAACCCGCTTCCGCTGTCAGCACCTATCTCTTCAAACGTTATTTTCTGGAAGATGAAGAAGTGGACCGGGCGTTGCTGTCCGGATATTACGATTTACTTTGCCAGGCACAGCCGGATAACATCCGGCTCACTTTGTGGCGTCCGGAAGTGGTGGCGGGCAAACCCTTGCAGGCAGGTGACATGCTGCCCGACTTTGAATTGGTTATGCCGGAAGGCGATACCTTGCGCCGGTCGGACTTCCGGGGGAAATATCTGCTGGTTACATTCTGGGCCGGATGGGACGCGTCTTCCTCTTCGTTGGTTTTCACCACGGGATACCATCTTAAAAAATGCGGCGACAAGTTGGCCGCCCTTACCTATTCGTTGGATGCGGACAGTCTGTCGCGGACTCTGGTGGAGCGGCGTGACAGCGTTTCCTGGCCTTCTTATTGCGATTATCGGGTATGGAATTCTCCGCTTGTGAAAACTTTCCGGGTGGCGGATATACCTTATATAATATTGGCGGATACTGCTCATAAGATTGTGGCCTGTGGCAAGAACTTCGATAAGGACATCCTGTCGTCTCTGAAGAAATTGCATACGTCTGAATAAAAATCCCGAAGATGCTGGTTAAAGTAATAGGTGCGGCCGTCAATGGCTTGGAAGCTATCCCCGTGACAATCGAAGTAAATGCCTCCCGCGGCATCCGCTTCTATCTGGTGGGGTTGCCGGACAATGCGGTCAAGGAAAGCCACGAGCGCATTGTGGCGGCCATAGAAAACAGCGGGTTGCAGTTCCCCTCCCGTCAGCTGGTTGTCAACATGGCGCCGGCCGACTTGCGCAAAGAGGGGGCAGGCTATGATTTGCCCTTGGCTGTGGGCGTATTGGCGGCGTCCGGGGAAGTGGTCACGGAACGTCTCGGGCGGTTTATGCTCGTGGGGGAACTGGGGTTGGACGGTAGCCTGCAACCGGTGAAGGGCGTCCTGCTCATGGCAGTCAAGGCGCGCGAACTGGGGTTTGAAGGTCTGATAGTTCCGCAGCAGAACGTGCGCGAGGCATCGGTGGTCAATCGGCTGGATGTCTATGGCGTGACACATTTGAGGCAGGTGGTGGATTTCTTTAACGGCACGACGGAATTGGAACCGGTCCATACGGATACGCGTGCCGAGTTTTATGCCCGGCAAACCGACTTTGATCTTGATTTTGCGGATGTCAAGGGACAGGAGCAGGTGAAGCGTGCTCTTGAAGTGGCGGCCGCAGGCGGGCACAACCTGATTATGATAGGTCCGCCGGGTAGCGGCAAGAGTATGATGGCCAAGCGGTTGCCTTCCATTCTTCCTCCTCTCTCGCTGTCCGAGAGTCTGGAGACCACGCAGATACATTCCGTTGCGGGCAAATTGGGCAAGGACAGCACGCTTATTTCCGTACGTCCGTTCCGCTCTCCTCATCACACCATTTCGCAGGTGGCTCTTGTCGGCGGAGGCAGTTCGCCCCAGCCCGGGGAAGTCAGTCTGGCGCACAACGGCGTACTCTTCTGCGATGAACTGCCGGAATTCAGCCGTTCTGTACTCGAAGTGCTTCGCCAGCCTCTGGAAGACAGGACCATCAATATCTCCCGGGCCAAGTACAGTGTCAGCTACCCTTGTTCTTTCATGTTCGTGGCTTCCATGAACCCCTGTCCCTGCGGGTATTACAACCATCCCACGAAGGCCTGTGTTTGTTCGCCCGGACAAATTCACCGTTATCTCCACAAGATATCCGGCCCCCTGATGGACCGTATCGATTTGCAGATAGAAATCACCCCTCTTTCCTTTTCCGATTTGTCCCAGGCTGCGCCGGGAGAAAGCAGCGAAGTCATACGGGAGCGGGTAGTGCGTGCCCGTCGTCTTCAGGAACAGCGTTATGCCGACAGTCCGGGAGTGCATTGCAATGCGCAGATGAACAGTCGTCTGCTGGCCCGTCATGCCGTTCTGGACGCGGAATGTGTGGAGATGTTGCGTACGGCCATGACCCGTTTGCAGCTCTCGGCCCGTGCCTACGACCGTATCTTGCGCGTGGCCCGCACGATTGCCGATTTGGAGGGAGTCGCGGAAATCCGTACCCACCATCTGGCCGAAGCCATCGGTTATCGCAATCTTGATCGGGGCAATTGGGGAGAATGAGAAGCAGAGAGTAAGAAATTTGCTCCCTTAATTCTGCACGACCAGATACCTGTTCCCCTCCGCCGTGTGTACCTTCTTTACTCCGGCCGCCACCAGCGACCGGGACAGCGGCCGCATCTTCACCTCGCCGCCCGCACCCGGACAACGCCGGCGCATCACGGCGAGCAGCTCCGGCAACGAGCGCAGCACACCCTGTTCGCCCGGGCGGGGCGCACGGAAACAGTGGCGGAACACCTCCTCC
>CAMWUI010000010.1 GCA_947177395.1 uncultured Paraprevotella sp.
GCACCTGACTGTTAATCAGGGGGTCGTTGGTTCAAGCCCATCCTGAAGCGCAAAAGGAAATTCAGATTGCAATTTGCTTCAGTAGCTCAGTTGGTTAGAGCACCTGACTGTTAATCAGGGGGTCGTTGGTTCAAGCCCATCCTGAAGCGCAAAAACCTTGCAAGCCGTACTTGCAAGGTTTTGTGCTTTTATAAAAGCGTTTAAAAGAGAAATTTCGTATCTTAATAAAAAAGAAAGCGAGGCTGTGTCGTAACGGAAAGTTACGTCGCAACCTCACTCCGTACAGAGATGTTCTTTCAGCTTATGCTGCCGTAGGCAGGGCACCTGCCATCAGAATCAACACCAACAGACCCAGGATGGCGTACAACTCGGGGAACACGGCCAGCACCATGGTCGTACCGAAAGCGTTGTGGCCGGCACCGATGGCTGAAATACCGTTGGCACAAACCTTGGCCTGACGAACGGCAGAGAACAAAGCTACAAGCCCCAGAGCCAGACCGGCACCCAGAACAGCTGCCGCAGAGGTCATGTCCATACCCGGGAACACATGGGGCTGCAGCATGAAAAAGCCTACAAAGCCGTACAGACCCTGAGAAGAGGGCAGAGCGGACAAAGCCGTGTAAGAACCGGAAGCAGCCGGATTCTTTTTATAGGCCCCGATAGCCGCATTACCGCAGATGGTCACGCCATAGGCACTTCCTACACCAGACAAGGCAACGACAAGTGCCACACCCAAATAAGCTAATACAATTTCCATAATGATTTTAAGTTTTAATTAATAATTTTGATTTGATTATTCTTTTCTTTTATAAGTTTTCATCCTAAAAGGCGAATATTCCTTGCCTCCGCCCTCGAACTCGGCATTCTTGAAGAACTCAACAAATGTCAGTCGCATGGGATGGACAAAGGAACTGATCATGCACAGGGCAAAGTTGATGCCATGCCCCAACAGCAAGACAACGAGCAGAGGCAACCAACGCCCCCACCAAGACAAAGACTCCGTCAGGTCGAAAGCCAGTTGGTTGAACACGCTGCCCAACACACCGCCCGTCAGTCCCAGGGCAAACAGACGGATGTAGGAAAGCAGGTCGCCCAATAGGCCGGTTGCCATGTTGTAGGTCGACCAGACACCGGAACCGAAGTTCACCACCACATTCCTGTCGGGCGAATTATAGAAATAGATGCCCAGACCACTGATGCCTATCAGGCCATAAAACAGCCAGACAAGCACCTGAGGCAATTCCACACCGCAGGACGGCAGACCGAAGCAAAGGACGGCGGAAACCAAAGCCACCACCCAAGACAGCTTGCCGATGCCGTACCTCCAGCCATAAAGGCGGGCTGCCTTGGCCGCACTCATACACATGCCTACCAGCACCTGGAATAGACCTATGAATACAGAAATCACCATCATCGGGCTATAGCCGAACAGCAGATAGTTGCTTTCATTGATGAAGTAAGGCTTCACAGAAGCCAGGAATGCCCAATCCTGCTTTGTCAGGTCGATACCAAAGACCGAACCGGTAAGCAGACCGCAGACAACCGTCATTGTTCCTAGGAAAATCCCCAGAGTGCCGTAAGCCTTCATGTCAGCGCCCAGTTTCCGTCTTGCCACCAGACTTGCCGCAAGAATCAGCAGGCCATAACCGGCATCTCCCATGCACAGACCGAAGAAAAGCATGAAGAAGGGAGCCATCACCGGCGTCGGGTCCAAGTCGTGATAATTCGGCAAAGAGTACATGCGCAGAATCGGCTCGAACAGGGAACTGTAGGCGTTGTTCTTGATCTTAACAGGCACATCATCCTCAAAAGCAGGATCTTCCATCTCGTAATAGATATGAGACCGTGTCAGGACATCCGCCACGTCCTCCGCCTTTTCCGCGAGCACCCATCCTACCATCAGTTTTACGGCATCGCCGGCCAGCGATTCGGCACTCAGGCGTACTTTTGACAACGAAATCCGGTTTTCGTTATCCACCTGGGCCGCCAGCAGTATCTCACGAGATTCCGCCCCGATGCGCAACAGATGCTCGTGCGAAGCATCCAGAGATTCCGTCAGTGCCCGCTCTTCCTTCTTGTAATAGGAAAGGGACTCTCCGGGAAGTACAAGATGCTCCGCCGTAATGTCCGGAAGCGTATCGGTAATGGTCACGAAATAAGTCTTACCTTTCAGCTCATTGACAGGCACAGCGAAAAACTCATCCATCCACGCCACCTTGAACATCTTGGTGGGGCAGACAAAGAAGTTTATCTGCCAGCCTTCGCGGGCCAGACGCTTCACTCCGCTCCATTCAAAATCACCCCACGGTTCAAGCGCATGGATGCTTTTCCGTACGTCGTCCAGCCGGTGCCTCAGCACGTTCTCATTGGCCAGTTCAGTTTCCACTTCCTCCACGATGTCCGCACCCAGCGTCCTCACCTCATCAACCGGCATGCTTTCCACGTCCCCGCGCCGTTCATACGCATTGTGCGGCTTGTAGGTTTCTTTTGCGAAATCCAGAGCGGACAATGCCTTCTTATACCGGTCCGCCATGTCCATTCCGGCGCGGAAGTCGTCGCTCGTGGCTCCGCTGGCCAATTCCTGCACGTGCACCACCCCAATGTTACGGATGTCGGTCAGAAAACTCTCGTATTCCTTTGTCGTCACCAGAAAGGTGAGCTTCTTCATTTTTTCAATCATGCCTCGACCTCCTTTCTTTTCTCCTGAAGTGATTTCAGAATCTTTTGCGAAGACTTGGACAGATTCTCCTCGTCTTCCATGAATCGCTTAATCTTGCGCACGGCCTCCTGATAGCCGGGTATCTGCACTTTCTCGAAAAGATTCACCTTCTGTGTGGTTTTCTTGCGCGCATGTTCCAACAGACCGAGCTTCGCCAACACGAATTCCCGTTCTACGGCAGTCTTAGCAAGCCCCTGCAAAAGGTTGATGCCGTCGAAATACCATTTCGGACTACTGAAAAGGCCAAAGGGGCGTACCTCTAAGCGGATGTTGTTCAACACAGGCACTCTGACCCCCGCAATCTTTTTCACACCCAGTTCCACGTCCTTGAGCGCCACCAGCGATGGATCGAATTCTCCCCACAGCGCATACATGGACTCATACCCCTGTATCTGACTTTCCAGTTTCTTTTCCAACAGCATCGCATCGGCCTTGCACTTCTTCACCTCGAGACGCAACGCCGTCTCCTTGCTCTTGATGATGGGCAAGGTGCGCTGGCGCAGTTTCAACTGCTTCTCAATCTGCTGAAGCGATGTCTTGTTATATTGAAACTTTATCATATTTTCATACGAAATTAATAATTAACAAGTAAAGAATTAAAGCGACTGTCGGGTCGTGTTCACTATGCACACGAGCATTTTCTTCAGTTCCTCGCAATCTGCCTTGAGGGATTCATAAAGACCCTCATCCAGCATGCCCGTCTGAAAAAGCAACTCAAGCCAATAGGATGTTTCATTTGCTTCTTTCAAAGCAATACGCATCTTATGAACAAAATCGGCTCTGCTCTCGGCATACTCGGCCTCCCGGACCAATGCCCCGACAGCCGTGCCCGAACGGACAACCTGGCCGGACAGGTCAAATTCTTTCCGCGCCTGCAAATAACGCTTCAACTTGACTATCCGAATCGCAAAAGCCATAGTCTTCTGCTGCACTGCATTATCCGTTCCCACACGTTCATTCTTTAATTCTTCATTCCTTAATTTGCCTCGTCACTATTCCAATAAATGTCGGTAAATTCTTTCTTGATATTGATTTCCTCCAGTTTGAAGAATTTGCGGAACAGGCTCCAAGTCACATCAAGCATTTCCGTCATATCCAAATTCACATCGATGGCCAAGAGTTTGTCGGCATACTCCCGAGCAAAGTCCAGACAGCGACTGTCGTATTCCGTCAGGTCGAATCCATTCTCCAACTTCGTCTTGGCATTGGCCGCATCGGAATACAGACGAATGGCTGCGTTCATCACCTGGGAATGATCCTTACGGGTCTTCTTTCCGGCCACCAGCTGTTTCAGACGGGACAACGAACGGAACGGGTCTACGATTACCTTACCGATATCGCTGTCGCGGCGCAGGAAGAGCTGGCCCTCCGTGATATATCCGGTATTGTCGGGAACGGCATGTGTAATATCGCCGCCGCTCAATGTCGTCACGGCGATAATCGTGATGGAACCGCCGCCCACCTCGTCGGGAAACTGGACTGCCTTCTCGTAAATCTTCGCCAAATCGGAATAGAGCGAACCGGGCATGGAATCTTTGGACGGTATCTGATCCATACGATTGGACACAATGGCCAGAGAGTCGGCGTAGGAGGTCATGTCGGTAAGCAGCACGAGCACCTTTTCGTTCTTCTCCACGGCGAAATACTCGGCCGCAGCCAGTGCCATGTCGGGGACGAGCAGACGCTCCACGGCGGGGTCCTCGGTCGTGTTCATGAACGAAATGATACGGTCGAGCGCACCGGCATTGGAGAACGTATTACGGAAGAAATAATAGTCGTCGTTGGTCATACCCATACCACCAAGAATGATCTTGTCAGCCTTGGCACGCAGGGCCACCATGGCCATCACTTCGTTAAACGGCTGGTCGGGATCGGCGAAGAAAGGTATCTTCTGTCCGGAAACCAGCGTATTGTTCAAGTCGATGCCGGCGATACCCGTAGCAATCAGTTCGCTGGGCTGGCGGCGACGCACGGGGTTCACCGACGGTCCGCCGATTTCCACCTCACGTCCTTCGACCTCCGGGCCTCCGTCGATAGGTTTTCCATATGCATTAAAAAAGCGTCCGGCCAGTTGGTCGCTCACCTTCAAAGTAGGTGACTTGCCCAAGAACACGACTTCGGCATTCGTCGGAATACCTCCCGTGCCCTCAAACACCTGGAGCGTCACTTCATCGCCTATAATCTTCACCACCTGCGCCAGTTTGCCGTCGATGGTGGCCAGTTCGTCATATCCCACTCCCTGTGCCTTCAGCGAGCAGGTAGCTTTGGTAATCTGACTGATTTTCGTATATACTTTCTGGAATGCTGTTGTTGCCATAATACTCCTTATTTTTTATTCTGTCCGGCAAGCAATTCTATCACTTGGTTCTTGAAATCGTTGTACTGTTCCGATTTATAAACCGAATAGTTCATTTGCTTGCATACGTTAATCATCTTCTTGAAATAGTCGACCACATCGAGGAACGTGTCGAACTGGAATTCTGTCTCACAGATATCCACCACCAGATTCAGGATTTCCTCCTGCCGCTCAAGAGGAGTCACGGCATCCACTTCGTCAAACGCATCCTGCTGCAGGATAACGAAGTCTATGATTTCCGACTTCCAGAACGCCACATGATAATCCACGGGCACACCATCGTCTCCCAAGATGTTTATCTGTTCAGCGATTTCCTTTCCACGCTGCATTCTTGTTTTCAGTCCGTTGACTTTCTCAATCCATCCCGCTCCGATACGCTTCTCCACGTATTCGGCAAACTCCGGATATTCTAGATATTTCGAATAAGAGTCAATCGGATTGACAGCTGGATAACGTTTCTTATCCGCACGCTCCTGCTCCAGCCCGTAGAAACAGCGGGCCACCTTCTTCGTGTTTTCCGTCACAGGCTCTTTCAGGTTACCGCCGGCCGGGGACACCGTACCGATAAACGTGATGGAACCCACTTCGCCGTTGTTCAGATACACGTAACCCGCACGACCGTAGAAGTTGGATATCAAAGCAGATAGGTCCATCGGGAAGGCATCGGGGCCGGGCAATTCTTCCATACGGTTGGACATCTCGCGCAGTGCCTGTGCCCATCGAGACGTAGAGTCGGCCATCAACAGCACGCGCAATCCCATGGCCCGATAATATTCCGCCATCGTCATGGCCGTATACACGGAAGCCTCGCGGGCAGCCACCGGCATGTTGGACGTGTTGGCGATAATTATGGTACGCTCCATCAGTTTGCGTCCCGTATGCGGGTCTACCAGTTCGGGGAACTCGGTAAAGATTTCCACCACCTCGTTGGCACGCTCGCCGCAGGCGGCAATAATCACGATATCCGCTTCGGCCTGCTTGGATATGGCATGCTGAAGCACCGTCTTTCCCGTACCGAAAGGACCGGGGATAAAGCCCGTACCGCCCTCCACGATAGGATTCATCGTATCAATGGTACGCACGCCAGTCTCCAGCAGTTTGAACGGACGCGGTTTCTGTCTGTAGTTCGTCATGGCGAACTTCACAGGCCAATGCTGAATCATGTTTACCTCGATCTCCTGTCCGTTCTCATCGGTGAGCACGGCAATCACATCCCCCACCTTATACAATCCGGCAGGAGCCACACCTTTCACTGTCGCCGTCCCTTCCATCTGGAACGGAACCATGATTTTCAACGGCTGTGAGTTCTCTATCACCTCTCCCAGCCAGTCGGCCGCCTGTACCGTATCGCCGGCGTTCGCAATAGGGGTGAAATCCCACAGACGATCCTCATCCAGCGGGTCGGTATACTGTCCCCGCTTGAGGAACACGCCGTCCATCTTATCGAGGTCGTTCTGCAAACCGTCGAAATTCTTCGACAACATACCCGGTGCAAGTTTCACCTCCAGCATGTGCCCTGTAAACTCTGCCGGCGAGCCGACTTTCAGTCCACGCGTGCTTTCAAACACCTGCACATACACACTGGAGCCGACTACCTTAATCACCTCGGCCATCAAACGGTCCCCACCTGTCTCGATATAGCAAATTTCGCCCTGAGACACAGGTCCGTCTACATTGAGCGTCACCATATTGGAAATAACGCCGCAAACAGTTCCTTTAGTCATCATATTTATGTATTCGTATTATTTCTTAAATTCATCGGGCACACGCGCCTCACTCCTTAAATTATCAATAATCTTACGGAACGTCTCTTTCCCGGTCTCCGCATCGAGCAACGCCCAACGCTCCATCATATCCACTTTCACTATATAGGCAAACAAGGCCTCGACGGAGAACGGGTCGAAAAACGTCTGTTCGTCAAGCCAAGCCCACTTGAAAGCGTCGATGCGCTTCTCTTTCTCCACCGGGTCTTCGCACTCCACAATCTGCATAAGCTCGCCCACGTAATCCACCTCATTCTTCAAATCGAAATCGCGCGTGTTATTGTGCCGTATCATGTCGCAAATCTCCCCCTGCCCTTTTACGTATTCGGACACATTCCAACCGTTCTTACGGGCAATCAACCCTGTAAGGATACTGGCCACGTTGAAGTTCAGTCCATACCATCTGGCCATCATTTTGTTTGAGATGGCCATGGCATATTCATAATAGGCCATAGCCATAGCATCCGACGGGAAGTATCCGGAGATTTCCTTGTTATAGGCATAATCACGGGCAAACACCGACATGAAAGAAGGGAAACGGTGCACGTTGAAGTTCATCTCACGCGCCGACGTAATCAAATCCTGATACTGTTCCTGTGCGAAATTGCCACGCGGGTCAATTTCCGCCTCCGGATTCTCAAGTAGCCTTACAAGATTCCGGCAGTCGTAATACAGAAAGAACACGTAGAGCAACCTCTTGTCGGCCTCTGGCACCTGCCCTTTCAGATGTTCTTTCAGCTCCAGCATTGACGGCGCAGACTTGCTGTCGTCAAGCGACAAGTCTGGCAATCCGGCCATCAAATAATAATAGTTCCCCATATGCCTGTTTTAAAACAACATCTCCACCAACTGAGGACGGAGGAACTCCTTGAAGTATGCCACAAATTCCGCTTCACCGAAATTTACCTTATAAGACCCGTCGGCCGGAGAAATGGAAAAGGACGTCGGTTTGCCGTTCACTTTCTCTATCTTTACACCTTTATCCAGCAAATCCTTGGCCTTAGCTGCAAAAAAAGCCTTCACCCCCTCGGCATCTGCCGCCGAAATGACCGGAGCGTCGCCCGAAGCCCAGTTTTTGGCCATAACCACCATAAGCTGACCAAGGAAATCCTTGTCTGCCATCTGTCCGGCCACAGCTTCCGCCACGACTTTATCCGTAACCACATTGGCGACCTCGCTCTTCAAGGCGCTCATCGCCTGACCTGCATAAAGTTTCAGTTCCGATTTCGTATTGGCATCCAGACCGGCTGCATCCTTACGCGCGTCCGCCACGATCTGTTCCGCCTGCGCCTTGGCTCCAGCTATGATTTTTGCCGCCTCAGCCTTGGCTTCTTCTACAAGCCGCTGCCCCTCGGCATTTCCTTTCTCCACACCTTCACGATAGAGTTTTTCCGTCAATTCTTGAATCTTTTCCATTTTCTTATTGTATTTCTTTTTCGTTATTTCATTTCCTTGTAAAGAGCGTTTTTGTCGTTTTCGGCTTAAAATTAAGCATTTTTTCCAATCCCGCCATACAACGTTGCAATATTATTTATACAAATCAGATGTTTAAACATTCTTTCCACCTAAAAAGAGATAAGACAACCTTTCACCCACCTGCCATAGCGGACAATAACCGCCGTTTCGGCATTTAAGAGCGACGGACGATATATTTGTGATAAAGCCACGCACAGACCAAAGTTGTAACGATATATCCGAATAACGACGTATAAACCCAACCTAACTTCACCAACAGCAGCCACAGAGGACGCAGGGATGGATGAACCACAAAAACAGACGCAGAAATACCCCCTACCCATGACAACGGCCGCCACCACCGGCACGGTACTGCCCGCAACAATGCCAGACAGAGAATTATCCAGAATACCGGCACAAATGTCCACGTGTATTTATCGTAACATCCCCACATTACCAGCCCGCACAATATCGGTATCAACAGAATATTAATCCAACGGGCCGAAGGCCAGCACCAGCCATAACGGGCGACACTCACACCCAGCACAAACGTCAACAGGGAACCGGGGAAGTTATAGCGTACATACTCCAGCCAAACAACGGAAGAACGGGTGCCCCGCGACAACAGCCACAACTGCAGCCCCACAGACAGAACCGTCGCACACCACAATGGGAGCCTTCCCCTACGGAACAGAAGCAGGCGGTAAATCAAATAGAGTTGCATCGTCAGCCCGAAATACCAGTAGGGACCGGGCAGAATGTGCGTCGAAGGAGCCGGAGACAAATTGACAAGAAAAAGAAGCTGCAACAAGACATCACGGAACGTAAAACGGAACATACCTTCCAGCCACGTATCCACGACCATGAACAACACCCACGCGGGCAACATCAGCCGCCACAGCTTACGGGCATTATAGAGCACAAAACACCCTACAGGCACAGTGCCGTCCTGCCCCTCGTACTTCCGGACCAGCCCATAACCGCTGAGAAAGACAAACACCGGCACGCCATAATGTCCGAAATAAGAAAAAATGTCGAGTGGAAGGGTCTTGTAGAACGTACAAATGTGGTTCCACATATAATAAGCCCACTTGAAACTATACGTATATTCACTTTCCTTCACCGTATAAGGCAACCAGTGGGTGAAGTTGTGCAATATGATACCCAGTATAGCTAATCCGCGAAGAACAGCCGCATCTTGCCGGTTCAGTTCCAGTTTATTCATATCCATTTCTCTTTTCCATAATTATCGGTCTGCTGTCTTCAGCACATCATAATCGTATCTGCCGCGCAACAATCGCTTCCGCCCTGCATCAAAATTCGTATCGAGCACATTGCGGGACGGCTCGTAACCCGGACAGGAGATACCGCCTAACCAGAGCAACATGTGCGGCAGATCGTCGGTCATGAACGGGCGGTCCACGGCTACCCGTATCTGCGACACGACATCGGGATGCCTTTCCCTGTAAACCGGCGAACACCATATCCAGAATGGCACTTCATATTCAGCCCGTGCGACAGGCGGCGTAGGATCCCGATCGGGATTCCGTCCGAACTCCGGCAATTCGTCATGTACTTCCTCCCCGTGATCAGAAACATAAATCACAATAGTCTCCCGATCTTCAAAACGGGTCAATATGGCATCCACGACCGAATCATTAAACAATGTGGCATTATCATAATTGGCCACCCACTGCCTGTCTTTCGTCGACAACTCGGGCCGTGGTTCATCCTTAGCTTTCAATATGCGACGGCGCGAAGGCATGCGGTGGTGATAAAGCATGTGCTGCCCCCAAAGATGAAACACAATCAGGTTTCTCTCCGCCTCAAGTCGGCGCTGTGCGTCATAACAAGCCAGCAGGGCATCATCGTAACGGTAGGCCCTGCGGTTACGCCAGTCAAATAATTCCCGGCTCAATTCCGGTGCGTTCAGAAAGAAACTACCACTGAAACCGAAAATATCCTCATCGACAGAGGGAGCGAACTGATTCGTCAGAAAAGCCACACGATAACCTGCACGACGGAAAACTGCCGGAAAGAGAGTGGCATCAGTCCACGAACCGGGCTGGTCCGTAGAATGCAAAGACAACATATTCTTGAACACTTGACTCGTAATATTCCAACTAGTCACAACATCCGTAAAAACAAACAGTTCCCCGTGTTCCTGCCGTGCGAACTGACGCGGCGTGGTAGATACGCCGTAACCGTACAACTGGGAATGACTCTTATTATAACTTTCCCCGATGACAAGTACAATATTCGGAGAACGGTATGAACAGCTATCCACACAGGTATGCTCCACACTCGTCTGCAATTGTTTCAGATCCCGTTCGGAAAGACTGTAAGTAAAGACGGAAAAGGCCAACCGATGAACCGGCATATAAAGCGATGCACTGACGGTTCCTGTCAGGTACCGTTCAAGTCTCAAAACGGACGACTGACAGAATATCCCAAGCCGTGTCAGACGCACAGGTATCGTCACCGCCATACATCCCAATAAACAGACCGCACAAATAAATCCACCCCAATCATTCCGACAAAACGGAGAAACCCATCCATCCGAAATATGCCATCCGACACGGAAAGACGAACGAAGGAATCGACCAGTGGCATAATAAATCCGACTACCGGCACGATGCAAGTTACCGATTACCGACTCACGCCACTTTCTCCGTCTAAAAAAGGTGTGCCCCATCCCAAGAACGGCAATCCACCACACAGCCTGCAACGTCTCGATACGAAAAACGTACCCTTCGAAGAAATCACCGGCTTCCGTCGTTGTGGTCTCTGTCACAAGCTGGAGCATCGTGGGACTGATCCCCGCCCCGAAACGCGCGGAACAGTAAGCATCTATCACGGCTAATATATAAGCAATCGCGGAACAACTGGCACGCACCACACCCGCCACACAGCAAGGCAACAGACAAAGCAAAAGGCAAAGAAAATAAAAGTCCACCCACAATTCACAGAAAAAAAACGTATTGCGCAACGTCCCGAAATGCGTCAGGAACGAACCTGTCGCCAACAGCATCATAAAGACAAAGAATACCGTTTCCCGCTTTACCGGTTCTGTCACCCATGCGAAACCACGAATGCACCTTTTTGCTCCACACACGCTCATCTTCTACTCCTCCCGCCGCACTCACGACTATTTTTCTTTTCTTCCCTCCCGGCCTTTTCTCTGGCACGCATCTCGTCATAATCTTTGTAACCCTTGAGCAATCGTCTGCGTCCCATATCGAACTGCGGGGAAATCACCGCCCGGCGCTCGTCGTACTCCGGACAGCGAATGTCAGCCAGATAAAGCAGTGTGTGAGGTAAGTCATCGGTCATGAACGGACGGTCCACAGCCTCCATAATCTGATGTACCAGCTCCGGACGGTTGCGCCGGCAGACCGGCGAGCACCATATCCAAAACGGTATCTCGAACTCATTATGCACCATCCGGGGAGTCAAAGCTGAAGAGTGAAGCCGTCCGAATGTCTTCAGGCCATCATAGACTTCTTCGCCGTGGTCGGGCACATAGAGAACAAGAGCGTCATCTGCTTCAAAGCGCCGCAGAACGGCATCAACGACCGAATCGTTGTAAAGCGTGGCGTTATCATAGTCCACCACCTTCTGCAATTGGTCATCTGTCAGATCGGGCCGTTCGTAATCGGCCAACATAAAACGTTTCCTTTCGTCGGGACAACGGTTCTCGTACCCTACATGCTGACCGATGAGATGGAACATCACCAAACGACGAGAATACAGGGAATCCGCGCACAAGGAATCGTAATCCAACAACAAGTCTTCGTCGAATGGATGCTTCCGTTCGTTACGCACGTCAAACAGACTATTACTTAGCCGACTATCATTGATAAAATACCCGCCGCTAAAATCAAAAGCATTATCATCAGGACGGCGCACAAATTGATTCGTAAGAAAAGCGACACGATATCCAGCTTTCCGGAACAACGCCGGGAAAAGAGGCTCGTCGCACCAAGTACCTTTGTGTCCGTAACCGTAAAGGGAAAACATATACTTGAAAACATTACTGGTCAGGTTCCAACAGGAAACGACATCGGTAAAAGGAAAGAGTTCGCCGTTACGGACGCGGGCGCACTGCCGGGGAGTGGTGGGAAGCGAATAGCCATAAAGCGCGGAATGATGCCGGTTGTAACTCTCACCGATAATAACAACCAGCGTGGGAATACCGTCCTCACCACATTCCACATTCGTAGTTCCCATCCTGGTACGCAGATGTTCCAGTTGCCCCGCAGCAAGTCTATTGGCATAAACTGCAAAATAGAGGCGATGAAGAGGCGAATAAAGCCCACGTCCATATCCTTTATTATAATACCGCTCCATACCTGCCGTAGTGGTTTGCGAGAGCAGTTCCCTCGTGTGGCGCCTGTCCTCCGCCGTACGACAAAACAAAACGACAAATACCCCCCACACCGTCAAAGTATAAACAACTCTAAGAACCACACGCCACGGAGCTGACAAACGACAAAATTTCATCCACGACACAGACAACGCATGCCGGGAACGGACATACGCGATATAAATCGTCCCCCAAAGCAGGAAAGGCCCAAACGCCCTCAGCACAGCGGCATCCCGAAGATAGGAGTTGCAGAAATCGGACATTTCCTCCGCATCAGTCTCCAACACAAGTTGAAGCATTGTTGGCGTCAGACCGGAACCCAGGCGATACGTAACATAAACGTCAACCGCACATACTACCGCACACACAGTACAGACCATACCCTGAACCGCCCGTCTCATACCACCGGGCAGAAAGGAAAACACCCACGCAAGCACAAACACCTCCACGAAAAGCGAACCCAAAGGATAATCCGCCACCGGTTGTCCGGACTGTAACACAAAAGCCAACACGAAAAGCGCATACAAAAAAAAGAAAAAAGAGCCATTGCACCGCAAAGGCTCCGCCAACCGACGGACTATATAAAGAGGCAGGGAAGTATGCATCAGCCTAAGATTACGGCTGCAAAATTAGGGCTTTTTCTTTGAATAATCGGAAAGGAAAGCGTATTTTTGCCCGTACCTACGAAAACACATTCGGGAAATGGCCGACACTTCACTCAAGGAAACCGCCGCCAAAGGATTGGTGTGGGGGGGATTCAGCAACGCACTCATACAGTTGTTGAACCTGACGTTCGGCATCTGTCTGTTACGCAGACTTACCCCTGCCGACTACGGCACCGTACAAGTGCTGACCATCTTCAGCAGTGTTGCGGCAGCATTGCAGGAAAGCGGATTCTCCGTGGCGCTGGCCAATATCAAAAATCCGACGCATCGGGACTACAATGCGGTCTTCTGGTTCAACATACTCTGCGGCGCCGGGCTCTACATCCTGCTTTTTTTCTGTGCTCCCCTCATCGCCGATTTCTACCGTGCCCCGGTACTCGTCCCTCTATCGCGCTTCGCTTTCCTCGGTTTTCTGTTCTCAAGCTGGGGTATCGCACAACGGGCCTACCTCTTCGGCCACCTTATGGTACGCGAGAGTTCTATCATTTTCATCTTCTCTCTCATCATATCCGGTCTTGTTGCCGTAGCACTGGCCTACAACGGATTCTCCTACTGGGGACTAGCAGCACAAGGAGTCGTATTTACCGCCTGCATCACGATACTCAATTGGTGGTACTCGCCATGGCGTCCTTCGCTTGAGTGGGATTTCACCCCAGTCCGCCACATGTTCAGTTTCAGCAGCCGATTATTGGTAACAACCCTCTTTTTGCAAATAAACCGCAATGTATTCTCCGTTCTGCTGGGACGGTTCTATAACCGGGCTTTGGCCGGCCAGTATGGAAACGCCGCCAAATGGAACGATATGGGGACATCTACCATCAACAGCATGATTGCCGGCGTGGCCCAACCCATATTGACACGTGTCAAGGACGACCCTGCCCGCTACCGCCAGGTATTCCGCAAAATGCTAAGATTCACAAGTTTTGTATCCTTTCCCTGCATGCTCGGACTAGCACTTGTGGCTCCGGAACTGATTCGCCTCGCAGCCGGCGAGGTATGGATGCCAAGCGTTCCGATGCTGCAAATGCTATGTCTCTACGGCGCATTCTTTCCCATCACGACGCTCTATTCCAATCTCGTCATCAGTCAGGGGCGTTCATCAGTCAATCTCTTCAACACAGTGGTTACCTGCGTACTTGTGTGGATACTCCTCGCAACCGTCTATCCGTTGGGCATCTACGCTATGATAGCCTCTTTCATCACCGTCAATATCCTGTGGTTGCTCGTCTGGCATCGCTTTGCCCACCGGCTTATCGGCCTTCCTCTGCGTCATGCACTGACCGATGTATTACCTTTCTTTCTTTTAGCCTCAGCAACGATGCTTGCTACGGAGATCATGACACGTTCTGTCAGCAATGACTGGTTGCGGTTAGGAACAAAAATAGCTGTAGCTGCTTCTATATATATAGGTATACTCTACACCGCCAAAGCTGTTATCCTGCGCGAAAGTATCGACTATGTATTTCAGAAAATCCACCGGAAGAAATGAAAATAGCCTACCTCATTGCCGCCCATAATGATGCAGAGCATCTTGCCCGACTCGTCCACAGCCTGCAACCGCAGAGTGAATTCTTCATCCACATCGACGCTGCCGTCACGATAGAACCTTTCCGCCAATTGCTGGCCGGCTCCGCCAATGTCCACTTCTGCGAACAGCGCGTACGGGTAGAATGGGGTAACATCTCACAGGTGGATTACCAGATCGCCTTGTTGGAAGCCTACTTCCGCACGGGTATCGCCTGCGACCGCTTATGTTTTCTGAGCGGACTGGACTATCCGTTATGGAGCAACCGCCAGATGGATAACTTTTGGGAACAGGCCGGAGACCGGGAATATATCAAAGGCATCGACATGACCATACAGCGGGATTCCATAACGCAGGGCTACCGACTTTACCGCCCTTTCACAACGCTGCCGTTACATAACCGACGCTGGAAAACGCGCATCTGCATAGCGGGACGAAAAGTCCTTTGTGCGCTCCGGATACGCAAGCCGTTGACATTCTGCATAGACGGTCGTTCCTATCGGCTCCACAAAGGTTCTTCCTGGTGGTGCATAACCCCGCGACTGGCAACCTGGATGCTGAACGAGATACACACCCATCCCAAACTGAGAACTTACTTCGCCACAAGTTTCGGCCCCGACGAGACACTCTGGCAAACACTCGCCTTCCATTCCCCCTATGCCTCGAAAGCTCTGTTACAGGAAACACCTTATACGACATTGGCCGATTTGACACCGTTGCACTACATTCACTACCACCCTGTCATCAAGATTCTCACGGAAGAGGACTGGGACACACTTCAACAATGCGGAAAGATGTTCTGCCGCAAGACCGTCACCGGACGTAGCGACAAACTTCTGGAACTCATCGACCGGAAGCGAAACGAAAATGACATCCCACCCATACACACGCAAGAATGACGGCAACAATCATGCCGTATTCCAATGATTTTGCTTACCTTTGTCACATTGAAACACACAACCTATGTACAACAACAAAGTAGTGGTCTATACGTCCGGAACATTCGATATGTTCCATAGCAACCACTTGAAGATGATAAAATACGCACGCGGACTGGGGGACACGCTCATCGTCGGAGTCAGCACGGACGAACTTGTATGTAGCTATAAGCGGCCGCCCATTATTCCCTTTGAGGAACGGCTGGCCATCATCGAGGCTCTCCGCTACCCCGACATTGTTATTCCGCAACGCTCGCTCGACCACACGGATATTGTCCGCAAACTGAACATAGACGTCTTCGTTGTAGGCGATGACTGGACTGGGAAATACGACTACCTGAAAGACTTAGGGGTCACAGTATTCTATTTCCCCTACGGCGACGGAGTCAGTTCCACGAAAATCAAAGAGGACATTCTCGGGAAATATCAGGAACTGAAAAATCGAATCGACAAACAACCTAACCCGGACGTAAGATGAAAACAGCAGTCGTCACCGGAGGCACAAAAGGTATCGGACGAGCCGTCACGGAGATGTTGCTCGCGCGCAAGTGGCATGTCATCACGAATTATGCGCATGACAGCTATGCCGCCGACATAATGAGCCGCCAAGCCGCAGAACGTTGGCCCGAGGCGAAACTGGATATCACAGAGGCCGACCAGAGCCAGCGTGAAGGTACATACCGGCTGATCGATTTTATCCGCAACTTGACACAAAAGGTTGACTGCATCGTCTGCAATGCCGGCATCACCGTCAGGAAACCGTTCACGGAAACATCAGATACCGACTGGGACGCAATGATGGAGACAGCAGTCAACAGCCATTACATTCTCATTCGTGAACTTTTCCCGATTATTCCACGCGATTCACGCATTCTCTTCACCGGTTCGCTTATGGCGATTCATCCCCACGCCACAGTCACGGGGTATGGCGTGACAAAATCCGCTGTCCACGCATTGGCCCGGAATCTCGTCAAGGAGTTTGAAGGTACAGGCACAACGGTAAACACCATCGCCCCTGGCTTCGTAGAAACAGAATGGCAACTCGGGAAACCGGAAACCGTGCGCCGCAACATCTGTAGCAAGACAGCCTCCGGCCGCTTTGCCACAGTCGAAGAAGTGGCCGACGCATTCCGCTTCTGCCTCGACAACGCTTTTGTCAACGGCAGTGTCATTGAAGTATCGGGCGGATATTCCTTTAAATAACCAACTGGTCACGACTATGCCCTACTCATTCAATCCCCAGGAACTGAAAGAGAGATTCAACCCCGAAGGTTCTCTTCTCCGGAAACAGCAACACCGCATGACGGAGCTGCTGCTGGCTGTCGATGGCGTGTGCCGCCGGCACAACATTCCTTATTGGCTCAGTTCGGGCACACTGCTCGGTGCCGTACGCCACGGCGGATACATCCCTTGGGACGATGACCTTGACATTGAGATGCTACGCCCTGATTATGAGCGCCTCCTTCAAGTGCTACCCGATGAACTGCCGGAAGGAATGGTTCTACAGACCAACGAGACCGATCCGGGTTACTTTTTTATGTTCGCCAAAGTACGGGACACACGCTCCCTGCTGAGCGAAACCAACCGTTATGACCGCATCTTCCGCCACCGGGGTATCTACATAGATATTTTCCCATTCGAGAAGGCCCCACGATTACTCCATTGGATTTCGTGTCGCGCCCACGGATTCACTTACAACGTAATGAACGACCCAAACAATGATGACGAAACAGCACGGCGCAAAGTAATGCGCATTTGCCGTTTCAACCGGCGGTTTACATTTCCTCTGCTCCGCACCCTGGCACGCTTATGCCCCACCCGACTGGTACGTTACGGCTGGGGCGTACCCTATAGTGACCCGCGGCTTCTTGAGGACATATTCCCGTTGACAACCATTTCTTTCGAAGGACACCTCGTACCGGCTCCGCATAATTGCGACGCTTATCTGACAAGGAAGTTCGGCGACTACATGCGCCTGCCCGACCTTGACAAACTGCATCCGCATTGTGATGAACTGACAATCCATACATGAGAGTTTATTTCTACCACACACAAGACACGTGCCGCATGCAGCGCGAATGGGAGGAGGGACGGTTGCCGGGACACCTTCTCTACGGAGCGACCCACCTGCACCGGCACGGCATCGACGTTATCCTCCACCGGCATAAAAAAGGAGCCGGACGATGGCGCATGATGTGGGACACGGCACGACAAATCTGGAGCCAAAGAAAAAACTGCGATGCGGTCTATGCCACATCGTTCCGCGGGCTGGAGGTCATCACTTTCCTGCGCGCACTGCGTTTGTTTCCAAAACCGGTCATTATTTGGCATCACCAACCCGTCGTCACAGCCTCCAACCCGCTGCGCGAACTCGTGGCACGCCTTTTCTACCGGGGGTTCGACCATCTGATTTTCTTCAGTCGGGAACTCATGGACGTTTCACTCCGCAGTTGCAAGGCACGTACAGAACGAATGTCATTCGTCCCATGGGGAGCCGATCTGGATTTCTATGACCGCCTTATAAACCAGGAGGACATACCGACACGGGAAGGATTTATCTCAACCGGCAAGGAGCACCGTGACATGCCTACCCTGATCGAAGCGTTCCGTTCCGTCAAGGCACAACTGAATATCTACGTATCACGCAACAACGGGGGGGAAGACTATGACACCATCATCGACAGACAGACGCTCCCGCCCAACGTACATGTCCATTTCACCAACGGATTCATTCCTTACGAGCTCAGCCGTCAGGTATGCCGGGCTGCTGGTGTCGCCATCTGCTGCAAAGAAACGACCTACACAGTAGGACTGACCACACTGGTAGAGGCTCTCGCACTGGGTATCCCCGTCCTTTGTTCCCGCAACCCTCATTTCGCATTCGACATTGACCGCGAAGGGGTGGGACTCTCCATACCTTATTACAATAAAGAGGCATGGACAGAAGCGGCCCGCCGGCTGACAGAACACCCGGAGGATGCACTGCGTATGGGCAAAGCCGGACGGAAACTGGCCGAAAAGACGTTCAACTTAGAGAACTGCGCCCAGGAAGTGGCCCGCATACTGCTCGCATTCTCCCCTAAACGAAACAAATGATGAAAAGACCTGCGGCACCCGTAGCCTTGTTTGTCTACAATCGAGTCGACAATACGCGCCATACCATAGAACACCTGCTGACCAATACGCTGGCACGGGATACCGATTTGTATATATTTTCCGATGGGCCGCGCGACCCAGCTTCGCAGCGACAGGTAGATGAAGTACGGAATTACCTCCGCCATCTGCGCAAGGAACAGGCCGGACAAGGCCTGCATAGCATCACTCTTGTGGAAAGACCGGAAAACATTTACCTGGAACGAAACATCATAGAAGGCATTACCGAGGTTTTCCGCCATCACGACCGCATCATCGTACTGGAAGATGATATCTGCACATCCCCCCACTTCCTGCAATATATGAACGACGCTTTCGATATATACGAAACGCAACCACGCGTGATGCACGTGTCCGGCTTTACCAATCTGGCGCTCGAAGCAGAAGAAACCAACGGAGACACTTATTTTACTCCCCACATGTCCGGCTGGGGGTGGGGCACTTGGCGCGACCGCTGGCAGACTTACTTTCATCATTACAAATCACGCGAAGAGGCACTTCGGGGACTATCGGCCGAAACGCTTCGTCGCATTGAGTATGACGGTGTTTTTCCATGCCTCCGCTCATTAGACAAGAAGCCTATCCCGTGGGACATATGCTGGGAACTCGCCATCTGGCGGCAGGAGGGATTGTGTCTGACGCCACGACGTACATTGGTACGCAATATCGGGCTCTACAACGGAACACATTTCAGCCATTCACGCCTCTTGCAACGGTTTGAGTTCGACCGCATGCCTTATCCGTTCCAATTGCATGTAAACCGCCGTGAGCCAAAGTCCGATCCTCAGATAGAGACACTTTTCGCCAAAGCCATCCGCCACTGGGGCATCCGCTACACAATACCGGGCCATATCGTCCGTTTCTTCTACCTGAAATGGAAGAGCCTGAGAAATAAATCCAAGCGTCCATGACTGCCTGACACAAAAAAAGCGTAACTTTGGCCTGTAAATACAGAGAAACATGAGAGTCCTGATCGTCAACACGTCCGAACGAACCGGCGGCGCCGCATTGGCCGCCAGTCGGTTGAACGAAGCTTTGAGAAACAACGGCATCAAGTCCAAGATGCTGGTGCGTGACAAACAAAGCGAACAGATTTCCGTCGTTGCCCTACCCGCATCCTGGCGGACAGGATTCCACTTCCTGTGGGAACGCTTCGTCATCTGGACTGCCAACAACTTCCGGCGGGAGAATCTGTTCGGCATTGACATCGCCAACACCGGAACGGATATAACCTCACTGCCGGAGTTCAAAGAAGCCGACGTAATCCATCTCCATTGGGTCAACCAGGGCTTTCTCTCACTGAAAGACATCCGGCGCATCGTGGACAGCGGAAAACCCATCGTATGGACCCTGCATGACATGTGGCCTTTCACGGGCATCTGCCATTACTGCGGCGACTGCGACCGATACCGGACCTTGTGCCACCACTGTCCGCAACTGCCCGGCGGAGGATGCTCCAGGGACCTTTCGTTCCGTATATTCAGACAGAAGGAAAAGATGATGGCCGATGCGAACATCACGTTCGTCGCCTGCAGCGAATGGATGGCACAACAGGCCCGGCAAAGCGCCCTATTGGCAGACCGGCCGGTGATACGGATTGGCAACGCTCTCAACACAACTATTTTCCATCCGTCGGACAAACATACGGCACGGATGCAGCATGGATTGCCGGAGAACCGCCGCCTGCTCCTGTTCGGCTCGTTGAAGATAACGGACAAACGAAAGGGGATAGACTTTTTGATAGAAGCCTGCCGATTATTGGCAGACCAGGACCCTACTCTGAAAGATACGCTGGGTATCGTCATTGTGGGCAAAGAGGCCGAAAGACTAAGCCACCTGTTCCCGTTCCCTGTGCATACCATCGACTATATCAGCGACGAGCGGCGCATGGCTCTGCTATACACAGCGGTAGATGCTTTCGTCATTCCGTCGATGCAGGACAACCTGCCCAACACTATTGCCGAGGCCATGGCCTGCGGGACGCCCTGTGTGGGGTTCCGGACAGGGGGCATTCCTGAAATGATAGACCATGAAGTAAACGGTTATGTGGCCCGCTACAAGGATGCGGCCGATCTGGCCGACGGCATTCGCTATGTATTGCGTACGGAAAATTCCGGGCAACTGAGCAAAGCTGCCTACCGGAAAGCCGTAGCCTCTTACAATGAGAGCAACATCGCCATGAAACATATCGAGATTTATAACCATCTGACCACTCACTCCAGAGGATAATCCCGGCATTCTCAAAAAACATCCGCCTATGGACACCGACCCTTCGCCGATTATTACCATCGCCACTGTTACATACAACGCAGAAGATACGCTACCGGCAACCCTGGAAAGCGTCGCCGGACAGAACTATCCACATGTAGAGCATCTGATTGTAGACGGATGCTCCAAAGACCACACAATGGAACTGATTCACAGATATGTGGATGAAAACAGCCGGCAAAGCATCCCGCATGACATCCGGGTGATAAAAGAACCGGACCGGGGATTATACGATGCCATGAACAAAGCATTGGCACTGGCACAGGGGGATTATATATGTTTCCTGAATGCCGGCGATCGGCTACACGCACCGGACACGCTGTCGCGCATCGCGGACTGCATCCGGACATATAACGGCACATCGGAACGTCCCGGCGTAGTTTATGGAGAAACGGACATAGTAAACCGCGAGGGACTTTTCCTGAGGCACAGACGGCTACAGGCTCCCGATCGGCTTGACTGGAAATGTTTTCGGAACGGCATGCTGGTGTGCCACCAGTCATTCTACGCATGTACCGATCTGGCACGGGAGATAAACTACAACCTAAAATTCCGCTTTTCCGCTGATTTCGACTGGTGCATCCGGGTAATGAAGGCTGCAGAACAGCAGGAGATGCCTCTCCACAATACCCGTCTCATACTCACGGATTACCAGAATGAGGGAATGACGACCCGAAATCATAACCGGTCGCTCGTGGAACGTTTCCGCCTTATGGCGCGGCACTACGGCTGGTTACGCACAGCCGGACTTCACCTCCGCTTCGTACTCAGAGCCGTAACACACCCATAAGATTATTTTTTAATCATCATTAATGACAAACGAATATGAACGTATTTCAGCATGTAGAAGATCTGGGCGACCTGAAAGCCGCCCTTCAGGAAGCTTTTGAAATCAAGAAAGACAGATACCGCTATCAGGAACTGGGCCGCAACAAGACAGCATTGCTCATCTTCTTCAACAACAGTCTGCGCACTCGCCTGAGCACACAGAAAGCAGCGATGAATCTGGGCATGAACGTCATTGTCCTGGATGTCAACCAAGGCGCATGGAAACTCGAAACCGAACGCGGCGTCGTCATGGACGGCGACAAAAGCGAACATCTGCTCGAAGCCATTCCCGTAATGGCATGCTACTGCGACCTTATAGGGGTACGCTCTTTCGCCCGCTTCGAGAACCGGGCGGACGACTATGAAGAAAAGATACTCAACCAATTCATACGCTATTCGGGCAAACCGGTATTTTTCATGGAAAGCGCAACGGTACACCCTCTGCAAAGTTTCGCCGACCTGATTACCATAGAAGAATATAAACGCACGCAACGTCCGAAAGTTGTGCTTACCTGGGCTCCCCATCCGAAAGCGTTGCCACAAGCCGTACCGAACAGTTTTGCGGAATGGATGAACGCCGCCGACGTTGACTTCGTAATCACACATCCCGAAGGATATGAACTCGATCCGATGTTCGCAGGCAACGCACGGGTAGAATACGATCAACTGAAAGCATTCGAGGGAGCTGACTTCATCTATGCGAAAAACTGGAGTTGCCCCGGTGTGACACGCCCCGAAGATTATGGCAAGGTTCTGTGCAAAGATATGAGCTGGACGGTAGACGCCCGGCACATGGCTGTAACGAACAACGCCTTCTTCATGCACTGTCTGCCGGTACGCCGCAACATGATTGTGACGGACGACGTGATAGAGGCTCCGACCAGCCTGGTAATTCCCGAAGCTGCCAACAGGGAAATCTCGGCTACAGTCGTGCTCAAGCGTATGCTCGAAACATTGTAAGCCCGTATTTAGAGATGGGGATATTTTGTATTTCCACATTTCTTTGCGACCTTTGCGAATAGTTTAAACGGTTATCCTTATCAAATATAAACAAAAACATGGCTGATAAATTAGAAATAAAGGAAGTGGATCAAGTGGTAGTCCGCTTTTCCGGTGATTCCGGCGACGGTATGCAGTTGGCCGGCAACATTTTCTCCACGGTTTCGGCAACCGTAGGGAACGACATTTGCACTTTCCCGGACTATCCGGCAGACATTCGTGCCCCGCAAGGCTCCCTGACCGGTGTTTCCGGTTTTCAGGTACATATCGGTGCCAATCGCGTATACACCCCCGGTGATTTGTGCGACGTATTGGTTGCCATGAATGCCGCAGCTTTGAAAATGCAGTATAAATACGCCAAGCCTACTGCCTGCATCATCATCGATACAGACTGTTTCCAGGCCAAGGATCTGGAAAAAGCGGCCTTCCGCACAGACAATCCGATTGAAGAACTGGGCATCAGGAACGATGTAATCGCCGCTCCTATTTCCCAAATGGTGAAAGATTGTCTGGCTGACTCCGGCATGGACAACAAGGCGGTACTCAAATGTCGCAACATGTTTGCATTGGGTCTGGTATGCTGGTTATTCAACCGCGACCTGAACATAGCTTTCAGCATGTTGCGCGAAAAGTTCGCCCGGAAACCGGCCGTAGCGGAAGCGAACATCAAGGTGATTCAGGCCGGTTACGACTATGGAGCCAACACACATGCCTCTGTGGCACATACATATAAGGTGGAATCCAAAGAGAAAAAGCCCGGAAAATACATGGACATCATGGGCAACAAGGCTACAGCCTACGGTTTCATTGCTGCGGCGGAGAAAGCCGGCCTGCGCCTTTTCCTCGGCTCGTATCCCATTACACCGGCCACGGACGTATTGCACGAGCTGTCCAAGCACAAGAGCCTGGGGGTGACTACGGTACAATGCGAGGATGAAATTGCCGGCTGTGCTTCATCCGTAGGCGCGGCGTTTGCCGGTGCTTTGGCCGTGACGTCCACATCGGGCCCCGGCATCTGCCTGAAGTCGGAAGCAATGAATCTGGCAGTCATTACCGAATTGCCGCTGGTCATCCTGAATGTCCAGCGAGGAGGCCCTTCCACCGGCCTGCCGACGAAGAGCGAACAGACCGACTTGCTGCAGGCTCTGTTCGGACGCAACGGCGAATCCCCCATGCCTGTGATTGCCGCCACTTCACCGACCGACTGTTTCGATGCCGCCTACAATGCTTCCAAGATGGCCTTGGAGCACATGACTCCCGTAGTGCTGCTGACCGACGCGTTCGTCGCCAATGGTTCCGGTGCATTCAAATTACCGGATCTGGATGAATATCCGGATATCAGGCCTCCTTACGCCACACCTGAAATGGCCGGCAAGTATACTCCTTATCTGCGCAATCCCGAGACCCAGGTTCGCTATTGGGCCGTTCCCGGCCAGGAAGGCTACACGCACATCCTCGGCGGCCTGGAAAAGGACGGACTTACGGGTGCCATCAGTACGGACCCGGAAAACCACGACCTGATGTGCCGCCTGCGCGCGGAGAAAGTGGCAAAGATACCGGTTCCCGACGTACAGGTATTGGGATGTGCCGATGATGCCGAACTGCTGATCGTAGGATTCGGCGGGACTTACGGCCACCTGCATTCCGCCATGGACGAGATGCTGGCTGCCGGGAAGAAAGTGGCGCTGGCACATTTCTCTTACCTGAACCCACTTCCCGCCAACGCAGCCGAAGTACTCACCAAATACCGGAAAGTGGTGGTGGCGGAACAGAACCTGGGACAGTTCGACGGTTACCTGCGTATGAAAGTGGACGGTTTCGCACCTTTCCAGTTCAACCAGGTAAAAGGGCAGCCCTTCGTGGTCAGCGAGCTGGTTGCCGCCTTTACGGAGATTTACAATAAGTAACCATTAAAGTCATCAGAAGAAAATGAGCGAATATACAGCAAAAGATTATAAAAAAGGACAGCCCCGCTGGTGTCCCGGATGCGGAGACCATTTTTTCCTGTCTTCCTTGCACAAGGCCATGGCTGAAATCGGAGTGGCTCCTCATGACACGGCAGTCATCTCCGGAATCGGTTGTTCCAGCCGTTTACCTTATTATATGAACACCTATGCCATGCAGACCATACATGGACGGGCGGCAGCCATCGCGACGGGATTCAAGGTAACGAACCCCAACATCTCCGTATGGCAGATTTCCGGCGACGGCGACGGACTTGCCATCGGCGGAAACCATTTCATCCATGCCATCCGCCGCAACGTAGACCTGAATATGATTCTGCTGAACAACCGTATCTACGGTCTGACGAAGGGCCAGTATTCCCCGACGTCCCCGCGGGGATTCGTCAGCAAGTCATCCCCGTACGGAACCGTGGAAGATCCGTTCTGTCCGGCAGAATTATGCTTCGGTGCCCGCGGACATTTCTTTGCCCGTGCCGTGGCGACCGATGCGGCCGGCACAGTGGAGATACTGAAGGCCGCCCATGCCCACAAGGGAGCGTCGGTGTGCGAAATACTCCAGAACTGTGTAATCTTTAACGACGGGACGCATGAATCCGTGTACACGAAAGAAGGGCGTGCGAAGCATGCCATCTATCTGGAGCACGGAAAACCGATGCTGTTCGGTGAAAACAAAGAGTACGGACTGATGCAGGAAGGCTTCGGACTCAAGGTTGTGAAAATAGGTGAGAACGGCGTAACAGAAAAGGACATTCTGGTACACGACGCGCATTGCGAAGACAACACGCTGCACCTAAAACTGGCCCTGATGCAGGGCGACGGCTTCCCCGTAGCTCTGGGCGTGATCCGCGATGTGGAAGCTCCTACCTACGATGCGGCAGTCAACGAACAACTTGAAGAAGTCAAAAAACAAAAGAACTACCATAACTTTAAGGAACTGCTCTACACCAACGACATCTGGGAAGTGAAAGGATAATGCAAAATTCATAATGTAGAATTCATAATTCACAATACGGTTTCAATTATGAATTATGAATTCTACATTATGAATTAATCACAACTTCCCTCCGTATGCAAGGTCTCCGGCATCGCCCAGCCCCGGCACGATATACATGTGCTCGTTCAGGTCCGGATCTATAGCCCCGCACCAAAGCGTCACATCCGTTTCCTTGAAATGCTCGCAGATGAAATCCACACCCGCCTGACTGGCTATCACACAGCAAAAATGAACCCGGGCCGGTTTGCCGTGCGTTTCAAAGGCATGATATCCCAATTCCATGCTTCCACCCGTGGCCAGCATCGGATCGGCCAGAATCAGCGTCTTGCCCGTCAGGTCCGGCGCCGCCATATATTCGATGTGTATGCCCACCTCGCGACATTCCTTATCCTTGTAATACCGATAGGCCGACACGAAAGCATTGTCCGCCCGGTCGAACACATTCAGGAACCCCTGATGGAACGGCAGGCCGGCACGGAAGATAGTCCCCAGCACAATCCCGTCGTCGTACGTACTGACTTGTGCCTCCCCCAGCGGGGTAGTTACATTTTTTACCGTATAATCCAATGTTTTACTGATTTCATACGCCATGACTTCGCCAATCCTTTCCAGATTGTGACGAAAACGCGCCCGATCACCCTGCAAGTTTATATCTCTTAATTCCTGCATGTAACGGTTTACTACCGTATTCTGTTCCGCAAAGTTGATAATTCTCATATCTCGTATTATAACGTGCGGACAAAAGTAACAATTAAATCCCTGAAATGCAATCCCGGTTTTGCAAATCAGCACAGAAAGCATCCGGATTTCTTAATTTACCTCAAAACATATTCCCTTTGCGAAAAATTAAGGAATGAATATTTCTCCCAGGCTTAAATTCTTTGTAATTTTGTATGCTGTTAAGGAGAATTCCACAATAAATTAATAATAACCAAACATTTATAGTAAGAAAAAATGGCAAATTTGGATTTAACTAAGTATGGCATTACCGGTGCTACGGTAATCGCTCACAATCCTTCTTACGAACAATTGTTCGAAGAGGAGACAAAGGCCGGCCTTGAAGGTTACGAAGTAGGCCAGGAGACAGAACTCGGTGCTGTAAACGTGATGACAGGTATCTATACCGGTCGTTCTCCCAAAGACAAGTATATCGTAATGGATGAAAACTCCAAGGATACCGTATGGTGGACTTCTGAAGAATACAAGAACGACAACCACCCGATGTCCGAAGAAGTGTGGGCTACGGTTAAGAACATCGCCAAGAACGAGTTGAGCAACAAGAACCTCTACGTTGTAGACGGTTTCTGCGGCGCCAACAAGGACACGCGCATGGCCGTTCGTTTCATCGTCGAGGTTGCATGGCAGGCTCACTTCGTTACGAACATGTTCATCCGTCCGACAGCCGAAGAACTCGAGTCTTTCGAACCCGACTTCATCGTATACAACGCGTCCAAGGCTAAGGTTGAAAACTACAAAGAACTGGGTCTGAACTCTGAGACATGCGTAGCGTTCAACACGACTTCCAAGGAACAGGTAATCATCAACACCTGGTACGGCGGTGAAATGAAGAAAGGTATGTTCTCCATGATGAACTACTACCTGCCGCTGAAGGGCATCGCTTCCATGCACTGCTCTGCCAACTGCGACATGAACGGCGAGAACACTGCTATCTTCTTCGGTCTGTCCGGTACCGGCAAGACTACCCTGTCTACCGACCCGAAACGTAAGCTGATCGGTGACGACGAACACGGATGGGACGACAACGGCGTATTCAACTTCGAAGGCGGTTGCTATGCCAAGGTTATCAACCTCGACAAGGAAAGCGAGCCCGATATCTACAACGCCATCAAGCGCGATGCCCTGCTGGAGAACGTTACCGTGGCAGCAGACGGCAAGATCGACTTCGCTGACAAGAGCGTAACCGAAAACACGCGTGTTTCTTACCCCATCAACCACATCAACAACATCCAGCCGGGTTCTTCCGCGCCCGCAGCCAAGCAGGTAATCTTCCTGTCTGCCGATGCATTCGGCGTATTGCCCCCTGTGTCTATTCTGACTCCGGAACAGACGAAGTACTACTTCCTCTCCGGTTTCACGGCTAAGTTGGCCGGTACGGAACGCGGCATCACCGAACCGACTCCGACATTCTCCGCTTGTTTCGGTCAGGCATTCTTGGAACTGCACCCGACCAAGTATGCAGAAGAGCTGGTTAAGAAGATGGAAAAGAACAACGCCAAGGCTTATCTCGTGAACACAGGTTGGAACGGTACGGGCAAACGTATCTCTATCCGTGACACCCGCGGTATCATCGACGCCATCCTGAGCGGTGACATCGACAAGGCTCCGACAAAGCAGATCCCGATGTTCGACTTCACGGTTCCGACGGAATTGCCCGGTGTGGACACCAACATCCTCGACCCGCGCGACACATACGACTGCGCTTGCAAGTGGGAAGAGAAAGCCAAGGATCTCGCCGCACGCTTCATCAAGAACTTCGCCAAGTACGAAGGTAATGAAGCAGGCAAGGCTCTTGTAGCTGCCGGTCCGAAGTTGTAATTCAAACTTTAGATACAAAACGGGAGGCTGCGCCGTAACGAAAGTTGCGTCGCGGCCTTTCTTTTTTTTTACACCAGACTCGCCCAAAAGAGGGATCGGCAGAAAACCAGCGGGGACAGGAAAACCCGTCAACGGAAAGGCGTTCAGCCGGGCAGCTGTTCGGCGGCTGTTATTGCAGTTGTCGTAAGGTCGCCATTCTAACTGCGATAATGTAGTCACTCAAACTGAAATGAGTTGTTCATCCCAACTGAAATGGCATCCTTAGGAATACTATCCTTAGGGCCTAACGAATACTATCGTAAGGTGCTAAGAAATACGTTTTTAAGGGTGTAAGGAATACTATCCTTAAGGGGCAAGGAATGCATTCGTAAGGAGACAAGAACAACACTCCACTACCTATAGTGAACAGCACTCCATTCGACAAGTGAACAGCACTCCATTCGACAAGTGGACAGCACACGGCTCGACAAGTGAACAGCCTGCGGAAGGGAAGGCCGCCTCCCCTCCCTACACAAATGTTTGACGAAAAATGCTTCAATGGTTCAAACTATTTGATTGTCAGCGATAAATGGTTCAGCTATCCTTCAGCTTTCCTTCACTCATCCTTCAGCTTCTCCCCCTCCCTACACAAATGTTTGCGAGAAAATGCTTCATTAGTTCAAACTACTTGATTGTCAGCGACAAATGATTCAGCTATCCTTCAGCTTTCCTTCATTTATCCTTCATTTTTTCCGCCGTATGGTTCAGCAGCCAGCCGCAACGGCGCACCGCAACCGGTGACTCCTGAACCATTACCCGCTGATTCCCAGCAAGTCTGAATCATTGCTGAACCATTTATGAACCATTACTCATTGATATTCAGCGAGTCTGAACCATTGAAGCATTTTCTCGCAAACATGTGTGTATAGGGCTATCATAGTTATTGCGACGGCTGTATCATAACTGTCCCTGACGTTTTATTATGAAAATCTGTGAAATATCCCTTTAAATAAGAAAGAGTGCGGCATTTTAATGCAGGATTTCACTATCTTTGTCACCAATTTACAAGTAAGTCCTATGAAAAAAACTATTTCTATGGCAGGTTTGTTGCTATTGACAATAACCTGCTGGGCCCAGATGCACAATCCGGTGAAATTCTCCGTGACACAGAAGTCCTTGTCCGACTCCGAGTTCGAAATCATCTTTACCGGCACCATCGAGGAAGGGTGGCACGTGTATTCTACCGACATCGCCGAAGGCGGACCGACGGTAGCGGAGATCACCTTTGAGGAGAACCGCGGCGCGAAACCTGTAGGAAAACTGACGGCACGCGGCAAGGTGGAAAGCAAGTTCGACGAGATGTTCGACATGCAAGTCACTTTCATGGAGGGTACGGCTGTCTTTGTTCAGAAAATGGCCGTCACGGAACCTTCCTACGAGGTGAAAGGCTACCTCACATACGGCGCCTGCAACGACGCCAACTGCATCCCCCCTTCCACGGCGGACTTCTCGTTTACCGGAACGGGTAAACCGGCCGCTGCCCCCAAGGCCGCAGACAAGGTGGAAGAGAAAAAAGACGATGCCGGAAAAGAGGATGCCACGGTGACTCCCGAAACCACGGAAGCCGAGGTGGAAGACATCGCAGCCATGGAAGCCGGCACCGACACCATCGCAGCCCCGGCAAAACCGGAGGCTTCTTCCTTCGGCGACTTCTGGGCACCGGTAATCGACGAACTGACGATGTTCGGCGAAAACGCTTCCGGAGCCGCCGGACAAGCCTGGTGGTCCATCTTCCTGATGGGTTTCGCAGGCGGCCTGCTGGCCCTGCTCACGCCTTGTGTCTGGCCCATCATCCCCATGACGGTCAGCTTCTTCCTGAAACGCTCGAGCGACAAGAAGAAAGGCATCCGGGATGCCTTCACGTATGGCATAAGTATTGTCGTGATCTACGTGGTGCTGGGCCTGGTCATCACAGGATTGTTCGGTGCCAGTGCCCTGAACGCCCTGTCTACGAATGCCATATTCAACATCTTCTTCTGTCTGATGCTGTTGGTCTTCGCCGCCAGTTTCTTCGGCGGTTTTGAAATCACCCTGCCTGCCTCGTGGAGCAACGCCGTGGACAGCAAGGCCGAATCCACGACCGGCCTGCTGAGCATTTTCCTGATGGCCTTCACGCTGGCTCTGGTATCTTTCTCCTGTACCGGCCCCATCATCGGCTTCCTGCTGGTGGAAGTATCCACCTCCGGCAGCATCCTCGCACCCACGGTCGGCATGCTGGGCTTTGCCATTGCACTGGCACTGCCTTTCACGCTGTTTGCCATGTTCCCCGCCTGGCTGAAGACCATGCCCAAATCCGGCAACTGGATGAACTGCGTGAAAGTATGTCTGGGCTTCCTGGAACTGGCTTTCGCACTGAAATTCCTTTCCGTGGCCGACCTGGCCTACGGATGGCATATTCTGGATCGGGAAGTATTCATCAGCCTGTGGATTATCATCTTCGCTCTGCTGGGTGCTTACCTCATCGGCTGGCTTCGCTTCCCACACGACGAGGATGAATATGACGACGAGGGCAACGTGATTGCCCATCCCCGCACGTCGGTGCCCCGTTTCTTCATGGCCTTGCTGGCGTTCGCCTTTGCCGTCTACATGGTGCCCGGACTGTGGGGAGCGCCGCTGAAAGCCGTAAGCGCCTTTGCGCCGCCCATGAACACACAGGACTTCAACCTGTATGGCAACGAAGTGCATGCCCGGTTCACCGATTATGAAGAGGGTATGGAATACGCACGCAAGCACGGGAAGCCCGTCATGCTGGACTTCACGGGCTACGGCTGTGTCAACTGCCGCAAGATGGAAGCGGCCGTATGGACAGACCAGAAAGTGGCCGACCTCATAAATAAAGACTATGTACTTATCACTCTGTACGTAGACGAGAAGACCCCGCTGACCGAACCGATGAAGGTGACGGAAAACGGCGACGAGCGCACCCTGCGCACGGTGGGAGACAAATGGAGTTATCTGCAACGCTGTAAGTTCGGGGCCAACGCCCAGCCGTTCTACGTGTTGCTGGACAACGGCGGCCACCCGCTGAACAAGTCTTACTCGTATGACGAGGACATCGACCGGTATGTCGAGTTCCTCTCCACCGGATTGAAAAACTATAAAGAGAACAAATAAAACGCAATGAAATTGAGAAAATTATTTATGTTGTGCCTGTTATGCTGTGCCGCCTCCGCCATGGCACAGCCCGGCATACCGACATTGCCCCTCGACGAGAATGTACGAGTGGGCCGACTGGACAACGGACTGACTTATTATCTCCGCTACAACAAATATCCCGAAAAACAGGCGGAATTTTATATAGCCCAGAAAGTGGGCTCTATCCAGGAAGAAGAAGACCAGCGCGGACTGGCACATTTCCTGGAGCACATGTGTTTCAACGGAACGGAGCATTTCCCCGGCAACGAACTGATACGCTATTTGGAAAGTGTCGGCGTGAAATTCGGCGAAAACCTGAACGCCTATACATCTATCGAACAGACGGTGTATAACATAAGCAACGTGCCTGCCACAAGGGAAAGCGTGCTCGATTCCTGCCTGCTCATCCTGTACGACTGGAGCAACGCCCTGACGCTGGACAGCAAGGAGATAGACAAGGAACGCAGCGTGATACACGAGGAGTGGCGCAGCCGGTCCAACCCGACGCTCCGCATGTACGAACGGGCTTTGCCGCGGCTCTATCCCGACAACCGCTACGGACACCGCCTGCCCATCGGCCTGATGAGCGTGGTGGATAACTTCAAATATGAAGCCTTGCGGGCTTACTACGAGAAGTGGTACCGCCCCGACCTGCAGGCTGTCATCGTGGTAGGCGACATCGACGTAGACCGGATGGAAGAAAAGATCAAGAAACTGTTCTCTCCCATCCCGATGCCGGAGAACGCCGCCGTACGCGAATACCTGCCGGTGGCAGACAATCCGGAACCCATCGTCATCAGCGAGAAGGACAAGGAACAGACGTCCAGTTCCGTGGTCATCATGCAGAAGCAGGAAGTCTTCCCCGATTCGCTGAAGAACACTCCTCTCTACTATTACAACCAGTTCCTTTCGTCCATGGCCCTGGGCATTGTCAACATGCGCATCCACGAGAAAGGGCTGAACCCGTCTGCCCCCTTCGTAAACGCAGGAGTGGACGAAGGCACATACGAAGTGTCCAGAACCAAGGACGCTTTCTCCATCAGCATCGTGCCGAGGGAGGGAGAATGGAAGGCAGCCATCGACACGGTAGTGGCAGAGGTGATGCGCGCCTACAAATACGGATTCACCCAAACGGAGTTCGACCGCACGCGTTCCGAAATGATAAGCCAGATGGAAAGCGTATACCAGAACCGGGACAAACGCCAGAACAGTTCATACGTCAGCGAATGCGTAGGGAACTTCCTCGACAATGAGCCGCTGGTATCCCTCGACACGAAATATGCTTTCTACACACAGATGGTTCCAAACATTCCGCTGGAGGAAGTAAACCGCTACTTCCGCGAGCTGGCCGCACCGCGAGACACGAACCTGGTCATCATGTCCATGTCGCCCGACAAGAAGGGACTGGCCGTACCGACGGAGGAACAGCTCTTGCAATGGGTGCACGAGGCACGGAAAATCGACCTCGGAGCGTACGTGGACAACGTGAAGAATGAACCGCTCATCCCGCATCTGCCGACTCCGGGAAGCATCGTAAAAGAAGCGGCCGGTCCTTTCGGCTCACACTTCCTCGTCTTGTCCAACGGCGTACGGATTTACTTGAAGAAAACGGATTACAAGGACAACGAGGTGCGCATGCAGGCCTACAGTCCCGGCGGCGCCAGCCGGTACGGCAAAGAAGACAACATCAATCTGAAAGTGTTCGACGAACTGATCGGCGCCTCCGGTCTGGGCGAGTTCACACGCCTGGAACTCCAGAAAGCGCTGGCCGGTAAACAGGCATCCGTCAAGTCCAGCCTGCTGGGACGCTCCGAACGTCTGAGAGGCTCTTCCACTCCGAAAGACATGAGGACCATGTTCGAACTGACATACCTCAATTTCCAGAAACCCAAGCGCGACGACCAGACTGTAGAGTCCACGCTCACCGCCATGCGCGAAAGCATGATCAACCAGGAGGCAAAGCCCATGGCTGCGTTCGGCGACTCCCTGTCGGCTACCGTCTATGACCATCATCCGCTTGCAGCCCGTCTGAAACACGACATGCTGGACAAGGTGTCTTATGACCGTATACTGGAAATTTATGCAGACCGCTTTGCCGACGCCTCCGATTTCACGTTCATCTTCTGCGGTAACTTCGAGACGGACAGCATCCGTCCGCTGATAGAGCAGTATATCGCCACCCTGCCGGTAGTAAAACGCAAGGACAAACCTGCCGACACGAAGCAATACATGCACAAGGGTACGCTGACCAACCGATTTGAGCGCAAGATGGAAACCCCGCAGGCAATGGCCCTGCAGATGTGGCACGGTCCCTCGTCCCCCAAACTCCGCGACCAGGTCGTGACAGACATGCTGGGCCAGGTACTCGACATGCGTTACACGGAGACCATTCGCGAAAGCATCGGGGCCGCCTATTCCGTAGGGGTGAACAGTGGCATCAGCTACAACAGTGCGGACAAACCGCGCTACACGATCCAGATATTCGCCCCCGTGAAACCGGAACTGTGCGATACGGCCATGGCCGTGATGGACGAAGAGTTGGAAGCCATCGCGTCCCGCGGCGTAGACACCAAATATCTCGACAAGGTGAAGGAATACCTGTTGAAGACGGCCGACGAGAACCAGCGAAGTAATACTTATTGGATGGGCTGTATCGAATCGATGGACCGCCGGAAGATCGACTTCGACACGGACTACAAGGCTACCGTATCGTCCATCACTTCGGCCGACCTGCAGAAACTGGCCAAGAAGGTTCTGAAAGACCGCAACCGCCTGCGGGTAATCATGCTGCCCGACATGACGGAAGCAGCCGAGTAAGGCCCGCTCTGTAACAAATCAGCGCGCCGCGCCTGACCATTGACGGTTCAGGCGCGGCGCAACGGTTTATAAGCCCTCTAACTATTCCTCCACAACCCAACGCTCGACGTTTCGCATCTCAGAGGAGAAATTCACACCTATTTTATTATAAGGAATCCCATAACTTCCATTCATTCTGACACGACAGATACATCTGGACGGATTTCATGTTTCAGACAACAATAAATTAGGCTGTACAGAATTTAGTTTGTATATTTGCAGCACTAAATGTTGTCTGCCCGAAGGGGCCGGCAAGAGAGACATAATGCGGCATTAGCTTTCGCTTTTGGTTCTTGAAAATCGCCATTAAAAGACCACCAAAGAAGTAAAGTCTATTGCTCACGCTAAATGCGTGGGCTTTACTTTATGTATAATGGTGGTCAGGTGTTTGGCGATACCTCAAGGACTTATGTATAAAGGTGGCTCACGCTCTTTTTATGTCTCGAAGGTAAGAACAAGATGATGCCGCTTCCAGCTCCGCTCAGTCCTTGAAAATCGCCAATTTCTGTGAATGACCGGTTCGGGTGAGTGATAGTCCTGCTTCATCTATGTATACGTTATGCTGCAACCGGGACGTTGCGGCAGGAGGATGTGTATGAAAACCATCGGAGAATTGATTCACCATCGGCTCAAGGAGCGGAAACAGACCGTGAAAGAGTTTGCCGAAGCCATTGGCTACCAGCGCAGCAATGCCTATCGTATCTTCAATCAGACAACTATCGATACGGGATTGTTGATGCGTATTTCCCTGTTCTTGGAATATGATTTCTTTGCCGACTATTCGGCCGAATATCAACATACGGCCGCCGGCGCGTATCTTTCCTGATACGCGTATCCAAACCGATACGCAACGCTAAGGAAAGTTTATGTCATGTGATATACCTTTGTCTATTCATTTAGACTAAATATTATTATTCAAAAAAAGTAATCTATGAAAAGAATGTTTATTATGGTGGTTATTACCGTCCCAATGTTAATGATGACTTCTTGCAAAACAACTAAAAGTGTAGTAAATGTACCCGGAGATCAACGCTCCAGAAGTCCGTTTGGCGATGTTTATGAAGTACCTGCAGCCGAAAATGATACCGAAGAATATTTTGGTGCCACAGGTATCGCTTCCGGCCCCAAAACACAAATGGGAAGTTTACAATTGATAGCCTTAACCAATGCACAAAATATGATTCGCCAAAAGATGCAGCATGCATATAAAGGGATGGTAGATGATTATATGAATGCTATAGGCAATAATGCCGGAACTGATATTCAAAATGAAGTAGAACGCGGGGGACGCCAAATTATAGACGCCATAGTCAAAGAGACACAAGCATCAAAAGGGCCTGTTTTTTCTGCCGTTGACGAAAAAGGTAATGTTACCTGCTTTTTAGGTATCCGAATTTCAAAGAAAGCAACAGCAGACAAGATTGCCGATAACGTTTCCGAAGATGAAGAATTAAAGATAAAATTTAAAGCAGAACTATTCCGTCAAAAAATGAAAGATGCTTTTAAAGAATACAAAGAAAATAAGTAAATATGAAAAATATTGTATTAACACTATTTTGTATATTGCTCCCAACTTACATGATGGGGCAATACACAAAACGCCCAGATTGGGTAAACGGTTTTTTTGCTGAAAAGATGAATTCCTATGTAGAGGTTGTCTCTGCTATTGGATATTCCGAAGATGATGCACGCAACAAAGCCATTCAAAATATTACTAAACGACGCAGTTTAGCCACAGGACAGAGAAATGAAATCCATATAAACAATACTAACATCTTGATAAAAGGAGACGATAACCTAACAGTCAAAGCCCGTATCATAGATGAATACAAAGAAAGATTAGACGCAGGTATTTACCGAGTCTTCTTATTAGTACAAACAGCCAAGAATCCGGACTACACTTTAGAATCCGTAACAGTAAGCGAACAATACAAATTTTCACCACTGGTATTTGTTCCCGGCATGGCACAAATTCACAAAGGCCAGAACACAAAAGGTATATTATTCATAGCTGGAGAAGTTGCAACCATAAGCGGTATTATAACATCCAGTGGAATACGTTCTTCACATGAATCAAAAATCAAACGCACCCACGATGCAAAATCCATTCAGAGCTATATCAACAGATCTGACAGATGCACTAATATACGCAATGGCTTTATTGCTGGTGCTGTGGCTCTTTATGCATGGAACATCATAGACGGCATTGTGTCAAAAGGCAAAAAGCATGTTGTAATTGGAGATACACAGGCTATTTTCATACCCTACATAGACAGCCATTCATCAGGATTAGCCTTGAGCTTTAACTATTAATACAAGACTATGAGATTACTATTTTATCTTCTGACTTTTTTCACATTTACATCGTGTGCCAACACAGAACATGAGGTATTTGCTTCCGTACACGGTATCATCAGTAATAACCAAACAGGGGAGGCTATTCCCAACGCTACGATACAGCTCAGTCCGGGAGGAATAATAAAAACAAATAGAAACGACGGATATTTTGAATTTAATGAATTAACTCCTGGGCAATATACCATCACGGTACAAAAAACGGGGTACTACACCTATCGTAAATCATTTGACGCCATAACAGGCACAAATACAGAAGTAAATATAACTTTAAGCCAACATTAAAATCCTATTATGAAAAATTATTTATTAACAATTCTATCTCTCGTTTGTTGCATTTGTTGCATTTCTTGTAATGATTCATCCGACGATTCACAATTAGGAGGCATTTACGGTATCATTACCATAAAAGAAACAGCAGAGCCTATGAGGGCCACAGGCGTGGAATTATATAATGGATATAATGCACTATTATTAAAGACCGTAACATACGATGACGGACATTATGAATTTGAGAAATTATCCCCCGGACAGTATTATTTAAAGGTGGAGGCTACCGGATATTCTAAAAAATCTTATCGTGTTCTGGTTGAATCAGGAAGAACAGCTCGTGCAGACATGCAACTGGAAAAGCCTTATACTGAAATGACAGTTAACACCTTAGAGGTAACCGAGCAGGGTGAAGAAGTCACATTTAATGCCACATATGCTTACAACAGCAGTTACCCTCCGCAGGAATGTGGGTTTTATTATTCAACAAGCACAAACCCTGAATTTGGGGGTATACAAATTAAAGGTACCAAAAAATCAGACTACAGCTCTTTTTTCGCTACAATTAACGAAATAAAAAAAGGTATCTATTATGTTAAAGCTTACGCAAAAAACAGCCTGGGGATTGAATTTGGAAATGCACACAAATTTGAAGTTCGCAAACAACCCGTGATATCTACCTTACCTGCAACAAATGTTAAGGACAATCGTGCCACACTTAATGGAATTATAGAATATGAGGGAGAACCAAGTTATACTGAAAAAGGGTTTGTTTACTCCAAGTATTTTCAGAATCCTACTATTGAAGATCCTTCCTCCTCAACAACCAAAATCGCCGTATCAGGAGGAAGCAAAGAATTCAGCGCAAATATCGCAGATTTAACCCGCAATACGACTTATTTTGCCAGAACATATGCCATTCATGAAACCGATATTATTTATGGTAATACCATCAATTTTTCCGAGGCAGATTACATTATATTGTCAACAGCAGGTATCATGATACAAAAATATGATCTTAATTCAGGTACTGATTGGGAAACAGCCTCCCAACTATGTTCCTCTTCAAATCTTGGAGGATATACAGACTGGCGGCTTCCTACCAGAGGAGAGTGTAAAGCCATATACCAAACGTTGCAGCAAGGTTCCCAATTAAATATTGATACTAACCAATCTTATTGGACTGCAGATTATTACTACAGTTCCTATTACTATAGATACTACTATTATTATATAAATTACAAAAACGGGAGTATCGATAACACAACCAAAGACGCAAGCCTTCGTGTTCGTGCTGTTCGTACTTTATAGAATTAGCCCCAATCGGTCATTAGAAAAGTTGAATTATAAACACTTGATTATTTGATGACTAAATTTAGAACCACGAATAATCAATCTCTAATGGCCGATTTGGAATTAATCATTGAGACATCACCAAAGTAAAAATACTCATACTAAATATGCTATCTAAAATTTTACTATGAATAAATTTTTCTTTTTGCTCTGCATATCTGCTATATTTAGCACCTCTGTTCTCCACGCACAAGAGACATTCGATGAATACCGCAAAAGGATAAATAAGGAGTTTAAGGAACATAAGCAACGAGTGGAACAGGATTTCGACGCATACCGGAAGAAGGTGAACGCGGACTTTGCAGAATATATGCGCAAAACCTGGGTGAAGGTAGCACCTAAGCCCAAAGTACCACAGCCCAAAGAGGACCAACCGATACCGCCGGTTATCTTTGAAAAGGAGAAGGATGATAAACCCATACAGAATAACCAGAAACCTATTGAAGAGGTTATTCCCATACCCAAACCGGAGCCGCAACCCGAACCCATCGCTCCGATTGAAGAAAAAGAGAAGGAACAGGAGAAAAATCTGCATAGCCTGACATATATGGGCAATAACATAAAAGTACGTATTCCTCAAAACTACCGGTTCATACTGCGTAACAACTCGGAAAATACGGTTGCCAATGCTTGGAAGGACTTGTCGGAAGGTTCTTTCGACAACACATTGATAGACCTGCTGAACCTGCGCAAGACTTACCGGTTGTGCGACTGGGCTTATCTCAACCTGCTAAAGACATTCTCTTACGGTCTCTTAGGAGAAAGAAGTAATGAGGCTACTCTACTCACAGCCTATTTGTACACCCAATCAGGATATATGATGCGACTGGCACAAAGCGGGAACCGACTGTGTATGCTATTCGGAAGTAAATTCCTTCTCTTCGACAAACCTTACTATTCCCTGGACGGTTACTATTATTACAACATGGACAAAGATGAAAGCAACTTGAATATATGCAAAATAAAATTTCCAAAAGAACAAGCTTTTTCACTTTACATCACCCAGGAACAAGTAGTACCCCAAACCGACAATTATGTACGGACTCTGCAAGCAAAGGCTTACCCGTCCATGCGGTTCACGATACACACCAATAAACATCTGATTGATTTCTACAATACTTATCCAACCGGGAAAATCGGTAGCAACGTATGTACCCGATGGGCTGTTTACGCCAACACTCCCCTCAACAGTCAGACACGCGACAGGTTATATCCAGCTTTGAAAAATGTGCTTAGCGGCAAATCCCAAGCCGATGCTCTCAATATGTTGCTCAACTTCGTACAGACCTCGCTGGTGTATGAATACGACGATAAAGTATGGGGAAGAGACCGCGCCTTCTTCTCAGAGGAAACCCTCTATTATCCGTATGCAGACTGCGAAGACCGCGCTATATTATTCACACGATTGGTACGCGATCTATTACACTTAAAAACAGCTCTTGTCTACTACCCCGGGCATCTGGCCTGTGCAGTAAAAGTAACCGACCCGAACATAAAAGGAGATTTTCTCATTATCAACGGAGCACGTTACCTAATCTGCGACCCGACCTATATAAATGCGCCTATAGGCTGGACAATGCCCGATATGGATAACAACAAGGCCAAAGTCATTCAACTTGACTGAAATGAAAAGAAGCTACAATAATTCAAACATACCCTTTATGCAGGAATACTTAGCCCCCAAATAGCCCGTCTGTTTTTGTTCGCGCAACTTGGCAGGGCGCGTATTGTGTAATATTTTTATTCAAAAGAAATGGATATTCAAAAGGATTGCGCCCAAAACCTCCAACTGGGTATTTTTATGTTTCCAACTGGGAAATTTTATTTTTCCAGTTGGAAAGTTTCATTTTTCCAGGCAGGCCTTTTTAGAGCCTTTCCCGTCCATTCTTTCTTTTTCGTCCAAGCGCTGTCAAGATTTATATTCTAAAATAGATAGTTGGGAACCATCTTCACAGAACAGCTATTCCTCCACAATCCAACGCTCGATGTTTCGCGTCTCAGAGGAGAAATTCACACCTATTTTATATAAAGTACGCCTGTCGACAGCAAAAGGAGCAGCATAGCCTTTATCGTTTATCTGCTTCAAAGCCTCTTCCGCCGTACCGTCCAATTTGAATTCCATCACATAGATATAGCGGTCAGTCTGCAACACCAAGTCCACCCGGCCATGACTCGTATGGTATTCCGCTTTGACGTAGAAGCCCATAAGCTTGGTGATAATGAAGAGCACATTCTGATAATGTACCTCCTGTTCTCGCTTAATCTGCTCGTATGAGGTATCAGCCAGAAGACTTTGCAAGCGACGAAGGAAACCGTCATAGTCACCCTTTCGCACATCTGTCACAAACCTACCGATTTCAAAATTAGTCTTGCTCTCCTGAATTGACGTGTAGAACGGGAAAAGGAATTTGATAAACCCTTCTTCCACCTCGCGGTTGGGGAACCCCAGACGATAGATGCCGAATTCCTTATCATACTCCTTTATGGTCAGATAACCGCTCTGATAAATAACAGGAATGGGACTGGTGTCCAAAGAGTCCACACTGTTCAGCACCTCAGCCGTCGTCTCCTCCTGTGACAGCTGATGGAGGTTGTAATGATGTAACTTTAATAGTTCCACAAGGTAAGTGGGAGTACCCGTTGCGAACCAGTAGCTACCGAATTCATTGGAAATAAATGTATTCAGCAGGCTAAAAGGATTGTAAAGACCCGGGCTGTTTTCACAAAAGTGATAGCCGTCATAATCGGTTCTCAACTTAGTGAGCGTATCTTCGTAAGTCATCTGATTGGCTTCGGCCAACGAGCGGATATCCGGTTCAAAGCCATCCAGCAACTCCTGTTCCGTAATGCCGCATATATCCACATACTCACGACGCAGGGAAAGGTCTATCAGATTGTTGAGGTCACTAAACACACTCACTTTACCGAACATGGTCACTCCGGTCAGGAATGCAAAACGTATGTGACCGTCCATGGACTTCAACACACCATAAAAGGCTTTGAGTATGCCCCGATAAACCTCCTGAAGTTCCGGTTTGCCAATGGTCTGCAACATGGGCTTGTCGTATTCGTCCACGAGAATCACGACCCGGTTGCCCGTCTTCTCATAAGCACGGCGAATGACATAGGCAAAGCGCTCTTCCGGACTGCGTTCCTTCTTTTCGTCCCCGTACAAGGCTTCATAAAGCTCTAAATACTGATTCAAGATTTCCAGAAGCGACTGCTCGGAAACATAATACTTTGCATTTAAGTCAAAATGGATGACCGGATATTCTGTCCATTGGCTTTCCAGTTTCTCCATGGCCAGTCCTTCAAACAAGTCGCGTTTGCCCTGAAAATAAGCCTCTAACGTTGAAAGCAACAGACTCTTTCCAAAACGGCGGGGGCGGCTAAGGAAATAATAATTGCCTGTGTTGGCAAGACGATACACCAACGCCGTCTTGTCCACATAATAATATCCTTCCTGACGAAGTTTCTCGAAATTCTGTATACCTACCGGATATTTCCTGCCGTCCATATTTCTGTAGCCTAATAATCAAGACAAACATACAAAAAAACTTTAGAATAAACGAATATCCTTTTCATTTCTCCGTCAAAACGAGTATTTTTGGTGGTATGATTACATACGAAGAGGCCATAGGGGAATGGATAGACATAAAAGAATCCCATCGGTTCAGAACGTGTGAATCGATGGGATTTGAAACGCATTTATTCTTTTGAATTAGTCCCTGTTGGCACGCTTGCGCTCCAAGTGGTCGAGGATAATCTTACGCATGCGCATGCTCTTCGGAGTTACCTCCACATATTCATCCTCCTTGATATATTCCAGCGCCTCTTCCAACGAAAACACCACGGCCGGAACGATACGGGCCTTTTCGTCGGAACCCGATGCACGCATATTGGTAAGTTGCTTGCTCTTGGTGACATTGATAACCAAATCATTGTCGTGGACGTGCTCGCCCACTACCTGACCGGCATATACCTGATCCTGCGGATCAATGAAGAACTTGCCGCGGTCCTGCAGGTTATTGATGGCGTATGCAAAGGCTGTGCCGCTCTCCAAGGCTATCATGGAACCGTTGGTGCGACGGGCAATGTCGCCCTTGAACGGCTGGTATTCCTTGAAACGGTGGGCCATGATGGCTTCACCCTGACTGGCCGTAAGCACATTGGTACGCAGACCGATAATACCGCGGGAAGGTATGTTGAACTCGATATTCACACGCTCACCCTGTGATTCCATCGAAGTCATCTCACCCTTGCGACGCGTCACCATATCTATCATCTTGCTGGCGAACTCTTCGGGCACGTTGATGGTCAGTTCCTCTATAGGTTCGCACTTTTCGCCATCAATTTCTTTATAGATAACCTGAGGCTGTCCCACCTGCAATTCATATCCCTCGCGACGCATCGTCTCGATGAGCACCGAAAGATGGAGCACACCCCGGCCGGAAACAATCCAGCGGTCGGTATAGCCTTCCTGGAATTCCACGCGCAGAGCAAGGTTCTTCTCCAACTCCTTCTGCAGGCGGTCGTTGATGTGACGGCTGGTACAGTATTTCCCTTCCTTACCGAAGAACGGTGAATCGTTAATGGTAAAGAGCATGCTCATAGTAGGTTCATCGATAGAGATGGGAGGCAGGGCTTCCGGATTCTCATAATCACAGATGGTATCGCCTATTTCAAAATGTTCCAGACCGATGATAGCGCAGATATCCCCCGAAGATACTTCAGTCGCTTTCTGACGTCCCATACCGGTGAACGTGTGCAGTTCCTTTATCTTGGTCTTTTCCTTCGAGCCGTCACGATGACAGATTGTGATGTTCATGCCCTCTCGCAGAGTGCCGCGGTGTACACGTCCCACGGCAATACGCCCCGTATAGTTGGAATAGTCAAGCGACGTGATAAGCATCTGGGGCGTACCTTCAAGCTGTTCAGGGGCGGGAATATGTTCGAGAATGGAGTCGAGCAGATAGAGGATGTCCTCTGTAGGCTTGCTCCAGTCCTCTCCCATCCAATTATTCTTGGCCGAGCCGTAGATAACGGGGAAATCCAGTTGCTCCTCGGTGGCATCCAGTTCGCACATCAGGTCGAACACCATTTCATACACCTCCTCGGGACGACAATTGGGTTTGTCCACCTTATTGATGACCACCACCGGTTTCAGTCCTATTTCCAATGCCTTTTGCAGCACAAAACGCGTCTGCGGCATAGGTCCCTCGAAAGCATCCACAAGAAGCAGACAGCCGTCGGCCATATTCAGCACGCGCTCCACTTCTCCTCCGAAGTCGGAGTGTCCCGGAGTGTCGATGATGTTTATCTTGGTATCCTTGTAATTGATGGAAACGTTCTTCGACAGGATAGTAATCCCGCGTTCCCGTTCCAGTTCGTTGTTATCCAGCATTAATTCTCCCGTCTGCTGATTCTCGCGGAAAAGGTTTCCGGCCAGCAACATCTTGTCCACCAGCGTAGTCTTACCGTGGTCTACATGGGCAATAATGGCAATGTTTCTGATGTTTTGCATACTTTACCTAAACAAATATGACCGCAAAGTTACAACAAAAAATCGGAAAGCGTTATAAGTATCTCATTTAAAAGAGAGGAGGGCACATCAAATTACATCCGACGAACCCTCCCACAGAACATTCTGCCTTCCGGCTTCATTTCGTCACAAAAGTACTGAAAGAATGGGCCGGCATCTCGGCGTTGAGATATCTCTTACCGATTTTCACACAGACTGTCTTTTCCGCATCACTGAAATTACCGGCTATCACCACGTGCTTTCCGTCCTGCGTACGATATACCACCGCCGATGTGTTCTCCGTTCCCCGGGGACTATACCCTACCATCCTGCTACCGGGCGCCACATAATGCGTAAAATGCTTCACGGCGTAATACTCGGGCGTATATCTGAGCTTGCGCGTCTGTGAATCTACCTGTATAAGGGCATTCTGATTCCATCCCCAAGGACTGGTTCCTTGATCTGGCAGGAGAAAGTTCCAGTTGAACCATTCATCGCAGCCCTGTCCCATATTGTCACTGATGAGAAAGAATGTATGCTCGGCGGCCTTCCAGTCCATACTGCCATTTCCGCACTCGCTTTCCGAACATATATAATGATAGTCAGGATACTGGCGACGGATTTCCGGCAAAATCTCGCGTCCTTCCCACTGAAGCCCGATTCCATCGATGCAAGCACGCAGTCCTTCATCGGCAAGAATCTTCTCCACGTGATCCTGACGGTTCGTATTGATGGTGCCGAGATAGAGCTTCACCTCCGGATGACGTTTCTTCAATGTAGGTGCCAGATAATCGCGGTTGAAACGGACGGTTCCTTCAGCCGTCCAGGCACAACCGGGATAGGGCGTGTAGCTGTATGCCTCGTTCTGATAACTGACCATGTCGATGGTCACGCCCTGTTCCCTGTAAGCTTCGATAAACTTACAGAAATAATTGGCGTATGCCTGCAGGTAACGTGGATCTTGAATGAAGTAGTCCTGCGTAGCCAGACGACGCGGGAACTTACCACTACGCTCGCCCAGAAACTTCATTTCGTCCTCGTCAATGCCATCCACTGATCCGAAAAGCAGATAGTCGATACGGCTGTCCTGCCTGTTATGCCGGCTACTTACAACGGGATAATCGTTGTTGATCTTCATCCAGCCCGGAGGACTCCAGGGAGAAGCCCAGAACGTGAGACCGGGATTGTATTTCTGCGCGGCACGAATCAGAGGAATGATGCTGCGCTTATCACGTTCTATATTAAAATAGCGCAATTCCAGATCGCCCTGCACCTCATCACAACTATACCATTCACGACCGTAATCGTTACAGTTCATGGAAATGCGCCCGCGGGTAAACTTCAAATCGCCTTGCGGATCAAACAGATTATACAGAATCGCATCCTGTTCATTCCGTGTGAGCATCAGCAACGCATCCCAGTCCAGTTCGTTGAACGTCGTACCCCAGGCTTTGAGTTCCACCCCTTCTTCCACCCCGTTGATTTCAAGTACAGGTACGACGGCGGACTTCGTATTCAGACTTGTCTTAGTCTGTTTCCACGGTTCGTTTTCCGTCGTTGTGAAACGGATTACATTTTGTGCCCAGACTGTCGAAGCCATAATGAGCATTCCCCACACTGAAGAAAAAAACTTGTTCATGATAGTTCCCGGTTTAAATATGTCTGCTATCGCATGAGTCGATTCCCCGAGTTGCAAACTTACGGATTTTTCTCCATTTTCCCGCCCCTGCGAAGAAAAATATATACTGCAAAGGACAATCCTACACAAAAGACCAGGAAATAATCCCTATCTTTGTTCCGTAATATACAAAGAGCATGAACAAAAAACAGTTGCTACCGGAAACGGATCCTATGGGACAGGCTATCCGGGACTATTTCGAGAAAGGACGGTGCGCACGCCTGAAAGTACTCTCCCCACAGTTTGACGAGGATGAAATGCCGGTGACCACTCTGTTCCGTACAGAAACAGACATGCCGTCAACAGAGCGCACGGCACTCTCCCTGTGCCGGGGACGAGTGTTAGACGCCGGAGCCGGAGCCGGTTGCCACAGCCTTGCTTTACAGGAACGAGGACTGGAGGTCACAGCCATCGACATCTCTCCCTTGTCGACAGAGGTTATGCGCCGCCGCGGAATAAAAGACGTGCAACAGGCAGACCTGCTGGACGACGCTTTTGTCGGGACGTACGACACGGTGCTGATGCTGATGAACGGCTCCGGCCTCATCGGACAACTGAAAAACATGCCCTTGTTCTGTCGACGGATGAAACAGTTGCTGGCTCCGGGCGGACAAATACTGATGGACTCCACGGACCTGCGCTACATCTACGAGGACGAGGACGGGATATTAGATGTCGACTTGAACGCGAGCTATTATGGAGAGGTAGACTTCCGCATGCAGTACCGGCAGGTGAAAGGCGACATGTTTCCATGGCTCTATGTAGACTTCGACACCTTGTCTTATCATGCCCAGGCAAACGGTTTCCGGGCCGAGTTGATAGAAAAAGGGCCACACTACGACTATCTGGCAAGACTCGTACCGGCAAGGTCTGCAGACGAATAAGAAATTCATGTTTGCGGGGCTTCATGCCCCGCAAACACCCGACCGTGAATCTTTATTTTTCCGAACGGTCGTAATCTTCCCCTTCCTTACACGATTTTTCCGGTATTTCCGGAGTTTCAGGAGTCGGGACAACAGGTCCGGCTTCCAGCGTTCTGTCAACCGACATATCTTCTTTCGGGCTCAGGATACGATAGGCAAGAGCAAACATAAAGCCTGAAATAATAGAGGTGAAAATGATACCCACGCAACAGCATATCAGCCCGACAAAGTTCACAAGAACCGCCAACACGCCCAACAAAAGCAAATCAAAGAAATGCCCTTGCGTCAACTTCCATGAACGGGAGAACAACTCTCCAAACATGAGCCGGGGCCTGTCTACGGCCAGGATAGGAACGAACACCAGACGTATGGCCAGATAAATGCCTGGCAACACACACAGACACAAACCTACCGCCACAATGAAAGAATACGCACCCGACGCACAGAGAAACATCAGAAAAGGCTTGTAGGCCGTCTTCAGCGCATCGCCCAGTTCCGGTTTGTCGTAATCTACGGCTGCAAGATACATTTTGTAATTAACTACCTCTATATAAACCGTCAACAACCAGGACACAAACATCATTACAATGGCAGAACCCGCCAAGCCAAACAGGAACTGACGCATGATTTCATCCGCCAGCCACTCCGGCGACACGCCATGATTGCTCTGTACTATCTCCATAAGAGCAGCAGAATCTATAAAACTACCCGAAAGCTGAGACACGATATAAGAAAGGATAAACGTGACCAGGAACACGGGGAAGTGACGGCAGGCGAGCTGCCATGCCTGCGACAGGACACTGCCGGCAGACAAAGGGCATTGTGTAGTTTCCATATCTATTCTTCTATTTGTATGTAAAGACAAAGATAGATAAAAATATATATTTCCATCCGCCTTTCAGGAAAAAGTATCTTTTTCCATCCTCTATCCCCGAAGACCTTACAAATTGCGCACTACACCCCACCCCAGTGCCAGCAGAAGATAACAAAGACAGGCCCGCGAAGAGAACAAACATTCACCCGTCAGACGGGGATAGCGGCGGCTCAGGCAGGGAAAGCATTGCCGGAAAATCCAAAGAACGACAAGCGGCAGGGACATAAACAACAGGGGATTATGGAAAAAAGCCGCACACAACCGGCCGTGCAACAATTCGTGCACCAGCCGCTGGCCACCGCACAACGGGCAATTCCATCCCGTAAGCCGATGAAGCGGACATACGATATAACGGTGTTCGCTACCCGGCAGTGCCAGCCAGCACACGGCACCGGCCATCAAAAGAATAAGTATAATACGGTGAGAACTTTGCATTGGTTTGCCTTGCACAGATTACGGTTTTCCTGCATCGGCAAAGATACGGTACTTTTCCCTGAAAACCTTGTTTCCCTCCCTCTTTTAATACCTTATTTGAAAAAGAATGCGGAAAAGGTAGCCCGGACCGCTTGTCCAATCAAATAAATTGGACTACTTTTATATCCGGATTCCCGGCAGAGTCCAATATATCCGATATAAAAGCAATAATTCCATGAAAGCACGTCTTGTCTTATTCGCCCATCTCCTCTTGAGCCTATCGCTCGCAGCCCAAAACAGGAGTTTCACCCTGCCGCTCTCCGACAACAAGGAATCCAGCATGGAAGTGTTTCTCCCCGACTCCGCCCACGCCACAGGCCGGATGGTCGTAATATGTCCCGGCGGAGGATATGTACATCTCGCCATAGAACACGAAGGACGGGACTGGGCGCCTTTCTTCAATGAAAAAGGGATAGCCTGCGCCGTGAACTGCACCCCAAAGTTTTTTGTCTAACTTTTGGACTGCAGTTCATCTTGTGGTGACATTTACACCACCTCCCGAAGCTTTTGAATACGATTAGGGGAGATTGCTCACGACATATTTCTGCTACGCATAACAGCATAGCAAGTTATCACATACTCAAATTTTATTTAGGGCAATATTGTCTTTGCACATCATGCCGCTGCAATAGTATGAACAAGGACTATCCGAACAAGATGAACGCGGAGCAGGCACGGACGTTTCGTAACGATGTGCTGAATATCGTCAGCCAACACCTTGCGGCCGAGTCACAACATACGGTCATATTGCTGCATTGACCGGATGGCCAAGCCATGCACGGATGGTGGGACGCACTCTGCGCTACACGCCGGGAGCAGAACTACTACCCTGTCATCGTGTGGTCAATGCCGTAGGCCGCACCGCTCCCGGCTGGAGTCGTCAGCATCCACTATTAGAGAACGAAGGTATCACCTTCAAGCCCAACGGACGAGTAGACATGCAACGCCATCTGTGGGAGCCTGAAATGGAATAATCTATACCAACAAAAACAGGATGCACTTTCTATACTCCGCATTGATTTTCAACCAAAATACATTTTGCTAAATGCAAAGAACATAGAAAGTACACCTCGTTTTTTATTTCCTAAATACTCATCAAAGAGATATGGAACTAATTATGCTATTCTACTATTTCTTCTTTCACAAGATTAAATTTAGCAGAGATTTCCTTTTGATCAATGGCTTGACGAAGGTTGAAACGCTTGCGTTGGGTGATATGGCCCGATTTCTCGCATGAAACTTCAATCTGTACATTGCCAGAGTTGTTGTAGGTCAAGCCTTTAATATCGAATGTTTCTGTTGTCTCGTATGGAGTTGAACCCACGAAATTGGAGTTTGTATTGACAACGTCAGGAGTTGACGATACAACACGCCAAGAAACATCTGCCCCTTGAGGAGCTGAAACGATATACCAACGAATGACAGTACTCTCAAGTGCAGTATCTCCAAAGCCTTGCACTTGTTTGTTCTTTTCTTGCTTTGCTGTTTTGGCAATCTTCAGTTTAGGAGCAATACGTTCCCATTCTATTCCGCCAAGAGCCTGAACAAATGCAATTTGGAGTGGTGAAGCGATAGAGAGTTGGGAGTTAGCCGTCCCCCTACCGGTTGATGTCGTTGAACTAATGACAACTTCATGATCAGAATTAAGCAACTCCCAACTAATCACCATAGCACTTGACGAATTGAATATCCTATGCTTTACGTTATAGTCGCGAATACGCAAACTATAGTCTTTAACCGTGACATTGAGAATATAGTCGGTATTGAAATCGGAGCCAACTCTAAAACCTAAGGCTGTGGCATAACTATCAAGAAACTGCTCCGTACTGGTCACCAAAGGATTTTCAAGCGTAATCCGAGGCAATGTTGCTGCTTCTTTACTTGGCAACTCGGTCCTATTGATTAGATTATTTTCATTTACCTCACAGCGAACCTGAATACGCAAACCATAATCAAGATTGTTGAACATTTGCGATATGTTAATATTTGAAGTGCCCAATGGCACTATCATATCACGAATCACATCTTTTGTCTTGCCTAAGACAGAAGTCGTTCCGATGCATACAAACAAAAGAAATAACGAGAACCTAATAAACTTGCCTATCATAGCTATTCATCTTTTATAAGATTAAACTTGGCAGAGATTTCCTTTTGGTCAATAGCTTGACGAAGGTTGAAACGCTTGCGCTGGGTGATATAGCCTGACTTCTCGCAGGAAATCTCAATTTGTATATTGCCGGAATTGTTGTAAGTCATGCCTTTAATATCAAAGCTCTCCGTTGTTTCATAAGGTGTAGAGCCCACGAAATTGGAGTTTGTATTGGCAACGTCAGGTGTTGAAGATACAACACGCCAAGAAACATCTGCCCCTTGTGGGGTTGAAGTAATATACCAACGGATAACAGTGTGCTCAAGGGCTGTATCACCGGCACCCGCCACTTGTACGTTGGCTTCCTGCTTGGGAGTATTGGCAACCATCAGACATTTTGCGATTCGATCCCAATTTACATTGTTGAGAGCTTCTGCATACGCACGTCCTAAGCCATTACCGAACTGCTCGGCAGAAGCTAACGTGATTCTGGAACTTGCTGTTGATGATGCCACGACTGTTTGTCCGGCACCATCTAATAACTTATAATTGATAACAATCTCACACTCGACACTCGTTTCATCAATCCATTTCATCTTAAATGTTTTCACGTCGACATCAAAACGAAAGTCTCCATTCGGTGTAACACCAAAGCACATCCTTTGCATATAACTTGTGGTAGCATCAGCTGCAAATTCTCTGACTGATGGAACAAAAATATATTGAGGAAGAATTCGACGTACCCTCTCTGGCAGATTTGAATCATCGTACATCACATCTTCTGCCCCTGTCGAAGTAACATTCAACCTTACTGTCTTTTCCAAGTTACGATAGGTAGTCGGCACACTTTGGCTTGAAACGACCAAAGGAACTTGTACTGTTTTTGGCAACTTTTGCACTGACATACATGATGTCATTACAACCATGGCAAGCATCAAAAAGATGCCGCTAATACATTTAACTTTTTTCATATGTAGAATCATTTATTCGTGGTATGTATTTTTACAATCTTAGCCGTTACCGTAGTCTGATACTCAACAGCATTTTTGCCTGCATTTGATACACGTGAAGTCACAATAGGTTCAAGTACACCATCAGCGCCATAGTCCTTTACGACCTCTATCAAACGTGCAATGGCAACTCTACGAGCAAATTCTTCTGCACTTGGAAGATCCTCTACATTGTATGATGCATCCTGAAGCAAATAACCGAAAGTGGCAGTACCACGAAAAGAAGTAAGAGTCCATCCATTTGAGCTGTCGAATTTAAACAGATAGGAGAAATCACCGTTTCCACTGGTCAGTTTAAGTGATGCTTTGGAATACGTGGCTGTAACAGAAGCTGTTTCCGTAATTGTGTTGAGGATGTCATAGTCACCTTTCTGAAGATTCAATGCTCCTACGGAAATTGCATCGGCTGAACTCACGGCTCTTGGAATAATAAGATTCTTCTGTCCACCACATGACGTCATTAATGTAACTGCAGCGAGAATGGCGCTTGCCAAAATGATTTTTTTGTTCATTATTTCATTTCTTGGTCTTACAGCCCCATCGACCAGCTAATTTATGTTAGAAGCGTGGACTGAATTGCCCGCTTCTATTGAGAAGGTCGTAGGAAACCTATGATGAAGATGAGGGAATAGCAGCCCACGCCATAGCGTGAGAACCGCTTCGTTATCCTCTCATCATTGCGAAAATTTCCTACGTTTTCTCAATAAGAGATAAGCAAAACGCTTCTTCTATCTAATATGTCATGACACTCCAAGGAATGTCGCTACAAAGGTACTAATTATTTTTTATCTGCCAATTTTTTTTTAGGTTTGTTTTTTATTGCTATGCAATGTTGTCCTAAACGAATAGCTAAATCACTGATAATCAGAAGAAGCGAAGCGATATCTTTATGTGGGCATAACAGCCTGTATTCTGTTGGCAATAAAGCAAATACAACATTGCTCAGATTTCTATTTAGGACAATATTGACTGATTGACGAGACAATCGAATTTGAATTACCAACTACCAGAGCCAAATATCCCAACCGTTTGCGACGGATAGTCGTATGGAACGATGAACACGGCTTTGAGGTAGAACTGCTTACCAACAGTTTCAAACTTGCCGCATCAACCATTGCGGCTTTATACAAAGCACATTGGGAAATAGATGTGTTCTTTCGGATTCTCAAACAACTGTTGCATATCAAGAGTTTCATAGCCACATCACGCAATGCTGTAGAAACTCAGATATGGACCGCCATGACTACTATCCTTATTTTGACATGGCTAAAACATAAAGCCTCCTACAATTGAGCATTGGCCAACCTTGTGGTGACTCTCAGATTGAACACTTTTACGAAAATAGACCTCCCATAGTGGTTGGATGAACCATTTACACCACCTCCTGAAGCTTATGAAAACGCTTAGGGAGGGATGGTCCATAACAAATTTCTGCTATGCATAACAGCATAGCAAGTTATCACACACTCAAATTTTATTTAGGACAATATTGACCGGATACAGAAAAACATTCTAAATATTTGTTCCACAAGGAAGAATATTGTATCTTTGCACCCGCTAACAAAATCATAATTTATTTAAATCACAAATCATGTATTTAGACGCAGCAAAAAAACAAGAAATCTTTGGACAGTACGGAAAGTCTAACTCTGATACCGGTTCCGCAGAGAGCCAGGTAGCATTGTTTTCATACCGTATTTCCCATTTGACGGAACACATGAAAAAGAACCGTAAAGATTATAGCACAGAAAGAGCTTTGACTGGTTTGGTGGGCAAGCGTCGCGCCCTGCTGAACTACCTGAAAGACCGCGATATCAACCGTTATCGCGCTATCGTCAAGGCATTAGGCTTGCGTAAGTAATTGCGCAACGGCTCAACAAACCGGCGGCCCTGCTTCCACAAAAGGAAACAGGGCCGCTTTTCTTTTCTTCGCCTCTTCCGGAAAGCGGAGGAGGCGAAGATTTCCACAGGAACAGATTCTTATAGACACAAAAACGTGTTTTCATGAATACAAAACGGTGTTTCTTATTTAAAATAACTACCTTTGCAAACGACAGCCTCGCGCATACCTAATTATATATAATAAAAAACCGACGGAACGCAGGCTGTTTTTCCTTGAAATTCATACAAGATAGAAAGATTATGAATACATTGAAACGTTTTCTTCCCGATGCGGCGGCAGTACTCTTCTTCGTAGCCGTGGCTTTTGTCTATTTCTTCCAGCCCGTAACGGAGGGGCTTGTATTGTCCGGACACGACCATACGGGCGGCGTGGGTGCCGGCGTGGAAATGCAGAAATACCGCGAACGCACCGGCGAACGCACCCGGTGGACCAATACGCTGTTCTCCGGTATGCCCACCTATCAGATGGCACCCAGCTATGACTCCACCGACCTCCTGGCCAAAGTGGAGAACGTCTACCAACTCGGACTACCGAACGTGATGATGTATGTATTCATACTCCTGCTGGGATTCTACATACTGCTCCGCGCCTTTGATTTCCGTGCATGGATGGCCGTTTTGGGAGCGGTCCTATGGGCCTTCTCCTCTTATTTTTTCATTATCATCGGAGCCGGACACATATGGAAACTGATGGTGCTGGCTTTCATACCGCCCACTGTGGCCGGTATGGCGCTTTGTTACCGCGGACACTATCTGCGGGGAGCCTTGGTGACAGCTTTCTTCATGGCTCTTCAGATTTTCTCCAACCATGTGCAGATGACCTACTATTTCCTGCCTGTAATGTTCCTCATGTCACTGGCTTGGCTGATCGAGGCCGTCCGCAAGAGACAGGCTGCCCGATGGTTCAAAGCGACCGGCGTAATCGTAGCCGCTTCCCTGCTGGGCGTAACCATCAACTTGTCCAACCTATACCACACGTATGAATACAGCAAAGAGAGCATGCGCGGGCGGAGCGAACTGACCCGCAACACCGTGAAAGACCCGGCCAACCAGACCGAAAGCGGTCTGGACCGTGACTACATCACGGCATGGAGCTACGGTATCGGGGAAACGTGGACACTGCTCGTACCCAACACCAAGGGCGGTGCGTCCCAACTGGTGTTGGGAGCCAACGAACAGGCACGCAAGAAGGCTAAACCGGAATATTCCTTCGTGGCGAACCAAATCGGACAATACTGGGGCGAACAGCCCGGCACCAGCGGTCCCGTCTATGTAGGAGCCTTCGTACTGATGCTGTTCGTACTGGGAATCTTCATCGTACGCGGCCCCATGAAATGGTGCCTGCTGGCGGCTACGATACTGTCCGTCCTACTGTCGTGGGGCCATAATTTCATGTGGTTTACCGACCTGTTCATCGACTACGTGCCCATGTACAACAAATTCCGCACGGTAGCCTCCGTCCTCGTTGTCGCCGAGTTTACGATTCCTCTGCTGGCCATGCTGGCACTGAAAAGAATCGTGGATGAACCGGACGTTCTGAAGCGGAACCTGAAATACGTATATATCAGTTTCGGACTGACGGGCGGCATGGCCTTGCTTTTTGCCCTGATGCCCGATGTCTTCTTCGGAACATACATCTCGCAAAGCGAGATAGCCATGCTCCGCAACGCCGGAACGCAGAGTCCGGAACTGTCCTCCATGCTACCCGGCATCATGGCCAACATCGAGGACATGCGGCGAGCCATCTTCGTGGCTGATGCCTGGCGTAGCTGTGGCATCGTGACCGCCGGATTGTTCCTTCTACTGGCTTATAACATTAAAAAACTAAGTGCGCACTGGATGGTGGGCGGTATACTGATACTCTGTCTGGCCGACATGTGGCAGGTAAACAAACGCTACTTGAACGACGGCATGTTCGTCACTCCCCGCAGACAGGCACAGGCTTTCGAGCCGTCGCCGATCGACCAGTACATCCTGCAGGATCCCGAAACATACTACCGCGTACTAAATCTCGCTTCGAACACGTTTAACGAAAACAACACGTCTTATTACCACAAGAGCGTGGGCGGCTACCACCCTGCCAAACTCCGCCGCTACCAAGAGGTGATAGACGAGCACATACAACCGGAACGGACGGCTTTCATGAGCGCCGTAAGGCAAACGAACGGAGAATTAGAGAAAGTGAACGGCGATTCGCTTTTCCCCGTACTGGACATGCTCAACGTGAAATATGTCATCCTGCCCTTGCAGGATGGTAGTGCACTGCCGGTGGAGAATCCTCACGCCAACGGCAACGGTTGGTTTGTGGACGAATTGAAATATGCGGCCGACGCCGATGAGGAGATAACCGCCTTGCACAACATGAATCCGGCCGTGACGGCTATCGCGGACAAACGTTTCGCCGATATACTGGGCGAGGCGGCTTCCGTGCCGGCACAAGACTCACTCAGTCAGGTGACCCTGACCGCCTACGACGCCAACGCGCTGACCTATGAAGTGCAGTCGTCCCGGGGAGGTGTAATAGTATTTTCAGAGATATACTATCCGGGGTGGCAGGCCACTGTGGACGGCACACCGGTGGAAATAGCCCGTGCCGACTACATCCTGCGCGCCATCCGCGTGGAACCGGGACGCCATAAAGTGGAATTCCGATTCGACCCTCACAGCCTGCACGTCACCGAAACCATCGCTTATGTGGCTCTGACCCTGTTACTGCTTCTCTTTCTCGCCACGGGATATTCCGTATACAAGAATCGTCAAAAGGAATAAGCGCCCCCACGCATATACAACCGAAAACTTTTTTGGAATCCAAAGATAAAAAAGCGGGGCTGCGGCAACCTTCAAGGTCACGCCGCAGCCCCGCTCAGCTATATAATATTCCTCCATATCTACCCCATGACGCGCTGCAACCGGCCAAGGAAATCCTCCGCCTCCTCCATCGTAAGACACAAGGGTGGCAGAAGACGGAGCACATTCGTACCGCTGCATCCCGTGAAACAATGTTCCTCATAGAGCAGACGGTTGCGTACGTCCTTATAGGGCATGTCCAGTTCCACACCTATCATGAGTCCGCGACCGCGCACGTCCACCACGTGGGGCAGATGCAAATCGCGGATACCTTGCAACAGGAAGTCACCGACCCGCGCCGCATTCTCCACAAGCTGTTCGCGCTCTATCACATCGAGCACCGCCAACGCTGCTGCACAAGCCAGATGATTGCCGCCGAACGTCGTTCCCAACTGACCGTATACAGGAGTAAACGCAGGAGAGATGAGCACGCCGCCCATCGGAAAACCGTTGCCGATGCCCTTGGCCACCGTAATGATATCCGGCCGGATACCCAGATGCTGGTGGGCAAAGAACTTTCCGGAACGTCCGTAGCCACACTGGATTTCATCGCAGATAAGCACCGTACCGGTCTCATCACAGGCCTGTCGCAATCCTTGTATGAAAGCAGGCGTCACCATGCGGATGCCCCCGACGCCCTGTATACACTCAACAATGACCGCACATACATCGCCCTTGGCCAGTTCAGTCCGGAAGGCCTCCAGATCGTTCACCGGCAGGTAAGTCACATGACCGTTGGCATTGACAGGAGCAATGATTTTAGGGTTGTGTGTCGCCTCCACAGCCAGCGACGTGCGCCCGTGGAAAGCTTTCTCGAAGGCCAGAATGCGCGTACGCCCGTTATGGAAACTAGCCAGTTTGAGTGCATTCTCGTTGGCCTCGGCACCGGAGTTGATCAGGAAGAACTGATAATCCTCGTATCCGCTGACCCGTCCCAGCCGTTCAGCCAACTCTGCCTGCAGGGTGTTGACCACCGAATTGCTGTAAAATCCCAGTCTGCCGGCCTGCCGGGCAATAGCTTCCACGTAATGCGGATGACAATGTCCGATACTGATGACGGCATGGCCGCCGTACAAGTCAAGATATTCCTGTCCCTTGTCATCCCACACATGGCTCCCCTGTCCCTTCACGATATTCACGTCAAACAGAGGATATACATCATACAATTTCATAATTCACGATTTATAATTCATAATTAGGGGCCATTCACAATGCATAATCCCGAATTATGAATTATGCACCATGAATCATAAATTACTCAGAACGCCGAGGGCTTGAGGAGCAAACCGGCCTTCTCGTCTAATCCGAACATCAGGTTCATATTCTGCACGGCCTGTCCGCTGGCTCCCTTCAGCAGGTTGTCGATGGTGGAAGTCACCAGCAGTTTGTCGCCGAACTTGTCCACATGCACCAGCGCCTTGTTGGTGTTGACCACCTGCTTCATGTCGACCGGCTTATCCACATAATGCGTAAAAGCGGCCTCGGCATAATACTCCTGGTACATCCCTACGATTTCCTCCGCTTCCATATCCTTGTCCAGCCGTATCACTTCGGTGGCAAAGATACCGCGAGCAAAGTCTCCCCGATAGGGAATGAAGTCCACGGCACCATCGAACTCCGGCTGCAATTGCAGGAGCGACTGTCGTATCTCGGGCACATGCTGATGGGTAAAAGCCTTATAGATGCTCATATTGTTGTTGCGCCAACTGAAGTGCGTGGTACTGCCCGGCTTCACACCGGCACCGGTACTCCCCGTGATGGCATTGACCGACACATCACCGCCCAACAGGCCATTGGCCGCCAAAGGCAACAGGCCCAACTGGATACAGGTGGCGAAACAACCGGGATTGGCCACATGAACCGCCTGTTCTATGGCCGCCCGGTTCAGTTCTGGCAAGCCGTAGACATAATCATTGCCCGGCGCCGCCAGCCGGAAGTCCTGCGCCAAATCCACTATCTTCACATGGGCCGGAACGTCGTGAGTCGTCAGAAACTCCGCGCTCTTTCCGTGGCCGAAACAGAAGAAAATAACATCCACCTCGTCCAAAGGCAACGCATCGGTAAATACCATATCCGTCTCGCCATACAGTCCTTCGTGTACATCCGTCAGCCTGTTGCCGGCATTGCTCGAACTGTTCACGAACCGTATCTCCACATCGGGGTGGTTGAGGAGCAGACGGCACAACTCACCGGCCGTATAACCGGCTCCACCTATAATTCCCGCTTTTATCATATCGCTATCTTAACAGATTGTCTCAACTTCTTTTGTCCATCCATGCCTTACCGCTGTTCATCCTTGTGATTGGCATAATAGGCACGCAGAGGTGTGGAAGTGACCTTGATAAAGCCTTTGGCTTCCTCGGCCGTCCATCCTTTCTGGGTCTCTCCGTACTCGCCGAACTTGTTCTTCACCAAATCGTCGGGCGAATCCACGCCTACAGTACTGAACGTGTAGGGGCGCAACTCAAGCGTCACCACGCCGTTCACATTGCGCTGCGAACTGGCGAGCATGGCCTCGATGTCCGGCATGACGGGCTCCAGATACTGGCTCTCATGCAGGAACATGCCGTACCAGTTGGCCACCTGTTCTTTCCAATACTGCTGCCACTTGCTCAGGGTGTATTTCTCCAGAAAACGGTGTGCACCGATAATCAGCATGGGAGCCGCAGCCTCGAAGCCTACACGCCCCTTGATGCCGATGATGGTGTCGCCCACATGGCAGTCACGCCCCACAGCATACGCCGCTCCTATCTTTTCGATTTCCTGTATGGCCTTTATCTTGTCCTCGTATTCCACCCCGTTGACACTGCAGATTTCCCCTTTCCGGAAACCAATTTTCAACAACTCCGTCCCCTCTTTTTCGGGATGTTTCAAGTAAGCACTCTCAGGCAACCCTTGATTGCTGTCCAGAATCTCGCCGCCGCAGATGGACGTTCCCCAGATTCCCACGTTGTAGGAATACTTCAGTTTGGTGAAGTCGGCAAAGTATCCGTTCTTGTTCAAATAGTCCACTTCTTCCTGGCGGCTCAGATTGTTGTCGCGGGTCAGGGTGATAATCTCCACGCCCGGCGCCATCACCAGGAACGTCATGTCGAAACGTATCTGGTCGTTGCCGGCACCCGTGGACCCGTGTGCGATGGCTTCCGCACCGATTTCCTTGGCATAACGGGCGATGGCCAGCGCCTGGAAGATGCGTTCGGAAGATACGGAAATGGGGTAACAATTGTTGCGCAGCACATTGCCGTATATCATATAGCGCAGGCTCTTTTCGTAATATTCCTTGGTCACGTCCAGCGTGACATATCCTTTCGCCCCCAGCTTATAAGCGTTTTCCTCATTTGCCTTCAGCTGTTCCTCGCTGAATCCGCCCGTATTGGCACAGGCCGCATACACTTCATATCCTTTCTCCTTTGCCAGATACATCACCGTATAAGAGGTATCCAGTCCGCCACTAAAGGCCACCACAACTTTCTTTGCCATAATATATTATAAAATCTTTATTCTAGTTTTCGGTTTATCTCAAATCCCTCGCCGCCGCCTCACGGGCCATTTTCACCACATCTTCGGGAAGCTCCACAGGCAACGGGGCGTCCGGATGCATGGCCGGGTCGTAGAGCATGGCTGTGCAGACACAATACTTCCGCCCCGTACGCTGCAGGATATCGTAGTTGATGCAACATGGATGTTCCGGCGTCCCGCATCCTTTCCAATAGGCATCGTCGTCCGTCAGCTCGGCGAATGTCACCGGCACATAACCCAGCGCCGTATTGATTTTCATGACCGCGCTCTGGCTGGTCAGTCCGAAGAGCTTGGCTTTCGGCCAGCGCAAACGGGACAGCGTGAAGGCCGTCTGCTTGATACGCGTGGCCAGATGGTGCTTGCGAAACTTCTCCACCACAATCAGACCAGAGTTGGCCACATACTCCTTGTTTCCCCAGCTCTCGATGTAGCAGAACCCTGCAAACTCCTCGTTCTCTCCTTCTCCCGCCAGCGCGATGACCGCCTTGCGCTCTTTCATCTTCGTGGCCAGATACTCGTGAGTACGGGACGCGATGCCGGATCCTCTTTTCCTGGCCGAGTCCGTTATGGTCGCCAATATGATATCCACATATTTCTCGTGGCTCTTATCCGCCACCACGACTCTGATTCCGTCGTTTATCTGCTGTTCGCTCTCCATTGTGCGTGTTTCTTATCTTACTTACCTTAAATCGGGCATCACGGAAGCCAGCCTCTGCAAAGCCGCCTCGCGGTCTACCCCCTCCGCCAGCACGAGCATGACCGTGTCGTCGCCGGCAATGGTTCCTATAAATTCGTCTATCTTACTGTTGTCTATATCGTAGGCCACATGGCCGGCATGGCCGGGCAGCGTGTGTATCACGGCCAGATTGCCCGAGAACTTCACCGACAGTGCTCCCAACCGGTTCATGGCGGACACCGTCAGGTGGGTTTCGGACACTCTCCGGTAAAGATTGTTGGCCGGCAACATATACACATAATGCCCCGAGGAACCGGCGGCTTTGACCACTTTCAGTTTCTTCAGGTCGCGCGACAAGGTAGCCTGCGTAGAAGCGAAACCGGCCTTGTCCAGTTCCACCAGCAGGTCTTCCTGGCTGGCTATCTCCTGGCTGGACAGAATCATCTTTATAACTTCCAGACGTGTGTTTCTGTTCTTCATCTTATCTGCATACTGAATATTGCCGGCACAAAAATACAATTTTATTCCATACAAACTTATTTTTATTCATAAAACATTTATTTTAGCTATATATTACGTAAATACAGAATGACAGGCATCGTTGTTAATGAATAAACATTCCTTTTTATTCCATACCCGCCCCATTCCCCGGAAGCCGTCCTGTCGCATTTTTTCCCGTTCAATAGGAAAAGCCGTTGTTTTTATATAAATTTGCCCCGGGTTAACAATCCGAATATACATTCATTCAAAAACAAACATATTGTATGAGCAAGACAAAAAGATTCTTCCTAAGCGAAGACGACATTCCACGCCAGTGGTACAATATCCAGGCCGACATGGTGAACAAACCCATGCCGCCCCTTCATCCCGGCACCAAGGAACCCCTGAAACCGGAAGATCTGTATCCGATCTTCGCCGAGGAACTGAGCCGGCAGGAACTCAACCAGACAGACCGGTGGATTGACATTCCGGAGGAGGTGCGCGAGATGTACAAGTATTACCGCAGTACCCCGTTGGTGAGAGCCTACGGATTGGAGAAGGCGCTGGACACCCCGGCACATATTTATTTCAAAAACGAGAGTGTCAGCCCCGTGGGGTCCCACAAACTGAATTCCGCCTTGGCACAAGCATATTATTGCAAGAAAGAAGGCGTGACCAACGTCACCACCGAGACCGGCGCCGGGCAATGGGGTACGGCTCTTTCCTACGCAGCCAAGGTATTCGGACTCGAAGCGGCCGTCTATCAGGTGAAAATCAGTTATGAGCAGAAACCCTACCGCCGCAGCATCATGCAGACGTTCGGCGCACAGGTGACGGCTTCCCCGTCCATGTCCACACGGGCCGGCAAGGACATCCTGACCAAGAACCCGAACTATCAGGGTTCGCTGGGCACGGCCATCTCCGAGGCCATCGAACTGGCGCGCACCACCCCGAACTGCAAGTACACGCTGGGCTCCGTACTGAGCCATGTCACCCTCCACCAGACCATCATCGGACTGGAAGCGGAGAAACAGATGGAGATGGCGGGCGAATACCCGGATATCATCATCGGATGTTTCGGCGGCGGCTCCAACTTCGGCGGCATCAGTTTCCCGTTCATGCGCCACACCATCCTGGAGGGCAGACAGACGCGTTACGTGGCGGCCGAACCGGCTTCCTGTCCCAAGCTGACGCGGGGCAAGTTCCACTATGACTTCGGCGACGAGGCCGGTTACACGCCGTTGCTCCCGATGTTCACGCTGGGGCACAACTTTGCTCCGGCCAACATCCATGCGGGCGGACTGCGCTACCATGGCGCCGGCGTCATCGTGTCCCAACTGTTGAAAGATGGATTGATGGAGGCAGTGGACATCCAGCAACTGGAATCTTTCGAAGCGGGTTGCCTGTTCGCCAAGGCCGAGGGCATCATCCCTGCCCCGGAGTCCTGCCACGCCATCGCCGCCGCCGTCAGCGAGGCAAAGCGTTGCAAGGAGAAAGGCGAGGAGAAAGTCATCCTGTTCAACCTCTCCGGCCACGGCCTCATCGACATGACAGCCTACGACCAGTACCTGGCTGGCAACCTGACGAACTTCGAACTGACGGACGCCGACATACAGCACAACCTGGACGAGATCCAGAACCTGTAAGCCCGGACACATACCTTATATTTATAGAGGTATTCATAAATGAATTGCCCTCAAAAGTTTTTGTCCAACTTTTGAGGGCAGTTTATAAACTTTAATTATGACACAGACTTATCCGCTTACATGTGATTGTGTATCTTAACCGATTTTTCTGCTTTCATCTGAACGGAATTTATACATACCCGTCTCGTATGATATTCTCCCCAATACTATCCATTTGTTCAGACCTTTCTCGTTTGCCCACTGGGTATATTTGCGTTGGATGACAACGGGATTTACCCTAACCTTTGGCGCATTCTTCCACACCCCGTCGGGAATAAGGGCATTGGCAGCAAACATGTTGGCTTCTTTCTCTTCCTGGCTTTCATTGTCATAATCGGGAATGCTGAGTTTGCACTCACTCCTTGTCCCGTTTATATAATGCAAGAATATATGGCCGACCTCATGCAATAGTGCAAAGGCAAAATTGTCAATTCGGTCATATCTCTTTGTCAATATGATATAAGGTGTACCGCCCTCTATATAAGAATAGCCATCTATAGATGCCTTATCAACTTTTTCCTCCATACAGAATGCTATTCCCTCTGCAGACAGGATTTCTTTGACTGTTTCCACCGTGGATTTATTATTATGCAGCGCATCAACCAAAGCACTCACAATGCTTTCTTTATTTCCTTTGTCAAATGGCCTGTCAATCTTCTGTTCTTTGGCTTTTGATTCAGCCAATAATTTCCATGTCATCAACATTCGAGGGTCTTGACCGGTCTTGGCTGATTTCTTAAACATACCCGATGTTTCCAACTTCAATTCCGCCGGCTGCGGGAGACACAGGCTTTCAACGATATACTCTTTTTTTTGCACAGCCGACGTAAAATTCCGGTCAAGACGTTTGAACAATGTTTTGACATCAAAAACCTCATCATACAGTTTTAAGGCATTCTGTGCGTCCAATTCCTCTATACCTCTTTGCTCTATCACCTTTGTGTCATACTCATACTGAACCTGCATGTTGAGCAATGACACAGCAGAGATTCCGAGCACCTCCTCAATTTTTTCGGCTACAGACTTTGTCATACGTCTTTTGCCTTTTATCAACTCATTCAGATGCGACTTTTGCATGCCAATCATGACTGCAAAGTCTTTTTGGGAGATTTCTCTACCTTCCAGTTCATATCTCAAAATGGTTCCCGGATGAGTTGCCGTCCAAGGGGTCCTGCTCTCATTTCTTGTTGCCATAGTGATCTTCATTTAATTCAATTAATGTTATTTCCAATCCTGTCTCTGTTTCACGGAACAGCAGCCGCTCAACCCTATTATTGAATATCCGCACAGAACTTAAGGATATATGTTTCAGTTGCTCATAGTGAAGGAAACTATAGTCTCTCAATTTTGAAACATGCTCCACAGAACACATCAAGTTGTAGATATCTGTCAGCTTCTTCACGAATTTCTTATCACGGGCAATCTTTTTATATTTCCCTGCATTCACACCATACAATATGAGTTCATACAGGTCATTGTCTGAAAATTCAACTCTAATCATGCATTTTGCATCTTATCCGGTGCAAAGATAATAAAATTCCCAATAACAGGGAACTTTTTCCAAGAAATCGACCTCACTAAAAGCCATTGCGCCCAATGTATATATTTGAAGTACACCCGCCTTGCAATTTTATCCATAAAACATTGCAAATATATCAAGATATTGTTAACTTTGCCACGCATATCGCTTGCAGAAGCCCCGACAAGGGAACACGCGGGAGGGTGTGCAGACATTTTGAGAAGCGTTTACAAGGCGCTTGATTCTTGACTCGTAGAAACTTCGCAACTTTCTCATGTATCGTCAAGGGTGAAGCAATCGTAGACGCCCATGGTATGTATATAGTACTATTCGAGATTCCCCGAGGGGAAGCCTCCATTGATTTCTATTTACATAAACGGCGTGGGCTTCTGCGTTGCTCGTTCTTACGATACAGGGCAATGCGAAGGCCTCTACGAGTGGAACGGGCGACAAGTACAGCAACCCGCGCTTTTACTTTTTAAATAACCGTCTGAATTTGGGGTGGCTATAGGACACAAAAACAGAATAAGGATGAAACGTATCCTATTAATGTTTGTAGCTCTAGCCGGATTGTTTTCGGCTTCAGCCAATGCCGTTGCCAAAAAAGTGGCTGTATATGTAGAGGGCGAGGTAAACAAGGCCAACAAGAAAGTCGTAACCGCAGCCATCATGTCGCGCTTGTCGGGTAATAAGGAGTATGCGCCTTTCGAACGTATCGATGCCTTTGTCAACGCACTAACCAAAGAACAGGACTACCAGCTTTCCGGCGAAGTACCCGAAAGCCAGATACGTGCCGTCGGTCAACGGTTAGGGGTAGATTATGTCATTGCAGTAGACGTAACGCAAAATGGCGATATGATTCACATGACCGCCCGTCTGATAGAATTGGAAACGGGTGCCATACTCAAATCCGTGAATGCCCAACGCAAATACACCGACAGTTCTGTATATACTGTATTGGGCAATAATGTATCCTATAGGCTTTTATCTAAAAAATCCAAATAAACATCACAATTATGAAGAAAATCTTATTTATTTTGTCGGCAATCCTTTTCGCACAGCCCTATGCCGCAATGTCGCAAACCGGAAGGCAGAAAGTCGCCGTGTACATGACGGGAGAAATCACTAACGAAGCTTACAAGAAAGTCATCGGTTCTAAAATGGTTTCAGAAATCGCACAAAGTGACGAATATATTGCCGTAGAGCGCACAGCCGACTTCCTCAAAGAATTGGCAAAAGAGCAGGATTATCAGACATCGGGAGAAGTACGTGACAATCAAATAGTACAAATCGGACAGAAGTTTGGAGTCCGCTATGTAGCCGTGGTCGACCTGAGTGAAGTTTTTGAAGAGTTATTCATCGCAGCCCGCCTAATAGACATACAGACGGGACAGATTGATAAGGCATACGAAACAGCTGGTCAAGTGGGGAGTATGACAGAGTTGGCCGAACTGGCCCAGGATGTAGCCGGAGGCCTGATTCTTTGCAACGGGAATTCGAGTAGCGGTGGCGGTTCCATCTATTCCAACTCCCCCTTTCCTATGGCTCTTGCAGTAGAGAAGGACGGCAAACGCTATTATCTCACCCCGGAACAATGGAACAAAATGGCCGAAACCAAAAAGATTTATTATAAAAAACTGGGACTCGTCATTATCCAAAACGGAGATGGATTCATCATGAGTTTACCCTCACCAGACAAGATTGGACCACAAAGACAGGACAACTTTCCGTCAGAAAGCCAATTTGCTATGATTATAGCACAAAAAGACATGATAAGATCTACTCTCAAAAAATTAAATCACCCATACGACAATCTCCAATTCTGTAGTTGGTCAAATTTGCCAGGCTTCAACAGTAAGGATGGGACTTTCTACTATTATTTTTATGAAAATGACAAATTTCAACACGGATTTGATAAAAATAGGGATGTTTACCCACCACAATATTCACGTCCTGTTCTATATATCACCCCATTAAACTAATGTTAACATGAAAGAAGTATTAACTTATGCACAAGAAGAAATTCTTTCCGCTTGTGCAAAAAAAAGAGCCGACCACTTGTTTTTGGACAACTGGGTGGAATATAACGAGAGTTACGACGATTACAACGATTGTCATGGAGATTATTACGATGCAGAATAAATAATAGCAATATGTGGATTAGTTTTACCATCGGACTATGCTCTGGCATTATGTCCTCAGTCATATTTTGGCTTGTTACTACAATCTTATTACGCCCCAAACTACGCATCAGTAAAGACATTCAAATCATCACGCAAACAGACGGCACCACCTTGTACAAGCTGAAGATTCAGAACCAAGGATTTAAGCGCAATGTGTATGACATAAGAACCTACATACGCATACGCTATCGTGGAACTTTCCTGTCTATTGAGTTGCCTACGATTCCCGTACTCAAGTGCAAAGGACGCGGGAAACATAAATTTGACAACGAGCGTTTACTGCCGTTCAATCTGTCCGACATCCGGGCCGCCAAAATAAACGGTTTCAAGGATACCGTCCTAAAAAGGAAATATGAGAGCAAGCAGCTTACGCTAAATGACTTTGAAGATAAAGACACGCGTTTCGAAACCGTTTTGATAGCCTATGACGAAATAAGCAATGCCTCATGCAAAGTGCTTATTTTAGACTATGATTTCAAACAAATGATTGCCGCCGCCAGCAAAGGTCTGTTTGAACCAGGAAGCCTGAAACTTACCCGGGATACAACAGAAGGCACCTCCAATGAATAGTAAAGAAGTATGGTTGTTATTATAAAACCCACATTCCACTGCAATTTTCGATGTGACTATTGTTATTTGGCAAACAGCGTCAAGGTCTCAACTGAGATCCTTGACGTACCGTTTGTCTGCCATATCATCAAGCAAATAATGGATGAAACGGTATCACGACACCACAAACGGCTTACCCTGATATGGCACGGGGGCGAACCTCTTCTTTGGGGTACAGAAAATTATCGCAGGGTATTTGAATGGATAGAACAAGAAAGAAAAGGACTTCATATCAAACAGAACATCCAAACCAACTTGTCATTGATAACAGAAAAATACGTCCAATTATTTAAACAATACAACGTCCATGTGGGATTCTCCTTAGACGGTCCGAAATACATCAATGATTCCCAACGGAAATTCGCCAATGGAACCTCCACGTTCGATACCATCATGCAAAAACTCGCCCTATGCCGACAACACGATTTGAGCATAGGTTGCATTCTTGTGGGCAGTAAGAAGTTCATCGGACGTATGAGCGAAGTTTACGATTTCCTCTCTACAAACGAATTAAACTTCAAGTTCAATCCACTGTTTGAAGCCGGAGAAGCCAGCATCAATAAAGAATCCTTGCACATCACTCCTCTTGAATATGCCGACATGGTCATCGAATTATTCGACCTATACTATTTCGATAAAGAACATCGTATCAAAGAATCCAATCTCATTGAAATTGCCAGCAACCTGATGAGCGGTGGCCACCCTTCCGGTTGCATGTTCGGCAACAACTGCCAAAATCATTTCATGGCTATATCCCCAAGCGGAGAAGTTTTCCCTTGCGGCCGTTTCTGCGAGACGGACACCACATATTCATACGGCAACCTCCACAACCAACCATTCGCAGATATTCTAAAGGTTATCCAACAGTCGGAAATTTACAAACGGGCAGAATATATAAGCCATTGCGCCCAATGTACGTATTACCCTATATGCCACGGGGGATGTCTACATGACGGTTTCCTGCAAGGAGGTGATTTTCAAACAAAGACATTTCTCTGTTCTGCATACAAGCGTATATTCAAACATATTGAAATGCGTTTAAAAGATACCATTTGGAAATGAACGTTTCCAATATTATTCTTCCAGACTCCTGTCTTTGGGATTTTTTCACTGTTCGTTCTTTTTCTCTACGTGAATTCGATATAAGCCTTATGCAATAAACTTTCCTATGTCAATGATTTCAATGTTCATTGAAGGCTTCTTGGGCAGGAGGTTGTATGCGATAAATCCTGCAAACAGATTGGTTGCGAAGTTATCAACGGAACGGTACCCTATATGCTCAATCTGGCACACATTCTTCAGTTCATCGTTGACGATTTCGATGACGAACCTCTTCCAAAGCATCAGCTTCTCATATAAGAATCTGCCCGCAGCCCCCGCTAATTCTGCACGACCAGATACTTGTTCCCCTCCGCCGTGTGCACCTTCTTCACGCCGGCCGCCACCAGCGACCGGGA
>CAMWUI010000011.1 GCA_947177395.1 uncultured Paraprevotella sp.
TTTTTTGCCTGCACCATAAAGAGAAAAAGGCCGCCTAAACTTGTTAGACAGCCTCATTATAAGGGTGCTTGAATGGGCATTATAAGGGGGTTAGAATGGGCATCCTAAGAGCACTTGGATGGGCATCCTTATCTCCCAGGGGGGGGGGCAGATGGGGCAGATAGGGCAGATGTTTTGCAAACTTTTCCGGAGTGTAAAATTAATTAGGCTACCTTTAAAGGGAAGGCAATTAGTTTTTTTTCCATATACTTTAGCAAAAAGAGCTTTTATCTGCCCCTATCTGCCCCCTGGATGAAGAAAAATGCGTTTTTCTTTCTTCTGTCCGCACGCTCCATAACACAATGAAAGGGCTGCAACGTAACATTGCAGCCCTTTCACCTTTAATATTCCGAGATTATTCCCTGATTACAACTTGTCGTTTGAACCCAACACATTGATAATCTTATGCTCGTACATCTTCTTCATGTTGTCGCGAGCCGGACCCAGATATTTGCGCGGGTCAAATTCAGCAGGCTTCTCAGCGAATACCTTGCGAACGGCAGCCGTCATGGCCAGACGGGAGTCTGAGTCGATGTTGATCTTGCAAACGGCGCTCTTGGCAGCCTGACGCAACTGCTCTTCGGGAATACCGATGGCAGCTTCCAACTTACCGCCGAACTGGTTGATCGTAGCCACTTCGTCCTGAGGCACGGAAGAAGAACCGTGGAGTACAATGGGGAATCCGGGCAATTTCTTCTCGATTTCGGCCAGCACGTCGAATGCCAAAGGAGGCGGAACGAGCACACCGTTCACCAGCGTACACTGTTCGGGAGTGAACTTGTGAGCGCCGTGAGAAGTACCGATAGAGATAGCCAGGCTATCCACGCCGGTCTTTGAAACGAAGTCTTCCACTTCTTCGGGTTTCGTATAATGTGATTCGGCTGCGACAACCTCATCCTCGACACCGGCCAAAACACCCAGTTCGCCTTCTACCGTCACGTCATACTGGTGAGCGTAGTCAACGACCTTCTTTGTCAGCGCCACGTTCTCGTCATAAGGAAGAGAAGAACCGTCGATCATCACTGAAGAGAAGCCCATGTCGATGCAGTTCTTGCAAAGTTCGAAACTGTCTCCGTGGTCCAGATGAAGCACAATCTGCGGATTGGCACAACCCAGTTCCTTTGCATATTCCACTGCACCCTGAGCCATATAACGCAGAATGGTAGCGTTGGCATAGTTGCGGGCACCCTTGGAAACCTGCATGATGACAGGTGACTTTGTTTCAACGGCAGCCTGCACGATAGCCTGCATCTGCTCCATAGTGTTGAAATTGAAAGCCGGAATGGCATAACCGCCTTTCACAGCCTTGGCGAACATGTCTCTGGTATTTACCAGACCCAAATCTTTGTAATTTACCATGTCTTTTTATAGTTTAAAAAACGAAATAATATATTATTCTTATTAGCATACAAAGATATACAAAAATCTCTGAACCGCATTTATTTCTGCTTCTTTTAAAGAAAAAAATCCCCCGAAAAGCTTTTTAAACGCCTTCCGGGGGGATTTCATTCCCGTATTTTATTTCAATTCTTTCAATAAATAGATGACTACGGGCAAGTGGTCGCTGTATCCGTCCAGCCACACCCCGCCGGCATGCGTCCGTTTGGTGTTTCCCTTGTATTTGCCTTCTGTCTGCATCAGGTAATCCCGGCGGAACACCTCCGCCTTGTGATACTTGAGAGAGGCGTAATCCCTCACGCCTTTCTTATTGAGCATGTTAGGAGAAAGAACGATCTGGTCGAACAGGTTCCAGCCCCCCTGGTAAGTGAGCGTGCCTTTGCCTGTCGTCTTCAATATATTCCACCAAGGGTTGAACATCTCGCCGTCCTTCACTTTTTCCAGTTCCCTTTTCGCCCCGAGCGCCTGCGCCATGCTCTTGTCCGTCGGGTCATCGTTCATGTCGCCCATCACCATGATTTTCATATCCGGACAGGCGGCCAAAATACTGTCTTTCAGATGACGTACCTGTTCCCCGGCCATCTCACGGTAATGCGAGGTGGCAAAACGGCTCGGCCAGTGACATACGATAAACGTCACATCGTCTCCCGCAATCTTTCCCTGTACGGTAAGAAAACCACGGGTACGCCGGGTGCTGTCTTTCGGTTCATACACATAAGGCTGGAGAAAAGATTTCTCGGGCGTGAAGAAACGGGGATTATAGAGCAGTGCACAATCCACGCCGCGCCGGTCCGGCCCCTCGATATGCACGAACTGCATGCCACGCTCTTTCAGCAAAGGCTGGTTGACGAGATCCGTCAGAGCCCGTGCGTTCTCCACCTCCGACACTCCGATCACCGATGCGCCTATTCCTTTCAACTGGTCGGTACCCACTTCCGCAATCACCTTCGACAGGTTCTTCAGCTTCGAGAGATATTTGCGGGAATCCCAGTGATTGGCACCGTTGGGAAGATATTCATAGTCGTTCTTCCCTTCGTCATGAATCGTGTCGAACAGATTTTCCAGATTATAGAACGCCACGGCATAGCAACCGATTTTCTTTTCCTGGCTTTTCCCGGCCAACGCCACCAGAAGACAGCACAGCAGTGCAAGCATCGCTTTTTTATTCATAGTTTCTTTTTTAAGATTTTAATCGTTTTCTTACCCTTAGAGCGGATGCAAATATACGGAGTTTCCCTGAAAAAACACCCTTCACATCAAAAAAAGGACAGGCAATGCCGCCCCATACACAGTTTTTTTATTACTTTGCATCAGAATTAATATCATAGCAATTTTATGAAGAAACAGCTGAAATTAGCGGCAGGACTGATTTGCGTGTCAGCGGCTACCCATGCCCAGCAGACGGTTACCGACCCGCAAAAAACAATCCACGAAGACAACGCGGCATTCGTATTCTCGGAATCGCAACTGGGCGAGGACGACGACGTGACACAGAGCATCAGCGTCGTGAGTTCCAACAACAATGTGTTTACAAGCAATGTGGGCTACACTTTCAGCCCCATGCGTTTCAAATACAGAGCTTACGACTCACGCTACAACGACATCTATTTCAACGGAGTGCTGGCGAACAACGGCGAGAACGGCCGGTTCAGCTACAGCACGATCGGAGGCATGAACGACGCCACACGCAGCATGGAGTCTTCCCTGCCGTTCGAGAGCAACGCTTTCAGTTTTGCCGGACTGGGCGGTTCCAACAACTATGACTTCCGCGCCAGCCATTATGCCGCCGGCGGCAAAGCGACCCTGAGCGGCGCCAACCGCAACTACCGCCTGCGCGGAATGTTCACCTATGCCACCGGCCTGAAGGACAACGGCTGGGCATTCATGGGTACCGTGGGCTACCGCTGGGCCAACGAGGGCTGGGTGGAAGGCACGTACTACAACTCGCTGGCTTATTTCCTTTCTGCCCAGAAGGTATTCAACAGCCGCCACAGCCTTTCATTCGCCACCTGGGGCAACCCGACGGAACGCTCCACGCAAGGAGCCTCGACAGACGAGGCATACTGGCTGGCCAACGACCGGTATTACAACCCGTACTGGGGTTATCAGGACGGTAAGAAGAGAAATTCCCGCGTGGTGAACAATTACGAACCTTCGGCCCTCATCACCTGGGACTTCAATATCAACGAGAATGCGAAACTGACCACCACTGTACTCGGACGCTACGCCATGTACAGTTCCACCAAACTGAACTACAACGGCGCGGAGAACCCGGCTCCGGATTATTGGAAAAACTTCCCGAGCGCTATATATAATGTATGGGACGGTTCGGACGTCGGCAATACGGAATACAGCCTGCAATCATGGGTAAACAGCCGCGACTACTGGATGGCAAGCAAGGCCAACCGGCAGATACAATGGGACAAATTGTATTATGCCAACCGCCAGCAGAACCTGACGGGACAGGACGCCGCCTATTATATCCAGGCCAAGCACAACGACCACCTGACGGTAAACCTGGCCTCCACGCTGGATTTGGCCGTCACCAAAGACAGCAAATGGCAGGTGGGCGTAAATCTCGGCACGAACAAGGGCATGCACTACCAGACTATGGAGGACATGCTGGGCGCCGACAACATGCACAATATCAACAACTATGCCATCGGTACTTATACCGCGCATGATCCGGAAGTGCAATACGACCTCAACAACCCCAACGGACGGGTGGGCAAAGGCGACCGTTTCGGTTACGACTACAACCTCTTTGTCAACAAAATGACTCTGTGGACACAGTACGCCCTGAACAAAGGCATCGCCCACTCTTACATCGCCGGCAAGGTGGGAGCTTCCCACATGTGGCGCGACGGTAACATGCGCAACGGTCTGGCGGCAGACAATTCATACGGCAAGAGCCAGAAAGCACGTTTCCTCGACGGAGGTGTGAAAATCGGTACAAACCTGAACTTAGGCTATGGCAACACGCTGACCTTCGGCTTCGGCATGGAAGCACGCAGCCCGCAGGCATACGTGGCTTTCCAGGCACCGGAAATCAACAACAACTTCGCCGAGAACCTGAGATGCGAGCATGTCAACTCGGTGGAACTGGGCTATGCGCTCAACACGTCCTGGTTGCGTGCCAACCTGACCGGATATTTCACGCACACGAGCAAAGGCAACGAGTGGCAGAACTTCTACTACGACGACGTGAACAGTTTCACGTATGTCTCGCTCAACGGAGTGACGAAGAACTACTACGGTGTGGAGCTGGGTATGCAGTTCAAGGTGACATCCAATTTCAAAATCAACGTTCTGGGCGTATACAGCGATGCCCAATATACGGAAAACACCGCCGTATCCTACATGCATTCCACCAGCGGCACCCTCTACCACGACGTCTGCATGAACAAAAACATGCGTGAAAGCGGCACACCGCTCACGGTAGGAAGCATCGGGCTGAGCTACAACATCAAGGGATGGTATCTGGACCTGACGGGCAACTACTACGACCGTATCTATCTGAGCTACGCACCCAACCTCCGCTATACGGAGACGTTGAAGAACATGGGTAATGTTGACAACGAAGGCAATTATAATGTACCGGAACAACTGAAAGGAAAGGGCGGTTTCATGCTCGACGCCTCCATCGGCAAACAGTTCCGTATTGGGAAAAACAGACTGAGCGTAAACCTGATGGCTACCAATGTGACCAACAACCAGAAAATGGTGTCCGGCGGATATGAGCAGAGCCGAAGCAACTACTCGGCCAGCGACAAGGGAGACGGCAACTACGAAACCGGCAGCAAACGTATCTACGACTTCCAGAAAAATCCCAAGAAGTATTATGTACAGGGCATCAACGGTATGCTGAACATCAACTACCGCTTCTAAAAAACATTTAATAACAACAGATTTATGAAAACAAGAAATATAATCACATTCTTTGCCTTAGGATTAGGACTGACTGTCACGTCCTGCATGGACGGCGATTGGGAAGACCCGACCGCAAACTCATCCAAGTCTTACTACGGCAATGATGCCATCACGGAAAATCCGGAAAAGCATATCACCATCGAAGCGCTGAAGCAAAAATATAAAGCACTGACGGATGCGACGAACCAAATCGAACTCATCACGGAAGACATGCAGCTGAAAGGCATTGTCACGGTGAACGACCTCGGCGGCAACGTATCACAGCAGATTGTACTGGACGACGGCACCGGACGGATTGTCATCGGCATCACGGACAACTCCATCTACGCCTACCTCAGCCCCGGCCAGGAAATACTGGTCAACCTGAAAGGCATGTACATCGGCGGCTATGGCAAACAGCCGCAACTTGGTTATCCGTCCACCGGCCGCAATCCGTCGACCAGTTCTTATGGTGTGACGCGCATCGGCCGTATGCCCAAAAACATGTGGTACGAACGGTTCTGTCTCACGGGCAACGTCGGCCAGGTCGACACACTGGACTTCGATCCCAGTTGGGACATGGATAAATATGCCGGCTCCATCGTCCGCATCAAGGATGTCACTCTGTCCGGGGCAGACGGCGAAAAGGTTCTGGCTGACAAATCGGAAAGCGATGCCGGCAACGGCGTAAACGTATCCATCAACGGATTGTCACAACCTGTCACGTTGCGTACCAGCACGTATGCCGACTTCGCCAGCATGGTGATGCCGCAGGGCAAAGTCACGCTCTACGGCCTCCTCTCCCGTTACAACACGACCTGGCAGCTTGCCTTGCGTTATGAAACGGACATCGTGACAGAAGAAGCCACAACAGAATAATCAAACACATTACAATACTTATATTTAAAATAAAAAAGAAATATGAAAACACTTTGGAAATCATTATTCATCTTGGCTCTCGGAGCTTTTGCATTCAGCAGCTGCGAGGATGTACCCGAACCTTATCCCACTCCGGGACAAGGAAATGGCGGAACGGAAACACCGACCGAACCAATCGGTGACGGTACATTGGCTAATCCGTTCAACTGCATTGCTGCCAACCAATATATAGAAAACAATCTGGCTGAAGGCGAAACGTCTACGGAAGCCATTTACATAAAAGGAAAGGTTGTTTCCATCAAGGAAAACTTCACGACTCAATACGGTAACGCCGCATTCTACATTTCCGAGGACGGCAAAAACAAGAATACTTTCTATGTGTACCGCGCCCTCTATCTGGGTAACGTAAAATATACATCCGGTGATGTACTGGAAGCAGGTGACGAAGTTATCGTCTGTGGCAAAGTGACAAATTACAACGGTACGTATGAAACCGTACAGAACGGTGCCTATGTTTATTCAATCAACGGAAAAACAGCAGACGGAGAGCCAACAACACCGGGAGAGCCTACTGGCGAAGGAACACAAGCCAGCCCGTACAACGTAGCTGCCGCACTGAATATCATCAAAGCCTTGGATGCAAGCGCGCAGACAGAACCGATGTATGTAAAAGGTAAAATCAGCTCTATCAAATCTGTAGAAACAGCCCAATACGGCAATGCCAATTACTACATTTCGGATGACGGGACAAACAGCAATGAACTGTACATCTTCCAGAGTTTCTATCTCGGTAATGTGAAATTTACCAGTGCCGACCAGATTAAAGTGGGTGACGAGGTTGTCATCTACGGTCCTTTCGTCAACTATATGGGCAACACTCCTGAAACAGCCGGCAAGGGTGCAAGCTACATCTACTCGCTCAACGGAAAGACTGCCGACAACGGAGGTTCAGAAGACCCGACTCCGGGTGAAGCGACCGGTGACGGCACACTGGAAAGTCCGTTCAATAGTGTTGCAGCCAATAACTATGCCTCTTCATTAGCTGCCGGTGAAATTTCATCTGAGGATGTCTATATCAAAGGAAAAATCGTTTCCATTAAAGAAAACTTTACGGCCCAATACGGCAACGCCGCATTCTACATTTCTGACGACGGAACAAGTGCCAACCAATTCTATGTATTCCGCACACTTTATCTGAACAATGAAAAATACACGGAAGGCGATGTTCTCTCTGTAGGCGATGACGTAGTAATCTGCGGAAAAGTGACCAACTACATGGGTAATACCCCGGAAACTGCACAAAACGAAAGTTATTTGTATTCATGGACAAAGAACGGCGGTAGCGGCGACATACCCGGAGGTGGTGAAGTCTCTGAAAACTCAATTACTATAACAGCATCTTCATTGGGTCTTGCAAACGCAACTGAAGTTGGTACTCAGACTCTCTCAGACGGAACGACACTAACTTTCGTCGGTGGTGGTAACAACAATGTTCCCAAGTACTACACAGCCGGTAACAACATTCGCATGTACCCAAAAAATTCTCTAACCATAAAAGCATCCAAGAAAATTACCTCCGTTATTTTCAACTTCGATACATACCAAGGCACTATTTGCAATGCCAGCGGGGATATATCAGCCGATCCGGGTAGCGTAACCGTTAAAGAAAGCGTAGGTACTATCAGCGATATTGATGCAACAGAAACAACAATTACAAATACTTCCGGAACAAGTGGTGCTCCAAGTCAAATGAGAATCACATCCATAACCATCAATTACGCAGACTAAAAGTATTCATCTGATTGAGCTATATAACGGGCGGAAAGCGAAAAACTTCCCGCCCGTTGTCATACATATCGAGCATCTCACCCGACTAAACTCTCCTGCACTTCGTCGATAATCGCTCCCAACTGGGAAAGATAATAAAAAGGAAGGTTTATCAGCATGAAATCTTTTCCTCCCGGTGTTTTAACAGAGTCAAACGACAACGGCTGATTCCACACCCGAACGGCAATCCTGTGGGACACCTGCTCCATAAAAGCATGTAAAGACTTTAATTTGCGATTGTGTCCGGTCTTCACTTCTATCGGCACGACCATTCCCCTGTGTTGAATTACAAAATCCACTTCCGCCGCACTCTCTTTCCTGTCACGCGCCCAAAAATAACGTTTGGAAAGCACATTGTGACTATAGGCCAACAACTCCTGACCGACAACCTGCTCGCCCACTCTCCCTCTCCACATGTCCATCACGTCAGACGTCGAAAGCAGTTCTTCACGGATTCCAGCCTGAAAGTTAACCAAACCCACATCCAGCCATATCAGTTTAGGACGCCTCTTCATATTGGCCAACACAGGAGGTCGGGACTCCACGACCGGATAGACCAGTTCCAACAGCATAGCCCTTTCCAGCGTACGGAAGGCCTCGGACATCTCCCGCGATTTATAGTTGGAACCGGCAAAGCCTTCAAATGCTATAGTCTCGGCCACTTCCGCCCAACCGGAAGTCAGGATATGCGACAGCAGGAAGCGCTGCATGTCATTCTTGGCATACTTTTCCGAATCATCGCGATAAGATGTTATCAACGATTCATAGACTGATTGCGGAGCAAGAATATCATTGTTCTCAGCATATTTACGTATGACGGCCGGCATGCCACCCAATATCATGTACTGACGGAAATACTTCATGATACGCTCGTGTACAGACTTCACCTTTCTATTCCGTATTACCTCCGCATCAAATTCTTGTCCTATTCCATTGAGAAATTCCAGAAAAGAACAGGGGCGCATCGCCATGTATTCCACCCTTCCCACCGGAAAAGAAACATGCACGTCCACCAGACTTTCCAAAAGTGAACCGGCGGCAATCACATATACTTCCGGTATCTCTTCATAAAAATACCGCAATACGGCTATCGCTTTGGGGGAATTTTGAATCTCGTCTATAAACAACAAGACAGTCCCCTCTCTCTTAACCTTATTCAAATGGATATGAATTTCGTCTATAAGTTCCCGCGGATCATCCGTATACTCAAACAAATCAGCATCACGTCGCTTTTCCAGATTCAAATGCAGAAACGTATCAAAAGTCTTGCCGAACTCCTCCACCACTGTTGTCTTGCCAACCTGGCGGGCGCCCCTTAATATCAAAGGCCTCCGGTCCTTCTTTCTCTTCCAGGCCTCCAAATCGGCCAAGATCCGCCTATGTATCATAATTAAATCGTTTTAACCCCGCAAAGATAATCCATTTTGTAATACTTCGGAGGATAAAACACGCGTTTTTTGTAATACTTCGGAGGATAAAGCAAACATTCCTGTAATACTTCGGAGGATAACAACTCAATAGACTCCTGTTTCCGTCGTACGGATAAGCTCGGAAGTCGATATTATATTGCCTATCGCTTCACAAAAGACTGGGCTAAAAATCAATCCATAGACAGAGACACTACAAAAAATATTTGTTGAAAGTTTGCCTGTTATGCAGAAAAGCCGTATCTTTGCATCTCGTAAAAACAGACCATTACACATTTATAGTTACCAGCTATAAGTAAACAATGATATAAATCAAAAACAAACAAAGATATGAAAAAAGGTATTCATCCTGAAAATTACCGTCCCGTTGTATTTAAGGACATGAGTAACGGTGACATGTTCCTCTCACGCTCTACCTGCAAAACGACTGACACCGTAGAGTTCGAAGGCCAGACTTATCCCGTAGTAAAGCTTGAAATCTCCAGCACATCTCACCCTTTCTACACAGGCAAGAGCAAGTTAGTGGACACGGCAGGTCGCGTAGACAAGTTCATGAGCCGTTATGCCAAGACTCGCAAATAATATCAGAGACTGATACTATTACTCATAATAATATCGTAAGGTGTGGAAAGATACGTCTTTTCCACACTTTTTATATGTATACAACCCGCCCTTCCACAATGACAAGACTTACTTCATACCTCCGCTTCCTGCTGGGAACTTCGCTATTACTGATGGCGGCCTGCTCGGAAGATGAGAACATCCGGACAGACACACAAACCAATAGTAACAGCAACCGACCGGGTACGGCATACGCCGACCGTCTGGAAATTCCCCGGCTGAAAGAAGAAGAAAAAAACCTGTTTTTAGTACACAGCACCAAGGAGCACGGTGTCAACATGTGCATCGAATGGGACTGCAACAAGAAGGCACAGCGTTGGACAGCTTTCCAGATGTACAACTCCAACAGCGTGAATACATGGAACCGGAACAATTGGAAAGACACGAAATGGGGAAGAGACCCGTTTCAGGAAGACACGATCATTCCGGCACAATACCGCACGACATTGGCACAGTACCAGTATTCCGGCGGCTATAACAGAGGGCATATCTGTGCTTCGGCAGACCGGCTTTGCTCCAAGGATGCCAACGAACAGACGTTTTATCTGAGCAACATACAACCGCAAATCTATAAATTCAATGCCGGGACATGGGAAGAGATGGAAAAACAGGTACGCAAATGGAATACCAACTCTTTCCGGGACACGCTCTACGTGGTGAAAGGCGGAACGATAGACAATGCCGCCCAACTCCGTCCTTCCACGGCGTCCGGCCTGTTGGTTCCCAAATATTTCTTCATGGCCATCCTCTGTAAAAATCAGGACCCCTCGCAATACGGCTACAAGGCTTTAGGATTCTGGATCGAGCACAAGGCCAATTCAGACAAAAGGCTCATCAACTATGCTGTATCCATCGACGAACTGGAAAAGAATACGGGTATAGACTTCTTCTGCAACCTGCCGGACTATATCGAAGATGCCGTAGAGCGGAACTTAGTTCCGAGTGCCTGGGGTCTCAAGTAACAGACGTTTTTTACCGTCCCAACGGTAGCACAAAGACCGGAGACAGGGAGCAACGGACTTGCGGCCTTCTTCTGTCAGATCACCGGTCTGAAGAACAAACGTCAGCGTCGGAGCGTCCGGTGTCAGTATAGCCTCGATACAATGCAGGTCCATGGACTGTTGCAGACCCCGATAGTCCTCCTCCGAGAGCGAATCGGGCTTGTTCCAGAACTCTTCAAAGCGAGGCACAGTCAGGATATCCCCGCCTTTCAGCGGATTCCACTGCCCGTCATAGAAAGCCACCGTGCTTTCCGCCACCGGCCCCTCGTATGTGCGCACCATACAGATGACCTGCAGGGAGTCACCGGCCGGAAACAACTTCAGTTCCACACGGCTGCGCTCCGTCAGCGTCATGGACAAGTAGTCCTCCGTCAAAGCCGTAAGTTCCGAATAGTTATCGAAAATATTGCGCACGCGCGCCTTCATGTTGTTCTCTATAAAATCTATACAATCCAAACGATTGTTACGGGTAAGAATGACCAGCAGACTATCCGGCATATCGGCAAAAATCTCCCGCATCTTGCGGGCACTCACGACCTGAACCAGACACAGCAACAGACAAATGCAACCAAATTTCTTCATATCGTCATTCCTTTACAACGAAGACAAAGATAAATATAAATTTTGATTTATATGGCGGTGCACCAAGAAAATAAACTAAGGCATGTCAATAATACATTTGATTAACAAATAATACCTATCTTTGCATAAAAGCAAACGATTATGACGAAGAAACAGGCCATACAAATATTCGAGCAGAGCAAAGTGCGCACCGTGTGGGATGATGAAACCGAAAAGTGGTATTTCTCGGTGGTTGATGTTGTCGGAGTATTGACAGACAGTCTTAACCCCAACAATTATTGGAAGGTATTGAAAAACAGACTAAAGAAGGAAGGCAATGAAACCGTTACAAATTGTAACCGTTTCAAACTCCTCGCTGCTGACGGAAAGATGCGCCTGACTGATGTAGCTGATACGGAACAATTATTCCGCCTGATTCAATCAATACCCTCGCCCAAGGCCGAGCCGTTCAAACAGTGGATGGCACAAGTGGCGAGCGACCGCATTGACCAAATGCAGGATCCCGAATTATCGATACAGCAGGCGATGACTGACTATAAACAGCTGGGGTATTCCGAGCAGTGGATTAACCAACGTCTGAAAAGTATCGAGGTTCGTAAGGAACTGACTGACGAATGGCAACGTCGCGGCATCAAGGGACAGCAGTATGCCACGCTCACGGATATCATCACACAGGAGTGGTCGGGATTCTCGACAAAGGACTACAAGAAATTCAAGGGGCTGAAGAAAGAAAGCCTGCGCGATAACATGACCAATATCGAACTGGCGCTTAATACACTTGCGGAGGCCGCCACGACAGAAATATCAAAACAGCAACAACCTCGCGGATTGAATCAGAGCAAGCATGTTGCCAAAAGTGGTGGCAGTGTAGCAAAAGCTGCCCGCAAACAACTCGAAAACCAGTTGGGACGTCCGGTGATCTCACCGATAAATGCCAAGTTGGTATTAGCCGAGAAAAAGGCGACGCAACTCGACGAAAGGAACGATGATTGACAAGTAGCCAAAAACCTGAACTCATACGAATGTCAAAATACGTGCAACTATCAGTCTATTCGGAATAACGGAGGTATTATATGGCTATGAGCCGATGTACAGACAGACCATGCCGAGCAACACCAACAACAGGTCGACCGCCTTCCCTGCGAGATTCTTCTCCCGGAACAAGAAAGCGCCGAACAAGAAAGAGACGAGGACACTACCCCTACGTACCATCGAGACTACGGATATCATCGCTCCGTCCAGACTCAACGCATAGAAATAAACAAAATCGGCAGCTGACAGGAACAGGGAAATAAATACAATGCAGGAATCCCAATGGAAAGGCGTCGTCGAACGACGGCGGGGAAACCACAGCAGGAACAGCATGGCTCCCATCAGAAAACATTGGTAGATGTTGTAATAACTCTGAACCACCATACGCTCCAGTCCTACCCCTCCATTCCCGGGAGAAGCCATCAGATATTTGTCATACAAACCGCTCGCCGCCCCCAGCACACTGGCCATGACCACACAGAAAATCCAACGGTTGTGCCTGAAATCTATGCCTTCCTTCTTACCGCTCCGGCTCAGCAGAAAGAAAGAGCAGACGGCCAGCATCACACCGGCCCACTGCCATCCGTTGAGCCGCTCGCCATACACAAGGATGGCTCCGAGCAACACCATCACCGGACGGGTGGCATTGATGGGGCCGACCAATGTCAAAGGCAAATGTTTGATGCCGAAATAGCCGAACAACCAAGAGGACAGCACAATAAAGGATTTAAACAGAATGAACCGCTGCACTTCCCAACCGGAAGAAGAAACATAAAACAGGTGGTCCGGAGGCAATAGGCCGCCGGCAGACAACCCTATCATCGGCAGAAAGATGAGCGAAGAGAACAAGGTATTGAGAAACAATACCGGAATCACTGCATTGCCACGCAGCGCCTTCTTTTTAAAGACATCGTAACAGCCCAACAAAGCCGCCGAACAAAAGGCCCATACCAACCACATACGTCACACCTCCTCCAGAAACAGATTCCGGGGATAAGTCACATCCACCAGAAACAAAGCATGCCCGGGCATGGATTCCCCGGCTCCGCAACGGTTCTTCCCTTCAATCACCTGCCGGAACCCTTCGACCGTAAGCTTACCACGTCCCACCTCCATCAGAGTGCCGACGACAGCCCGGACCATATTGCGCAGGAAACGGTCGGCCTGTATCTCGAAACGCCATTCCCCGGCCGCCATCTGCTCCCAGCCGGCCTTCATGATACGACAGTTGTTCGTCTTCGTGTCCGTATTCACCTTGCTGAAACTCGTAAAGTCCGTATAATCAAATAGACACCGGGCGGCCCGGTTCATCTCCTCAAAGTCGGGCTCGGAATATAAACGACAGGAATAATGACGCGCAAACGGAGACTTAGCCGTATGTACGAAATAGTGGTAGGTGCGGGACAAGGCGTCAAAACGCGCATGTGCCTCAGGCACGACCGGCACAACCCTATATACAGAGATGTCGGGCGGCAATATCCGGTTCAGCTTATCCGCCAGACGACCGCAATCGAGCGTCTCACCGAAGGACACACTGCCCTCATAGTCGAAATGTACGACCATCAGCCGTGCATGCACTCCGGCATCCGTCCGTCCGGCTCCCACCACCGCCACCGGCCGACGCAACAACGTGAACAAAGCATCTTGCAGCACCTCCTGCACACTCTGCCCGTTAGGCTGTATCTGCCAACCATGATAGCACGTACCATCGTAGGCCATATATATAAAGTATCTCCGCATCCTATCTGACTATATAACGGTCGGGCTTCAGTCCCTTGAGCGCATCCTGTCGTCTGGCCTTCCGGATATGAATGCCGTCCAACGTATAAACATCCACCTCGTCATCCGGATCCGCCAGGTTCCTTTCGACAGGCGTCCGGTCGTCCGTCCCGTAGTCGCTCATCTGCACATCATCTATATTCAAGCGTTTGCTGCCGCCCCCGGGCAACCAGTCGAACTTCACCCGAATCAAACCATCGGCATGCAGGTAATAGACATAGCGCTTCCACTCCCCTTTGGTAAAACTGATACCGGCATCGACCGGCAGCCAGCTGATACCGCCGTCCAAGGAATAACTCACCGCCAGTTTCGAGTTTGCTCCGGAATCCGTGCCGTACAGTCCTGCATAGAAAGACAACGAATCGCATCCGCCCGCTTTGTCTTCCTGCATTTCCAGAGATGCCGCTGTGCGCATGCGCACCGATTTCGCATTATTCTTTCGGTCTCCGGCAATCGAACCGATCAGTGCATCAGTCATGTTCCACGTACAAGCCGAACACGACACAGTCCCCGCGGCATAGGCGCCTTTCGCCCCCGTCTCGAAGTTCTCGAAAAATGATTTCCGGTTGTCTATTTCTCCCGTAAGGGTTACGACGATATCCTGCACGCCGGAGGTAGAAATAATCATCTCCCCTTCCACAAAACCTTCGGCCGGCACACGACCGAGGCGCACTAGAAACGACTGCTTCGTCCCGCTCACCGTAAGTTCATTGCCCCAATCCTCACCGTCCGCACTGACCTCAAAAGGCGCTTCCACGGCAATCTGACTGACATACCGCGGAACCTCCAAGGCCGTAATGGCTACCGTCCGGGCCGGCGACGGCCGGCCGGATATGGTAACGAACGACAGCTCCGAAGCATCCGCCGTGAAGACCGGAGTCACAGCCGGCATCTCCACAGCCACCTCGTTCGACGTCATGCCGCTCTCCGGCAAAGACACCTTATAATAATAGACCGTGGATGCGTTCAGACCTTCCACCACCAACGACGTTTCGGCCGTCTCTTTCGGGAATCCGTCAACGGGGCGCACCTTGCCCCCGGCATCCCGGGTGTACACCTCCACCGTATAGGTCAGCCCCTCTCCCATTTCCATCCATGAAGCCGTAAAGCGTTTGGAATTGACGGAACATACCACCTCTGTCGCCGGATAGGCCGGAATGCCGTCCACGTACTCCACACGCAACACATTGGCCTGGCTGTATCCTTCGCCCGCAATGGCCAACGAAGCCTCGCTTACCCCGGCCTTCCCCGCATGACAAGAGACGGCAACGACTGTCCCCCGACGTACCTCATCCTCTGTCAAGGCTGTTCTGTCCAATACAAAATCCGGATTGTCGACCGACAGGGACACACCGCCGGCCATATTGCGACCACGGATTTCCAGCGTCCCCCGAAATCCCTTAGCCAGAGCCTGCAAACCATAATCTACAAGTTCTTCCCCAGCCGGGACAAACAGTTCCGGTTCACAATAATCCTTATCCACGTAAAAAGCATATTCCACACTGTCGCCCCAGATATACTCGGCCAACTGCGGATAATCGACGAACGGATTCCGGTTGCCCTGAATGGCAGACACACCTTCGTTGCGGGCCTGTTCAATCCCGTCGACCGGATCTTCCCTTGTCCACTGCAACAGCAAATCGACCATCCAAGGACGAAGCGTGGGGTACTCTGTGCGGTCCACGGTCAGCAACCCTTCCGCCGTCTGCCACAGGTCCGTATAATTCTGATAGCAGGTGGCCATATAGAAAAACGTCCGGGCAAAATCACCCTTCCAGTTATCCGCCGGTTCCCACACGGTTATCAGAGAATCCGCCCGATAAGAGGCCGACTTGCCCACACGTATCACTCCGTTGTCATAAGACGGAGTTCCCGTCACCACTCCCATCGGGTGATTGCTTTTCCGCCCGTTGGCCGTCCCGTCGCTGGGGAAGAGGTTAAACAGGTCGCAATACGCATTGTTGACCGTATGTCCCCACCAGCTGTTGGCAAAGACATGCTCGATGTTCATACCCTCCACAGCCGCAAGGCCGTTGAACGTGCGCACCTCGTTGCTGTAACGGTCACGTACGACACCTCCTTCCAACCGGTCCACCTGAGCAAATCCCGCCCATGTATAACCTTCGCCTTTTCCACCGTAACCCAGCACCCTGTCCGGCTGTATCAAACGGTGCAAGGCTGTTTTCAACCGCTCCCGCTGCAACCCCTCCACACGACGATAACAGGAAGCGGGCTGTGCCCATGCATCCGCCAAGACGGACAGGCACAGAACAAAGGCTATTGTCCGATAAAACAGTTTCATAATCATTACGGAATTACAATTTTATAGGCATGACGATTCCGCCGCACGACATAAATGCCCCTGCGCTCCGGAACCTCCTTGCCCACGTATGTCCCGTGAATCGTGAATACAGCGTCCTCCTCGCCTACCGGAGACATGAAATTATCATGAATACCGGAAGTTTGCGGTATTCCCGTCACACGGACATTCTTCACCTCCCATGCATAGCAGGCCGACGGGTCTGCCGTATACCGGAACGCCAGTCTTATCTTCTGTCCGGCAAACGGCGACAGGTCCAGTTCACCGGCCGTCTCGAACGCTGTGAAGTTCTTCGCAGGCCGTGCCGGGAAGACGGGCTGCAGGTCGGTCCATCGGGCCAGAGCCGGAGCACCGTCGTAGTCCGTACTCACCTTCACGGAGAAGCGGTCATCCACATCTGCGGAAAGATTGAACCCTGTGGCATGTTCGAAGGTAAGGCATGCCGAACGGCAGGACGTCAGGTCCAATTCCGGGGACAAAAGCCAGGCATCGGCTTCCTTCCCTTTCGAATAGGCGTTCGCCACCATACATTTATATTGTGACGAATGTTCCCACATCGCGGAATATTTCCCATCGACTCCCACGACCGTAAATGTCCCCATCCCGCTCTCGAATGTCTCGTCGAGCAACAGGGCGGGATCTTTCTCCGGATCTTCCGGCTGTGGCGTATCGGGTACTTCTGTCGAACTGCCGTCCACGGAAAATGCATACGCGATACTGTCGCCCCAAACGTATTCGGCCAGATTGGGGTAGTCGACGAAGGGATTCCGATTACCTTGCCTCTTGTAGACAGCCTCGTTGCGCGCCTTCTCTATGTCATCCACCGGATCCTCCTTGCACCACTGCAGGAAAAGCCGATAGGCCCAGGGCTGCAAGGTGGGCCAGTTTCCCTGCTGCAAAGTGCTCAAGGCCGCGCTTCCCGTCCAAGTCAGGTCCTGATAACAGGTCGCCATATAGAAATAAGCTCGGGCGAAATCCCCTTTCCATTTGTCGGCCGGCTCCCACAACTGGATGGATGTGCCTCCGGCTCCGGGTCCCGTACCCACCTTCGTGCATCCGTTGTCCGTCTTCACCGTCGTGACCACCCCCATCGGATAATTCCCTTTGGACGAATTTATCTTCGACTCGCAGGGCATCAGGTGGTGAATATCCTTATAAGCCTGGTTCTTGCTCCCGCCCCACCAGCTTTTCGGGAACGAATGCTCGATGTTCATGCCACCGGGAACAGCCCCCCGGCTCGTGAAATAGAACACCTCGTTGCTATACCGGTCGCACACCCGGTTGTCGGCCATCCGGTCCGTATCGTAGAAACCGTCCCATGTGGCTCCGCTGCCGCTTCCATAGCTCAGCACATCGGCCTTCCTGATAATCTCATGCAAGGCGTTCTTCAACGCCTCCTTCTTCTTTCCGTCGGCCGCATCATAGTAACCCGGCGGTATCGTTGCCGACAACGGCCATACATGCAACAGGCACAAACACACGGAAATAATTATTTTTTTCATACGTTCAGTTTATTTATATACTCTATTAATAATAACAAAGATACACCTTTTTTATAAAAGGAATGAAAGGATTCATTAAAAAATAACCGACCGGAACACACTGTCCGAAGCCCATCTTCCGCCTCATATTGTTCATTTCCATGACGATATCCGGCGAAGCACCTTCCATCCGTCTTTTAACAAACGGAAGCACGAATTAAATTCTATTGAAAGGATACCCGAACATAGTGATGCCCCCATTTGCAAATCATGGATTTCAGGCATTGCACATATCATTCGGAATGCCGACATTTGCACTCGTCAAACATGATATGTAAAACGAAACCGTACGTTTATGAAAATACAACAAATCACAGCCCGCGAGATTCTCGATTCAAGAAGCAATCCCACCGTAGAAGTTGATGTGACATTGGAATGCGGCATCACCGGACGTGCGTCCGTGCCCTCCGGCGCTTCCACCGGCGAACACGAAGCGCTGGAACTGCGCGACGGAGACACCCGACGCTATAGTGGCAAGGGTACCCTGAAAGCCGTAGAAAACGTAAACGGAATCATCGCTCCCGCACTGATAGGCATGCCGGCCACCGCACAGCGCGAGATAGACCACAAGATGCTGGCTTTGGACGGCACTCCGACCAAGGCGAAATTAGGAGCCAACGCCATTCTGGGCGTATCCCTGGCCGTGGCCAAAGCCGCCGCGGCTTGCCTGCATCTGCCCCTGTACCGATACATAGGAGGCATGAACACATACGTCATGCCGATCCCCATGATGAACATCATCAACGGCGGATCGCACAGCGACGCTCCCATCGCCTTCCAGGAGTTCATGATACGTCCGGTGGGCGCGCCATCGTTCCGCGAAGGACTGCGGACGGGAGCCGAAGTGTTCCACGCGTTAAAGAAAGTGTTGCACGAACGCGGCCTCAGCACAGCTGTCGGAGACGAAGGCGGATTCGCCCCTGCACTGGAAGGCACAGAAGATGCGCTGGACTGCATCATGGCCGCTATCCGCAAAGCAGGATATGAGCCCGGCCGGGATGTAACCATCGGTATGGACTGCGCCTCTTCCGAATTTTACAAAGACGGCGTGTATGACTACACCGTGTTTGAAGGGGAAAAAGGGAAGAAACGCACTCCGGACGAGCAAATCGGTTACTTGGAAGAACTCATCGGCAAGTATCCGATAGACTCCATCGAAGACGGCATGAGCGAAAACGATTGGGAGGGATGGAAAAAACTGACCGACCGCATCGGAGACCGTTGCCAGCTGGTGGGAGACGACTTGTTCGTCACGAACGTACAGTTCCTGTCGAAAGGTATCGCCGAAAAATGCGGTAACTCCATCCTTATCAAAGTCAACCAGATAGGTTCGCTGAGCGAGACGCTGGACGCCATAGAGATGGCGCACCGCCACGGATACACCACGGTCACATCGCACCGCTCCGGTGAAACAGAAGACACGACCATAGCGGACATTGCCGTAGCCACCAACAGCGGACAAATAAAAACCGGTTCACTGAGCCGGTCCGACCGCATGGCCAAGTACAACCAATTGTTGCGCATCGAAGAAGAACTGGGCGGACTAGCCCGATATGGTTACCACCGAATCAAATAATTACGATATACTTTTTACGAATAAGCCATTATTTATTGAGGCTGTGTCGTGACGGGAGTCACGCGCAGCCTTGCTATCTTTTTATCAAACTGGAAGTTATATAAAACACGACGTATCAAAATCCGCATCTTGCATCGGGAACAGTTACCTCCGTCATTACCCACAAATCATAAAAACCATATATACATATTATATAGACACGGGGGAATTCCGCCGCCATACGCCGCCTGCTTCCCGAACTTGCAACAGACGGCTTTCCGAATGGACAACTGTTCACTTCCCAAGTGGAGTGCGCTCCATTGGGGGTAGTGGAGTGCTATTCACTTAGGGTAGTGGAGTGCTGTTCACTTGGGGTAGTGGAGTGCTGTTCACTTAGGGTAGTGAAGTGCTGTCCACTCGACAGACGAACTGTTGCGCAGCCACGAAGCCGTATGTTAGCAGACCCAAAAGCGGGCGGCAACGCCCATCCTGTCGGACACAAAACGTTTTTCATAGTAAAAGAACTCCTTTATTTGCTTAAAAATCCATAAAATAAGCGTTCACAACGGAAGAACAGTCCCCGTCTGCCCAAAAAATTATTGCGGGATTATATGGTATATATCATTTTTTTTCCGAAATTTGCAAAATTAGTATTGACAATCTATTTAATATGGAATTTACAGCTAAGCAAATAGCCGAATTTATCCAAGGCCGGGTGGAAGGTAATCTCGAGACTACGGTACACACATTTGCCAAAATAGAAGAGGGTATTCCCGGAGCTATTTCTTTTCTTTCAAATCCCAAATACACACACTATCTATACGAAAGCCGGTCCAGCATTATCCTCGTGGATAACAAACTGACACTGGAAAGGCCGGTTGAAGCCACTCTGATACGGGTGGACAATCCATACGAAGCCGTGGCTAAACTTCTGACTCTTTACGAAGCGACCAAACCCCGCAAAACGGGTATCGACCCGCTGGCTTTCGTCGCCCCGACCGCCACTGTCGGGGAAAACTGCTACATCGCTCCTTTCGCCTACATCGGCGAACATGCGGTGATAGGCGACAACACGCAGATTTATCCGCATGCGACGATATACGACCACGCCAGCGTGGGAGATGACTGCATACTCTATCCCAATGTATCCGTTTACCACCATTGCAAAGTAGGCAATCGGGTGATACTGCATGCAGGATGCGTCATCGGTGCGGACGGATTCGGATTCGCTCCCACCGCAGAAGGATACAGCAAGATCCCCCAGATCGGCACAGTCACCATCGAAGATGATGTGGAAATCGGCGCCAATTCATGCGTAGACCGATCCACGATGGGCTCCACTGTCATCCGGCGCGGCGTCAAACTGGACAATCTGGTACAGATAGCGCACAATGTCGAAGTCGGCGAGAACACAGTCATGTCCGCCCAGGTGGGTGTGGCCGGTTCGACGAAAATAGGAAAATGGTGTATGTTCGGTGGCCAGGTCGGCATAACCGGACATGCCGTCATCGGCGACGAAGTACACTCCGGAGCGCAGGCCGGCATCGCCGGAAGCATCCGCAAAGGCCATGTGACCGTGCAGGGATCTCCGGCCATCGACGCAAAGAACTTCGCCCGTTCGAGTGTCGTATATAAGAACCTGCCGGAAATGTACAGCGAGTTCAACCGGATGAAAAAAGAGATAGAAGAACTGAAACAACTCTTAGCAAAAAAATAAGTAACTATAAGCCATGCTGAAACAAAATACATTGAACGGCAGCTTTTCGCTCTGCGGAAAAGGTTTGCATACGGGACTGAACCTGACCGTGACATTCAATCCCGCGCCCGAAAACCACGGGTATAAGATACAGCGCATCGACATGGAAGGCATGCCAGTCATCGACGGGGTAGCGGAAAACGTGGTGGAAACGACAAGAGGCACGGTTCTGGGACGCGGCGAAGCCAAATGCAGCACCGTGGAACACGCGCTGGCGGCCCTTTATGCCATGGGAGTGGATAACTGCCTGATACAGGTGAACGGCCCGGAGATGCCCATCCTGGACGGAAGCGCCGAAATCTATGTGGAGAACATCAAGCGTGTAGGTATCGCCGAACAGAACGCGGTCAAGGATTATTATATCATCCGCAAGAAAATCGAAGTGAAAGACGAAGCCACAGGCTCCTGCATCACCATCCTGCCCGACGAGGACTTCAGCATCACCACGATGATTTCGTTCAATTCCAAAGTACTGAACAGCCAGTTCGCCACCTTGGACAACATGGCTGACTTCGAGAAGGAAATAGCTCCTAGCCGCACATTCGTCTTCGTACGCGAAATAGAGCAGTTGTTGCATGCCGGCCTCATCAAAGGCGGTGATCTGGACAACGCCATTGTCATCTATGAAAACGAAACGACGCAGGAAGCGCTTGACAAACTGGCCGACCAGATCGGAGTGCCGCATCACGATGCGACGCGGAAAGGCTATCTGAACCACAAGCCCTTGGTGTGGGAAAACGAACCGGCACGCCACAAACTGCTGGACATCATCGGAGACATGGCGCTGATAGGCAAACCCATCAAAGGACGTATCATCGCCACCCGTCCGGGACATACCATCAACAACAAGTTTGCCCGCCTGATGCGCAAGGAAATACGGGTGCATGAAATCCAGGCTCCGGGATACGATTGTAACGAGGCGCCCCTCATGGACGTAAAGCGCATCCGCGAACTGCTCCCCCACCGCTATCCGATGCAACTGGTCGACAAAGTAATCGAACTCGGCCCCACTTCCATTGTGGCTGTCAAGAATGTCACGACCAACGAGCCTTTCTTCACGGGCCACTTCCCTCAGGAGCCTGTCATGCCGGGAGTGTTGCAGATTGAAGCCATGGCTCAGGCCGGCGGCCTTCTGGTGCTCAATTCCGTAGAGGAACCGGAACGCTGGAGTACCTACTTCCTGAAAATCGACGGTGTCAAATTCCGCCAGAAAGTGGTGCCGGGCGACACTCTGCTATTCAAAGTCGAGTTGCTGGCACCGTTGCGCCATGGAATCTCCTCCATGAAAGGATACGTATTCGTCGGCGAGAACATCGTCACGGAAGCCACATTTACAGCACAGATCGTTAAAAACAAATAGAGACAAGGAAGAATGAGCAAAATAAGCCCGCTGGCATTTATCGACCCGGAAGCCTGTATCGGAGAGAACTGCGAAATCGGTCCGTTCTGCTTTATAGACAAGAACGTCGTCATCGGAGACAACAACGTGTTGATGAATAGTGTGACCGTCCTGAGCGGAGCCCGCATAGGAAATGGAAACCGCTTGTTTCCGGGAGCCGTCATCAGCGCCATTCCCCAAGACCTGAAATTCCGCGGAGAGGAAACGACCGCCGTTATCGGCGACAACAATACGCTACGCGAGAACGTAACGGTGAACCGCGGCACGGCGGCCAAGGGCACGACAAAAGTCGGCAGCAACAACCTGCTGATGGAGGGAGTCCACGTAGCGCATGACGCCATTGTCGGCAACGGTTGCATCATCGGCAACGGAACGAAGATGGCCGGCGAAATTATTATCGACGACTTTGCCATTCTGAGTGCCAACGTACTGATGCACCAGTTCTGCCGGGTGGGCGGCTACACAATGGTCGGCGGTGGCACCCGCTTTAGCCAGGATGTCCCCCCGTTCATCATCTGCGCCCGGGAACCGGCGGCTTATTGCGGCCTGAATATTGTCGGCCTGCGCCGTCGCGGATTCAGCAACGAACTGATTGAAAACATACATGCGGCCTACCGCATCATCTATCAGGAAAAACTGAAAACAGACGAAGCCCTGACACGCATCCGCGAAACCATCCCCATGAGCAAGGAAATCGAATACATCATCCGCTTCCTTGAGGAATCCAAACGGGGATTCGTACATTAATCTAACAGCTTCCTCATTCGGCTATGATTCACAAGTTTATTCTCATATCTCCGGAAGTAGAAGATTTCGCATGCGAGATTCTCATCGACGCGGATGCGACATTCTATGAGTTGCATCGCATCATCCAGCAAACCTGCGGATACGCGGAAGACCAGTTGACCAGTTTTTTTCTCTGCAACGAAAACTGGGAGAAAGAGCGGGAAATCGTACTGGAGGACATGGGGCAGACTCCCGCTGACGAAGACATATACGTGATGAGAGAGACGCGCCTGGGGGACATGCTGGAAGAAGAAAGACAACATATTGCCTATGTTTTCGATCCCCTGGAGGAACGTGTGCTTCTTTTGGAACTGTCCGAAATAATCTTCGGCAAAAACCAGACTTCTCCCGTATGTAGCCGGCGCCACGGCAACGCGCCGCAGCAATCTTTGGATGCGGATGAAATGCCGGAAAAGCCCCACGTACAGAAAACAGAAGAACTGGACGAGAATTTCTACGGCAGCGAAGGCTTCGATTCCGAAGAGTTCGACCCCGAAGGCTTTGAAATCAGCGACGGCAATCCCTACGCCTGATGAAAAACCTTGTCGTCCTGACCGGCCCTACCGGCGTCGGAAAAACGGAACTCAGTCTTTCTCTGGCGGAGTTTCTGCACTCCCCTGTCATCAACGCTGATTCCCGCCAATTATACGCAGAACTCGAAATCGGTACGGCCGCTCCCACTCCGGAGCAAAGGCAGAGAGTGGAACACCGCTTCGTAGGCACTCTCCGGCTGACAGACTATTACAGCGCTGCCCAATACGAAAACGACGTATTGCAAACGCTTGAAACACTATTCGCACATCAGGACCACGCCCTATTGTCGGGCGGTAGCATGATGTACATAGACGCCGTATGCAAAGGCATCGACGACATCCCTACCGTAGATGCGGAGACCCGCGACCTGATGCTGGCCCGCTACCGGACAGAGGGACTGAACACGCTGGCCGACGAGTTGCGCCTGTTGGATCCGACTTACTACAACGAAGCGGATATACGGAATCCCAAACGGGTCATCCATGCACTGGAAATCTGTTATATGACCGGAAAGCCCTATTCGTCCTTCCGGACCCACCGGACAAAGAAACGTCCGTTCCAAATCATCAAAATAGGATTGCAACGGGAACGGGAGGATTTGTACCGGCGCATCAACGATCGGGTAGAGCAAATGGTGGAAAACGGACTGATAGACGAAGCGCTTCGCGTAAAAGCCTATCGGCAGACGAATGCCTTGAACACAGTCGGATATAAAGAAATATTCAGATACCTTGACGGAGAATGGACACTGGACTTCGCCAAGGAGAAAATAAAACAAAACACCCGCATCTATTCACGCAAACAAATGACATGGCTACGCCGCGATCCGGACATGACCTGGTTCCATCCCGACCAGACCGAAGATATCCTAAATTTTATCCGGAAAGCCATACAATGAGCGAACAAATTCGTATTTTTGCAGCATCGTTAATAAAACATTATGGGCAAGAACGAAACTGTCCGGCGGAAGAATCCCGTTCCTTGGATTTGGAACGGATGCAAAAGGGGGCTGCGGAAGATTTATTGCGGCCCGTGGTATAAGCGTCTGGCCGCATACTTGTGCACCCTGTTTGCCGGCATGGTATTACTGCTCATTGCCGTCGACTGTAATTTCCTGAATCTTTTCGGTCGCTCTCCCGGCTTCAGCGAAATCAGGCATCCTGTCAACAACGAGGCATCGGAGATATACAGCGCCGACAGCCTCCTCATAGGACGCTATTTCAATGAAAACCGGACGCCGGTGACGTACGGACAGATTTCCCCGCTGCTGATACAGACACTCATAGACACGGAAGACGAACGTTTTTACCAACACCACGGCATAGACTTCCGGGGGTTGTTCGCCGCAGCCAAGGACATGCTGGGCGGACGCGCGCGCGGCGCCAGCACCATCACCCAGCAACTGGCCAAAAACCTGTTCCGCGTGCGTACTCAATATTCTACCGGTGTGCTCGGGAAAGTACCGGGGCTGAAGATTCTTGTCATGAAAGCCAAGGAATGGATCGTCGCCATCAAACTGGAACGGGTGTTCACCAAGGAGGAAATACTCACGATGTATTTCAACACCGTGGATTTCGGCTCCAATTCTTTCGGAATCAAAACAGCCAGCCGAACTTATTTCGGAACCACTCCGGACAAACTCACATACGAACAATCGGCCACCTTGGTGGGCCTGCTCAAAGCCACATCCACCTACAATCCACGTCTCCATCCCGAGAACAGCCGCGAACGCCGCAATATAGTACTCACGAACCTGTACGATCACGGCCATCTGGTCCTGCATGGCAAGAAAGCCACCCCCGCCCAGCTGGATTCCCTCAAGGCCATTCCTGTGAAGGTGGTGCCGCGCACGTCGGAAAGCCGCTACGACGGTCCTGCCCCCTACTTTCGGGAAGCATTGGCCGAATACATCGACATGCTGTGCGAACAGGAACTGATACCCGGAACCGACGCCGGGCACAAGCTGGATTTATATGCGGACGGGCTCAAAATCTACACGACATTAGACACACGGATGCAACAGCATGCCGAGGACGCCGCCCTGAAACAGATGAGGGTGATACAGGAGAATTTCAGGAACCACTGGGGGAGCACTCCTCCCTGGCAGGACGAGCGTCATCGTGAAATCCCCGGGTTCATCGAAGGTCTGGTCAAGCGGACCGCTGTCTACAAATACCTGAGCAGCCGTTTTCCCGGACAACCGGACTCAATAATCCATTATCTGAACCAGCCGCACAAAGTGACCCTTTTCAGTTACGACGGTCCGGTGGAGGACAGCCTGAGCACGATGGACTCCATCCGCTACATGGTCAAATTCATGCACTGCGGCTTTATCGCCATCGAACCGCGAACACGCCACGTCAAGGCATGGGTGGGCGATGTGGATTTCAACTTCTGGAAATACGACAAGGTCACGGCCATGCGCCAGCCCGGCTCCACGTTCAAACTGTTTGTTTACACCGAGGCCATGAACCAGGGACTGACTCCCTGCGACACACGTGTCGACATACTGACACAATACCCCGACACGGTAGACGGCAAACCGACCCGGTGGGCGCCGCATAATGCCAACGGGACCTACTACGGAGTCGCCGTCCCGCTAAAATCCGCATTCGCGCAGAGCATCAACACCATCGCTGTCAAGTTAGGCTACGAAACCGGCATAGCGAATGTAGCCCGCACGGCGCACGCCATGGGCATACAATCCCCGTTGCATGAGACTCCGGCGCTCAGTCTGGGATCTTCCGACGTCAACCTGCTGGAACTGACCAATGCCTACAGCACGGTCATCGATGACGGGAAATACCAGATGCCCATTCTGATCACCCGCATAGAAGACCGAAACGGACAGACCATCTACACCGCCGGTCAGCATACGGAACAGGCCATCCCCTACCGGTCGGCCTACCTCATGCAGCAAATGCTCCGCTACGGAATGCGCGACCGGGGCGGCACGACAGCCGCCTTATGGAGTTACATCCGCCCCGTCGCAAACTTAACCCAGTTCGGCGGAAAAACGGGAACGTCCAACAACCACTCCGATGCCTGGTTTGTCGGAGTCACCCCGAACCTCGTCACCGGCGCATGGGTGGGCGGAGAATACCGTAGCATCCACTTCCGGACAGGCGAACTGGGACAAGGCAGCCGCACCGCCCTGCCCATCTGCGGATATTTCTACCAGAATGTTTTGAAAGACGACCGCTTCCCGCAATACAGGGTGCCGTTCCCGGATGCCAAGGAGGATGTTCCCGCCTCCCTGTACAACTGCGAAGGATATTATGTCCCTGCCGAAACAGATTCTCTGAATGCATACACGGACAGCGTGGCACACAGAGTCGACCCGCAGGACCCGGAAACCACTACCGCAACCGACTTATAAACTTGCCCCGTGAACATAGATACCAAGAATCCCGAGTTTCAAAGCGCCCTGCAATTGGTGCAGTACACGCGGCAGTCTGTTTTTCTGACCGGAAAGGCCGGAACCGGTAAATCCACCTTTCTTAAATACGTGTGTGCCCATACGAAGAAAAAACATGTGGTACTGGCACCGACCGGCATCGCTGCCATCAATGCCGGAGGAGCCACCCTGCACAGCTTCTTCAAACTTCCCTTTTTCCCGTTGCTGCCGGACGACCCGCGTTTTTCGGTACGGAGGATAAAAGAGTTTCTCAAATACAACAGCCAACAGCGGAAAATCATCGAGGAACTGGAACTGATTGTCATCGACGAGGTGTCCATGGTCAGAGCCGACATCATCGATTTCATCGACAAGGTGCTGAGGATTTATTCCCGCAACATGAAACAGCCATTCGGCGGCAAGCAACTGCTGCTCGTCGGAGACGTGTTCCAACTGGAACCGGTCGTAAAAACAGACGAACGGGAAATTCTGGACCGCTATTACCCGTCGCCCCATTTCTTTTCGGCACATGTATTCAGCGAGATCGAATTGGTTTCCATCGAACTGACAAAAGTGTACCGGCAGAACGACCGGGCTTTCATCACCGTCCTCGACCACATCCGTACCAATACGGCCGGCCCGGCGGACCTACAGCTGCTGAACTGCCGCGTAGAAGAACAAACGCCGCAGACGAAAAGCGACGGCATGTCCATCATCCTGGCCACCCGCCGGGACAACGTCGACTACATCAACCGGCATCAGTTGGAAGAACTGCCGGGAGAAAGCAGGATCTTTCACGGGGAAATTAAAGGTGAATTTCCGCAAAGTTCGTTGCCCACCCCGCAGGAACTGGAACTGAAAATTGGCGCACAGGTGATGTTTATCAAAAACGATGCGGACAAACGATGGGTGAACGGGACATTAGGCACCATAGAGGCCATCGACGAGGAAGGAGACAACATCTATGTCGTCGGGGAAGACGGGACCGAGTTTACCGTCGTCCGGGAAGTCTGGTGCAACGTACGTTACACTTACAACGAAAAGGAAAAAAAGATCGAGGAAGAGGAACTTGGGGTATACACCCAATACCCGCTCCGGCTGGCCTGGGCCATTACCATCCACAAGAGCCAGGGGCTGACATTCACGCGCGCCGTCGTCGACCTGACCGGCGGCGTCTTCACCGGTGGCCAGACATACGTGGCCCTGAGCCGTTGCATGTCGCTGGAAGGACTGACACTCAGGAAACCCGTCACGCAGAGCGACATATTCATCAAACCGGACATACTGCAGTTCGCACGGCGGTTCAACAACCCGCAAGCCGTGGAACGCGCCTTGAACACAGCACGGGCAGACATCGAATACGCACAGGCGAATGCCGCCTACGACGAAGGGCGGATGGATGACTTCCTCTCCCACTTCTTCACGGCCATACACACCCGCTACGATATTGAAAAGCCGGTGGTGAAACGCTTCCTCCGACGAAAACTGAACCTCATCAACCGGCTGAAACAACAGAAGGAACTGTTGAAAGAACAACAGGCCGAAGAACGGAGACGGCTGCAGCAATACGCCCGCGAATACTACGAAATGGGAAACGAATGTATCACACAGGCGCACAATGTGCGGGCGGCCTTGGCTAATTACGACAAAGCCATCGACCTGTATCCGGCTTACACCGACGCATGGGTACGGAAAGGTGTCACCCTGAGCGAGGCCGGCCAACTGAACGAGGCCGAAACATGCCTGAACGAAGCTGTGCGCCTCAGCCCGGCCCTGTTTAAAGCAGTCTACCACCGGGGAAAAAACCGTTTGCAGCTGCTGGACAACGAGCGGGCGTTGGCCGATCTGGACAAAGCCGTATCTCTGAAACCGGAGCATGCCCGCGCGCATGAACTTTTCGGGGAAGCTCTGGCACGCACCGGCAGAGCTGACGAAGCCGCCATACATTGGTCCATCGCCGAGGCTTTACGAAAGAAAAAAGCCCCGGGACGCAGAGAATAAAAACGTATTCCCCCGCCACGAGGTTAATTAATGCTAATAAATAGCAGTAATACATATTACTACCATTAAAAAATGGTATTTTTGAACGATTAATACCAACACAAAAAACACATTTTATGAACATGAAGATTTCACGTATCTTTTGGCTGTATGCCATCATAGGCATGGCGGCTGTCGTCATTTTTCCATCCCAGGCCGTGGCAAGAAAGAAAGTAGCCTACTTATTTACTTATTTTACAGGCAATAGCCCGGAACAGGAACAAATCTGTTATGCCATCAGCCACGACGGTTATAACTATACCCCGCTCAACGACGGAAAACCCATTATTTCCTCGGACACCATTTCTTTGAAAAAAGGCGTGCGCGACCCTCATATCCTGCGGGGAGAAGACGGTTATTTCTACATGGTGGTGACGGACATGCGTTCCAGCCAAGGATGGAGTTCCAACCGGGGTATGGTGTTGTTGCGCAGCAAAGACATGGTAAAATGGGAACACCACACGGTGCATTTCCCCGAAAAATACGCAGGCACGATGTTTGCCAACGTCGTACGCGTATGGGCTCCCCAGACCATATACGACAAGTCTGCAAAAAAATACATGGTATACTTCTCCATCCTGACCAACGATGACAGTTGCCCGTACGACAAAGTATACTGGGCCTATGCCAACAAGGACTTCAGCGACCTGGAGGGAGAGCCCCGACTGCTGTTCGACTTCAAGAACGCCGCCATCGACACGGACATCGTGGAAGACGAAGAAGGCACGTACCATATATTTTTCAAGACAGAGGGAGACCGCAAGAAAGGCATCCGCCAATATCTGGCCAAGGATCTGCACCGGCCGGCGGAATGGGAATTATTGCCCGACAACTGCGAGGATACGCAGAAAGCCGTGGAAGGCGGAGGCGTGTTCCGTCTGATCGGCGGAGACTGGGTACTGATGTACGACTGTTACATGAACGGACACTACCAGTTCTGCACAAGTCCCGACTTGAGAAAATTCACCTTCAAACAAGACACACAGACCCAGGGGGCGTTCACTCCCCGCCACGGTACGGTCATACCCATTACAAAAAAAGAACTGAAACGGCTGCAGAAGGCGTTTCCCAACCAAGAAAAAGATTAAACCGTAACGCATCAAACATTTCTATATGAAACATTTACTACGTATATTAGCACTATTTTTCGCAACAGGACTTTCTTCTTTTGCCAAAAACACGGTCCAGACAACAACCCAGGTGACTTCGGCTGTCACCTTGAGTACAAATGTCGATTATGTCATCACGGGAACCACTCCTTTCGCCGTCACCGGCTCCATCGACATCACCAATACGGACCACGCCGTCGTTATCCTGGAAAACATACGCCCCAGCAAGGCGCTCTCCTATCTGTCTTTCATCACCATCAACGGAGAAGCCGCCGTCAACGACGAAAACTGCCAGGTGAAGATGTATGCCCAGGGTGCCATCATCCTGCCCTATGACAAGGACATCAGACCGCTGACCGTCTATTCCGAACAGAATTTCGGCGGACAGTCCGTCAACAGTTTCGGTCTGGAGAACTCAGGCGGCTATATGAACACATTGACAAGTACCAAACTCAACAACAAAATCCGCAGCTTCAAGCTCAAGAGAGGATATATGGTCACATTCTCTACCCTCGCCAACGGCCGTGGCTACAGCCGCTGCTTCATTGCGGACTCCGAGGACCTTGAATTCGCGCAGCTTCCGAACGTGCTGGACAATAAAATCAGTTCCTACCGCATCTTCAAATGGAACGACGCCGAAAAGAAAGGTATTGCCAACGACACGCGATACGCGTCGACACAAGCACTCAACGTATCCTGGTGCTATTCTTTCGGACTGGGCGAAAACCGGGGCATGGACTGCGAGTGCGTACCGCACCACATCTATGAAGATTGGCCTTCTTCAGCGGCCTGCGGCGGCGTCACCTATTCGCCTCACATGAAGACGAACAACGAACCCGGCAACTCCGCCGACGACCGTCCTCAGACTGTGGAAACCATCCTCAACAACTGGGAAAACCTCATGCGCACAGGCATGCGCCTGTGCTCTCCCTCCTCCCACGACGGCAGCCTGGGCCATCTCTGGGAATTCATGGACTCCATCGATGCCCGCGGATGGCGCTGCGACATTCTGGACATCCACAGCTATTGGGCCGAAGGCTCGTTCGGACAGCTGAACGGCTGGTACAACCGCTACAAACGTCCCATCTGGATTTCCGAATGGGTCTGGGGAGCTTCCTGGAACAACAACGGAGCTTTTGCCGGCGACAAAAGAAACGACGACGCCACTTACAATGGCACGCTCCCTATCCTGAACAAACTCAACGAATGGCCCTACGTGGAACGTTACGCCTACTGGAACAGCGAACAGTGGTACACGAATATCTACCGCGACGGTCAGCTGACAAAGCTCGGACAATATTACGCCAACATGAAATCGGGCATGGGCTATAGAAAAGATTACGAATACATCCCCAAGTTTGTATATAAAAAGGTAAACAAACTGAGTGTCAACTATGTCTCCAGCAGCAAACGTGCGGATTTCACCTGGAATGTTCCCAACGGCGAACAGACCGACTCCATGTATATAGAAATACTCGGGGCTGACGGCACGTGGAATCTGTTCACGAAGATAGACGGCAGCGAATCCACGGAACAGCGTTACCAGCATGTCTATTCGGAAATCCCGGCAGGCGGCACCTACTCTTTCCGTATCCGTGCATTCGATTCCGATGGGGGGCAGCGTCTGTCCAACGAGGCCTACTTTTCCATCGGCGGAGCGCAAGGCCGGCCGGGATTCCAGTACGGGCATATCTCGTTTTCCAGCACCAACCAGATTACGACATACCTCACTCCAGCCGATGAAGAAGGCACCACGACGTCCGTATTCCTGGGCATGCCGTCTTACAACAACACGGGTATGGGACTGCTATGTCTTGTAAACACGATTACTTCCAGCCAGTTCCGTTTCACCCCCTTTCCCTGGCAACTGAACTATACCACGACAATGGCCAACGAAGAAACGGTGGATTTCTTTTCCGTCGCTCCGGGCAATTATACGTTCGGCAGCATGCAGATGGAGGTCGGCGTATGTCCCAGCCGGATAAGCAACAAGGAAACCGAGGTGACTTTCGACACGCCTTTTGACGAAAACACCATCCCGGTGGTATTCGTACAGGTGGTGGCAAGCTCAAGCAGCTATCCGTTCATGGCCCGCGCCTATGACGTGACATCTTCCGGGTTTAAAGTAAAACTGGAACGTCAGGCGACAGTATCCACCAGCAATTTCGCGCCTCAGAAGGTACATTATCTGGCCGTCAGCCCGGGCAGCGCTTCCATGGGAAACGGCAAACTGCTGTCAGCCGGAACCGCCAACGAAAGAATCGGCGGAAGCGGGCCGCGCTACTTCTATCTGGCCAAGGAAAACGGTGAAAGATACCAGCTGAAAAATCCTTTCATCCTGACAGGTCCCCAGACCCACAACACCGAAGCGGCATCCCTGTTTCGCATCCAGTCCACAGTGACGGAGTCCGCAACCGCAGGCAACGAGGAATATACCGCCGTCATCGGACTAAGAACCATGCGCCAGGTGGATTCCACCTCCGGAGAAAGTACCGGCACCGCAGCCAAGAACGGCGACTTCATCGGCTGGCTCGCCGTAAGCGATGAAGTTGGAGAAACGACGTCCATACAGTCTGTCGCCCCCTCTTCGTCCGCCTTGTCCGTATCGGTGACAGGACGAAAAATACATGTGGACAGTGCATCCGCCTATACGATTCATACCGTCGACGGCATCGCCGTGACGGCGGGAACGGAACTCGCACCGGGCATCTATATCGTAAGAAGCGGAAATGAAACCCGCAAAATCAATATCCGATAACAAATTCTGAAAAACAAGAGGAGAAATCCTCCTGCATAAAAACAAAGAAACATGAAATCAACCATTCCATTTTTTATAGGACTTAGCGCAGCGCTCCTTTCCCTCGGTTGCACACAGGACGAGGATTTGCTGGCAACGTATTCCGCCGGATTGCGCGATGCAGACACGGGCATTGTCCCCCCTTCCCTGCAAGTCAAAGTCACGGACACCCACTCCACCGGTGCAACCGTCGAAGGATATATCGACAATCCGTCCGGTTTCAGCGTCAGCCGCCGCGGTTTCGTATATTCGGCTGTCAACGACATGCCGCTGTTGAAACAGGACGGCACGGAGAGCAAAATATCCACTATCCGGAAAGACACGTTCTCCACCAACCTGTCGGGACTGACTGCGGGCCAGACGGTATACATCCGTTCATATATTATTTATAACGGAACCGAAGACAAAGACACGGTCTATTCCGACCCGACATCTTTCATTCCCCGGATCTCCGTGCCGGAAGTCACCACGCTCTCCGTCTTCAACCGGGTGAAAAAGGCGGCCATCGTCTGCGGACGTTTTATAAAACCGGGAGACGGCTTGCGTTCCTACGGCATCTGTCTGAGCCGCAATCCCCTGCCCGACGTTAAAAACGACACCTACGTGGCTGCCGCCGACACCGCCACCGATGCCACTTACCACGGCATCTTCGGTGTCTTCTTCGACGAACTGGAGGAAAACACGATGTACCATGTCAGGTCATACGCCATCACAACCACCGACACAATCTACGGCAACGACCGGGTATTCAAGACCACCCACGGAGGCACGTTCAACTGGCAGTTCAACAACCGGGAAGGAGCCGCCGCAGACGGAGCGGAAAAACGCATCGAGGAAGCTGTGGATTCCGCCATGCACTACTACCGCAACTACACCAACCTGAACAAATATCTGTGGGTGAACTATGCCCCGGGCACTCCGACAGCCGACTGCAACATCGAAGGATGGATGCGCGTGGGCTCGGTTGCACGCTACCAGTGGGTGGGCACCATCCAGCACGAGATGTGCCACGCTTTAGGAGTCGGCACCGCCTCCAACTGGGGGTCTTTTGCCTCCCAGTGGAACCAGCCCAAGGCCGTGCTCACCCTCCGCGTCATGATGAAGGACATGAGCGTATGGCTCACCCATGATAATATGCACTTCTGGCCGGGAGGTATCAACCAGCAGGAAGAAGTAACCAACGGCACCGCCAACAACAAAAAGACCTATACGCTGCGGGGTGCACTGATGTTGAAAGCCAACGCACTCATCATCAACGCCATGCGCGAAGACGGATTAACTTCATATTAAACAGTCAACATGAAAGCCATATATACATTATTATTCAGCCTGTGTTTTTCCGCAACGCGGGCACAGGTACGGGACAGCGTACTTCTCGACAACTCCGCAGAACTCGGGAACAAATTCACGCTCGAAATCAAGAATGTCCGGTTCGAGACACCGGAGTCGTCCCTCAAGGTTGTCATACGCCACTCGTACAACGCACAGCCCGTCGGGTGCGATCTGCTCATCTCGCCCACACGCATCTCCGGCTCGTCTTCCGTTACGACGGCCTTGCTGGCAGACGACCTGTTCGCCACCCAGGCTCCCCACACATACACCGTCACCAGCAACAACATCCAGTTGTCCGTCTACCGGGACAACGTGCTGCTCGGCAAGATTTATGAAGGCAGCACAAACGATGCCGCCGGCATCAGCCTTGTCCACGACCGGGCGGCCGTCGCCTATGAAACCGCCGTCACCCCGTCGGTAGTTATCGAACCGGCAGAAAGCGACTTTGAGACCCGTATCGAAAACATGTTGCCTTCTTCCTGCCCCAACCTCATTGCCGACCCGTATTGCAACCGCGGATTCACCCGCACCGGTGAGAATGCGGGCGAACGCGTGTTCTTCAGCCAGCAGGCCGTCTATTCCGGCTGGGGCAGCGAGGCCTGCATCGACAACGAACAGGCATGGTCGGGAGCCAACTGTCTCCGCATAAGCGGGCAGGCCATCCGTCCCTCCCGGGGGGCTTCCGTAGAAGTCGGCATTAAATTCGAGGCCAACACGCCTTATTTTATAAGGGCCATGGTAAAAAGCGACGGCTATGAAGGAAAAATCGGCATCCAGTCCTGCAAAAGTTATATCCACATCAGGGACACGAAGGGAGAATGGAAACAGGTAGAAGGTGTTATCACACCGGTCGAAGCATCGGAACTCCTGTACATCAACAACGCGGATTTCGACAACAGCGGCACCGTATGGATTGACAACCTGGAAGTCTACAAAGGCTATACTTCCACAGCTGCGGTCGGTGTGCGCAAGGAAGTGCCGTACGTCGCGCTGGCGGCGGGAGAACACTGGTCGCCTACCCGGGCCACCAATGTCTACATGCTCGGATTTACCGACGAAGGCGAGAAATACTCCACCATAGACCCGAAGCGGGTCACCCTGAAAGGAGGCGCCCGGCTGACCCGGAACGTCAGCGGCTCGCAGATGTATGCCCTCTCTTTCCCCGGCCCGTTGTGCAACGCGCATGTCAGCGGATGGTTCGACGGAGTAAGACACGAGGAGGAACCGCTCTACCCGGGTGTGGACTTCGTTCTGCAACGTTATGAATACCCTCGCTTCCAGTATGTCGACGGAGAGGACATTCCCGCCGGTTGCTACATCGTCCAGTTTGTGGACAACCTCGACGGGCAGAAAGTGACCATGACTTTCGGCACGCCCCCTGCCTCCACGGACGAAGCGTCTTCCCCATACCGGTTTACGGGCAACAACACAGGCACGGACTATGCACCGGAAGGCACGTTCCTGAAGTTCTCGGAGGAGCGGATGAGATTCGAACGCACCCGGGCGGAAAGCGTACGGCCCTTCGAGGCTTATATCGCAACGACGGCGGACGTTCCTGTCTCGCAGATTGTCCCCAACGGTACCATGACAACCGGCCTTAGCCGCATAGAGGCTGCCGACGGCACACGGGTCAGCGTACAGGGCAGCCGCGACGGCATCATCGCCCATGCCGCACAACCGTGCCGGATCAACGTGTACACCCTCGACGGCCGCATGTGCCGCCAGCAGGAGCTGCAGGCCGGACACAATCTGATTCGCATTCCGGCGGGTCTTTACATAGCGGGCGGAAAAAAGATTATCGTCTCCCGATAAACGGCTCCCGACCAGCATATTCCTCTCTTCTTCTGCCCGGCAGGAGGAGAGAGGATTTTTTATACCGTATTCCTTGCCATCCAAGGATTGTATTGGCCCGGTAGAAAATGTCCCTATACACAAATGTTTGTCGAAAAAGGCTTCAATGATTCAGACTTACTGATTATCAATAAGTAATGGTTCACAAAAGGTTCAGCAATGGTTCAGACTCGTTGGAAATCAGCGGGTAATGGTTCAGCAGACGACCGGCTTCGGCACGCCTCTGCGGCCGTCCGCTGAACCGTACGGCGGAAAAACTGAAGGATGGCTGAACCTTTTGTCACTGGAAATCAAATAGTTTGAACCATTGAAGCCTTTTTCCGCAAACATCTGTGTAGGGAGGGGGAAAAGGCTGAAGGATAGATGAAGGAAAACTGAAGGATAAATGAACCATTTGTCGCTGGCAATCAAACAGTTTGAACCATTGAAGCTTTTTTCCGCAAACATCTGTGTAGAGAGGAGGCGACGGCCGAAGACGGTCTTTCCTCCCGCAGGCGGTTCCCGTGCCGGGCCGTGTGCTGTTCACTTGTCGAGTGGAGTGCTGTTCACTGAGGGTAGTGGAGCGCTGTTCACTATGGGTAGTGAAACGCTGTCCACTATGGGTAGCGGAGTGCTGTCCACTCGGTGAATGGATAGTATTCCTTGTCTCCTCACGATTGCATTCCTTACCTCCTTACAATCGTATTCCTTAGCACCTTACGATTGTATTCGTTACACCCTAAGGATAGTATTCCTAAGGATGCCATTTCAGTTAAAATGAACATGTCATTTCTGTTTGAGTGGCAACATTATCGCAGTTGAAACGACGACCTTACGATAACTGCAATAACAGCCTCCGGACAGTTGTCCGGCTGAATGCCTGTAGTAGCTGTGGCGGCTACCCTTTTTAACATTTCAAGAAACTCATACTGTTAAATATGGTTAACAATAGCAATAAATACGGGGGTTCCGGGAACTAATATCTAAGACTTTGTTAATTTTGTAACCTAAGTATATCGTTTAGATACGGCCATAAATCGAAAAAGTAAAAAACAAATTAATAAAACTTCAAATTTAATGTTTATGAGAAACCGTTTCAGCCAACTCAGCAAGCAAAGCATCCGTGCTTTATGTGTGCTTGCCGCCTGTGGACTAACGTATTCTTGTTCCGATGATTATTTCTGGGATGATGAGACCCCGGCATGGCTCGGATCAAGCGTTTACAACACGCTGCAGGAGCGAGGCAACTTTACCAACATTGTCAAACTAATTGACAAGAACGAAGAGTTAAAGAAAACTCTTCAGAAAACGGGTAGCCGCACGCTGTTCGTCGCCAACGACGATGCATTCAACAAATTCTATCAGGAAAACGCCCTGCGTCCGGCCACCGACCCGTGGCACACAGCCACCAGCGCCGAGAACCTGACGGAAGCACAGCGCAAAATCATCCTCAACTCCAGCATGATCAACAACCCCTACCAGCTGGAAATGTTGCCGAACGCTCCCACCAGCGGTGAATTGGTAAAAGGCTTGACCATGCGCCGCCTCACCTCTGCCGACGTGCTGGACAGCGTGCCCTGCTTCACCCCGGACATGTTGCCGGCCGCAACGACCAACCCCAACGATGTGGACTTGTGGAGCGACTTGCGTACGAACGACAAGACACTTATGGTGCTGGACAACACCCCCACCATGATGATACATTTCATCAACAGCCAGCTGGCACAAAGCAACATCACGGACGATGATATCGAGATACTGACGGGATACAAGCGTACCGCCAACGACGTACACATCTTCGACAGTAAGATTACGGAGCAGAACATCACGTGTGAAAACGGTTATATCAATGTGGTGGACCGCGTGATCCTTCCGCCGACCAACATGGCCGAGATTATCCGCACGAACGGACAGACGGATATTTTCAGCCACATTCTGGACCGGTTCAGCGCGCCTTACGAAAACACCCTGCTCACCGAATACTATCAGGTGGAGCATCCGGACTTTACCGGCAAGATTTATGAAAAGCGCTATGCATCCACTGTTTCACATGCGGCCACCAAAGCCAACGGTTATCTGTTCAACCAAAGAAACAACAGCAATACAGTTGTAAACGCTGTACTTAGGAAACCGGATGAAACGCTCTTCGAGGCCGTGCTGGATTTCGACCCGGGATGGAACGGCTACACTCCTTCGGATCCCGCACAGGACATGGGCGCCATCTTCGTCCCCAATGACGAGACATTGTGGAATTTCTTCCAGAAAGAAGGGAAAAACCTTATCGAAGTGTACGGCGACCGTCCCAACACAAGAGACAACCTCTACCACAACATCGACATGATTCCGCTGAACACGCTGAATGCTTTGGTCAACAACCTGCTCAAAACGCAATTTATAAGCACGGTTCCTTCCAAATTCGCCAGCATCAAGGACAAGAGCCAGGATGACATGTTCCTCAACGAAGACGGTGTCGCCTACGACGGGAAAGAAGACCTTGTAAAAGCGCAGCTGGCCAGCAACGGTGCCGTATACATCATGAAGCGCGTCTATATGCCGGCCGACTATGTGTCCGTGGCCGCCCCGGCTTTCATCAGCAAAAACAAGCAAATCATCAAGTGGGCCATATACAACGGCGAGAATACGAAAGAACAGGACTACATGACATTGAAATATTATGCCTACCTGCGTGCCTTGAGCTCCAAATTCACGTTCCTCATACCTTCCGACAACGCATTGCGTTACTACTACGACCCCGTCAGCATCGGTACGATAGAACCCCGTTCCCGTGTTCTTCAGTTTTCTATCGGTCGTAACGGTACCACCGTCACGGCCAATCCAAAACGTTTCTCCGACGACGAGAGCGGTACCATTGCCCGTCAGAACAGCGACGACGCCTTGTCCCCCGTAGTCAACGGAGAACTGGCCAACCGCCTGAAAGAGATTCTGGAAAGCCACACCATCATCCACGAGGACGAGGATGAAAAGCTACTCGGCATGGCTTGCGGAAAAGAATACTTCTTGGCAAAGAACGGTGCTCCCGTCCGAATCAATCCGGATGAGTTCAACGGAAACTTGGAAGATCTGAACAGTTTCCGCGGCGGTTTCCAATTGGACAACCTGGAGACCTATGGCGACTTGGTTCCCGATGAAAACGGCTATAACACGGGCCGTACGGTCTGCACCGTGGAAACCGACATCGTCAATAACGAGGAAAAGAAAGGATTCTATGAACAGCGTAACGGATGGAGCTACATCATCAACGCTCCTCTGAACCCGACCCGCTATACGGTACACGACATCCTGAGCAACATCAAGGGAGAAGAGATGAGCGAATTCTACAATCTTTTCGACCATCCGGACATGGACCAAATTATAGAGGACTGCGGACTGCTCGACGGCATCACAAAAGACAATGCCAAAAAGAAAGAACTCAAAAAATATCATTTGTTCAATACACTTGCAGACGGAGACGACCACGACTATGTGACAAGTCTCTTCAACAACTACAACTACACCGTGTATGTTCCCACGAACGAAGCGGTACGGGAAGCCATCGAGGTGCAGAAACTGCCTACCTGGGAAAGCATCAAGAATGAATTGGACGCATATTTGGAAAGCCACCCCGAAGCAGTGGAAGAAGGCATGGATTCGGTCTTCCAAGTTAAGTTACAAAAGAAAATCTTCTGCCTGATGAACTTCCTGAAAGGCCACTTCCAGGACCGCTCCGTCTTCGCGGACCGTCCGGCTACCGCCGCCAAGCAGTACACGACGGCCACCTTGAACGACTGGGGCACGTTCGTCAAACTGGAAGTATCGTGCGACGGAGGTCCGACCTCCGAAGAATCCGGTCTGACCATCAGGGATGAGGGCGGCCAGACAGTTCACACGACAGGCATCGTAAACATTCTGGCACGCGATGCCACATACGGCAGTCCCACCAGTGGAGCAACAAACGTTTCCAGAAACGGAAATTCCATCAAAAACATCATCATCACCTCCACATCCTATGCCGTCATCCATCAGATCGACAAGACGCTTCAGTACAAGAAGCTGCCGGGAGGCACTTATGAATCACTCTGGGAGAATTAAAGTCTATCATGCACCCTTAAATTAAAAGACTACAATGAATACAAAAATAAAATGTCTATTGCTGTTGCTGGTAAGCGCTTTCTCGCTGACCCTCTCAGCACAACAACGAAGAATATCGGGTAACGTATCCGATGATATCGAGGGAGTCATGATGGCCAATGTGACGGAACGCGACAAGAACAACCGTATTGTATCTGCCGCGGTAACGGACATGAACGGTAACTTTACCATGACCATCAAGGACCCGAAAAACTACTTGGAAGTCTCTTATGTGGGCTTCAACAAATGGCGCGAACCGATCGGAAACCGCACCGTGTTCAAGATCAAACTGACGGACAATTCCAAACAGATTTCGGAAGTGAACATCACGGCCAAGAAGAAAAAGACTTCCAACGGCCTGTCCATCCCCGAACGCGAAATGTCCGTGGCTTCCCAGTCGTTCAACATGAGCGAAATGGAGGGTCTGGCCTTCACCTCTGTCGACGAAGCCCTGCAGGGTAAGATTGCCGGTCTGGACATCGTGGCCAACTCCGGTAACTTGGGTTCCGGTACGACCATGCGTCTGCGCGGTGTGTCCAGTATCAACGGTAACGCCCAGCCGCTTATCGTCGTGGACGGACATATTTACGAGATTCCGGAAGGCTACGAGAACACGGACTTCAGCAATTTCGACAACGAAGAGCAATTCTCCAACCTGTTGAGCGTAAACCCGGAGGACATCGAATCCATCAACGTACTGAAAGACGCATCGGCCACGGCCATCTGGGGTGCCCGGGGTGCCAACGGTGTCATCGAAATCAAGATCAAGCGCGGTGCCCGCGGCAAGACCCGTGTGGACTTCTCGTATCGTTTCAAAGGAACATGGCAGCCCGAAGGCATGAACCTGCTCAACGGCGACCAATACACCATGATGCTGAAAGAGGCCTATTTCAACCCCCGGCAGAACCCGTATTCTTCGCTGTTCCCGGAAATCAGCTACGACGAAAGTCCCTCCAACCGGGCCATATACTATAACTACAACAAAAACACTGACTGGGTGGATGCCGTGAAACAGTTCGGCCAGGGACATTACTACAACGTGAACCTGACAGGCGGTGGCGAAAAAGCCACGTTCCGCATTTCCGCCGGTTACGACAAGGAAAAAGGTACGGTCATCAAGAACACGCTCGACCGCTTCACCACCCGTCTGGCATTGGACTATTGGGTATCCGACCGCATCACGTTCTCGTCCAACTTCGCGCTAACCTACACAGACCGCCTGAGAGACGCGGACAACACCACCATGTACCGTGCCTACAAGGCCATGCCGAACATGACCATCTGGGAATACGACAACCAGGGAGAGTTGACCGGCGAATACTTCAACATGTTCCCGCGTGAAGGCGCTGCCCCGTTGACCTCTTCCCAGTTAAAGGACGTGTACGACAACGGTAACCCGGTCGCTTTTGTGAACTTGGCATGGAGACGGGAGAAACGCTACAACCTTTCTCCGCAGTTCTCGGTAACCTACAAACTGCTGGGCAAGGAAGACGACGAGACGCGCCTGAACTATACGGGCGACGTGTTCATGAACATCTACAACAACTCCGACTATGCCTACACGCCGGCCGCATTGACCCGCAATACCTGGAATTATTCAAACAATGACGGTTATCAGGGAATTTCTCCTGCCGGCAATGACGAATACAAGAGCTTTGAATTTACCACCCGCCACGACTTGGCCTTCTACCCTCATTTCAATAACGAAGACCATGCGGTAAGTGCGCTGGCCCGTTTCGAAATGACAACCGGCAACAGCAGCTCGCAGGGCTTGTGGACCAAAAACATTCCGGTGGGCATCACCGACCCGACCGTAGACTCTTATCTGAGCGGCTTCACCAACAGCAACGGACAATGGCGCCGCCTGTCCTATTCCGCAAGCGTCCACTATTCCTACAAATCGAAGTACAGTGCCGACGTTACCCTGCGTGTGGACGGAAGCACCGCATACGGTGCCGGCAACAAGTACGGTGTGTTCCCCGGCTTCTCCGGACGCTGGAACATCGTCGACGAACCGTGGATGAAATGGTCTGAAAACTGGCTTAGCATGCTGGCCGCCAAATTCGGCTGGGGTATCGTGGGTAACAACGTCGGTTCCGGAAACGACCAGTTCAACCGGTACGGCATGTACGGCAGCTACAACGGCTACGCGGCCATCCGTCCCCAGAACCTCCGCCTGACAGACCTGCGCTGGGAAAAGACCCGCCAGTGGAACGTCGGTTTCGAGTTCGGCATCTTCCAGGATGTATTGAAATTCAACTTGGACATCTACAACCGTGTCACGAACGACCTCGTGATGGAAAAAATCCGCATCGCCTCCAGCAACGGCTACAGCACGCTCGCCAAAGGCAATGTCGGCCAGATGGAGAACAAAGGCTGGGAATTGTATATGAATACGGGCGATTTCGCAAAAATCGGCAAATTCCGCATGACCGCCTACGCCAATGTGTCCCAGAACTTCAACACCATCCAGGATATGGATGCCTCCGTATTGGAAAACATGCAGGCTGACTTCAGTTACAAAAACGAGGATTATCTGAACCGCATCCAGATAGGAAATGCCCTCGGTTCCATCTACGGTTTCCGCTACAAAGGGGTGTATGCCTACGACTACGACCACAACGGCTATACGGAAGAATCCCGGAAAGAATACGGCGAGACTCCGTTTGTAGACTCCTCGGGCCGCCTCATCTATCCGACGGCCAAATCGGCTGCCGAAAACGGACAGTCCAACAGCAGCTGCCCGATTGCCCGCGATGCCAACGGAAACATCATCTATGACGCCAAAGGCAACCCGCTGCAGATGTACTACAACTACGGCGGCAAGAACTACAAGTTCAGCGGTGGCGACGCCATCTACGAAGACGTGAACCACGACGGACAGATCGACGCCCTGGATATCGTCTATTTGGGCAACTGTCTGCCCAAATGCCAGGGAGGTTTCGGCGTAACGTTCAAATACTCCCGCTGGAGCCTGCGTACCAGCTTCAACTACCGTATCGGTAACAAGATCATCAACATGGCACGTATGGAAGCGGAAGACATGTTGGGCAACATCAACCAGAGCATCGCCACGACCTGGCGTTGGAGAAAGAACGGCGACGACACGGAGATTCCCCGCGCCATGAACAGTTCTGCCGCCGACGGAGCCACTTACAACTCACTGGCCAGCGACCGTTACATCGAGAACGGTGATTACCTGCGTCTGCAGTACGTGCAGCTGCAATACAGTTTCGACGAAAAGAAACTCAAGAAAATCGGCCTGAACCGTCTGATGCTTTCCGCATCGGCCGACAACATCTGCTTCTGGAGCAAATATACAGGTACCGACCCCGATGTGGCACCGAGCAGCTGGGGCAGAGCCGTGGACATCTCCAAGACTCCGCGCGCACGCTCCTTTACGCTTCACCTTAGTGTAGGATTCTAAAATCAAACGACAATGAAAAAGACAAAATTCAATAAACTGATAGCCATAGGATGCCTGCTGACCGGTGTCGGACTGACGGCCTGCGAGGACTGGCTGACGATATATCCCAACTCCCAGATTGTGGAAGAGAACTTCTGGGAAGACAAAAACGACCTGCAGTCCGTCCGCTATTCCGCCTACAGGAACATGGTCTCCGGCAGTAGCCTGGAACGTTATTTTTACTGGGGAGAAATCCGGGCCGACTATTATAAGGCACACCCCGTCAACTTCAGCCAAACCGTAACCGACCTGCTGAAGGCGGACCTCGACCCCAAAAACGGCAACTACACGTCGTGGGAAATCTTCTACAACACCATCAACTTCTGCAACAAGGTGCTGGAACACGGAGAAGACATCAAGGCCAAGGACGCCAGCTTCACCGACACGGAATGGCTGCCCATCCAGGCCGAGATGTACGCCCTGAGGGCCCTGAACTATTTCTACCTGATCCGCGCTTTCGGCGATGTCCCCTACGTCACCCGGTCCATCAACGACGACACGCAGGTGACCAACCATCCGGCCATGTCCCAGACTGCCATCTTGGACGACTGTCTCCTACAGATGGAAAACACCGTGGGTAATGCCGTCTACAACTACGGTAAATGGACGGACAACAAGGCGTTCATGACCAAAAACGCCATCTACGCCCTGATGGCCGACATGTATCTCTGGCGCGCCTCTGTCGAACAGGGCCGGGGAGAAACGGAGAAAGCTTTGGCGGACTACGCCCGGTGTAACGAATGCTGCAAAACCGTGATAGACAAGGTGCGGGAGCAGACCGAGGAATACAACAAGGAAGACGGTTTCAGCGGAACCAGCATAAATGGCAGCCCCGGCACATCCACGAACGAAGAAGACCCCTATTCTTTCCTCATCCAGAACTCCACCAGCCGCATGAGTTTTTCCTCCACCACAAGCGGAGCATACAACCGGATTTTCGGAAGCGGAAACAGCACGGAGAGCATCTTCGAATTGCAATGCCTCGCCGGCTCGAATCCCAATACCCTCAGCAAAACCTTCCTGTATGGAGGTGATGCGCTCCTGCAAGCCGCAAATAAATTTGTAAGTCCGTCGACGGATCCGGATGACGAAGCCAACTTGTATGCCAAGACCGACATGCGGAAACTGGAAACCGCCGACTGCTCGTCCGACAACAAGAACTTGTACTTTATCCGGAAATGGGCCTGCACCTCCATCACACATTCGGACGCGGACATCAAGGACAACACCACCAAGGATGATGCGGAATTTGAAGCAGATGCCGATAAAGGAAACAGTTCGAACTGGATTGTGTACCGGGTGACGGACATCATGCTGATGAAGGCGGAAGCCCTCAACCAGATGGGCTTGGAAAACAAGGACGAAGTCTTCGCGCTGGTGGAAGCCGTCTACAAACGGAGCAACCCCTACCCCTATTCCAAAAACGAAAAGAACAGTATGTTGAATGCCGGCAAATACTCCTCACAGGAAAGTTTGGAAAAATTGGTCTTGCGTGAAAGACAGCGCGAATTGGTAGCCGAAGGCAAGCGGTGGTTCGACTTGGTGCGTTTCGCCTTGCGCCGGGCAACCGTCGACGATACGACGCCAACCGAATTCCTCACGGTTCTTACCCGAGGTATGGAATCCGAGACAGCCAATGTCTTGAAGAAGAAGTTGGTCAGCATGAAAGCGTTGTACCTGCCTCTGAACGAAACGGAAGTAAAGACCAACACTCTGCTGACACAAAATCCGGCATGGAACAAAAATCAAGATATCTCCAAAAACTAAGCAACCATGAAAACATTTGCAATACATTTTAGAAAATCCGACAAGCTGGCTTTCCTCGGCGGTATTTTACTATGCCTGGGGCTTCTGTCCGGCTGTAAAGATGAAATAGACTCATCGGCCTACTATACGTTCACGGGCGAGACCCTGACAGACCACATCGCCAATGATCCCAACCTGAGTGCCTACTACGAACTTATCAAAGTGACCTATCCGACAAAAGTGTCTTCATCGACGGTAGCCGACCTGCTGTCGGCGCGGGGCAGCTTCACGGCTTTCCTGCCCACCAACCAGGCTATCAACGATTACCTGACCGGACTGAAAGAAGACAACGTGGTGACGGGAGATCCGTCCAGCGTGCTGGAAATCGAACCGAAGGAAATCCGCGACTCCATCTGCAACATCATCGTACTGAACAGTATCGTCGATGGTGGGACGAGTTTCAAAACCTTCCAGACAAGCGATTTTCAAGATGGTAACAACATACAGTTGCCCAACATGAACAACCGCAACCTGATGACAAACATCGGTACGGAAGGAGGCATGACAACGTATTCCATCAACCAGACAAGCCGAATCATCGAAGCGGATATCGAAGTGCAGAACGGATATGCCCATGTGGTGGATAAGGTCATAGTACCCAGTCAGATAAGCATCAATAAATTAGTCGCCCTGAACGAGAACATGAGCATCTTCTCCCAGTTTCTGGAACTGAGTGGATACGCGGAAGAGCTCGGAACAGACTATCAGGACGAAGAATACGAAGATGCCTACCTCAACAAAAAAGTGACCAAAGAGCAACCGATCATCAAAACGGAAGGCGACAACAAGACAGTGGCCATCCCGGAACACCGTCTCATCGGCTTCACCATCTTTGCCGAGACCGACGACGTCTTCGAACGCTACGGCATCACGGACGTGGCTTCGTTACTGGATTATCTGGAGCACAGAGCCGCCGCCGACAACAAGGAAATCCTCTGGGAGGATTTCGATGGCAAGTTGAAAGGTCAGCCGCTGGACTTCTCCAACGATCCGGCCAAGTTCAAAAACACCAACCATGCCTTGCGCCAGTTCGTGGGTTACCACATCCTGCCGATGTCCGTTTCCAAGAACGACTTGGCACACCATTACAACGAACTGAACTACGACAAGCGCAACAAGAACCTGACCCTGCCCGTCTTTGAATACTATTACACGAAGTCGGAACCGCGCCGTCTGCTGAAAATCACGCACAGCAAGACTTCCAACGGTTTCCGCCTGAACCGTCACAAAGACCACGATACGGACACGTATGAAGAAGTGACACCGGCCAACCCGAACGACAACATCGAGGGTATCCTGATTGTAACCGAAAACTCGGAAGACTTCTCCGGTGAAGCGCTGAACGGCTACCTCTATTGCATCGACGACCTGCTGGTATACAGCAACCAGGTGGCCAAGACGGTACTGAACGAACGCCTGCGCGTCGATATCGCCGCCATCATGCCGGAACTGATGACCAACGGCATGCGCCGTCTGGATGTATCATTCGCCAACGGTAGCCCGAACAAGGGCTTCCCCAACGAATACCAGTATTTCGAGAATGTCCGCTACTCCAAAGACACGCATTTCTACTATCTGTCGGGCACGGGCCGCCAATGGGGCGACTACCAGGGCGACGAGTTCTTCGCCACCGGTCTGTATGACATTTATGTGAAACTTCCTCCCGTACCTTTCTACGACGAATGGGAAATCCGCTACGGCATACAGGCGAACAGCAGCCGCGGTATGTGCCAGGTGTATTTCGGCCAGACGAACAAGGTTTTGGGAAGCACGGAGACTCCGACCGGCTTGGTGGCCAAGAACATTCCGCTGGACATGCGTATGAGCGGAGAATATGTTCAAGGTACAGGCAACCCCAGCAACATGGGCTGGGAACCCGACAAAAAAGACGAAAACGGCGTATACGACGAGGACTACAACTCGGATGTAGAAAAACGCATGCGCAACAACGGATTCCTGAAAGGCCCCAACTATTTCTGCCAGACCAACTCACTGAGCAACCCGGCACGCGAAAGCGCACTGATTGTCCGCCGTATCATCCTCACCGAACCGATGTATCCGGACCAGACCTACTGGGTGCGCTTCAAGAGCGTAATGGACGATCCAGACAAACAATTCTTCTTCGACTATATCGAACTGGCACCCAAAAGCGTTTATGCCAATCCGAATGCCCCTGAAGACAAATGGTAACTTATTCAAAAGCATCACGTATGAAAAACAACTATATGAAATGGCTTACTAAAGCGACGGCAGGCACCCTGATGCTTGCCGGCCTGGCCGCCTGTTCCGATACTTGGGACGAGCACTATGACATGGCCTCCACCACCAGTACGAAAACCTTGTGGGAGCAGATCCAGGAAAATGACAGACTGAAAGATTTCGCCAGCATCCTGGAACGCGTACATTACTACGACAGCGAAAGCAAGCGATACGAAAACTATACGTATAAAGATCTGCTCTCCGGTACCCAGACCCTCACGGTCTGGGCGCCGGAAGACGGAACATACGACGCCGCAGCCCTGTTACAGCAATGCGAGGAAGGCACAACCGACGAAGAACGCATGGCGAACGAATACAAGGTGGAACACGAATTCGTGCGCAACCACATCACCCGTTTCCGCACCAATCTCGCCGGTACCGGCATCGACAGCCTGACGATGTTCAGCGAGAAAGTGAATGTGCTGAACAAGGATGAACAGACCATACGCGGCATAAAAATCGCACAATCCAACGTAGCCGCCAGCAACGGCGTGCTGCACACCATCGCAGCTCCCCTGCCCTTCCACAAAAACCTGCTGGAGTTTTTCTACACCCATCCGCAACTGGGCAAGATGAAGGAATTCTTCCAGCGTTTCGACACGACGTATATCGATAAATACCAGAGTGTCCAGGGACCTATCGTCAACGACGAAATCACCTACGTGGACGAAGTGTGGACTACCGACCACCAGCTCCTCTCCTTTTTTAGTTCCTACAAAGGAAACACATTGCGCGGTCTCAATGCCAAGTTGGCCAACGAGGACTCCCTGTATGCCATGGTCTTCCTCACGGATCCGGCTTGGGAACAGGGACTGGAGAAAGTCAGCAAACTGTTCAGATACAGAGCGGAATACGATTCTAAATTCGACAAGGAAAAATCGAAAACTACGGCAGTAAATGTAGACTCTTTGCAGGAAATAGAACCTAAACTGGCCCTGATACAGAACTTGGCGTTCAACGCCCGTACCCAAAAGGGCCTGACCATCGAGAACTTCGGTGTGGATGCGGACTCCCTGATCAGTACGACTTACACCACCATCCAGTCTCCCGTCTGCAACGAACTCTTCGACGGCAAGTCTCCGGAAGGAACCAGCAACGGTTATGCCTACGTTGTAGACAACTTCCGTTTCGAACCGAGCCAGACGTTCAAGAAGGACATCAGCGTAGAAGGAGAAATATCCTATTACAGGGAAACAACCGGCACTACAAGCGGTATCTCATACATCATGAACGAACTGTACAGGAACCCCGATGTCAAGGGTAGTTTCGGTAACGGCCGTATCTTGTATGTCACGGCTCCCGGTAAAACCAACCCGACCATCACCTACAACATCCCCAATGTGCTGTCCGGCAAATACGCCATCAAGGTGGTTCTCCCGCCTTCCAACGTATTGTTGCGGGATCAGGGAACCGAAGCCAAGCCCTACAAATTGACATTCACCCTGAAATACTACCAGAACGCCACCAGCAAGACGGAGACCTCCGCCAGAGTTTCCAAACTGGAAATCATTCCCGATCCGGAGAATCTGAAGAACGACACCGTAACGCTGGACCTGAAGAACGGCAGTACGCCCTTTACGGAATTCCCCATCTGTTACTACGGTATCAGCAACGCGGCCGTATCGCTGGAAATCAAGAGTGACGTGGGCTCCAGCACAGCTGAACAAAACAAGTATTCCAAGAATTTCTTCATCGATGAAATCATATTCGAGAGCTTAGAAGAATGATGTTCCTGATAAAATACCGATTAAACATGAAAAAACAACATTATAACAATTATATGCAGACGGTCATCAAAGCCGGACTGTGCATCTTTGCCTTGTCAGGAACGGCATCCCTGATGGCTCAGGAAGAGGTTGCCGCCGATACGACGGTTTCCACGACCCGTATCCGCCCCCACAAACAGGCTCCCCAATACAAGATGAAAAGCATCAAAGGTGTCATCTATGATGCCGCAACCGGAACGCCCCTGAGCGGTGTCCACGTGCAGGCATTCGGATATCCGGCTTATTCCGCCCTGACCGAAGAAGACGGATCATATAGCATGCAGGCTCCCACATTCGTGGACGCCCTGTATGTGAATGCTCCCGAGTATAATCCTGTCCAGGTGGCCATCAAGGACAGCATCGGACAAAACGGTTATCTCCACAGCAGCAAACTGAAAGGTTTCTATCTGCCGGAAATATCGATTACTTCCCGCAACAAGGCCGACATCGACAATACAAGTTCACTGAGCATTGAAACGGATATCCAGAATACCCTGGAAGGAAACATCCGCACCATCAACCGCAGCGGTATGCCGGCTCAAGGCGCTTTCATGCACATCCGCGGTATCAATTCGCTGAACGCCAATGCACAGCCTCTTTTCATCATCGACGGTGTCATGACAGACTTGCAGGAAAACCGCACCAGTCTGCACGAAGGATTCTACAACAACCTGCTGGCAGGTATCGACCCTGAAGACATCGAAAGCGTGGAAGTGCTGAAAAATGCCACGGCATTGTACGGTGCCAAGGGCGCCAACGGCGTGGTTCTCATCAACACCCGGCGCGGACGCAGCATGGCCACCAAGATCAATGTACGCATCTACGGAGGTTTCGAACTGAAGCCCCAGACACAGGACATGATGAACGCCGGACAGTTCCGCAGCTACCTGAGCGACCTGACCGGTACCACGGAAGCCGGACAGAGAATGGCACAGCGGAACGGTATCTTCGGATTCCTGAACGACAACCCGGATTACTTCTGGTATCCCTTGTATCACAACGAGACAAACTGGTCCGACGATCTCTACCGCACAACGTTCGTACAGAATTACAAGGTAAGCGTGGAAGGCGGTGACGAAAGAGCCATGTACAACCTGTCATTGGGCTATTCCGCCGCAGATGCGACCACGAAAGGAACGGACTTCAACCGGCTGAACCTCCGCTTCAACACCGACGTCAAAATCGCAGAACCGCTGACTGCCGTCTTTGACTTTTCCTACAGCCAAATGGCTTACAACGTCTTGGACAACGGATGGTCTGCCAACTACGACGAAAACAACATTGGATCTCCCAATGTGCTGGGCCTGATACAGTCACCGTTCCTGAGCAAATACGGCTATTACATCGGCACGGACGGCAAGTTGACCCAGAGCAACATCCTGGCGGGAAAATATGCAGCCGAAGCCAGCGTCTACCAAGCCCGCAACTTGGACAACCCGTTCAACTATGCGGCCGGTATCGTCGAGAACCAGGTGCTGAACAACCCGTACTGGATACTGACCAACGGAGAAGGTAAGGAAAAGAACTATGCCGAACTGATGCAGTTCCGCCTCAACGTACAGCCCCGCTGGCAGATAACCAAGCAGCTGGCCATCTCCGACCGTTTCAGCTACACGCTGAACCGCAACAACGAGCGGTATTATATCCCCCGTTACGGAAGTTCTCCTTACTATCTGAAGGATTTGGGTTACATCAACAGTGTCATCCGTTCCCAGTTCTCAAAGGAAATCTCCCTCAACAACGATCTGCGCATCGAATGGGGCAACCAATACGGAGCACACAGCATCAAGGTGTTCGGCGGATGGAGATACAATAACTATTCCTATTCCTACACGTATCTGAACGCTTATAACAACGCCAACGACAAAATCACGGACCTGAACAAGGAGTCTATCGCCTACCCGAGCTATGACGGTATCAACGACAACTCCGTGGATATGTCTTACTACGCCAACGTAGACTACAACTTCCGCAACAAGTACTTCGCCCAGGCCAGCATCGGCATCCAGTCTTCTTCCCGTTTCGGAAAAGACACCGAGAGCGGTTTCCAACTGGGCGGCGTAAGCTGGGGTGTGTTCCCCTCTCTGCAGGTGGGCTGGCTTCTGTCTTCGGAATCCTGGTTCCCGACAAGCAAAAACGTCAACTACCTGAAACTGACCGCCGGCGTGGATCAGAGCGGTAACGACGACCTGAACTACTACGCGACCCGCACTTACTGGAGCGCACGCCGCTACTTGGACAAAGCCATCGGTCTCGTCATGGAGAACGTGGAGAATCCGAAACTGCAATGGGAAACCACGACCCGCTACAACGTGGCGTTGGAAGGCAGCTTCCTCAACAACCGCCTGACAGCCGGTTTGAACCTGTACTGGAGCAAAACAGACAACATGCTCGTGATAAAAGACATCAGCTACCTGACCGGTCTGGACAAATACTGGACCAACGAAGGAGCCATGACCAACCGGGGATATGAACTGAACGCCAACGCCATCCTCATCAACAAGAAGAACTGGAAGTGGGAACTGGGCGCCAGCGTAGGCCACTACAACAATAAGATTACGGAACTGCCCTCCAACTCGATTATCAACGGTTACAACGGCTACGCTTCCTCCATCTACGGAGACAAGAACATCCTGACCGCCGTAGGTCACTCCGCCGGCGTATTCTACGGATACGTCAGCAACGGTGTCTTTGCGAGCGAGGCTGACGCCAAATGCTATATAAACCCGGTAACCGGAGAACAGGAATTCCTGAAATATCCCACCGGCAGCACGAACGAAAACGAGAAATACAAGTATTTCAAAGGTGGTGACATGCACTTTGCCGACCTGAACAACGACGGCATCATCGACGAGCAGGACAAGACCGTCATCGGAGATCCGAACCCGGATATCTTCGGTCACATCTTCACCGGACTCAGCTACAAAAACCTGCGCTTAGACGTTACATTCAAGTATTCTTTGGGTAACGACATCTACAACTACCAGCGTTCAAAAATCGAGTCCGGCAATAGTTTCTACAACCAGACAACCGCCGTACAGAACCGCTGGACAACGGAAGGACAGGCCGCTTCCATGCCGCGTGCAATGGCCGTCGGCGGCGACGAGTGGGTGAACAACGAACGCTTCTCCGACCGTTGGATCGAGGACGGTTCCTATCTGAAACTGAAAAACGTACGCCTCACATATACCTTACCGGTTTCCACAACCTGGTTACAGGGTATCAAGGTTTGGGGCGAAGGCAACAACCTGCTGACGGTTTCCAGATATCTGGGCATCGACCCCGAAACATCCTGCAACAACAATATCCTCTACCAAGGCATAGACAACGGACTCACGTCTCTGAGCCGCAGTTTCAATGTCGGTGTAACTATTAACCTGTAAAACGATACAAAAAGATGAAAAATAAATCTATTTTATACACCCTTCTTTTCGCATTGGGACTGAGCGTTTCGTTCAGTTCCTGCGAAGACATGCTCACTGTGGAATCCGACCGCAACGTGTATAAGACCGGACAGGACACCCTGTATTCTTACTGGGGCATCATGAAGAGCATGCAAAACATAGCCGAACGCTATGTCATCTTAGGTGAAACCCGCGGAGACCTGATCGCACCGTCGTCTTATGTGTCCGACAGCATCAACGACATCGCGATGTTCAAGAACCCGGCCGACAAAAGTTGCCGTTACCTGAACGTGAAAGATTACTACAGCATTATCAACAACTGTAACTGCTATCTGGCATGGGCGGACACGAGCCGGGTTGTCATGAACAACCAGAAGATGATGCTCAAGGAATATGCACAGGTAAGCGCCATCCGTGCCTGGGTCTACATGCAGTTGGTCAGCACCTACGGAACCGTACCTTTCTACACCGAGCCGCTGACTTCCCTGTCATTCGTGGACGACTTCGACTTCAGTCAGGCCGCCAACCGTATCAGTCACGCGGATATAGCCGACAAATTAGTGGGGCAACTGTTGCCTATGATAGACGTCCCCTATCCCAGCTATGGAACCTATGACACAGGTATGTATCCCATCTCCGCCAAGCTATGTTACCTCCCGTTGCGGGTAGTCATCGCCGACCTGTATCTCATGCAAAACAAGTATGAGGAAGCAGCCCAATTCTACTATGACTACATCAAGGATACCGAGGCGACATTCCCGACAACTTATAACGGTAGTGTCAATATCTTCACTATAAACGGCGAAAAAGAATATTACTATTCTCCCAGCCAAGCAATTTTCTTTGAAACATCGACAAGCAAAACTTCGGAAACCGTCACTGTGATTCCCACAGCCACCAATCCCCGCTACGGACAGACGGCCACCGGTATCTGCGAACTGTACGGATTCGAGATATCCTCATCCATGTCCGACAGTTCCGGCGAATATGACAATGAAAGCGAGAATAAGGATTCCGGTTCCAGCGGCGGTGTCAACATAACCACGAGGTGGAATTACAAGAAGCAACTGGATCCCTCGCAGGCCTTCTTCAGCTTAGGCAACTCCAACATGTATTGCAGGTGGGACAATCAAACTCAGAGAATAGACGAATATATTCCCGGAGACGCACGTCTGGGCTATACAGAAAAGGATCTGAATTCGGACGATGTAGAAGTCCAATTCATCTACAAGTGCCGGAGTTCAACTTACATGAGATTCCCCGTCATCTACCGCAAGGCTCTGATATGGTTGCGCTTCGCCGAAGCGATTAACCGCGCCGGATTCCCGTCGTATGCCTACGCCATCCTGAAAGACGGTCTCTGCGAAGAATTTATTCCCGAACTTCCCTACACGGTAACCAAGAAAGTACCGGTGCTGGATGAGGACGGAGAACCGGTAATGGTGCCGGTACTGGACGAAGAAACCGGAGAAGCGATAATGGTGCCTCAGATCAATGAAATCGAGGAAGAAATGTATGACTCCATCGATGCCATCTGCTACTACATCCCGCGTGAGGAACGCGTAGCGGCCGAAACCAAGCCCTACCTTGACTTCAGCAATCCTATCTTCACCTTGGGAACGACGGATCAGCCTGGCAATATCGGTATACACAGCCGTGGTGGCGGAATGATGAAACAGCGCAGAAATCCGTTATACGATTACGACCTCCAGGTGCAACTCAAACAGATGGGAAAAGACCTTCCGACATTCGACGAGGATGGAAACCGGATTGCACCGACGAAAGAGGAATACATCTCTATCGTAGAAGAACTGATCGTAGACGAGCTTGCCTTGGAAACAGGCTTTGAAGGAAACCGCTTCCCCGACCTGCTCCGCTTTGCCAACCACAAGGATCTGGCCGGCGAGAACGGAGCCGAATGGCTGGCGGACAAAATCGGATACCGTAACTTCAAACTGGACCTGAAAGCTTGTGAAACAGCCCAGACCAATGCAGAAAGCGAAGAGAACGAAGAGCTCAAGGGTGAACCTCTGTACATCTATCGCGGCGAAGTGGCTTATCTGAAAGAAGCCGCCCGACAGAAGGCTCAGTACCGCAAGGAGTCTTCCAACTACCAGCAGTTGAAGAGCCTGCTTACGAACCGCAGCAACTGGTTCCTGCCGTTGCCCGCATACAAATAAGAAAAAGACGACACATTCGTATCAATCCTCCCGGTCGACAGTTTTGCCGACCGGGATTTTTTATAATCGGCATCCGCAATGATCGGCATCAAAAAAGCATGAAATGTATGCCGATAGAAAATAAGTTCGTATATTTGTTTCCGAAACCTTTAATTGACTTTTTTATGAGAACAACTTTCATCATGACTGCTTTTTTGCTGACAGCCGGCAGTGTCCGGCTTCCCCTCCAGGCACAAAAGACAGAAGCCAACGCTTATTCCCAATGTCTGTACCGGACACCTCAGAAAGGCATTCCCTACCGGATTCCGGCCATAGCAACCACCCGCAAAGGCGATCTGATTGCCATGGGAGATTACCGCTACTGCGGCGGTGACATCGGTAACGGCCAAGTGGATATCGTCGCACGTATCAGCCGTGATAACGGACGTACCTGGAGCGAACAGTATACCGTGGCTGCCGGCAGCGGCATCAAGGACGACCCGACCTGCGGTTACGGCGACGCGGCATTGGTCGCAGACCGCAAAAGCAACTCCCTGTTGCTTATCGTGGGTTCCGGAAACACGACTTACTGGCAATCCACCCGTACGAACCCCGTGCGTGTGGCACGCCTGTACAGCCACGACGGCGGACTGACCTGGAGCAAACCGGAAGACATCACCGGAGACATGTACCGCCTGTTTGACAGCCGTCCCGACCAGCCTTTGCAAAAACTGTTCGTCGCATCGGGCAAAATATGCCAGTCGACACGCATCAAAACTGGAAAATATTACCGCCTGTATGCCGCCCTCTGTACTAACAAGGGGAGTTTCGCCATCTACAGCGACGACTTCGGCCAATCCTGGAATGTCTTGGGCGGTCCGTCCACAGACCCTGCACCCGGCGGAGACGAGCCCAAATGCGAGGAACTGCCCAACGGCAATGTCATACTGAGCTGCCGCAAGAGAAACGGACGTTACTTCAATATCTACTCTTACAAGGATGCCAAAACGGCTCAAGGCAATTGGGGCAAAGTTGCAGACTCAAACGAATGCGACGGAGGAATCAAAGTCGGAGGAAATTCCACGAACGGAGAAATTGCCGTTATCAAGGTACGCCGCACTTTGGACAACGCCAAGACTTATCTGGCACTGCAATCGCTTCCGGCCGGCAACGACCGTTCCAAAGTGAGCATCTTCTACAAAGAACTGGATAGCCCTGCGGACTACTCCACCCCGGAAGTTTTCGCTTCACACTGGAAAGGTTCGTTCCTCGTGACGGAAAAGGGTTCAGCCTACTCCACATTCAGCATTCAAAAGGACAAGAGGCTGGCTTTCTTCTACGAAGAGGAACCCGGATACTATAACCTTGTCTACCGTCCCTTGGACATAGAAATCATTACTGACGGCAGGTATAAGGCGTATTAAGAAACGCATACGGAAAACCGGCCCGATGAGTCTTTTCCAGAAGAGAAGAGTTCATCGGGCCGGTTTGTTTTCTGCGTACAGAAACAAATCCGTACCAATTATTCAGCACGGTCGGCTATATTGTCACCTTCCGTCGGCTTCAACTGTTCGGTAAAATCCGTCATACCGGCATTCACCAGCAGATTATACCATGAAATAAGTTTCTTGATGTCCGCCGTATAAACACGGTCACGGTCGTAAGCAGGCAATACTTCGGCAAAATAGTCGGCCAGTTCACGCGCGCTGGCTTTCTTGGGATTAATGGAAGCCACCTGCCCGTTCTCCTTTTCTTTCACACTGTTCAACACCTCGCGCAAAGGCACTTCCCCTTCGTCGGTGTACATGGCTATGTCCGCCAATGAGATGACTTTATCCGTAGCAAAGGCAGGCATACGGCGCTTTGCCGCATCCAACGTTTCCACAATCAAACTGCGATTGCCGCGAGAGACCAATCTAAACAAGCCAGGCTTTCCCGATATAGCTAAAATCGTTTCTAACATTTTTCGTCTGAGTTTTAACAAAATCACATTAACGGGGGACAAAGATAACCCATAGATGGAAAAACATCAAACGAAGGAAACTAAAAAAACTTAAACACCGCTTATCACTCCGCAACCAAGCCTTTCCACACAGCCAGCAAACGCTCCACTTCCTGTTTCAAATCGTTCCGGCCGTCATTGTACAATATGTCCCGGGCGCGTAAACGCCGCTCCTCATCCGGCATTTGACAGTTCATACGGTGTTCCACCTGCTCCCTGGTAGCCCCATCGCGCAACATGGTACGCCGCAGACGCACCTCACGAGGCGCATCGACCAACAGCACACGATCCACCAATGTATCCATACCCGCCTCAAACAGTATGGCACTCTCCACGGCCACAACCGGAACAGTTTGTCTTTGCGCCCATGCCACAAAATCCCGTTTCACCACCGGGTGGACAATGGCATTCACCTGTTCTGCATGTCCGGAAGAAGCAAACAGCCAGGCGGCCAGCAACGGTTTGTTCAACCGGCCCTCTCCCGTATATATTTCCTCTCCCAGCAAATCAGTAAGCGCCTCACGTATGCAGGGATGATTTTCCATCAACCGCCCGGCCTCCTCGTCACAAGAATAAACGGGAACTCCCCGTTCGGCCAACAAACGGCAAACAAAAGATTTTCCGCTCCCGATGCCTCCGGTAATACCTATTCTCAACGTCATTCTTCACCCACTTCTTCTATCAGATAATCCACTTCCGCCGGTTCTATGCGCACGTTGGACACTCCCTCCGGCACACTCTTCAGTCGCAAAGGCAACTTGGAAGAAACGTTGTTCAGAATATCCTCATACGTCACGGCCAATACAAAATCCTCCGCCGTTATGGATTTAAAAAGCGCCGCTCCCACCCGGAAAGTAATCTTCACACTGGACGGGAATGTCCGCAAATCCTTGCTGGGCGGGAAATTGATACGCTCCACCGGTACCTCTACCGTTTTTTCTGTGTAAATGTCCACATTCAGGCGAACCCGCACCCCAGACGGAACAAACTTGGCTCCACGGACCCGCCCCAGCTGCAATGTATCCGAATAATCAGACGACAAGGTATTATATGCCACCGGCTGGGTGTATGCCACCGAAACTGTATCCAGAATCGCCGGCGGTGCATACACGACAACCGAATCGGGAACGAAACGCACACCCGCCAGATAATAGGATGGATTTGTCTCCACCACTCCTGCCAAACGGACAGGTACTTTCTTATAAGCCCCCCTATTGAAGAAAAATTCAAGCGTATCCGGCCGGATTGCCACAATACGCGATGACGAGAGCAGGCGGGTATAGACCGTCTTCTGTATATCAGCCGGCAACAACTGTACGCGACCGGATATCCTGTTGTCGTCATAACTGTCAAAATCGACCTGCACCGGAGAGAAAGACGGTCCGTAGAGATAATTCATCAATACGCTTCCCTTATCCTTGACTGTCACGGTGAGACCGTCCGGCAAATCCGTGGTTATGACAACATCCGAAGGAACGTTTGTCAGACTAAGCGGTATTTCTATTTCTGTTTCATACGTCTCGTTCAGTGTCTGGAGCAACCAGAATATAGTCGAGATAAAGAAAAAAAACAAAAAGACCAAAAAATCCCTGTTCTTTCGGCTAAACAAGAATTCCCTGGTCTTTATAATATATCGTCTGACCGTCAGCCCGTCCATCTCACTTGACAGCCGTCGTGTCCTGTTGCGAAGCGTACACGCAATTCTTGTCTACGCGGACTTCCACGCCTTTGGCGACTTCCAGCACAATCACATTTTCAGCCGTATCGATGGATTTCACCTTTCCATACACGCCGCCGGATGTTATCACTGTAGTACCTACGGACAGATTGTTCCGGAAGTTCTGTATTTCTTTCTGTTTCTTTTGCTGCGGACGAATCATGAAGAACCACATGATGGCAAAAATTATCACCATCATGACAATCATCTGTAATCCACCATCAGGCGTCCCCTGCAATAAAATGGTCATTGTAGTCATATCTTTCTGTATTTTAATTTATTATTTATCCAGTTTCTTTTCGGCAATCAGCGTCTTGGCGATATGATCGAGCACTCCGTTGATATAATATCCGCTCCGCGGGGTGCTGTACACCTTAGCTATATCTACATACTCGTTCAGCGTCACATTCAAAGGAATGTTGGGGAATGTCAGCAACTCCGCCAATGCTATCTGCATAATGACCATGTCCATCAAAGCGAGACGGCTGGCATCCCAGTTGCGTAGATTGGCACTAACCAACTTGCGATAATAGTCGGCATTGAGCAATGTGCTGCGGAACAGACGATGGGCAAAGTCGCGGTCCTCGTCGCTGCGAAACTCCGGCAACAGTTCCTGACGAACTCCGTTTTCCTCGCTGAATCTCTTGATGGTCTTCAATACAAAGGTATCCACGATATACTTATCGTCATTCCAATACAGACTCATATCCTCGAGCAAGGCCTCCAGACGCTCGTTACCGCATACGATGTTCTTATATATCTTGCGCCACAATTCCCGGTCTTCCTCATAAGTGGTTTCGGAGGCCTCCATATATTCCTTATAATATTCCGTTTCCGTGATTTCCTTATATAGAGTACGCACAAAGGTTTCCTCGTCCGTCCAGGAACGCTTCTGTGCCTCACAATATTCCTTTAACTGCAGATTATCCTCCAGCTGCTGAATAAAACGGTTTTCGATAAAACGTGTGTTGACACGTTCGTCGGAACGCAAACGCTCCTGCCGTGCCCGAGCCGTTTCGACCGACCGCACCGCGATACGGTTTATCTCAACCAAAAGCAACAGCAGATAGTGGTAGAGATCGTACGCCTTCGAAAGGCTGAAAAACAACTCTTTCTCCGCCGCATCGATGTTTTTTCCGCCGTTTTGATAAAAAGCATAGGTTATCTGAACAATCTTTAAGCGGATGATTTCTCTATTAATCATATAATTACAAGATTCTTTAAAGGGAATGCAAAATTACACATTTTACATTAACTAAACGTATCTTTTGCTCCTTTTTTTTGGATATTTTAAAAAATATCATCATTTTTGAAACCGAATTAAGCATGCACTATAATTATGGAAGAAAATAAGAGTATGTGGAACGATGCCGAGAAAGACATTCTTTTTTCGCGCACAGTGAGAGCCGGCAAACGCATCTATTATATAGATGTCAAGAAGAGCCGCAAAGAAGATCTGTTTATCACCCTGACAGAGAGCAAGAAAACAACAAACGTGAATGATCCGCAAGCGTTGGTCAACTACGAGAAACACAAAATCTTTCTCTACAAGGAAGACTTCGGGAAGATTCTTTCCGCCCTGCACGAAGCCGTAGATTTTGCCGGCACGCAAAATACAGAGAAAACAACGCCGGACGCCGACAGCACACACGCCGACGAAATCAAGATAGACATTGATTTCTGACGGTCCTCACGACCGACAAGCCTCACCGCCGGTTGTCAAAGATGTCAAAACCAGCCCCGCACCGAAGGACAGCGATTGTCCGTGGTGCGAGAATAAGTATGTTGTGTCCGATAAAAACAACCGGAAGAAACGATGAAACAGACGTTGAAACATATCTGGCATTTTTATACCGAAGGATTTCGCGCCATGACATGGGGGCGTGTGTTGTGGCTTATCATATTACTCAAGCTGTTCATCCTGTTTTTCGTGCTCCGCCTGTTCTTCTTTCCCGACTTCCTGAAAGAAAAGGCGGGCGAAGGACAGCAACAGAAATATGTAGGCAACGAATTGATACGAAGAGCCCGTTAAAAAAAATCATAACCGATAATTTAATACATAATGAATACCCTGACAGACATATCATTGATCGACTGGTCAAGAGCACAGTTCGCACTGACAGCCATCTACCACTGGATTTTTGTACCGCTGACGCTGGGCCTGGCGCTCATCATCGCCCTGATGGAAACTATTTATTACCGCACCGGACGGGAAGAATGGAAAAAGACGACCCGTTTCTGGATGAAACTGTTCGGCATAAATTTCGCAATCGGAGTGGCCACGGGACTGATACTTGAATTTGAGTTCGGCACAAACTGGAGCAATTATTCATGGTTCGTAGGCGACATTTTCGGCGCTCCGCTTGCCATAGAAGGCATTGTGGCTTTTTTCATGGAGTCTACATTTATCGCCGTCATGTTCTTCGGATGGGAAAAGGTAAGCAAACGGTTCCACCTGGCTTCCACCTGGCTTACGGGCATAGGCGCCACACTGTCTGCATGGTGGATTCTGGTAGCGAACGCTTGGATGCAAAATCCCGTGGGCATGGTTTTCAATCCGGATACGGCACGCAATGAGATGGCTGATTTTCTGGCCGTGGCCACTTCGCCGATGGCAGTAAACAAGTTTTTCCACAGTGTCATGTCCGGCTGGGTACTGGGGGCATTGTTCGTCACGGGAGTGAGTTGCTGGTTTCTGTGGCGCCGGCAGGACAAGGCCTTCGCCCTTTCCAGCATCCGCGTCGCAGGATGGACGGGACTGGTCGCATCGGTGCTCGTGGCATGGACAGGCGACGGATCCGGCTACCAAGTCGCTCAAAAACAGCCGATGAAACTGGCGGCCATGGAAGCGCTCTATGACGGAACAGACCAGGCAGGACTGGTGGCTTTCGGCATTCTGAACCCGAAAAAGAAACAAGCAGACGACGGCGTGAATCCGTTTCTGTTCCGCATGGAGATACCCGACATGCTTTCGCTACTGGCCGAACGCCGGATACCCGCTTTCGTACCGGGCATCAACGACTTGTTGCAAGGAGGCTATGCCCTGAAAGACGGCACACGTGCCTTATCCGCCGAAGAGAAAATAGAACGGGGACGAAAGGCCATCGCCGCATTTGCCGATTACCGGAAAGCCTCGACCGAAAGAAACGAAGCGGATATGAAAAACGCCCGGAAAGTATTGCAGGAAAACATGCCTTACTTCGGCTATGGATATATAAAGAATGCGGAAGAACTGGTACCCAATGTGCCACTCACGTTTTACATGTTCCGGGTAATGGTTATGTTAGGTGGCTATTTTATCTTGTTTTTCAGCACGTTGCTATTCCTATCCCACAAGAGAGACCTGACGCGGATGCGCTGGATACAGATGGTTGCCATGCTATCCGTTCCGTTGGGATATCTGGCCGGACAAGCCGGCTGGGTCGTAGCCGAATGCGGCCGGCAGCCGTGGAGCATACAAGACATGTTGCCCACAGGCGTGGCTGTGTCCCGTCTGGATGCCGGTTCCGTACAGACAACCTTCTTCATCTTTCTTCTGCTATTTTCCGTGATGCTGACAGCGGAAGTCAGAATTATGCTGAAGGCTATCAAAGAAGGACCTGAGAAATAACTAATTTTGAATACGAATAAGAAAGGAGCGTTTTTATGTACACTTGTCTTCAACAATACTGGTGGTTCATCATCTCCCTGCTGGGAGGAATATTAGTTTTCCTGCTTTTTGTGCAGGGAGGAAACTCATTGCTTTTCTGCATTGGAAAAACGGAAACGGAACGCCGGATGATGGTAAACTCCACCGGTCGCAAATGGGAATTCACCTTTACCACCCTGGTGACGTTCGGCGGTGCTTTTTTTGCTTCGTTTCCCCTGTTCTACAGCACCAGTTTCGGAGGTGCATACTGGCTATGGATGCTTATCCTCCTTACGTTTGTCTTACAGGCTGTGTCCTATGAATTCCAGTCCCGTGCCGGCAACCTGTTGGGACGGACGGCCTACCGCGGCTTTCTGGTACTGAACGGCGTGGCAGGACCGATACTGCTGGGAGTAGCCGTAGCTATGTTTTTCACAGGTGCGGAATTCCGCGTAGACAAAGCCAACATGGCGGATATGAGCATGCCTGTCATCAGCCAATGGACCAACGGATGGCACGGGCTGGAAGCTTTGGCCGTGTGGAAGAATGTACTGCTGGGGCTGGCTGTTTTCTTTCTGGCACGGGTGAACGGGGCATTGTATTTCATCAACAACATAGACAACACCGCATTGGCGGTCCGCTGCCGCCGGGCCTTATGGGCTAACGCAGCGATTTTTCTATTGTTGTTCGCAGGCTGGATGATCGCTTTGCTACTGTCCGACGGTTACGCCATTGTCCCCTCCGCAGGAACTATCCTCCAGCAACCGTACAAGTATGCGACAAACCTGCAGGAAATGCCCTGGATAGCAGCATTGATACTGACCGGTGCACTGGCAATACTGACGGGCATCCTGCGCACGCTGCTCCGGCCTTCCTATGAACACGGCATCTGGTGGACGGGCACAGGCACGGTAACAGCCGTGACGGGCCTGCTCCTCGTGGCAGGTTATAACAACACGGCTTATTACCCTTCGGTGTACGATTGTCAGAACTCGCTCACATTGGCCAACAGCTGTTCCAGCCTGTTCACACTGCGTGTAATGACATACGTATCCTTACTGATTCCTTTTGTACTGGCCTATATCGCCTATGCGTGGCACAGCATCGACCGAAAGAAGATAAACGACGAAGAAATGAAAGAAGGGGGAGAACACTATTGACCATCCCTCCGGAAGCATTTCCAGAGAGCATCATCGGGTAAAGCCGCCGTTACCTCGATTGCTTTCTGTGAAACCGGATGTATGAAATTTATTTTCCGGGCATGCAGACTGATACTTCCGTCCCGGTTGCTCCGGGGCGCACCGTATTTCAGATCTCCTTTGATAGGACACCCCATCCGGGCCAACTGACAACGTATCTGATGGTGACGTCCCGTCCTTAGATTTATTTCCAAAAGAAAGTAACGGTCAGACTCCCCTATCAGCCGGTAATCGAGTATGGCCTTCTTGGCACCAGGCCGTTCACGCTCATAGGCATACGATTTGTTCTGCCGTTCGTTACGCACGAGCCAATGCTCCAGTGTCCCGCCCTCACAAGGAGGACGTTTGCCCACAATGGCCCAATAAGTTTTGTGTACGTCGCCTGCACGGAACATCTCGTTCAGGCGGGTCAAGGCCTTGCTTGTTCTGGCAAACACGACCAGACCGCTTACGGGTCTGTCCAGACGGTGCACCACACCGAGAAACACATTTCCCGGCTTATTGTATCTCATTTTGATATAGTTCTTCACCGTTTCCGGGAGGGGTATGTCGCCCGTCTTGTCCCCTTGTACTATCTCCGAACTGCTCTTGTTGACAATGATAATGTGATTGTCCTCGTAGACGACTTGCATAAATATCCTGCTATACTTCTAACGCCGTTCCAGTCGATGTCAGAACAGACCAACTGAAACGGCGTTTTATAATGATATCGCACCCTATACGGTTACATGTTCATGCCACCGTCAATCTGGATAACCTGTCCCGATACATACGAAGACAAGTCGGAAGCGAGGAATACAGCCACATTGGCCACGTCTTCCGGCGTACCGCCACGACGCAGAGGAATTTTTTTGCACCATTCGGCACGGATATCGTCAGAAAGAGCCGCCGTCATAGCCGTCTCGATAAAGCCCGGTGCAATGGCATTGGCACGAATACCTTTCGCACCCATTTCCTGCGCAATAGACTTGGCCAAAGCAATCATACCGGCCTTGGAAGCCGAATAATTGCACTGTCCTGCGTTACCATGCACTCCTACCACAGAAGCCATGTTGATGATGGAGCCGCCTTTCTGACGCATCATGACAGGCGTACATGCGTGGATAAAGTTGAACGCCGATTTCAGGTTGACGGCAATGACAGCATCCCACTGGGCTTCCGTCATACGCAACATAAGACCGTCTTTGGTTATACCTGCATTGTTCACGAGAATGTCAATCGAACCGAAATCCTCCTTTACCTGTTTTACCACTTCCTCTGTCTGAGCAAAATCGGCCGCATTGGAAGCGTATCCTTTGGCTTTCACACCGAAAGCCGCAATCTCGGCTTCCGTAGCCTGTCCGTTCTCGTCGATTACCAAATCCGTGAAAGCTACATTAGCACCTTCGGAAGCGAATTTTAGGGCGATGGCCTTGCCGATACCCCGTGCTGCACCTGTTACCAGTGCCGTTTTTCCTGTTAAAAGTCCCATAATTTTTTTATAATATAAATTTATTGTTGTTTGCCTAAAGCCCTATATACCAAATTTCTCACCAGCGGCCTGCTCGTCAGTTCACTGAGCCCCTCACCCAAACGTCCGTATATGTAAGGGACTTCCAGCCCCTTGATACAATAATGAATGACATCGGCCACAAGCGGTATGTTTTCCAACTGAAAATCCCCGCGACGGACTCCTTCGCTCAGAATATCCGTCAAGAACCGTATTTCCGACAGGTCGAAACCTTTCCTCACCTTTTCCACCATCCATATATCACGGAAAAACTCGGCACGCAGACTGCCGTTTCGCAGAACGCTTTCCTTTATCAGATTGAGATGGGTATAAATAAGATCTACGATTTTCTGTTCCGGACGAGTATCCTGTGTCACCACTTCCGACATCCTGTCGGACAACCTCCCCATCTCGGCTTCTATTACGGCATAATATATATCATCCTTGCTTTTGAAATACGTGTACAAAGTGCGCCTCCCCTTTTCCGAAGCCACGGCAATGTCATTCATCGTTGTATTTTCAAAGCCGTTTTTTGCAAAAAGTTGCCGCGCAACGTCTACTAATTTCTGTCTTGTCTTGGATATTGCCATAACAAATGCAAATGTAATCCAAATCTCCCATTTATACAAAAAATACAAATGAAACTTGGTCTCCCTGCAAAGTGAAAGGGAACGTTTTTCCTCAGAATCAAGCACACGGAAGAAAAAACATAGTGCAACAGACATTTTTCCCGCGTTTTATTTGGAGCATATATTAAAAACACGTACCTTTGCAATCGAATTTAAGAGCAACATCGCGGAGTGGAGCAGTTGGTAGCTCGCCAGGCTCATAACCTGGAGGTCGTTCGTTCGAGTCGGGCCTCCGCAACCAAACGGAATACAATATAGTATTCCGTTTTTCATATCCTTTTAATCGGAACGGCCCGGAAAGGGGACTCAGGGGAAAATCAGTGGGCATTTGGAGATTTTGGGGAGAATCATACGGCCATCCTGTTCGAGAAGATAATTGTTATATTGAATATCCATGACAATTAAAATATCTTATGAGGATGGTTTATTACCGGAAATGATATATCCGTTCTTCTCTGTTTCTCCGTGTAGAAAGTGTAGTGTACATATTTTTTAAAACATGGAAGATGAATGTTTCATAGAATGTACTCCAAAGCCTCCAATTGGGTATTTTTATGTTTCCAACTGGGTAATTTCATTTTTCCAACTGGAGAGTTTTATTTTTCCAGGCACCCCTTTTTTAGCCCATTTTCCGGCTATCGTCACCAACCCGTTCTTTTTTGCCTGATTCCTGTCAAAATTCATATTTTTCGAACTATGACAATAATAAATCGCAGACGGATTGAATTGAATTTCCAAGGCGTATGAAAGAACTGAAAGAAAAATAAACATTCAATACAGACTTTCTAAAATTTAGGCTCAGTCGAAAATTAGTGTGGACAAAGATTTTTCATAATCGGAAGTTATTGCG
>CAMWUI010000012.1 GCA_947177395.1 uncultured Paraprevotella sp.
AGCCGCCCTTGAGCGGACTTCCGTTGACCAACACGGCAAAATTGGACGCTTACACTATCCCGTATAAAAGGGTCTTTGGGAACAAAAGTGACTTGGAAAAGTATTTGGAAAAAACGCATGATATTGCAGTGGATGTCATTGAACAACAGCATGCAGGCTATGAGCAGGAATGCCATGCCGCTATTACAATAGAACATAAACCTACCAAACTGAATTATTGGCACATGACAATAGAAATAACTCCCAAAGATTTTGCAGAACCAATAACGCGTGACGGAAAAAAGAATAAAAGTGTAAAGAGAAGGGTTAAGGAGGCTTTGCATTTACATATTATAAAAAATGTAATATGCGAAGAACCTCAAATATCAGGCATCCCTCAAAAATTATATGTTAAACCATAGAGGTCAAGCAGGTAAGTGAAACAATAGCCTTTTCCTGCATTACATTCCTTCCATAGACCGAACTTCCGGCGGTGTCGGCGCTTACATGCAACTGCTCACGGTGGAGCTTGGTAAACTTGTGGAATTGCATGTGGTGACGCATTTTATCGGAGTTTTAAGGTGGATGTTTTGCGTTTTATCGGAGTGTAATGCCAATAAATTTGCGTTTTATCGGAATTGCTTTTAACTTTGCACCTAAAATCTATGGTGCGGTATGGACTCAAATGTAATATACAAGGTCATAATAGACCAACGTGAGGAACTTTCATCCTATGAAAGCGACGAATTGGTTTATCGTAAGGAAGCAGAGCGAATTTCCCTTACCGACAATCTTGCTCAGGTTGTCATTGGAGTAAGGAGAAGCGGAAAATCCACTTTGTGCCGCATGGCCCTGAACAAAGCCGGGGTGACATACGGTTATGTCAATTTTGATGATGACAGACTTGCCAACCTTAAAGTTGAGGATTTAAACCTTATTTTGGAAACTGTATACCGGGTTTACGGCAATGATGTGAAACATCTGTTTTTCGACGAAATACAAAACGTAGACGGTTGGCATCTGTTCGTGAACAGGCTGCTCCGCCAGAAGTTACACCTCATAATAACAGGCTCAAATGCCCATCTGTTGAGTTCAGAATTGGCTACACACCTTACGGGACGTTATAACGAGATAAGGCTTTACCCCTTTTCTTTTCAAAATTATTGTGTGGCAAAAGGTCTGACAACAGATGTTCCGACCACAAAGAACGTGGCATCTCTGAAAAAAGCACTTGACGAATATCTCGTAGACGGCGGTTTTCCGGAGTTGATATCTTTGTCTGACAAATACGGCTATGTAAGCAGTCTGATAGATGCCATCATCATAAAAGACATAATGCCACGTTTCCATATACGGAATGCCAATGGCCTTAAAACATTGGCAAACCATCTTATCAACAATGTCGGACAGGCAGTCAATATGACAAGCCTTGCTGAAACTTTCGGAATAGGTACAGACAAGACTATACGCAATTATATGGACTATCTGGCGCAATCTTTCCTCATAGTGCCATTGGCCAAGTTCTCGTATAAGAGCAGTGAACGGCTTCGCAATAACAAAGCCTATGTGGTAGATACGGGAATGTTCACATACAGGACTGATGCGCTTTCTACCGAGAACTTGAGCTGGAGGCTGGAGAATGTTGTGTTCTTGGAGCTGTTGAGGAGAAATTTACCTTTGCACAGAGACATTTACTATTACCGTCCAACCGCACGTTCTAAAGAGGTGGATTTCGTAGTTGCGGAAAGAGGTAATGTTGTGGAACTCGTTCAGGTTTCTTATGACATAAGCAACCAAAAAACATTGGCACGCGAACTAAATGCCTTGGTTGATGCATCACAAAAGACCGGGTGCAAGACATTGACTTTGGTGACATGCTCCGAATCAAGGAGAACTACAATGTCAGGAGTTGAGATAAATGTCGTCTCTGCGATAGAGTGGCTGCTTGGTGTGTCATGAGGATAGGTATAAATGAAATAATTGAAGTTAAGGACTCCAAAACGTCAATCAACATATTGAATGTCATTCAAAAAGGCGCTGCCACGTATTTATAATATCTGCGTTGGCGGAAAAATAAATCTATTCTACAATTAAATCATGAAAATCCTGCATTACATTCCCTCCATTGACCGTACATCCGGAGGAGTCGGTGCATATATGCAACTGCTCACGGTGGAGCTTGGTAAACTTGTGGAATTGCATGTCGTGACGCATCATGAAGACAATCCTTTGGAACTGGCGAACTGCACGGTACATTATATGCCAAAGAATAACAATCCTTTCTCGGCAAAGGGGAAGAAAGAGTTTTTAAAGTTGCTTGAAGATATCAGTCCGGATGTATTCCATACCAACTGCTGTTGGTTGCCAATGTCTGCACGAACGGCGATGTGGGCAAAGGGTCTTGGATATAAGGTTGTTTATACTCCGCATGGCATGCTTGAGCCGTGGATTATGAAGCGGCACTATTGGACAAAGAAACTGCCGGCATTATTGCTTTTCCAAAAGAAAGGACTCGAGGTTGCAGATATAATTCATTCGACAGCCGATAGTGAGAAACAGAATCTTATGCAATTGGGATGGAATAAGGAAATAACGGTGATTCCTAATTGTGTGCAGGTAGAGAGGATTGCAATGAAAGAGTCTTGGAAGAGAAATAAGGAGATATTGTTCCTGTCACGTGTGCATGTAAAGAAAGGTGTAAACTTTTTGATAGAGGCGGTAGCTTGCCTAAAAGACAAGTTACATGGATACAGTATTTGTATTGCCGGTGAGGGTGATGGCCGGTATATCGGTGAGTTGGAATCTTTGGCAGAGCGATTGGGCGTTGCCGATATGGTGCATTTCATTGGCGGTGTTTATGGTGAACGTAAGTGGGAACTTTTCAGGCAGGCGGACTTGTTTGTGTTGCCTACACACAGCGAGAACTTCGGAATTGTCGTGGCGGAAGCATTGGCAAGCGGAACGCCTGTGATTACGACGAAAGGAACGCCGTGGCGGGAGCTGGAAGATTGGCGCTGCGGCTGGTGGACGGAGATTGGGGCTGATGCGACAGCGAAAGCTTTAAAGAAATTCCTGCAATGTACCGAAAGCCAACTGGAGGAAATGGGGCGCAACGGCCGACGGCTTGTAGAAGAGAAGTATTCTTCGGGTAAAATAGCTTCGGATATGGTGGATTTATATAAGAAAGTTCTTGATGGCGTATAGGGGATAAACTTGAATGTTTTCGTATGCAGAGAAATTTTCGAGTGAGGTTCTTATACCGAAAGAAAGATTCTTTTGTTTCAGGAATATGCGCATGCTTTGCATGGAACCTTTTATGCCGGATTTGACTTCTATCGGATAGATTTTTTCTCCTTTCTGAACTACGAAATCGACCTCGGCATTGCTACCACTCTTTTCACGGTGCCAGCAGTATAAGGGACGAGGATTGTAACAGGAAGACGACTTGATGATTTCCGTCCCGACAAAGGTTTCGGCAATAGCGCCCCGGTTGATTACCTATATGTCTGACGATGCAAAAAAGTCAGAAAGATCCAAGTTTAAAATACATTGGAGCAATCCTGTGTCCATGTAAATCATTCGTCGGTACTTTTCGTTAATTTCGGCACCAAGCGGGATTCCGTTTGCCGATGTATGTGTTACTGGGTATATCAATCCTGCCAATATGAGGGTTTCGAGGGCTGTGCGTATTTGTTCTGTATTTCCATCGGAATTCACCCGGTTGTACACAAATTTTCCAAGTCCCTGTTCGGCAACGGAACGGAAGACTGCATCGATGCGAAGTGCAGGAACTTTATTGCGATATTTGGCAAAATCATCACGGAATGAGAGAATGAGCTCGCTGAGTATTCTTTGGCATTCAAGTATATTGCCGTCCTCACAATATCTGGCTACGACATCAGGCATGCCACCCAACACAAGGAATGCTTTTAGTTGTCTTATGGCTTGGTTGTGTATGGCTTCCGGAAGGGGATTTTGTGGTGACGCTTGATTGATGGCTTTTGCGAGAAATTCGTCGCCTGATGCCCAAAGAAATTCCTCAAAGCTGAATGGGTACATAAATATGCTTCGTATTCGTCCTACTCCATAGGACGGAAGGCTCTCTAAGGCGAATTCAAGTAATGAACCGGCTGCTATCAAGTGTATTTCAGGATACTTTTCATAGAAATATCTCAAACGGTTGATTGCCGCCGGGCAGGATTGAATTTCATCAAAGAAAAGTAATGTACGCCCAGGAATTATCGGAACCCGGATTAGGATGGATAGTAATTGGCATATTTCCAAAGGACTATATGTGCCATCAAAGAGATAATGAATGTCTTTACGGTCATTGAAATCTATTTCTGCGAAATATTCAAAATGATCTGCCAAATGGCGTATTGCAGTGGTTTTTCCCACTTGTCTTGCGCCGCGGAGAAGTAATGGTTTTCTATTCTGTTCTTTACTCCAATCTAAAAGGATATTATCAATATTTCTTTTATAATACTTTTCCATTTTATATGTTTCTGATATACAGGTGCAAATATACGAAATAAATTCTGAAGGGGCATCTTTAATATAGTGCTTTTAATAAAATTGGCACCTTAGATTATCTTGTTTTGGACAAAATTGGCACCTTAGAACGTGCTAAAACTAATAAAATTGGCATCTTAAAAATCAATCGGAAATTTGACTGCGATTAACGAATGACGCTTTCAGCGGCCAGCCAATAATCCCAGAATAACCAATTTTTCGTCTAAAGAGTTTATTGCACTAAACAATTTTGGGCGAAAATCGTTTAGTGCAATAAACTATCCAGGTGGAACAAAATGCTAATAAACAAAAACGCTGTTATATGATACAACTTGATATTTCAGAGAATCGCAAACTTGCATTTAAGAATACGGAATATGTTTATTTTGACAGTTACATTCTTGATTTCGGCGAATTTAATAAAATAGGTATCTTAATAAATAATGCACGGCATAATTCATTTCAAGGTTTCTTAAACATAGGTGATATTAGTATTTCGATGCGATTTCGCAATGTGTACTATGATAGTAGTTTTCATTTTGTTTGGTATATCTAATACATTAGGCCATGACAAGAAAGGTAAATCTTTCCGCTTTTGATGGTTCGGACTTTGACAAAGGTGCCGGAATCTGGAAGATAATGTTGTGGTACGTTGTTAATGCATGGTTTGTACGTGCATCGTGGAATCCGTTCATGGGGATGAAAATATGCCTATTGCGTATGTTCGGTGCGAAGATTGGCAAGGGATTGGTGATAAAGAATAATGTTACGGTGAAGTTCCCTTGGAATCTGACCATCGGTGATGATTGCTGGATAGGAGAGTATGCATGGATAGATAATCTGGATAAGGTTTATATCGGGGATAATGTCTGTATATCACAAGGGGCAATGCTCCTTACTGGAAATCATGACTATACAGTCTGTTCGATGCCTTATCGCAATGCTCCTGTCGTTGTATGTGACGGATCTTGGGTTGGGGCGCGTACGGTGGTGTGTCCCGGTGTGACAGTACACGAAAATGCAATACTTACGGTAGGGAGTGTCGTAACCAGAGATATGGAACGGGATGGTATTTATCAAGGAAATCCGGCTGTGAAGATAAGGGAGAGGAAATTGGGAAAGTAGATTCCTTTTCATGAACTACATTTTTTTACACGCTTACGATGGACCAATACGGAACATCCTACCATATCATCCCAAGCAGCCATAAGGGAATTGCATTACCGACAGGATAGTCTGTGTTGTCACGAAGGACATAGTCTGCATTCTTCGGTTTCTTGCTCTTTCCCCCAATTTCCAATGTCATAGATTGTTTGCCAAGTGTGACGACGTAATCCCTTTCTTTCTCGTTGCGCATTGCAGAGATAGAATATCCGGCTTGTGCGAAACAATTAACTACGTATGCTTCCCTCTCTGTGCCTTGGTCTGCATCCAAAACCATATACGCACATGGATCGGCAAACAGCATCTTTGCACCTACGCTTCGTGCCTTTGTGTCATTCTGTAAACGGATTATTCTCAACAATTCAACATTTTCCATGACAAAAAGAAGCTGATAAAGTTTTTCCGCCCCGATTCCCCAGTCTGAACACAAGGAAGACACCTGTACACGTGGAATAGAACTGTTCGCCAGCGTCCCGATTATCGCGCGCATGACACGCAGATTGTTATCCGAGATAGTGGGCAAAAAGAATGTTTTTTTCTATCGCAGAAAAAAACGCGTTTTTTTTTCTGATCCAGAAAAAACTATCGATTGCAGAGAGCTTTAGATTATTTCTCTAAGGTAGGACTGATTGGACATGGTGACTGTGAGAATCGCCGGGTGGACGAACGTGTAGATAGAAATTTACGGAATATAAAGGTGCGTTGTTCATCCAATCTTGGCCGGAGAACGGGAGCATGGAAAAGCGGAGGCCTTTCATCTCGGGATGTTTGTTGATGAACGTATACAGGGATTTGGACTTTACGTTTACTTCCGCTTTTATCTCTATCGGGAGCACCGTGTCTCCTTTCTGTACAAGAAAATCAATTTCAACCCGTGAGTCGTTGGTACTATAATAATATATAGGCAGGTGGTGGGGGACAAGTTGGGTATATACAAAGAGTTCCGTAAAAGCTCCTTTGTATTCATGAAATATGTTGTCGCCAATGATGATGGATTCTGCCGGGGCATCGGTCATCGCTCCCATAAGTCCAACGTCGAGCATGAATAGTTTGAAAACTGAAGGCTCTTCATAAAACTTTAATGGTATCGTAGGAGAGGTGGCACGGTGGACACGATAGATGAGTCCGGCATCGATGAGCCATTGGATGGCTATTTCGAATTCTGAAGCACGTGCGCCTTTACGGATGGCGCCATATACGAATTTCTTGTTTTCTTTGGCTAATTGTGAAGGGATGGAGTCCCATACCATGTTGATGCGGGGCACTTCTGCCGTAGGTGCGTGTTTTGAGAAATCGCGGCGGTAATCGAATAAGATTTGTTTTTGGATTGCACGTACATTCTGTAGATTACCGCTTTCCGAATATTCGCGTACTGCGGCGGGCATACCGCCGACAAAATAATACTGGCGCAGACAGTCTATGTAGCGCATGGCTAAGGAATCTGCAAGTGCATAATCGCCTTGGGACAGTATGTCAACGAGCGTTTCTTCACCGATAGCTGTCAGAAACTCGTCAAACGCCATCGGATACATTCTTATCATATCCACTTTACCAACAGGGAATGATATATTGCCATGCAGCGAGATGCCAAGCAACGAACCGGCGACGGCAATATGATATTCCGGTGCATTCTCATAAAAATATTTCAATGAGTTCAAAATTACCGGGTTTTCCTGTATTTCATCAAATATGATGAGCGTGTCTTCCGGAGTAATATGGATGTGAAGAAGCGCAGATAGCGAACGGATTATTCTGGCGATGTCATAGTCAAGAGCAAATATCTGGTTCAGGAGCTTATTGCGGTCGCAATTTACGTATGCAACATTCTTGTAGTATGACTTGCCGAATTCCTGTAATATGTATGTTTTCCCGACTTGTCTTGCACCGTTGAGAATAAGCGGTTTGCGATTGCTGCTTCGCTTCCATTCCACAAGTTCTTTGAGTACGTTCCTTTTCATGAATCACATTTTTTTGCACGAATAACAAGTGCGAATATACATTTTTTTGCACGAATAACAAGTGCGAATATACATTTTTTTGCACGAATGAGTGATTTATGTACTGTCGTTTTTTAAAATCAGCATATTTATGAGAGTGTCTGTAATAACATCCTGCTATAACAGGGTGAAGACGATTCGTTCCTGTATGGAGAGTGTGTTGGCGCAGGATTATTCTGATATCGAATATATCATAGTGGACGGTGCATCGTCGGATGGTTCGCTCGATGTAATCCGGGAGATGGAAGCTTTCGTAGCAAGTTCTGATTTCAGGGATATGCATCCGCACTTTACGCTGAAAGTGATTTCTGAACGTGACCGTAATATGTATGAGGCTATCAACAAGGGGATACGCATGGCGACGGGCGATGTTATCGGACTGGTACATTCGGATGATTTCCTGTATGATACGCATGTGATTTCGGATATTGCGGAAACATTCGGACGTACTGGGGCGGACCTTGTATACGGTAATGGCTTGTTTGTGGATCCTGAACGGATGAACAAAGTGGTGCGTAACTGGATAAGCGGGCATTATAGCCGTGGCAAAGTGAAATATGGGTGGTTGCCGCTGCACCCGACTGTTTATATAAAGCGTGAGGCTATGGAACGGTGGGGACTGTATGATGAAAGTTACAGGATTGCCGCGGACTCGGATTTATTGGTGCGTTATCTGTATGAAGCTGCATTGAAGGTGGTTTACATGAACCGTTATATTGTCCGGATGCGCATGGGTGGGCTGTCTACCGATCCGGAAAAGATGAAACGGAAATGGACCGAGGATATACGAATGTATAGAAGTCATGGCTTTAATCCTTATGTCAGTCTGTGCTGTAAGGTCTTATCTAAAGTTCCGCAATTTGTTTCGGCTAAGTTGGGTGTTACCGCAGGGTAGATGGTAGAGTTGAATGACAGGCAGACACGTGTCCTGTTTGCTGTGATAAGGGCGGGTTTGTGGCCGGATACGGAGGATGATGGTCTGACGGAGGCAGCTTTGTCCTTGGATAGCCGGGAGTGGAAAGAATTGTTCCGGGCGGCCAGGGAACAAGCTGTGACGGGGCTGTTCACAGACGGACTGAAACGGATGAAGGAACGTCCGGCATGTTGTGATTTCGCTTATCTGAACGGTGTCATGCTGACGGCGCGTATGGAGAAGCGCAACCGTCTGTTGGCCGAGGCGGCCCAGATGTTAAAAGATAGGTATCCGGGCAGCTGGATATTCAAAGGACCACAGCTTACCCGTTTCTATCCCGAACCTTTGCATCGGGAGACCGGAGATATTGACCTTGTCGTGCCGGGGCTGGACGAAGAGGTGGATTATGCTTTCGTGTTTCAGGGTGAGACTGTCAACGTGGAACTGCATCCTTGGCCGGAGTATCTGACCTCTCCGTTGAGGAACAAGAATTTGCAGCATATAATCAGAGGGGATTATCCTGAACGGCGGGGAGAATTGAGTGTAGAGGTAAACCTGCTTTGCCTGATATTGCATGTCCGCCGTCATGTATTGTCCGATGGGTTTGGTTTGAAGCAGTTGTGTGATATCGCGGTCATTCTGCAGAATGTGCCGTATGATCCGGAGCGGTTGCGTTCCTTTTTCAGACAGACGGGAGGAGAACGGTTTGTTGCCTGTCTGATGAAATTGCTTGAGGAGGGATTCGGAGTACGCCATACTTGTCTTGTGGAAAAGAAGCCCGGTAAGAAGGCATATGCCTTGTTGCGAAAAGCCCTTTTGGAAGAAGGATACGATAACAAACAGGCCTGGCGGGAGTCTTCGGGCTGGATGGAATCGGCATGGTTGCGCTGGAAGAGATGCCTGCACCTGTATCCTCTGATGGGAAGTGAGGCTTTGTGGATGCCGTTTTATCAGGCCATACAGCGGAGAAAAAGGAATCGCTGTTGATGCCGTATGGAAATGTAGTTTTGTAGCATATGATGATATTTATATGGGGAACGGTAGCCGTACTCGTGCTGGCATTTATTGCGGCGGTGGTTTATCTGGCGGTGCTGGATGTAAAAGATGATATAGATGACATCAGGCGGTCGCATTCCTCGTCGGAAGACGCTGGAATGCAATGACTGCGCTTTTTTGAAATATGAAAGGTTCGCATCTTCGTGACTACCAGTTTGAGATGAAGTCGCGTCTGTTCAAGGCGTGGAGGAGTCACAGGAGTGTGATGGTGCAGATGCCTACCGGAACGGGCAAGACGCATGTACTGGCCTCTGTGATCCGGGATTTTCTGGATGAGGAATCCCGGCAGACCGGGGACGTGTGCGGGCGGGTATGGATCATTGCCCATCGTCGTGAGCTGGTGGCACAGATAGAGGAGACTGTCGCCGGATATGGTATTGGCCGGGAGGACGGGACGGTCAGGGTCATGTCCATACAATGGCTGGCACGTCATTGGGAGGATGCGGGAGAATCGCCGCAGCTGATTGTCATAGACGAGGCGCATCATGCACTGGCTGATACTTATATGGATTTGTGGCGTCGTTATCCGGAGGCGAGGAAGCTGGGTATGACGGCCACACCGTGTCGCATGAGCCGCAGGGGATTCGCGGATATGTTTGATGTGTTGCTCACTTCCCTGAGCATTGCCGAGTTTATAACCCGGGGACAGTTGTCGTTGTTCGATTATGTGTCTATCCGTCCGGACAGTGAGGAGCAGCGTCTGGTAGACAGTCTTGAAAAGCGTGGGGCGGACGGTGATTACCAGATTAAGGAGATGAATGCGGTGCTCAACCGGAAACCGGGCATCGAGCGGCTGTACCGTAGTGTGGAGCAGTTTGCACCGGATAAAAAGGGAATTGTGTATGCCGTCAGTATCGGGCATGCCCGGGCGATAGCATCCTATTATCGTATGCAGGGGCTGAATGCTGCGGCCATTGACAGCCGGACACCGGCTGCGGAGCGTAAACGGCTCGTCGGGGAATTCAAGGAAGGCCGGATAAAGGTGTTGGTCAATGTGGATGTGTTCAGTGAAGGGTTCGACTGTCCGGATGTGGAGTTTGTGCAGATGGCGCGGCCGACTTTGTCCCTGGCGAAATATCTGCAACAGGTGGGCCGCGGTTTGCGGAAATCGGAGGGGAAGGATGCTTGTGTTCTTATAGACAATGTGGGGCTTTATCGTGTGTTCGGTCTACCTGTCGTGGCGTGGGATTGGGATGCTATGTTCCGTGGAGATATGGCCGGCAAGGGACGGAGTGTCTCACAATTGGAGAAGGATACGGTTTGTCCGGAAGTCTGGGCAGGAACGCCGGATTGTGATTGCGGAATGAGTCTGGTGATGTCGCGTGACCGCCTTCTGGCAGAACTTCGGGAACGGAAAGATATTTGTCCCGTGCGGAATAGGAATGTATCGGAACTCAAGGCATGGCAGGATGTGGAGAGTGGTTTGTGGGGACTGAGGAGAGGACGGAGAAAAGTGACGGGAGCGGTGTTTGATGAAATCTTTGATATCAGATACGACATGGCGGCCGTGCGCTTCCCGGATCGGAAGTGCGGAGTGACAGATTCTTCCGGTGAAGCAGTATGGATGAGACGGGACAGTCTGTCCATGGCATTTACGAAAGATTATTTTCTTACTTTCAGGTCCTCGTCCGGCAAGGAATATTATGTGGACCTGCATAGTCTGCGGACATACGACGGAAAGCCCGAGGTAAAACGATACGGTGGCGTCGAATTGCTGAAAGTAGGCCATGTGTATTACAGCCGCACGAGAATTGTATATGTGAACAAGCAACATGCCGGCCGTCTGCATATCATGGACCGTGGTTTTTATGTGACGGTTTTCGACTCCGATGTTCCTGTCCCGTGTGATTGTGGAAGCGGTTATGTCTGTCTGTTGGCGGGAGATTACGAGCGTTTTTATGGGTTACACAGCCGGCTGGCGGACGGCAGTATTGTCGTAAGGGATCAGGAAGGGCGGTATTTTCATGTAAAAGAGAACGGAAAGAAGCAGCTTGTCGGTAGCGGTGACCTGACGCATGACGTACAGGCATGTCTGTCTGAGATAAGACGTCTGTCCGAAGGTGCCAAAGAGAATATGCGTATGCACGAAACGGAGAAAGCGGAACGGAGAAGCCTGTTTCTAAGGGAATGTCGTGACGCGGTACCTTTTAGAGCCGGTATGAAATGGGGACTGAAATCCGGCGACCGTGTCATTGTCCCTCCGATTTATCGTACCGTGAAACCGCCGGTGGGAAGATATTGTGCCGTGGAGATGAACTACAGTCAGTGGGGCGTTATCGCATTGGACGGCCGTGTGATGATAGAACCAAAGTATACAGATGTGACTATCGGGGATAACGAGACTGCGGTGCTTACGTTTGTGACCGGTAAGAAGAAGGCGGTGAGGCTGTGACTGGAAACGATATAACATAGCGAACGGGAGGTAAACACTTTTTGGAAAGGTTTATCTCCCGTTCGTCGTTTATGGGTCGATGGGATACTGAATCACAGACTGTGCAGAGCGGTCTGCAATACTTCGCCCAGCGTGGGATGCGTGTGGATGATGTTCCTGCATTTGTCTACCGTGACATCCAGGCTAATCAGGGCACAGGCTTCCTGTATCAGGTCGGCGGCATGGGGACCGTAGAGGTGGCAGCCCAGCAGACGGCCGTCTTCGTCCGAAACGATTATCTTGCAGAATCCGTCCGGTTCTCCCATACACAACGCCTTGCCATTGCTGCGGAAGAAGGATTTGCCGCAACGTACTTTTATTCCACGTGCCTTGCATTCTTCTTCTGTGAGTCCGACGGAAGCCGCCTCCGGTGAAGTGAATACCGCGGCAGGCATGATGTCCAACCGGATATTGTCCGTTTCATTGCAGATGTGATGCAGGGCTCTCATTCCCTGATAAGTCGCAGCATGAGCCAGCATCATCAAACCGTTGACATCGCCGATGGCATATATGTGAGGCAGATTGGTCTGCATGTTCCCGTTGACGGTGATGCCCCGCGGAGTGAAGTCAAGCCCGATATCAGCCAAATTGAGCGAGGCCGTGTTTGCCTTGCGCCCTACGGCCATGAGCACGCAGTCGGCATCCCAGCTTTCGGTCTTTCCCTTGCGTTCGTAATCCACCGTTAAACCGTTCCCGTTTTGCCGGATAGATGTTACAGCGGACTGGACGTTTATTTCTATTCCCCGTTTGCCGAGACTCTGGCGCAAGCGTTTGGCCAGGTCGCCGTCGAACCGTGGTAAAATTTCCTTGGCGTATTCGACAATGCATACTTCACTGCCGAAACTTCGGTATATGGATGCGAACTCGAGTCCGATGACTCCGCCGCCGATGATGCAGAGACGTTGAGGCACTTTCTGCATGGTGAGCATCTCACGGGAGGTGACGACGCCCGGGAGGTCGGTTCCCGGTATGGGGAGGGACTGTGAAACGGAGCCGGTGGCTATGATTATATGGTCTGCTTCATACCGGGTATCGTCGACAGTTACCGTATGGTCGTCGATGAATGTCGCCAGTCCGTTCACCCTGTGGATGAACTTATGGTTCAGCAAGGCATCCACTCCGCTGCGCAATTGTTCCACCACATCGTCTTTGCGCTTCATGGCTTGGGGGAGGGAGAACGTTCCCGAGAAGTCTTCTATGCCGTAGTTTCTGACTTCGCGCAGGTCGTCCAACAGACGTGCGCTACGGCAGAGGGCCTTCGTGGGAATACATCCTTCGTTGAGGCAGGTTCCCCCGGAGGGGCCTGCTTCAATCAAAGTGGTTTCAATCCCTTTCCGGGCGGCCAGCAGGGCCGTTTCGTATCCGCCCGGCCCTGCGCCTATGATTAATAAAGGTGTGTGCATGTGACTGTCAGTTTTCGGAACTTAGTTCTGCATACCGCAATACCGGATGTTTGGCAGCCGTGGTCTCGTCCAACCGCCGGATGGGCGTGTTGTGTGGAGCCGTTTTCACCAATTCCGGTTCTGTGGTTGCTTCGTCGGCGATGAGTCTCATCACTTCGATGAAGCGGTCTATGGTTTCCGGTGATTCCGTCTCTGTCGGTTCAATCATGATAGATTGGTGGAAGAGGAGAGGGAAATAGATGGTGGGCGAATGGTATCCGTAATCCAACAGGCGTTTGGCAACATCCAGTGTGGTGACTCCTGTTTCTTTGTTTATCAGTCCGTCAAAAACGAATTCGTGTTTGCACAAGCCCGGTATGGGAAGTTTATAACAGTCTTTGAGGCTCTCCTTGATGTAGTTCGCTCCCAATATGGCCAACGGACCAACCTGACGGATGTATTCGCGCCCCAGCGAACGGATGTAGGCATACGCCCGCATGGCGACACCGAAGTTGCCGAGGAATCCGGATATTTGGCCGGCTGCGTCTTCATGGTCGCAGACGGTGAAGACTCCTTCTTCATTGCGCATGACCCGAGGGTTGGGCAGATAGTCTGTCAGATGGGCAGCTACGCCGACTGCACCGGCACCGGGACCGCCTCCGCCGTGCGGTGTGGAGAAGGTTTTGTGCAGATTCAGATGGATAATGTCGAATCCCATATCTCCCGGACGGCATACGCCGAGCAGAGGATTCATATTGGCTCCGTCGTAATAGAGGAGTCCGCCGCATTCGTGAACCAGAGACGCAATTTCGCAGATTTCGGTTTCAAACAGTCCCAAGGTATTCGGATTGGTCATCATAATACCGGCGATGGTATCGTCCAGCAACGGCCGCAGGGAATTCAAGTCGATGGTTCCTTGCGGGGTTGATTTCACTTCCACGACTTCCAGTCCGCATACGGCCGCACTGGCCGGATTGGTGCCGTGTGCACTGTCCGGCACGATGATACGCGTACGTTTCAGGTCTCCCCTTTTCATGTGATATTGACGCATCACCATCAGGCCCGTCAGTTCTCCGTGGGCTCCGGCAAAGGGATTGATGGTGCATTCCGCCATTCCGGTCAGGGATGCCAGTGCACGGTTCAGTTCGTAATACAATTGCAGGGCGCCTTGCACCGTTTCTGCCGGTTGCAGGGGATGCAGACTTGTGAAAGAGGGCAGGGCTGCCACTTCCTCATTGATTTTCGGATTGTATTTCATGGTGCAACTTCCCAACGGATAGAAGCCGGTGTCAACTCCGAAATTCATGTTTGACAGGTTGGTGTAGTGACGGACGACATCCGGTTCGCTTACTTCCGGAAGCCCCGTATCGGTATTCCGTTTCAGTCTGGCCGGGAGTTCGTCGGTGGTGTTGCTCCAAGGGGTGGCCGGTAGGCTGTATCCCCGCCGTCCCTCGTGCGACCATTCAAATATCAGTTTATCGTAGTATTTCATGGCTTAAGCGTTTTTATGACGGCGAGCAACCGGTCGATGTCTTCCGGTGTGCGCTGTTCGGTGACACAAAATGAGACATAGCCTTCTTCCGTGGGTATGGCTCCCAGAATGCCGGCGTCGAGCAGTGCATGATGTACATTTTCGGCGGGCAGTTTGCTTTTCAGTACGAATTCCTTGAGGAACGGGCGGGAGAAGACCGGTTCGAAAAGACCGGTTTCCAGCAAACGGTCATACAGATGGTGAGCACCGCCATACGACAAGTCGTTCACCTCTTTCAAACCCTGTTTTCCCATCAGGGAAAGGTAGATGGTGACATAAAGGGCCATCAATGACTGGTTGGAACAGATGTTGCTGTTGGCTTTTTCCCGACGGATATGTTGCTCGCGGGCCTGCAAAGTCAGTACAAATGCCCGTTTACCGTCCGTATCAGTCGTTGCGCCTACGACGCGTCCCGGCAGTTTGCGCACCCACTCCTTGCGGCAGGCGAGAAAACCAAGATAGGGACCTCCGAAATGGAGTGGCAGTCCCAGCGACTGTGCTTCGCCGCAAACGATATCGGCGCCCCATTCTCCCGGAGTGCGGATGACGGCTAGAGCCGAAGGGTCGGCATACATCATGAGTAATCCTTTCCGTGCATGCACCATCTCTGCAATCCCCGTGCAGTCCTCGATGATGCCGTAACGATTGACGGACGGGATGAGCACGGCGGCCACGTTGTCTGTCTCCAGTTCGGCTTGCAGGGCGGCGAGGTCGGTCGTACCGTCGGTGGCGGGAATCGTATCAAGTGTTACCCCGCGGTATTTCGCATAGGTATGCATTACTTTCCGCACCTGGGGCAGCAATGTCTCGGATATGAGGACGCGTGTCTTTTTCTTCGTGGCGGCCAGTGCCATGAACATGGATTCAGCGGCAGCCGTAGGACCGTCGTACATGGAGGCATTGCTGCATTCCATGCCGGTGAGTTCGCAAATGAGGCTCTGATATTCGAATATATACCGCAGGGTCCCCTGGGCCACTTCGGGCTGGTAGGGGGTATAGGCGGTGATAAATTCCGAGCGTTCTATTAAATAAGGTATGACAGACGGTGCATAATGGTCGTAGGCACCGTTTCCTGCAAAAATAGTCAAGCGGCGGTTTTTGGCTCCCAATTCGTTGAAAAGCCGGCGTATTTCCGTTTCAGAGAGAGACGGGGGCAAATCGTATTCCTTTTTGAATACGACACTTTCCGGGACATCGGCATAAAGCTCGTCGATCGTCTTCAAACCGATCCGGTCAAGCATGCGTTGTATGTCCGCCTCCGTATGAGGTATATAAGGATGATTCATAGCAGGGAGTTTAGAGATTCTCGTTGCAGTATGCTTCGTAGGCGGCAGCGTCCATCAAGGCATCCAGTTCGCCTTTGTCGCTCAATTCCACTTTGATGATCCAGTTGCCGAACGCATCCTGATTAATGAGTTCCGGCTGGTCTTCCAGGGCCTCATTGATTTCAGTCACTTTGCCGCTGACCGGACTGATCAAGTCGCTGGCGGCCTTTACGCTTTCCACAGCTCCGAATTCCTCGTTCTGTGTCACCTCGTCGTCTTCTTCCGGCATGTCCACATATACGATGTTTCCCAATGCCTGTTGTGCGTGGTCCGTGATGCCTACATATCCGCAGTCACCTTCAACTTTTATCCACTCGTGTGATTCGCTATAATACAATCCTTCTTTTACTTCGCTCATGATATTTACAGTTTTAAGATTAAAAATAAGTTATTTCTTGTAGTTTTTTTCGTAGAAACGTTTTTTGCATACCGTACCGGGGAACACTTTCTTGCGGATGCGTACGGTCACTTCCGTGCCGATGGTGGAGAATCCTTTTTCTATCAAAGCCATACATACGCTTTTGTCCGTAGACAACGTGTGGTAGCCGGTGGTTACGGTTCCGATGCACCGTCCTTCCGCTTCTATCTCATATCCGGCCCTGGGAATGGCCTTGTCATGGAGTTCGATACCGACGAGTTTCCGGCTGACTCCTTCTGTTTTCTGACGAACAAGGACGTCACGGCCGATGAATTCCGGTTTATCTGTTTTTGCAAAAATCCCCAGCCCCGCTTCGATGGGGGTGATGTCGGCGCTCAGTTCATGGCCGTAAAGAGGCAGTCCGACCTCAAAGCGCAATGTATCGCGGCATCCCAGGCCGCAGGGAGTCACATGGCCTTCCGTAAGAAGCTTGTCCCACAAGGTGCGGGTCAGTTCCGGAGAAGCGTATAGCTCGAATCCGTCTTCTCCGGTGTAACCGGTACGGCTGCAGAGCAAAGTCTCTCCTTCGTATGTCAGTTCACGGAACGTGTAGAAAACGAGGTCTTCCACCGGTAATTGCAGTACCTGCATAAGGATTTTCTCAGCCTCAGGCCCCTGAACGGCTATTTCGCCCCAGCGTTCGGATGCGTTGTCTATGTTCACCTGGTAGCCGGTCTGCTGGGCGGTTATCCATTCAACGTCTTTGGCGATGTTTGCTGCGTTTACCACCAGCAGGAACATGTCCGCCTCCTGCATCTTATATACAAGCAGGTCGTCTACGACTCCTCCGGTGGGATAAAGCATCATGCCGTAGAGAATCTTTCCCGGTTCCATTCCGCTGACATCGTTGGTGAAAATATGGTTGACAAACTTCTCGGCGTCCGGTCCGCAGATGAATACCTCACCCATGTGTGATACGTCGAACATGCCGGCATGTTGTCTCACCGCCTGATGCTCTTCTATGATAGAAGAATATTCAATGGGCATGATAAAGCCTCCGAATGGGCTCATTTTGGCTCCGAGTGCTGTGTGATTGTCATAAAGACATGTTTTTTGTAGGTTTTCCATAAGTATTTAGATTTGTAGGTTTATTGTATAATCAGGTTTATCCATTCTTCTGTCTCTAAATTCAGAATCCATTGTGACAGGTCGAATCCGTCCAGCGCAGTAGAGAGGGAGTCCCGTTTCACAGGCTTTCCTTTCAGGCGGCGGGTTAATTCCTGTTCGGCATCTCCTAAAGCAAAAAAGTCACCGGTCAGCCGGATGCGTTGGATGCGTCCGCTTTTCAGTTCCATGTGGGTGATGATTTCTCCGGCGTGCGCAGTCCGTCCTTTTTTCTCCACCGTATAGCGTGGATTCTTTCCGTGCAGAAAATCTTCCGTGAGATACGTCTGTTCGATGTCTTCCACCTTGTGTATTTCCTCTTCGGTCAGCAGGCGTTCGCCGTCACAGAGTTTTTCAATGAGATATTGTTTGAAACTCTCTATATGGATGTCGGTATGTTCCGTCAGATTGGTCACATGTTGGCGTACGGACGAAACCCCTTTGCTTTGAAGTTTGCTACCGGAGGGAGTAAGTGCCTGTTCCAGATGGGCGAAACTGGTGTCAAAAAGCATGGTTCCGTGTATGATGCTTTTCTCCGGCAGACGGTAAAAGGCGTTGCCCGAAACCTTACGCCCGTCAATGAGGATGTCATTCCGTCCGGATGCAGTAGCGTTGATGCCTATTTGTTGCAGCAGGAAGGCTATTTGACGCAGATACCGGTCGAACAGAAAAGGGACATTGCCGCTGGCCGTTATGTGTGAAAGCATCAGGTTTCCGGGGTCTGAATACACGCATCCGCCGCCACTTTTGCGTCGGTATATCTGAATGCCGTGTTCGCGGCAATAGGGTACGTTTACCTCTGTTTCGAGAAACTGATTGCGTCCGAATATGACAGTCGGTTCTACCTGCCAGATAAAGAAGTAATTCTCTTTGTCCGGTTCGTGGGCCAGATATTCTTCCAGAGCTAAATAGAAGACCAGACGTCGTTTTTTTTCGTCCGGGAGCACGATGTGTTTCATTTCACAAGGGTTAACATTGCACTCCAAATGTAGGAAATGTTTTTGAAACGGCGGAATGATTCAGCGCTTTTTTTCAGAAATAATTCATCGGGCATAAACATCTTCCGTTACAGGACGGCCGTTTTCCGTTTTATTTGCCCAGCGGTTGGATTTTACGTCGTATGGCTTTCGATATTTCCAGAAACATATAATTCCGGTCGTTGCTTTTTACTTTATCTTTATGGGCCTCGAATTTCTTCCGTGCATATTCTTTGGACTTCTCGAATGTCAGCCGTGACATGTCATTTTGGGATTTGCCCGTGTGGGTGGAATCAGGTTGTTCCTCGGGGAAGAAATCGTTGAGATCAACATCGCCGATCATGGTTGTTTCCAGGAAGGTGATGTCTTTGTGTGAATTGTCTGTATAATATCCGACGAACATGTGGCCGGGAATGCGTACCAGTACCGGATCTATGTTGATGGCCCTCAGCAGAGACGCGAAGAGTACGCTTCCGTCAACGCAATTTATCTGTGATGATTTCAGGGCATCGTCGAATGTACGGACCCGCTGGGAGAATACGACGTTGCTCGACAGACTGCTGTATGAAACGGAACTATAGCGGAAATGGCGTTTTTGAAGAACATTCCATAAGGCATATACCTGTTTGTCCACATAATCCTTTCGGGAACTCTGGTATCCGAGGAACCGGTTGACGATACGTGTGTTCAGCGCTTCTCTCAGAATTTCGTCTATCAGCGGATTTTCTTCATTGACATAGGCCGCAAAGAAAATGTAAGTGGTATGATATTTATTGTCTCGTCCGATATAGCCCAGCAGGCATTCGTTCAGGCTGCGCACGGAGAGTGTCCGCACCTGCTGTCCGCTTTGTTTTCCGTTTACTTCCATTTGTACGGCAACACTTACGGGTTCTGCCATATCATTGTCCTTCAGGGCGTCATAGTCCCAGATGATATCCGGATAGATGGTATATGTCGCTTTCTGAGGCAGAATGAATTCCGATACGGAACGGCGGAAAAAGGGAGTTTCACCCACGTCTATGCGTATACGGCAATTGGAAACGGGAGAGGTGAACCGTATGGCCAGGCAGGATTTGGGATTTCCCAGTGTAAGTGTGTCTGCCGACTGTATGATCTGGGCGTTGGTGGTTGCCGTGGACAGGATGGCCGACGGAAACAGGTTGCCTCCTAAATCATCGGTGATTTCAAAGTCCAGTTGTGGAGGCATGATGCGCAGGTAGGCATAGGCAATGCCTCCGGCGAGGGCGAGAAACACGCATATACCGCAGAATATTCTGCCGATGAGCCGTTTTTGGGAAAAGTTCTTCATATAATGAATGTCTGTGAAATCGAATTTACAAAGATACAGATAAAAATATAGAATGCGAGTCGGAACATGGAATTTATTGTTCCCTGAATTTAGTTAATTCTTTGTGCAAATGTGTTCTTAAAATATGTATAATTGATAAATTGGCAACTATTCTTTCCTTACTTGGTTAACAATGTTAAATATTGGCTCTTTTTTAGAATGCGGATGATGGTCGGAATATATAAACCTATTAGTTTTGCGAGCATGAAAAAGTCAACGATATGGATTGTCAGTATCATCATGGGAGTGTCGTGTCTGGCCCTTCTGTATGTGCAGACGCGATACATTGAACAAATAGTTCGGTCGCGGAAGCAACAGTTTGATGAAACAATATTCCGAAGTTTAAACCAAGTGGCCCGGAATCTGGAAAGAAACGAGACATTGTGTTATCTGGAAACTCTGTTTAATGGAGAAGCCGTAACGGAAGACTCTTTGTCGGATGCGGTGGAACTGTATGGTACGTTTACGGAGGCTTCTGATTATTCTCTGTCTGACGATAACACGCCCGCATTTTCTGCGTTTCAGCTGAAGACGCTTGCCAATCATCCTTCTGCCGTACCGAAAGTTCTGACAGTGAAAAGCAGGAACCGTATATCAGAGGCCTCTCAGGCTTTTCAGGAGTCGGTGAAAAATGCCTATCTCTATCAAAAAGGCGTTCTGGACGAGGTCGTATATGGTATATTGTATACGTCGAGTAATAAGCTATTGGAGGAGCGGGTAGATTATAACGTTCTGGATCATGATTTGCGGACAGCTTTCGAACAGAATGGAGTCAACATACCTTATCATTTTGCCGTACTGACAACTGAGGGAAGGGAAATTTTCCGTTGTGCCGATTATGAAAAGGAAGGTGAGGACAACTGTTATATGCAAATGTTGTTTAACAACGATCCTTCAAGTAAGATGGGCGTGTTGCATGTTCATTTTCCGGACATGAGGCGTTACATATTCGGTTCCGTCCAGCTGATGCTTCCAGCTTTGGCTTTTACGCTTATTCTGTTCTTTACCTTTATATTCACGGTTTATCTGTTTGTCCGTCAGAAGAGAGTCACGGAGATGAAAAATGATTTCATCAGTAACATGACCCATGAGTTCAAGACACCTATTTCGTCTATCTCTTTGGCGGCCCAGATGCTGAGTGATAAGTCCGTGACGAAGAGCGAGCAGATGTACGAAAATCTGTCAAGGGTTATCAGCGATGAAACCAAGCGTCTGCGCTTTCTGGTCGAAAAGGTGTTGCAGATGTCGTTTCATGAACGTGACAATATCGCTTTCAAGCAGTGCCCGACAGATGCCAATGCTTTGATCGAAGGAGTGATAAAGACATTCTCCCTGAAAGTGTCAAAGAACGGAGGCAGTATAACGTCCTCACTGGAAGCGACGGAATCCATGATATTTGTGGATGAGATGCACTTCACGAATGTGATATTCAACTTGATGGACAATGCCGTGAAGTATAAGCGGAACGATGTGGAACTGCATCTGGATTTGCGGACGTGGAATGCGGATAACAAACTTAACATCAGCGTGGAAGATAACGGTATCGGCATCTCCAGAGAAGATTTGAGGCGTGTGTTTGAGAAATTCTACAGAGTGCACACCGGTAACAAACATGATGTGAAGGGATTTGGTCTGGGACTGGCCTACGTGAAGAAGATTGTCACCCTGCATAAAGGGGTAATCAAAGCGGAGAGTAAACTGGGACAAGGAACAAAATTTATAATAACATTACCAATCATAAAAGAATAAAAAAATGGAAGACAAATTGCGTATTTTATTGTGTGAGGACGATGAAAGTCTGGGCATGTTGCTTAGAGAGTATCTGCAGGCCAAGGGATATGATGCGGAATTGTATCCGGATGGCGAGGCCGGACAAAGGGCGTTTATGAAGAATAAATATGATATGTGTGTGCTTGACGTAATGATGCCGAAGAAAGACGGTTTTTCGCTGGCTCAGGATATCCGTCAGGTGAATACTGAAGTTCCCATTATATTCCTTACGGCCAAGAATCTGAAAGAGGATATATTCGATGGCTTCAAAATAGGTGCCGACGACTATATCACCAAGCCTTTCTCCATGGAAGAACTTGTATTCCGCATGGAGGCCATCCTGCGTCGTGTCCGTGGCAAGAAAGTAAAGGAAACGAATATGTATAAGTTGGGTAACTTTACGTTTGACACGCAGCGCCAGATATTGTCCATCGGAGAAAAGCAGACCAAGCTGACAACGAAGGAAAGCGAGTTGCTGTCCTTGCTGTGTGCCCATGCGAATGATGTCCTGCAACGTGAACTTGCGCTGAAGACCATCTGGATAGATGACAACTATTTCAATGCCCGCAGCATGGACGTATATATTACGAAGTTGCGCAAGCATTTGAAAGACGATCCCTCTATCGAAATTAATAATGTGCACGGCAAGGGGTATCGTCTGATTGTTCCGCGTGAGGAAGAATAAGAAGGATTGAATCCAACTGTCTTATGAGGCTCTGCATGAAGAACGTATTCTTTGTGCGGAGCCTTCTCTTTGTCCTGACTTCGTTAACGCGTACTCCAAGATTCGGCCGGATTTTTCTTCCCAATATTATTCCGTCTTCCTGTTTGTTTTCAATGCTTCGTTCTACCGTATTTTGGCGACAAAACGAACTATCCTTGGGGGGTAACGAATACTATCGTGAGGGTGCAAGGAATACAATCGTAAGGTGCTAAGGAATACGATTGTAAGGAGGTAAGGAATGCAATCGTGAGGAGACAAGGATAGTATTCCATTCGCCGAGTGGACAGCGCTCCACTACCTCAAGTGAACAGCGCTCCACTACCTCAAGTGAACAGCACTTCACTACCCCAAATGAACAGCGCTTCACACCCCCCAGTGAACAGCACTCCACTCGACAAGTGAACAGCACATGGCTCGGCACGGGAACCGTCTGCGGAAGGGAAGGCCGCGGAGACCATCGCCGCCCCCCCTCCCTACACACATGTTGGCGGAAAAATCCTTCAATGATTCAAACTGTTTGATAGCCAGTGACAAATGGTTCATTTATCCTTCAGCTTTCCTTCATTTATCCTTCAGTTTTTCCGCCCTATGGTTCAGTGGACAGTTGCTGCGGCGCATTGCAACCGGTAATTTCTGAACCATTACCCGCTGATTTCCAGTGAGTCTGAACCATTGCTGAACCTTTTGTGAACCATCCTGAACCATAGCTGAACCATTACTCATTGATAATCAGTGAGTCTGAACCATTGAAGCATTTTTCTACAAACATTTGTGTATAGGGGAGGAACGTTTGGTTGTACCGGTAACCAATGTGCGGAACGAATTGTATCTCAATGAATAATGGTTCAGGAGAAGGCCTGCGGCGGTCGGAGTGAAGAAGGGGCACACGGCCGAGGGGAATAGGGATTTATATCCATTACAATGTCGGGAAACTTTTGCACAATCGGGATATTTGGTTAACTTTGTCGCAGGTTCCGGAGATATCGCGGCAATCAGAGACAGAGGCGGGCAAACCGCTCTTTAAGGTTGCCGGTTTACGGGAACTTCCGCAGCGACAAAACGATTAATAAGCAATGATATAACCGGCAGGATAGTTTTTGCCATTTATTGGAACCATGGAATACAGAGAAATCGGAAAAACCGGTATGAAGGTTTCGGAACTTAGTTTCGGAGCCTCATCTTTGGGCAGTGTCTTTCGTGACACGAAGGAAAGCGAGGCGATCGACGCCGTGTACGCAGCGATAGACAACGGTATCAATTTTATAGATGTGTCGCCCTATTACGGGCATTATAAAGCCGAGACGGTTCTTGGGAAAGCTCTGCCCGGGATACCGCGCGACAAGTATTATCTCTCGACGAAAGTGGGCCGGTATGGCAAGGACGGTGTCAACAGCTGGGACTATTCGGCCCGCCGCGCAGTCGAAAGTGTATATGAAAGCATGGAAAGGCTTCATATAGACTTTATAGACCTCATCAACGTGCATGACATTGAGTTTGCCGATCTTGAGCAGGTCGTTGCCGAGACGCTTCCGGCGCTTGTGGAGTTGCGCGACAAAGGAGTGGTCGGACATGTGGGCATTACCGACCTTCAGCTTGAAAACCTCGTATGGGTTATAGACCACGTACCCGCCGGCACCGTAGAGAGTGTCCTCAATTTCTGCCACTATACGCTCAACGATGATAAACTGGCCGATTTTCTTGATTATTTCGAGGGCAAGGGTGTCGGCGTAATCAATGCGTCTCCGCTTTCCATGGGACTCCTTTCCCAGAGGGGAATTCCGGCATGGCACCCGGCTCCGGAACCGCTTGTCACGGCATGTGCCCGGGCTGCCGGTTATTGCCGCGAGAAGGGCTATCCCATCGAGAAACTCGCCGTACAGTTCTCTGTGTCCAATCCCCGTATCGCTTCGACGCTCTTCAGCTCGGCCAATCCTGAAAATGTAGTCAGGAACATACGTTTCGTTGAGGAGCCCATCGACCCGGTCCTGCTGAAGGAGGTGATGGAAATCATAGGTGACCAGAAGCGCGTAAGTTGGAAAAACACTTGATTGCAGTACGGTTATGGATTACAGGATTATCGATGCCCATGCCCATCTGTGGTTGCGTCAGGAGACTGTGGTAAACGGCCTTCCTATTACTCCGCTTCCCAACGGACGTTCGTCGTTCATGGGAGAGGAGCGTCAGATGCTCCCTCCGTTTATGATTGACGGCCGGAACAGTGCCGAAGTCTTTCTTTCCAACATGGACTATGCGCAGGTGTCGGCCGCCGTCATTACCCAGGAATTTATCGACGGGAATCAGGATGAATACCTTGAGGACGTTGCCCGCCGCTATCCCGATCGGTTCATGGTATGCGGACTGTGCGACTTGCGGCGTGACGATTTTATGGAACAGGCCCGCACTCTTCACAGCCGTGGATTCAGGGCGTTTGCCATTCCCGGACATCGCCTTTTCCTACCCGAGGGGAGAATCTGGCTCAACGCTCCCGACAAGATGAAACTCTTCCGTTTTATGGAGCGACACGGCATCCTCCTGTCTGTTGCTCTGGCCGACGGAGATATCCAGGTCGGCGAGATGAAAGAGATTATTCAGGAATGCCCCGGCCTGAAAATAGCCATAGCCCATTTCGGGATGGTCACCGCCGGTGACTGGCTGGAACAGATAAAGCTTGCCCGAAACCCCAATGTCATGGTCGAGTCGGGCGGTATCACCTGGCTGTTCAACTCCGAGTTCTATCCCTTCCCCAGTGCTGTGAAAGCCATACGCGAGGCTGCCGATACAGTAGGTTGGGACAAACTGATGTGGGGGTCCGACTACCCCCGCACGATAACGGCCATCACCTATCGCATGTCCTATGACTTCGTCACGAAGTCACCCGAACTTACGCCCGAAGAGAAAGCGGCGTTTCTCGGCGGGAACGCCCGTCGGTTTTACGGTTTCAATAAACTCGTGGAACTTCCTTACATAAAGAATATGTCTGAATGACTTCCACATTATAATATTAATAGATCCATGCTTGCAATTCAGATTTCTTCCCCGGGTGTGGTGGACGTCACGGAACGCGACTTCCCCGCAATGCAGCCCGACCATGTTTTGATTAAAGTGGAATATGTGGGGTTCTGCGGTTCGGACCTCAACACGTACCTCGGACGTAACCTCATGGCTATCTCTCCCGTCATACCGGGGCATGAGATTGGCGGTGTGGTGAAAGAAACGGGCAGCGACGTTCCCGCCGGACTTTTCGAAGCAGGAATGGCGGTGACTGTAAACCCCTATACCTCCTGCGGCAAGTGTTCGTCGTGCCGCAAGGGGCGCCCCAATGCCTGCGAGTTCAACGAGACTCTCGGCGTCCAACGCAACGGTGCCATGTGCGAGTACATCGCGGTGCCCTGGACCAAGGTAATACCGGCTTCCGGCATCAGTTCGCGTGATTGTGCGCTGATAGAACCGCTTAGCGTCGGTTTCCACGCCGTAGACCGTGGAGCCGTTACAGATATAGATACCGTCATGGTGATTGGCTGTGGCATGATAGGCCTCGGTGCCGTGGTACGTGCCGCTATGCGCGGCGCGATTGTCATTGCTGCCGATCTCGATGACGAGAAGCTGGAACTGGCTCGCTCGCTCGGTGCCACATACGTGGTCAACACATCCCGCGGGGATGTTCACGAGCGCCTTATGGAATACACCGGAGGAATGGGACCCGATGTCGTTGTCGAGGCCGTAGGTTCGCCGGTCACTTATGTCATGGCGGTCGAGGAGGTAGCTTTTTCCGGGCGTGTGGTATGCATCGGTTACTCCCAAAAAGATGTGACGTTCCACACCGGCCTTTTTGTCAAGAAGGAGATGGATATACGCGGTTCCCGCAATGCCATGCCGTCCGATTTTGAAGCCGTTATCCGTTACCTGCGGCGCGGCGGTTGTCCGGTTGAAAGACTCATTACCCGTATAATTACTCCTGCCCAAGCCGGTGATGCGCTTCAGGAATGGTCGCTCCATCCGGGCAAGGTGTTCAGAATATTGGCTAAATTTTAAACAAAAACATGATGTCCTGCGATAATAAACAAGACGGGTATCCCGTCCGTGCTTTTGGCCGTCCGGTAAAGCGGTACTGCCAGTTTCTTGAGATAACCGATTGTCCCGAACTGATAGCCCGTTATGTGGAAAGCCACGACCGGGAACATGCCTGGAAAGAAATCATAGACGGTATACGGCAGGTGGGGATACTCGAGATGGAACTCTATATTCTCGGCAACAAAGTTGTCATGATAGTCGAGGCTCCTCTTGATTTTGAATGGAAAACGGCGATGGCGCAGCTCGCCGCTCTTCCGCGGCAGGCCGAGTGGGAGAGTTTTGTTGCCCGGATGCAGGGTTGCGACCCTGCGGTGCCGTCCGACAGTAAATGGCAGCTGATGGACCGTATGTTTTATCTTTACGACTGATGGAACCGCTCAGTAACAATACGGTTGCCCGTGTGCGGCGCCCCGTAAGAATCCTGCAGTTCGGCGAAGGCAACTTCTTGCGCGCCTTCTTCGACTGGATGATAGAGGTTTCCAACTCAAGCGGGATTACCGACGCCTCCGTTGCCATCGTCTCGCCCCGTTTCAGGTCCAATGCTACCATTGAGGGGCTGCGCCGTCAGGACGGTCTCTACCACGTGTGCCTGGAGGGAATCGAAAACGGTGCACCTCGGCAGGAGACAAGGCTTGTCACCGCGATTGCCGATGCGTTCTCTCCCATAGAGAGCCCCGACACATACCTTTCTTATATCACCTCGCCCGATCTGCGCTTCATCGTTTCGAACACGACCGAAGCCGGTATATGTTACGGGGCAGACGACCCCGTGTCGCTCTGTGCAGTCACATTCCCGGGCAAGGTCACCGCACTCCTTTACCACCGGTACCGTCATTTCTGCGGAGATTCGGCCCGCGGGCTCATTTTTCTATGCTGCGAACTTATCGAAGATAACGGGCAACTTCTCCGCGAGTATGTACTGCGCCATGCGCGGGAGGCCGGGCTCGGTGAGGATTTCATCCGATGGGTGATCGGCAGCTGCATCTTCTGTGACACTCTCGTGGACCGTATCGTGTCAGGCTATCCGGCCGACTCCGCCGACAGGATAAACGAAAGTACCGGATACGCTGACGACCTGCTGGTCAAAGGAGAACGCTACCACCTGTGGGTCATCGGTGGTGACGGCGCCGACAAAGTGAAGTCTGAACTTCCTCTTCATAAGGCAGGGCTCAACGTACATTTCCTGCCGTCGGTCAGGGAATTTCGGGACAAGAAAGTCCGTATTCTTAACGGGAGCCATACCGGTATGGTTCCCGTGGCGCTGCAGTTGGGCTGCGAGACCGTACTCGATGCCTTCGGCAACGGGGATGTGAACACTTTTGTCAACCGGATGGTCAGTCGGGAGGTCCTTCCTGTCATCGACGGAGACCCCGGTGAACTCCGGACTTTTGCTGCCGGTATCCTTGAACGGTTCTACAATCCGTACATCCGTCACATGTTGCGTTCCATTTCCCTGAACTCACTCTCGAAATGGGAAACCCGCAACTTCCCCACGGTGCGCGACGTCTGGGAGAAAGAACAGAGGTTCGCCGATTACGAACTGTTCACCTTTGCCGCTCTGCTTGCGCTTTATGCGCCTGATTCGGGATTTGCTCCCGAAGACAATCCCCGGCACGTGCGGTTTATTCACGAACACTGGAACGCCGGCGACATTCCCGCATCGGTGTCGGCCATCGTTCGGGGCGGCATATTTATAGAGGATTTCGAAAAGACAGTTCCCGGGTTCTGCCGTGAGGTCTCCGGATATTGGGTTCTGATACGTGAAAAGGGAATGGCGGGTGTTTTGCGTCATTTCCTGGATACCCACTGAAACCTTCTTCCACAACATTCCGCTTATGAAACGTTTTATCAAAATAAATCCGGCAGACAATGTAGCCGTTGTACTGGCCGATGATGTTAAGGCCGGCGAATGGTACGACGACGGTACGACACGGGTGCGCCTCCTCGCCGATATTCCGCGCGGACATAAGTTTGCCCTCTCGGCCCTGACGTCCGGAGAGAAAGTGGTGAAATACGGTTACCCCATAGGGCGTGCCATTGCCCCCGTTGCGCCGGGCGAGTGGGTGCATACTCACAATCTCGCCACGTCGCTCGACGGCAATCTGGAATACACTTACGCCCCTTCATGCCCGGCGCCTGTCGTTCCCGGGACACCTCCTGAAGTTAACGGATACCTGCGTGCGAACGGGACGATGGGAATCCGCAACGAACTATGGATACTCCCCACCGTCGGGTGCGTCAACGGGAGCGCCCGCAGCATAGCCGATGCGCTGTCGCGGGAATATGGTAATGTCGGGAATATAGATGATATCATAGCCTTTACCCACAACTACGGTTGCTCCCAGTTGGGACAGGACCACGCCGATACGCGCCGGGCGCTTGCCGCGTTGGCCCGTCACCCCAATGCAGGCGGCGTGATTGTTCTGGGCCTCGGGTGCGAGAACAACCGTATAGACAGGTTGCGCGCTGAGATAGGCGGTTTCGATCCCGCCCGCGTCCGTTTCATTACCGCTCAGGAAGTGGAAGACGAAGTGGAGACTGGCATAGCCGTCGGGCGTGAGATTCTTGAAATCATGAAAGGAGACAGACGTACCCCCCTGCCGGCTTCCATGCTCAGAGTGGGGCTTAAATGCGGCGGCTCCGACGGTTTGTCTGGCATTACGGCCAATCCATTGGTCGGCCTCCTCTCGGACCGTATCATAGGGTGGGGCGGAACGACCGTGCTTACCGAAGTGCCCGAAATGTTCGGAGCCGAGACTATACTGATGAACCGTGCCGAAAGCCGAGAAATATTTGACGCCATAGTGAGGCTCATCAACGATTTTAAAGACTACTTCCGTCAAAGCAGACAGCCCGTGTATGAGAATCCGTCGCCGGGAAACAAGGCCGGCGGCATAACGACCCTTGAGGAGAAATCTTTGGGCTGTATCCAGAAGGGAGGCCGTTCGTCTGTCGCCGGTGTGCTCGGCTATGCCGATCCGGTCGTTTCTCCAGGGCTGAATCTGCTCAATGCCCCCGGTAACGACCTTGTGGCCGCTACGGCACTTGCGCTTTCCGGCTGCCAACTGGTTCTTTTCACCACCGGTCGCGGAACTCCGTTCGGCACCTGTGTTCCCACGTTGAAAATCTCCACCAACACCCGTCTTGCCGTTCACAAACCGGCTTGGATTGACTTCGATGCGGGGACTCTCACCGGCGTTGAAACGCCGGCTTGCGCCCTTGAGCGTCTCACGTCCCATATACTCGCCGTGGCCGGCGGGCAGAAAGTCCATCAGGAATTATCGCACAACAAAGAAATCGCTATCTTCAAGACCGGCGTCACCCTGTGACATCATTTGTAACCCTTTATGTTTCTTATATATCTTTTTGTTACTTCGGAATTTATTTGTAATTATTGTAAATATAAGTACAATTACCATTCAGAATAAAATACAATGACTGACAGTGAACTGATAATGATTTAGTTTATGAAAAGGTATAGTAGAGTGTTGCATCCTTCGTCCGGAGGAGGAAGGATGCAAGCACGATGGAGAATGGATAAACCTTTTCTTGCTGATACTCAGTTTGTCCGAGCCATTGAAACCCTTTTCGGATGAAATTCCCTGTATAGTGGGGAGGCCGGAAATCAGGCTTTTATTTTCAGGATTTTCCCTTCGTTGCCGGGCAGGGTGAGTGTGACCGGGGCGTCCGGAACGAAGGAGATGTTTTCTTTCCGGCCGGTCAGTAAGTCCGTTGCTGCAATGGAGGCCTTTTCCTTCATCTGGAGAAAGTCGAAGGCATGCCGGGGGATGCGGACGCTGACGGTTCGTTCCTGCTCGTCAAAATTGGCGACGATGAGCAACAGTGTTTTGGGAGAACGGCGCAGGAAAGCGTATTGCTTTTCCGGATTAAACCCGTCGCCGGCGGGATTGACATACATCAGGTCGTAGAACTGTCCCGCCCTGATGGCTGTCTCCTCGTTGCAGATGCGCAGAACCTTCGTGTAGTAGTCCTGCAATTCCTTTTCGGACTCTGTAAGTCGGTTTTTCCTGCTGCGGCGGATGGTGTCTATACTCCAGTAGTCGAAGATGGTGGTGCGCCCGTCGCGTCCGCTGAACCCTTCGGCGTCCATGCCCCGCTCCCCTAATTCCTGGCCAAAATAGACCATCATCGGGTTGGTGCCCATGCAGGCACTTACGAGCAGGGCGGGGCGGCCTTTCCGGGCATCGCCGGCAAAGAAGTCCGAGGCAAGCCGCTGTTCGTCGTGGTTCTCGAGGAAGTTCAGCATGTGGTCCTTGATGTCGTCGACCGACTGCCAGCATCCAGTGATGGCACAGGCCGGAGTGTAGCCGCAGGTGACGCCGCGCAGGGTGTCGTACAGTCCCACTTTGTCGTAAAGGTAGTCGAAACGGCCGTTGAAGATGTAGTTTCTGTATTCCGCCGGATTGTAGACTTCGGCGATGAAAACGATGGCGGGGTATTGTGCCTTTATCTGCGGTATCACCCAGCCCCAGAACTCGGCCGGCACCATTTCCGCCATGTCGCAGCGGAAACCGTCTATGCCCGTGGCAGCCCAGAACAGCAGGATGTCGCGCATCTTGTACCAGGTGTCGGGGGTGGGGGAGAAGCAGCGGCGGTGGCCTCCGCAGTAGTCGATACCGTAGTTCAGTTTGACGGTCTCATACCAATCGTTCGTCCCCGGCCATGCGCTGAAGTTGTCGTTGCCGGTGGCTTTGGCCGGCATCTCGCGGTAGGGCGCGGTCCCGTCCTGTTGCCGGGCGAAATCCGTGTGTAGCTCCTCACCGGGGATATAATAGAAATTGTTCTGCGGGTCGAAACTGTTTCGGCAGTCGTCGTTTTCGCCCAGATCTTTCACGCCTTCCGGCCGGGCATCCGAGTGGTACTGGCGGGCCACATGGTTCGGGACGAAGTCGATAATCATCTTCAGGCCGGCTTTGTGGGTGCGTTTCACAAGATTCAGGTATTCGTTCATGCGTTTGTCGACATTCTTTGCCAGGTCGGGGTCGATGTCGTAATAGTCTTTGATGGCATAAGGGGAACCGGCTTTTCCTTTTACCACCGCCTTGTGGTCGCGTGCGATGCCATAGGTCGAGTAGTCGGTTTGGGTGGCGTGTTCGATAATACCGGTGTACCAGATGTGTGTCGCTCCCAACCGGTGTATCCGGGCGAGTGCCTCGGACGTGAAGTCAGCCATTTTCCCGCATCCGTTTTCTTCGATGGAGCCGTTGGGCGTGCAGCGGGCATTGTCGTTACCGAAAAGTCTGGTGAAAACCTGATAGATGATAATCTTCTGTTCGGGTGTCATATTCGTTTTTTATGTATGAGCAAAGGGTGTTAAGGTGTATACATAAAAATGACTTGCCAGTCATATAAACATGATTGTCAAGCCATTTTTATGGAGTGCATGCGTTTATGCGATGCCGTGTGCGTTAGCTTCTTTATCAATCTTCTTGATAAGTCCCTGAAGCACGGCACCGGGTCCGCATTCCGTGAAGTCGTCCGCGCCGTCGGCCAGCATGTTCTTTACGGTCTGTGTCCAGCGTACGGAAGCGGTGAGCTGTGCCACTAAGTTGGCTTTTATCTCAGTGGGGGTCGTGTGCGGCAACGCGTCGACATTCTGATATACCGGGCATTTGGGGGTATGGATTTCAGTAGCTTCGATGGCAGCTTGCAATTCCTCTTTGGCCGGTTGCATCAGCGGAGAATGGAAAGCGCCTCCTACTTTCAGCGGGAGCGCGCGTTTCGCGCCAGCGGCTTTCAGTTGTTCGCAGGCCTTGGCGATGCCTTCCATGGAACCGGAAATGACAATCTGTCCGGGGCAGTTGTAGTTTGCTGCGACCACGACGTCGCCTTCTTGAGTGATGGCTTCACAAATTTCCTCCACCTTTTCATCGGGGAGGGCGATGATGGCCGCCATGGTGGACGGCTGCATCTCGCAGGCCTTCTGCATGGCCATGGCGCGGGCATATACCAGTTTCAGGCCGTCCTCGAAACTCAGGGCGCCGGCGGCTACTAAAGCGGAGAATTCTCCGAGCGAGTGGCCGGCTGTCATTTCCGGCTGGAAGCCGTCGCCCATGCAAAGGGCCGAGATGACGGAGTGGAGGAATACCGCCGGTTGAGTCACTTTTGTTTGTTTCAGTTCCTCGTCCGTACCGTTGAACATGATGTCCGTGATGCGGTAGCCTAAGATATCATTTGCTTTTTCAAAAAGTTCCTTTGCTAAAGGATAATTGTCATACAGGTCTTTGCCCATACCGACAAACTGCGCTCCTTGTCCGGGAAATACGAATGCTTTCATTTATCTGTTGTTTTAAATGTTTGTCATTAACCGCTGCAAAGTTACACATTTATTTTGTAAGTCAGAAATAACTTCTTCATAATTGAGTTGTTGAACTCTTCCGGGCATCCGTCCGGCGACAACCGCATGGGGCTTCCGCTATCGGATGATCAGTTTTTCGGGAGCGAAGAAATGGTTGAGCGGTCCGCTCCCGTGTCCGGTCTTTATGTCTTTTCCCTGCAGGAGGGCTTGTGTGAGATAGGCCTTGCCGTGTCCGACGGCCTCGGGCAGCTGATACCCCCGCGCCAGAAACGCGCTGATGGCCGACGACAGGGTGCAGCCTGTGCCGTGCGTGTTGGTGGTGTCGAGGCGGGGAGAAGAATATAAATAGGGGCTTTGCGGATTCTTCTTGATATACAGACGGTCGCAAGCTTCTTTCTCCCGGCTGTGGCCGCCTTTGATGAGTACGGCCTTGCTACCGGTCTGCAGAATCTGTTCGGCGGCCCGTTTGAAGTCCGCCTCATTATGCAAGGGGAGACCGGAAAGGATTTTTGTTTCCGGCAGATTGGGTGTCAACAGCGTGCAGAGGGGAAGCAACGTGTCGGGCAGTGCCCGGATAGCGTCTTCCGTCATGAGGGGATGTCCGCTACTGGACGCCATGACACAGTCATATACGATGGGAATGTCCGGATAGTCGCTGAGCACCGAAGTCAAGGCCGTCAGGGTGGGCAGGTCACTGACCATTCCTATTTTGATGCACCGGGGGCGGATGTCTTCCAAAATGGCCCGCACCTGGGCAGCCACGACAGAAGGGGGGAGTACATGCGTATCGCTGACCCCACAGGTATTCTGTACGGTGATTGATGTGACGGCGGCCATGGCATAGCATCCCAGGGCGGAGGATGTTTTCAGATCAGCCTGTATGCCGGCGCCACCGCTACCGTCCGAACCGGCTATGGATAAAACGGGTATGTATTCCATCAGATTAATGTTCCGGTGTGTCGTGAGAATAGTCATAGCCGGAAATAAGTTGCCATTTCCCCCGCGTGAAGTCCGGTATCTTCACCGGCCGGCTTCCGTCGCGTACGGACTGTTCGCTCAGTTCCGTGATGCAGGACCATTCCGCGGCGTCGTATACGTCGATGTCCAGCGGCAGACCCTGTCGCAGGCAGTGAATGAGCCGCCGGTCCATGGTGTAGTTCATGATGTTGGGTACGTTCAACCGTTCTCCGTCCCGCAGTATATCCGCTGTCAGCGGATGTTCGTGTGCGTGAAGTACCGGTTCGATGCCGTCGTCCGTTACCGGTTCCTGTCCGTCGAGCGACAGGCAGCGGCACGGATACTTCTGTATGAAGCCTTTGGTGCCGCAGATGGTCTGGAGGCGACTGTAGGGACGGGGGGTCGTCACGTCATACTGTAGCAGGATGCTTTTCCCCCTGACTGTGCGTATCAGGGTGCTGTTCATGTATATGTCGTCGCGGCCGTCTGTCCCCGTGCCGGGGGACAGGGAGACAAGATAGTCCAGCCGGTCTCCCCGGTGGATGTGCAACAGCTGGCATATAGGTCCGATGCCGTGCGTCGGGTAGGGGTTTCCCCGGTGTTCTCCGCAGAAGCGTGCCATCCACCCCTCGTGGTAGCCTCCATTCCGTTCGTCAGCCGCATATCTGTCCCGCAGGTCGTGGATGTATGCGCCTTCGCAGTGGGTGATGTCACCGAAGATTCCTTTCCGCTCCATGGCAAGTGCTGACATGGAGAACGGATCGTAACAGCAGTTTTCCAACATATAGCAGTGACGGCGGGTCTTTTCGGCTGTGTCCACCAGTTGCCAGCATTCGGCCACGGATGTGGCGGCGGGGACTTCGATGGCCACATGCTTGCCCTGCTGCATGGCATATATGGCCATCGGGGTGTGGGTCAGCCAGTCGGTGCAAATATAGATAAGGTCGATGTCGTTCCGTTCGCACAAGGCTTTCCAGCCGTTTTCCTCCTGATAGGCTGTCACGCTTGTTTGGCCGATGCTTTCCAGCAGGGTCTTTGCCTGTTGCAGATGTTGTTCGCTGAGGTCGCAGAGAGCCTTGAATACCACTCCCTCGATGACAAGGTAACGTCGCAGGGTGGCCATTCCGCGGTTGCCCAGTCCAATGAAACCGATACGGACGACAGGCAACGGAGGGCAAGCGAGCCGCAGGGCATGATGTTGTGCTTCTTCCATGATTTTTTACGCAGTGCGATAATCCTTTTTACAAAAGTAAGTCATTTATTTGTTCCGCGCAATAATTGTCGTCAGCTTGTAGAAAAAAAGTTGGCGGAATAAACGGGAGTATGAAAAAATATTATATCTTTGCAATCCATTAATCTTTAAGATACTATCGTTTATGTCGGACAAGAACAATCATTTGGTGATTATGGCGGGCGGTATCGGCAGCCGCTTCTGGCCTATGAGTACGCCGGAGTGCCCGAAACAGTTTATAGATGTGCTTGGATGCGGGAGAACGTTGTTGCAGTTGACGGCGGACCGCTTTAAGGATATTTGCCCGTCTGAGAATATCTGGGTCGTGACATCCGCCGCTTATGAATCCATCGTACGGGAGCAACTGCCGGAAATCCCGGAAACGAATATTCTGAAAGAACCTTGCCGACGGAACACCGCGCCTTGTATCGCATATGTGAGTTGGCGTATCAAAGCCCAGAATCCCCATGCGAACATCGTGGTCACTCCTAGCGACCATATTGTGATGGATGTTAAAGAATTCCAGCGGGTTGTCACTTCGTGTATGGCATTCACTTCCGAGTCGGATGCTATCGTGACATTGGGCATGAAGCCGAACCGCCCGGAGACCGGTTATGGTTATATCCAAGCGGATTTGAGTGCGGCTTCCGTGCGCAACAAGGAGATATTCCGGGTGGACTCTTTCCGTGAGAAACCTGATCTTGCTACGGCGGAACGCTATATAAAGAAAAACAATTATTTCTGGAATTCAGGAATCTTTATCTGGAGTGTGAACACGATTGTGAATGCTTTCCGGGTGTATCAGCCAGCTATTTCGCAGATATTCGAGAATCTGCTGCCTGTCTACGGGACGGCGAGGGAGCAGGAGGCCATCGACCGTGAGTTTCCCCTATGCGAGAGTATTTCCGTGGACTATGCCATCATGGAGAAAGTGGAGGAAATCTTTGTTTGTCCGGCCAGTTTCGGTTGGAGCGATCTGGGAACTTGGGGCTCCCTGCACGAGCATACGCAGCACGATGCATACGGTAACGCGTGTATCGGCAACAATATATCCCTGTATGATACGCACAACTGCATGATACATGCCACGCAGGAAAAGAAAGTCGTCGTGCAGGGGCTTGACGGCTATATCATTGCAGAGAAAGATAACACATTGCTGATATGCAAAATTTCCGAAGAACAGAGAATAAAACAATTCAGTGAATAACAACACAAATATAAGAAGATTGAAAATGGAAAAGAAAGTAGCTTTGATCACCGGTATTACCGGTCAGGACGGGTCTTATCTTGCAGAGTTCCTGTTGAGCAAGGGATACGATGTACACGGTATTTTGCGTCGCTCTTCATCATTCAATACAGGTCGTATCGAGCATCTCTATCTGGATGAATGGGTGCGCGATGTGAAGAAGGCTCGTCTCATCAACCTGCACTGGGGAGATGTTACGGATACGAGTTCATTGGTGCGTATCATCCGCGAGTGTCAGCCGACGGAGATCTACAACCTGGCTGCACAAAGCCATGTGAAAGTAAGTTTCGACGTGCCGGAATTTACGGCAGAGGCGGACGCCGTGGGCGTGTTGCGACTGTTGGAAGCCGTGAGAATCCTGGGGCTCGAGCATAAATGCCGCATATATCAGGCTTCTACATCCGAACTGTTCGGAAAAGTACAGGAAGTTCCTCAGAAGGAGACGACTCCGTTCTATCCTCGCTCACCGTATTCGGTTGCCAAGCAGTACGGTTTCTGGATTATAAAGAACTATCGTGAGAGTTACGGAATGTATTGCTGCAACGGTATCCTCTTCAACCATGAGAGTGAGCGCCGCGGAGAGAACTTCGTGACCCGTAAGATTACGCTGGCTGCCACTCGCATCGTACAGGGATTCCAGGATAAGCTCTATCTGGGTAACTTGAACGCCTTGCGTGACTGGGGATATGCCAAGGACTATGTGGAGTGTATGTGGCTGATGTTGCAGCAGGAACAGCCTGACGATTATGTGATTGCTACCGGCGAGTATCATACGGTGCGTGAGTTTACCGACTTGGCATTCAAGGCCTGTGGCATCGAATTGGAATGGCAGGGCGAAGGCGTGGACGAGAAGGGTATAGATAAGGCTACTGGCCGTGTGCTGGTTGAGGTCGATCCCAAGTATTTCCGTCCTTGTGAGGTAGACCAGTTGTTGGGCGACCCGACAAAGGCCAAGACGCAGTTGGGCTGGAATCCCCGCAAGACATCGTTCGAGGAGTTGGTCCGCATTATGGTAGAGCATGATATGAAGTTCGTGAAGAAGTTGTATATGAAGGCTCAGGTGGCTGAATGACGTCATGATAGAAAAGAACGCTAAGATATATGTGGCCGGACATCACGGATTGGTGGGTTCGGCCATTTGGAATAACTTGCAGGGTAAGGGATATACCAATCTGGTGGGACGTAGCCACAGGGAATTGGACTTGCTGGATGCGCAGGCGGTGAAGAACTTTTTCGATGAGGAACAACCGGAATATGTCGTGCTGGCTGCTGCCCATGTGGGAGGTATCATGGCAAACAGCCGTTATCGTGCCGATTTCATTTATGAAAACCTGCAGATACAGCAGAATGTCATCGGGGAGAGTTTCCGGCACGGGGTGAAGAAGTTGCTTTTCCTAGGGAGCACTTGCATCTATCCGCGCGAGGCACCTCAGCCCATGACGGAAGACGTATTGCTGACTTCCCCTCTGGAATATACCAACGAACCGTATGCTATTGCCAAAATTGCCGGGTTGAAGATGTGTGAAAGTTTCAATCTGCAATACGGAACGAACTATATTGCGGTGATGCCTACGAACCTTTACGGACCGAATGATAACTTCCATCTGGAGAACAGCCATGTGCTACCAGCGATGATCCGTAAAGTCCGTTTGGCAAAGTGTCTGAACGAAAATGACTGGGAGGCCGTCCGGAAAGATATGAGTCTGCGTCCCGTGGAAGGTGTGAACGGTACAGGCAGCGAAGAAGAGATTCTGACCGTGCTGGCCAAATATGGTATCACGCCGCAGGAAGTACGCCTCTGGGGAACTGGGAAACCGATGCGTGAGTTCCTATGGAGCGAGGAAATGGCCGATGCCAGTGTGTATGTGCTACTGAATGTGGATTTCAAGGATACGTATGAACCGGGATGTAAGGAAATCCGGAACTGCCATATCAATGTAGGTACGGGCAAGGAAATTTCCATAAAGGAACTGGCCGAACTGGTGGTTAAGGTCGTTGATTACAAAGGTGAATTGCATTGGGATGCCTCGAAACCCGACGGTACGTTGCGCAAGCTGACGGATGTGTCAAAATTGCATAATCTGGGCTGGCATCATAAGATAGAAATAGAAGAAGGTGTGGCCCGATTGTATGATTGGTACCTGCAGGGTATCTGTATCAATCATCAGACCACGGCCTGAACCGGTTGAAATTATCAAGGCTCTTCGATGGCTGTCTGCCTGCGGAGAGCCTTTCCTGTTGTTAATATTAGAGAACATATTATGAAGAAACTGTTATCGCTTCCTCCCAATCTGGTGAGTTGCTTTCATGAACTGGAGCATGCAGACAGGGATACATGGTTCTGTACATCCGACCCTGTCGGAGCTAAACTCGGTTCGGGGGGCGGTACGACATGGCTGCTTAAGGCTTGCCGGGAGGAGTGGGGAGCTCCTGACGAGGATTTTAGTGCCTGGTTGGGACGTGAAAAACGTATATTGCTACATGCCGGCGGACAGAGCCGGCGGCTTCCCTCGTATGCTCCGGCCGGTAAGGTCCTGACTCCGGTTCCTGTATTTCGCTGGGCGCGCGGACAGCGTCTGAACCAGAATCTGCTTTCCTTGCAGATACCTTTGTACGAGCGTATCATGGAAAAAGCTCCGGATTCGTTGCATACGCTGATTGCCAGCGGAGATGTATATATTCGTGCCGGGAAACTACAGGAGATACCCGATGTGGATGTCGTGTGTTATGGTCTGTGGGCTGATCCCTCGCTGGCCAAGAATCATGGTGTCTTTGTTTCTTCCCGGAAGACACCTGAACGTCTGGACTTTATGTTGCAGAAACCGTCGGTGGAACAGTTGGCAGGATTGATGCAGACTCATTTGTTCCTTATGGATATCGGTATCTGGCTGTTGAGTGACCGGGCGGTGGAACTGCTGATGAAGCGTTCCATGAAAGGGGAGAATGTGTGTTATTATGATTTATATAGCGACTTCGGCTGTTCACTGGGAGAGCATCCCGTAATGGAAGATGAAGAACTGAAGAGCCTGTCGGTGGCCATATTGCCGTTGCAGGACGGAGAGTTTTATCATTATGGCACCAGTCGTGAGATGATATCGTCTACGGTGAGTGTACAGAACCGTGTGAACGACCAAAGGGCTATCATGCACTTGCGTGCAAAGCCTCATCCGGCTATGTTCGTGCAAAATGCCGACATGCAGGTGAAACTGACGGCGGATAATGCGGAGACATGGGTGGAGAACAGTTGTGTGGCCCGTGGCTGGACGCTTGAGAGCAAGCATATTATAACCGGAGTTCCTGCTAATGACTGGACGTTGCATCTTACCGCCGGTACTTGTCTGGATGTCGTTCCCGTGAATAAAACGGCCTATGTACTTCGTCCCTATGGTTTTGAGGACGCTTTCCGCGGTGCGTTGTCCGATGAGACCACCTGTTATCTGGGACGTCCGGTTGGGGAGTGGCTCCGTGTGCGTGGTTTGTCGCCGGACGATATCGAAGGCAAGGAAGACCTGCAGTCGGCTCGCCTGTTTCCCGTGACAGAGTCGATGGAGGACATGCTGGTCATGTTGCGCTGGATGACAGAGGAGCATGCGTTGGAGCTGGGACGTGTCTTGTGGATGCAGTCTGAGAAATATTCGGCGGATGAGATTTCTGCTTATGCGAATTTGTGCCGTCTGCAGGAGCAGCGGGAACGGTTCCGGGCTTCCAACTGGCAGGAACTGGTGGAGAACTCGTCCCGTAGTGTTTTTTATCAGGTGAATCTGAAGCAGGCCGCTCAGGATTTCGTGAGCTACAGATTGCCTTTGCCGCCCGAACCCGAAGAGTCGGCGGACCTGATGAAACGCATACATTACAATATGTTTCGTTCGCAGGTAGAGAAACTGCGCGGAGAGGTGTGGGAGGCGGATGAACGGAAAGCGTTTTCGTTGTTGCAAGACGGTCTAACTTCTTTAACTTTGTCGCAGAAACAGCACCCCCGGCTGAATGTATACAGTGACCAGATTGTCTGGAGTCGCAGTCCTGTGCGGATCGATGTGGCCGGAGGCTGGACGGACACTCCCCCTTATTGTCTGCAAAAGGGGGGAAGCGTGGTGAATCTGGCGGTGGAACTTAATGGGCAGCCGCCTTTGCAGGCGTATGTGAAGACATGTGCAGAACCTTATATTGTGTTGCGTTCGATAGATTTGGGAGCCATGGAAGTTATCCGGACGTATGAGGAATTGGCGGATTTTGCCAAGGTCGGTTCTCCTTTCTCCATACCGAAGGCTGCGTTGGCGTTGTCAGGCTTCCATCCGTCTTTCTCGCAGGAGATTTATGATTCTCTGGAACAGCAACTGAAGCATTTCGGCTGTGGTGTGGAGTTGACGCTCTTTTCTGCAGTTCCGGCCGGTAGCGGACTGGGTACAAGTTCCATTCTGGCTGCGACAGTCCTGGGAGCTTTGTCCGATTTCTGTGGTCTGCATTGGGACAAGACGGAAATCTGCAACCGTACGCTGGTGCTTGAACAACTGCTTACAACAGGAGGTGGGTGGCAAGACCAATATGGAGGAGTGCTGCATGGAGTGAAATGGTTGCAGACTCGGCCGGGATTCGGACAGACTCCCGATGTGCGCTGGATGCCCGACACTCTTTTCACGGAACCGGAATATGCCGCCTGTCATTTGTTGTATTATACGGGAATTACCCGGACGGCCAAGCAGATATTGTCCGAAATAGTGCGCGGGATGTTCCTAAACTCGACCGAGCATCTGGAACTGCTGGATGCAATGAAGGAGCAGGCGGCGGATTTGTATGAATCGGTTATACGGAATGACTTTTCTCAACTGGGGAAACTGGTGCGTACTACATGGAAACAGAATCAGCAGTTGGATGCCGGTACGAATCCTCCGGCAGTGAGCCGGATATGTCGGTTGGTAGAACCGTATTGCTTAGGCTATAAGTTGCCGGGAGCTGGTGGCGGAGGTTTCATGTATATGATTGCCGAGTCGCCGGAAGCGGCAGTCCGAATCAAGGAAATTTTGCAGCGGAATGCACCTAACGAGCGTGCACGTTTTGTGGAGATGTCGTTGAGCCGGACCGGTTTGAAAATAAGCCGCAGCTAAATATACGTTAGACGAACGACAAATGAATGTAGATTTGCTACTGAAACAAATCTGCATTCATTGTTTTTGTCATTGCGGGTAATCGGCGGAATCCGGTTTGTTTTTGTCTATATTCAGCATCCTCTTGACGTGGTCATAATACTCCTCCGGGGGGATATCGGGAAAATTATCCCCGAGTACACTGCGTGCCAGCTGAGGATTATCCTTGCAAATCTTTTTCAGGTAATACAGATACTTGTCCGGCAGATTCATGTGTCCGCAACAGAAAGTAAGATAAGCGAGAGCCTGTTCTTTTGTGTCTTCCGAGGCCGTCCGCTGCATAATCAGCCGCAGATAGGGATAGGCGCGTTCCGTATGATAAAATTCGCATAGCGCCACACATCCCGTCAGCAGGGTTTCATACGGTGTCTCGCTTTTGTGTACGGCTTCCATATACCGGAGGCAGGCTTCGTCCACATGTCTGTTTTCAAGCAGGATGTTCCCTTGGGCTACTAAGTAACTGACCGGGTTCTTGTCAAGTCCGTAGGCCATATCCAGATATCTGAATGCTTCTTCTTCATGATGCAGACAACTGCAGGTGAACGATATCTGTTGATATATCTGTGCCAGATTGGGAGACTGTTTGCCAGCAGCGTCCAGTGCTTTCTGTAGTTTCTCGTATGCCTCTTCGTAGCGGTTCTGGTTATTGAGAAGTGCACCGTCGTAAAGTAAACCGGTTTCGTCCCAAGGGTAAAGCTGGCAATACCTGTCCAATAACTGATGTGCCGTATCGAAATCTCCGTTCTGCGACAACAAGCCGGCCTTGAAAAGCAAAGCCCGGACATGGTTCTCGTCAATGGCCAGTGCAAAATCGCAGGAATCTATGGCCTCGTTTATCCTATTCTCCTGTAACTGCATGTCTGCCAACAATAGCCAATATTTGACGGCGTACGGATTCTCATCCAGTATCTGGTTGATATACCGCTTGGCCATATCCGTCTCATACAATCCTCCGTAAGCGTCGGCAAAGAGATACTTGCATTTTTTGCTGCCGGGTTTTTGTCCGGCATACCACTGTGCCCATTTCAAAGCCTCCTCAAAGAAACCGTAGTCGATGAAAATATAAGCGGAATCATAGATGAACAGAGCCGTATCTTCATAATTTCCGATTTGTTGCTCCAGGTATTTCGAAGCTTCCTCTGCGCCTGTTGTCTCATGCAACAGTAATTCCGCATTCAGGAAAACGACTTCCCTGTCATTGGCGTCGCTGATACTGTCCCGCACGGCCTTGGCTCCTTCCTGATCACCGGCAAACATCTTTTGCCTGGCGATGAATATGAGCGGATCCGTACTGCCAGGGTGCAGTCGCAGGGCGTATTGTATACATGCGTCGGCCTCTTGCTGGCGGTGTCGGTTTAAGTAGTATTCGGCAATGTCCGTCAACTCGTCCGCATCCAGATAAGCCGACGGACCGCCTTGTAACATAGACTCATACCGTGCCAGATTTTCTTTGAATTCTTCCTCTTCAAAGAAAGAGAGGTCTTCGTCGTTCATTCGTCCCTTTCGTTTTTACTTATTTATTTTTTTCCACGTGTCTTTCAAACCGACCGTGCGGTTGAACACAAGGTGATCTGCCCGGCTGTCTTTGTCCATCGTGAAGTACCCAATACGCTGGAATTGCAGATAGTCGAGCGGTTTTCTTGTAGCGGCGAATTTTTCAACGAAACAGTTACTCAATACTTTCAATGAATCCGGATTCAGCAGTTCGCGGAAATCGCGCTCGTCGGCAGACGGATTTTCCACACAGAAGAGACGGTCGTACAGACGAACTTCCGCCGGCAAGCAGTGAGCGCAACTAAGCCAGTGGAGCGTACCTTTCACGCGGCGGTCGGCTCCTGGCATACCGCTTTTGCTATCCGGGTCGTATTCACAGTAAACTTCCGTAACCTGTCCGTTTTCGTCCTTCTTGCATCCCGTACATTTGACGATGTAGGCATTCTTTAGTCTCACTTCATTGCCCGGTGTCAGACGGAAATATTTCTTCGGGGCGTCTTCCATGAAATCCTCCTGTTCGATCCACAGTTCGCGACTGAACTCGATGACATGGGTACCCTCGGCTGGATTCTCCGGATTGTTGATGGCCTCCATCTCCTCGACCTGTCCTTCGGGATAATTAGTCACGATGAGTTTGACAGGACGGAGCACGGCGGACATGCGGATGGCGCGTGCGTTCAGGTCCTCGCGTACGGCAGCTTCCAGCATGGCAAAGTCATTCAGTGCATCGAATTTCGTATAGCCGATCATGTCGATAAAACGGCGGATGGATTCAGGCGAATATCCGCGTCTGCGATAGCCGCATAAAGTAGGCATGCGGGGGTCGTCCCATCCGTTTACCAGCCCTTCTTTCACCAATGCGAGCAATTTACGCTTGCTCATGACCGTATACGTCAGGTTCAAACGGTTGAATTCAATCTGGCGGGGACGGTTATCAGCCAAGTCTTTGCCTTCTTTCAACTCATCCACGAAATAATCATAGAGCGGGCGGTGGGGAACGAATTCCAGCGTACAGATGGAGTGGGTCACTCCTTCGAAAAAGTCGCTCTGTCCGTGGGCGAAGTCATACATCGGGTAGGCTTTCCACTTGCTGCCCGTGCGGTGATGTTCCTTGTTGATGATACGGTATATGATGGGGTCGCGGAAGTGCATATTGGGGTTGGCCATATCCAGTTTGGCGCGTAGCACCATGGAACCTTCTGCCGCTTCTCCGCTGTTCATCTTGTTGAACAGTTCCAGATTTTCTTCAATGGGGCGGTCGCGGTAAGGGCTGTTCGTTCCGGCCTGTGTCGGTGTTCCCTTTTGTGCGGCAATCTCCTCACTGGTCTGTTCGTCGATATAAGCCTTTCCTTCCTTGATGAGCCGTACGGCGAAATCCCATAACTGCTGGAAGTAGTCGGATGCATGATAGATTTCTCCCCACTGGAATCCCAGCCATTGTATATCTTCCTTGATGGCCTCCACGTATTCCGTGTCTTCTTTGACTGGGTTGGTGTCGTCGAGACGCAGGTTACATACGCCGCCGTAACGCTGTGCGATGCCGAAGTCCATACAGATAGCTTTTGCGTGTCCGATATGCAGATATCCGTTGGGTTCAGGCGGGAATCGTGTCTGGATTCTTCCTCCGTTTTTCCCTTCTTTCAAGTCGGTCTCCACGATTTCTTCCACAAAGTTCAGACTCTTCTTTTCCGTAACTTCCGATGAATTTGTTGCAGTCATGACATTTCTATGTTTATATTCAACGTACAAAGATAGTTATTCCATCCGTAAAAACCGAATAAAGCGGGAAGAAAGACATGCGGACAAGGGGGAATGGAGTTATAGCAAAGGATTATGCAGACATTTATGAGTGCCCGCTGTTTATTCAAAATCCTTTTGCTGGCGTTCCACCTCTTTCAGGCGGTCGGCAGCGGAACCTGATGCCGTCTGTCCGGCTTTGTATTCGGTGCGGCGGTGGTGTTGCGGAGCGGCCGCTTCCTCGGATGGACTGAACAGCAACGGATATTCGGGTGCGACGGATGTAAGTTCCAGTACCGTTTCTGCGGGCGTGTGTTTACCCGGCCAGATGACGGAGGCATGTACACGGATGATGCCCGGACGTGTGGTACTGCGCAGCAGGACAGGGGCCGTTCCCCATTCTATCCGACGTGGATTGGTACCCGTCTGTTCGTCGCCTACTAATTCTCCTTCGCCTTCTACCCAGAATCGGACGATACTGTTATTCAACCGCTTCACCGTGCCACGGCTGTCGGTCACGGATGCGATTATCGTGACGATGTCCGAACCGTCGGCACGTAGCGGACGTCCCTGCAGGTCAGCTTCCAGACGCAGCTGCGTGGGGCGTCGTGCGGGATGGAGTTTGTGTGAAACCACCACCTTTCCATTGCACAGTCCCTCGGCCAGCATGTATGACTCTTCTTCCTTGCGTCCCATTGCCTTGTCCTTGTTGTGGGAGAAAACATTCCGGAACGTGATGGCCGGATGCGGCATGCCGCCCTCTGGTTGTGCCGTGCGGTAGTGGTACAGCGTGTCGCCCTTCGTACCGAAAGTGATGAGGCGCACAGTGTCACAGTTGGAGAACACCGTGATGTCTTCCGGCGAGAACGGTGTCAGTGCATTGGCGATGTGTATCATAGGTCCACTATCGGCCAGCGGGTTACGCTCGTCGGGGTCGCGCTGGGCGCAGAACATGTAGTATGAGGTCTTCGGTTGCCGATAGGCATCCATGATGCCGCCGTAGAACGGGTCGGGATGGTAGCCCCTCTGGTGGTCGAACGAGTGCCACAGTGCTCCGCCCACATGCTGACGCGGTGTTTGGTGTAACGTTTCGTAACAGGTGTAGGTGTAGGGCGGCGCGGCATAATGGCGGGCCTGCACCAACATTGGAACTTCGCCCCAACTGCGGCTCACGCGGCTGGGCGAGTTGTGCGAATTCCAATTGTCTACATGGTCGCCCCATTCGCGGGTAAAGTAGCTTACAGCGGAGTCGGTCGGTGCTTTGCCCTCGCCGGGGTTCCCGTTGGCCGGATGCCGGAAGCGCACTTTATAGAACTGGCTGCCCCGTGCGCGTTCGTCACACGCCGTGTAACAGTAGGGGAACGGGTATTCCGCTTCTACCGTCTCTTTCACCTTCCGGGCGAAATCCTCGGGATACCATGTCTCGTTCAGAATGGGTTCCCACAGCCATACGCACGGGTGGTTGCGGTCGCGGCGCACCATCTGCCGGATGTTGTCGTACACCCGTTCGGCAAACGATGGTGCTTCGTTCCAGAACTGCCATCCCGGTGTGTTCACAATCACAAACAGTCCCAGTTCGTCGCAGGCATCCATGAAAGCCGGGTCTTGCGGATAGTGGGCATTGCGGATAACTTTCAGACCCGCGTCGCGCAGTTTCTTGGCATCGCGCCAATGCAGGTTGTTGGGCAATGCGTTGCCGATGACGGCGAAGTCCTGATGGCGATTGGCTCCGATGAGCTTGCTCTCGTACGGGCGTCCGTTGAGCCAGAAACCGTCGGTGCCGCGAAACTCTACGCTCCGCACGCCGATGCGGCGCGCATATCCGTCCACAGTGCGGCCCTTACCGTCTTTCACTCGCACCTCCAGTCGGTACAGATAGGGCGATTCCGGTGCCCAAAGGCGAGGCTGTTTCAGTGTGAATGTTTCGCTGAACGTGCCGGCCTGTTCCGCTGGCAGGTTCACGCGCCGGTTCAGACGTTGCACCACGTTGCCCGTGGTGTCTTTCAGCAGGTACTCGATTCGTCCGCCAAAGTTACGGCCGCTCCGGTTGCGCAGATGCAGGTCGAGGCGCACGTCGGCCGAGCGTTCCGAAACACGGTTGTACGAAACGAACAGGCCCCCGCCTGCTTCCTCGTTCTCGTAGTTCGGGTCGGTGATGTACACCGGGTTGTGTGCTATGAGCCAGCAGTCGCGGTAGATGCCTCCGAAGTAGCAGAAGTCCAGCACGTCCTGTGCCTTTCCCGGCGGATACGACGGGTCGTCGCTGTTGTCGGCCTTTACGGCCAGTAGGTTGTCGGCTTCCGGTCGGATGCGGTCGGTTACGTCTACGATGGCCGGCAGGAATCCGCCGTAATGACGTAGCAGACATTCGCCGTTGAACCATATTTCCGACTTGCCCATGATGCCCTCGAAGTGGATGAATATCCGTTTCCCCGACAGATGTTTCTCGCCTGCGAAATGCTTGCGGTACCACACCGGTCCCTGATAGTTCACGCATCCGCTGGCTTCGGCGGGAAGAGTCTCTATGCCGTCCGGCAGCGATACCACCGCCCATCGGCTGTCGTCCAGGCTCTCGCTGCCTCCGTCGGGCAGGTCGCCTTTGTAGAAGCGCCACGCCGGGTTGAGCGACCGGACTTCACGTCCGCTGTTTTCCAGCGGATAGAATCCCGCCACCGAGTAGCGGGGCGACTTGTCGGCTGCGCGGAGCATCCCGGCAGTACAACAGGTGGCGATCGTCAGCCATGTCAGTAATAATTGTCTTGCTTTCATCATAGTATCTTTTTTATGTATGTTTTTTATTGTAATGTCCCGGCATAAATGGCGATGAATGTATCCGTCGTCGGTGGAAATCAAATGAATGATTGTCCAGCGAACAAAAACAAATGTATCTATTTTCCTGCAATTCCGCAAAAATCCCGTTAAATAAGTCACTATTTAAACTTATTCTTGCAATGGGGTAACTGTCAAACGAACTGTCTGATGATTGGGCTGAGATATAATTTTGTACACAACCGCAGCCCTCAATCCACGGTTGTGTACAAACTGGATTCTTATCGTTCTGAACTTGTAAGTGTGGCCGTGGCGTTTGTCGAGGAAGCATCGTTGACAATCGTATAGGACTTTCCTGATATGAGCTGCGGACAACTTATCATCACAGAGCCTCCGCCGGAATTACCGCCGGGCCTCCATCCTCCACCGCCGGGACCACCGCCGGGACCGGACGCACCCCCGGATGTCGTTGTCGAAGTGTATTCGGTTGGGACAGTAAAGGATGCAATTGTTTCGTCACCTGATCTGACCGAAATGTCGGTGTCGGCCTTAATGGTACCGCTACTCTTTACAAAAGCTTGTGTAGAACCGCTCTTGGTCGGATAAGTATTACTGCCTCCGAATGCCAATACCGTACCTCCCGTAAGGTAAACGGCACATCCGCTTTCGGTGGCGGCGTCAAGTCCCATTTCCATTCCGCCAGCCCCCATTGTCCGGATATAGCCGCCGCTTATGGTGAGATTCCCGTTAGAGTCCAGGCCATCGCCGACCAATGAAATTACAGTGAGATTCCCGCCGCTGACGCGGAAGTCGTTTGATGAATTTATTCCGTCATCATAAGCCTTAACGAAAACCGTGCCGCCCTTTATGTCGAGGTCCTTTTTGCTTTCAATACCTTCGGCGTTATTTGTAGCTGTCGTGATATGAATGTCGCCATCGTTTATTATAACCCCACTGTCGGCTTTGATGCCTTTGGCCGACGATTTGTATTTGGAACTGATTCTGTCGGCCGAACCGGTATAGTTGTGATTCAGGGTGCCGTTGCTGTAAACAAGCATTCCGCCCGAGGTGGCTATTGCAGTCTTACCACCGTCGCATGTGAAATGTCCGTCGCACGAGATTCCTTTGCCGCCGCTTCCCGTGGCTTTAAGGTCAAGACTGCCTCCGCTGATTGTGACATTGCCGTCAGCACCGATGCATGCCGGTGCTTTTGTCTTGTTTTTCGTACTGTCCCATATCCCGTTTGAATTTGAAATAAGATTCACGGTGCCGTCCGATATGACGATATCCGCATCGGCTTTCATACATTTTGCCGCATCGGCGGCCGTTACGACTGCAACCGTGCCGCCTTTCACCGTGAGTGTGCCGGTATCTTCCGCCTCGCGGTCTGTCTCGTCCTTGAACGAAGTCTGTATACCGTCGTCGCCTGTACCGCTGATGTTGACTTCTCCGCTCTCCATCATAAAATATTGGCCGCAGTTGATACCGTCTTTAACGGCTCCGGTAATGTTGAGCGTCAGATTCTTGATCTCAACATATTCTTTTGCATAAATCGCATGTGATATATTGCCCTTCACCGTGAGCTGTCCTTTACCCTTGAGTTCGAGATGTCCCTTGCATTCAATGGCTCCTTTCTGGTTGCCGGAACCGTCGGACAGGAAATTGTCCGTACCGTTTTTAGCGCTTATGGCGATACGTTTACCGTTCTGAATGTCAATGGCCGCTCCTGCGGGATTGACAAGGGTAACACCTTGTAATTCTATCGTTGCCTTGTAAGAGCCGCAGAGCGATAAGGAACCGTCGGACGATTCTCCCGAAAGGATATAGGAAATTTCGCCGCATGTAGTCTCCGAAACCAAATCGGACTGTGTGACGCTGACATGCGCACCCTCGGTTCTGACCTCGATATATTGGGCTATGTCGCCCGATACCGTTACTGTGGCAGAGGTGTCGGAATACGTTATTGTTACTGTGTTTGGAGACACGGTATCCTCGTTTACTGTAATCTTTGACCACTGGGTGAGGTCGAACGTTCGTGAGGCGACCGTAATGTGTTCGCCAGTAAACGACATTTCTCCGGCAACGTCGGCCGGGAAACTGTATGTCACGTTGCCGTTGCTGAACTTTATGGTTTGGGCCTGTGCCAGCAGCGAGCACACGGCCGTTGCGGCAAGAATCGTATATTTCTTCATAGCGGCATCAGAATATGATTTTGTAAGTCTTGGTTTCACTTTTCCCGATATAGACGTCGGAAGGAAGAGCCTTGCGGGCTTCATCAATGGATGTGAATCTGCCCACTTTCGTACCTGCCACCGTATAAAGTTCGACAGGTACGGGGCGCATCGCATTTATGTCGCCGATGTTCGATGCAAGCGATGTGAACCGCATGGATCTGATTTGGGATACTGGAATTTCCAGATCTACCGTATTCGATGTAAGGTGCAAGTTCCCGTTATTGTAATTCAGTTCAAGGTTGTCGGCGGCTACGGACAGTTCCGAGTTGTCGGACAAGAGAAAAGTAAGCCAGGGAAAATCCGAGGCGAAAGACGTCAAAGGGAGTATCAGAAACGCCACAATGAGTAATTTTTTTAGCTGCATAATGAGAATTTCTTAGTCGGTATAAATTTATTTATAAAAGACAGGAATGTTGTAATAAGGTTTAACCCCATGCTCGCAAAAATGCGATTCTTAATAGTTGTGTTCTAAGGACGAGTGGAACTTTAAGGGCTCTCAATATCTTCCTTCCCTTTCTCCCCTCAGGGAGTTTTTACCGAAATATCCTTCAAGGGTTCAGACTCTCTGTAAATCAGTGAGAAAAGGTTCAGCCTTCTTTCATCCTTTGTACCTGTGGAGCGCGGAGTCGCTACCGCGAGCCACAGGTATAAAAGGATGCAGGTGGATTATTTGCGTTTTTTGGCAGGGTCGCAGGTGAGGCCTACGCCGAGTTTTTTGAAAATCTTGTGATCGACTTCACCGAGCATGACGGTCGAATGAACCTGACAGCCGTTGAGTTCGGGGAGTTTCTCGAGGGCACGGCGGCAATTGTCGTCGTGGGTCGAGAGCACGGCGAGGGTCACAAGCACTTCATCCGTGTGCAGTCGGGGGTTGTGGCTGCGCAGGTAGTTGATTTTGGTGTGCTGTATCGGTTCTATCATGGCTTGCGGGATGAGTTTAACGGTGTGGTCGATGCCGGCCAGATGTTTGATGGCGTTGAGTATGAGGGCGGCGCTCGGACCGAGCAGATCAGAGGTGGAACCGGTGGTGATGGTGCCGTCGGCAAGTTCGATAGCCGAGCAAGGCACTCCCTCGGCAGCAGCGCGGTCGCGGGCGGCAGCTATCGGGCGGCGATAGCTGATGTCAATCTTGGCCTGCTTAAAGAGCAGTCCTATCTTATTGACCTCGGACTCGTTGGTGTCGCCGCACGCCATCGCGTTGAGGGCGGTGAAGTAACGGCGGATGATTTCATTGTTGGAGGCGCGGCAGCAGATTTCGTCGTCGTCGATACAGAATCCTACCATGTTGACGCCCATGTCGGTAGGCGATTTGTAAGGGTTCTCGCCGTAGATGCCCTCGAACAGCGCGTTGAGCACGGGGAATATCTCGATGTCGCGGTTGTAGTTTATGGCCGACATGCCGTAGGCTTCGAGATGGAAGGGGTCGATCATGTTCACGTCGTTGAGATCGGCCGTGGCGGCTTCGTAGGCGATGTTGACGGGGTGTTTGAGCGGGAGGTTCCACACGGGGAATGTCTCGAACTTGGCATAGCCGGCCTCGATGCCGCGCTTGTGCTCGTTGTAGAGCTGGCTGAGGCACACTGCCATCTTGCCGCTTCCGGGCCCCGGGGCGGTGACTATCACGAGCGGACGGGTAGTCTCGATGTAATCGTTGTGGCCGAAACCTTCGTCGGAAGTGATGAGGCCGACATTGCTGGGGTAGCCTTCGATGGTGTAGTGGATGTATGAGCGTATGCCCATGCGTTCGAGGCGTTCGCGGTAGGCGTCGGTGCTGCGCTGGCCGTTGTAGTGAGTGATGACTACGGAGCTTACGAGCAAATCCCGTTTCATGAACTCCTCACGCAAGCGGAGCACGTCCATGTCGTAGGTGATACCGAGGTCCTGGCGGACTTTGTTTTTCTCGATGTCAACGGCCGAAATCACTATCACTATTTCGGCCTGGTCCCGCAACTGGCTGAGCATACGTAACTTGCTGTCAGGCTGAAAGCCCGGCAACACGCGGCTTGCATGATAATCATCGAATAATTTTCCTCCGAGTTCGAGGTAAAGTTTGTTGCCAAACTGAGCGATGCGCTCCTTGATGTGTTCTGACTGTATCCGCAGATACTTGTCGTTGTTGAATCCGTTCTTCATAACGGACTACAAAATTAGTCTATTTTGCCGGTTTTAGCAAATAATTGTGCGGAATATGAATCCGCTGAAAGGCACCTGAAGGGAGACTGAAGGATGGCTGAACCTTTTTTCGCTGATTTACAGAGAGTCTGAACCATTGAAGAATGTTTCGGAAAAAACTCTCTGTAGGGGGAGGAGGGAACCGTAAACCGAGCATTTGTTAAACCGCAAACTGTCCGCTTGCCGAATGGACAGTTGATCACTCATCGAGTCGTAAGCTGTTCACTTGGGAAGTGGAGTGCTGTTCACTTGGTGTAGTGGAATGCTGTCCACTTGGGATAGTGGAGTGCTGTTCACTTGCCAAGCCGTAAGTTGTCGGGAGTGGATAGTATTCCTTACTCCCTCAGGATTGTATTCCTTGGTATCTCATGAATACTATCGTGGGCACCTAAGGGATGCATTCGTAAGACCCTAAGGATTGTATTCCTTAGCCCGCTCCGACAGAGAAAGGTCAGGCCGCAACTTCGTCTATCTGTGCCAGAATGTCGCGATAAGTGTCGAGAAGCCTGCGGCGGAACCTGAGACCGAAGCAAAGTCCGACGGCGAACCCCACCGAGATGCTGAAAAGAAGGACCGCGCGGTCACCCTCCTGTGTGGAGAATATTTCGTAGCAGTACCATACCATCCACACAGCCACCATGGGTATGCCTATCCGAAGCCAGTCGTGTTCCAGTTTCATGCTTTTAGCCACCTTGCGGCGCACGTCGAGCAGATTGCCGTTCATGATGTCGGAGCCGTTCAGGTAAGAGTTCACGTAAAGCGTATAGGCCGCGGTCGTGAGAAAAAGTCCGGTCGTTGCCATCCAGAAGACCATTGACAGTCCCATGCTTCGACAAAGAAAAAAGTAGTTGGGTATCATTATGATACACAGGACGACGATGAACAAGTACTTCTGTCTGAGGAACGACAGACCCGTACGCATCGATCGGCGCATCAGCCGGTCGTTGATGATGGTCTCTTTCTCTATTTTGCGGTTGAGCACAGACAGCAGGCTGCGCATTTCTTCCAGTTCCTGAATATTTTCCATTTTTCAATTCTTTTCTTCTTGTTATTTCATTCGTTTTAATTGTTCCTTGATTCTAAACAGCCGGACGGAAACGTTCTTGGCCGTTATGCCGACGATGGCCCCGATCTCCTCGTAACTCATGTTCTCGAGCCAGAGTAGCACGATGGCGCGGTCGAAGGGCTTGAGCAGGCTTATCCTCTTGTGCAGCAGGGAAATCTGTCGGGTGTCCTCGTCCGTGTCCTCGAAGAGATTCACGTCCATGGTCAGCGGCACCGGGCGCGGTCGGCGTTTCTTCCGGTCGGCGGATATGCACGTGTTCAAACAGACACGGTAGATCCATGTCTTCAGGTCGCTGCGGCCTTCAAACGAATCGAAACCTTTCCATAGATGGATGAGCGTTTCCTGAAAAAGTTCGCCCACTTCGTCCTGGTTGTTGGAGAACATATAGCATACGGTGTATATCAGGTTCTTGTGCGTCTTGACAATTTGCGCAAACCGGGTTTCCTGTGTCTTCATTTTCTGTTTTTGAATCAAGTGACATCCTTTAGACGCAGGAAAGTTACAAAGACTACACGATTATCCGGCTTTTTTGCGGAAATAAAATATCAGAATCGGAACTTTCCGTCCGCCGGCTGTGTGTATTGAATGGTAAGCTGCTCATTCCCAGTATGCCGACAGGGGGGACTTGACAAAGGCTTTTTCATGTTGTATATTTGCATCCGGAAACCAAAAATCTTATCTATGAATTTTACGAAAATCGCCCGTAACGCCGTTGCACGGTGGCGGGCCAAACAAAAGTCCCCGAACGGAACCGCCGTTGTTCCGCCATCCGGCAGTCCGGAAACGAAAGACATCCTTCCCGCCACAGAAAAACGCCGGGAGAGCGCGGCCGCCCGTATGGACACCGACCTTCTGCGTTTTCTCGACACCGCATGCGAACTGAGGTTCAACGTACTGACCGAGGTGACGGAAATCCGTCTCCGCGACCAAGAGGAGTTTCGTCCCCTGACAGACCGGATGCGCAATGCCCTCTGTGTGCAGGCCCATCGCGTTGGCATCCCCTGCTGGGACAGAGACTTGGCACGCGTCACCGAGTCCGGGCATGTACCCGACTACCATCCCTTTCACGGATATTTCGATAGTTTGCCCGAATGGGACGGGCGCGACCGCCTTGCGGATCTGGCCGCCCGCGTGTCGCCGGACGAGGGCTGGTGCCGCATGTTCCACCGCTGGATGCTCGGAGTTGCCGCACAATGGGCCGGGGTCGGCGACGGGCTCCATGCCCAGAGCGTGGCGCCGCTGCTCGTGAGCGACGAACAGGGATTCGGGAAATCCACCTTCTGCCGTGCGCTCATGCCTCCCGCCCTTGCCGCTTACTACACCGACAGCGTCAACCTTGCGCAACAGGACAAGATGGAACGGCTTCTTGTGGAGGCGGGACTCGTCAATCTCGACGAGTTCGACCGCATCCCAGCCTCGCGTCAGCCGCAACTGAAGAATCTCATGCAGCTCAGCGCGCTCAATCTGCGGCGCGCTTACAGGAAGCACACCAGCCGGTTGCCGCGCGTGGCCTCCTTCATCGGTACGTCCAATTCGCGCGAACTGCTGACCGATCCCACGGGAAGCCGGCGTTTCATCTGCGTCTCCGTGGACCGTCCCATAGATACGGAAGGCATCGACCACGCGCAGGTGTACGCCCAGTTGAAGGCCGAACTGAAAGCCGGCCGGCGATATTGGTTCAGCAAGGAAGAAGAAGCCGAAATCCAGCGGAACAACCTTTCCTTCTACCGGACCACTCCCGCAGAAGAAATCTTTCTCCACTGTTTCCGCGTGCCTGTCGGGCAGGAACAGGGACGCCTGCGTTCGTTGCCGGAGCTGATGTCCGTACTGCGCCGTCGCTGTCCCGGCATGACGTCGGAGATAAAGATGCGCACGCTGGCGCGCACGCTTGTGGCAGCCGGTGTGAAGAAACTGCACACGGAGAAAGGAAACCGTTACAGGGTCGTGGAAGTGGGAAGCGCTTCTGCCAACGGAGTCTGAACCACGGAGGTCACCCCTTGTTTATGCACGAATCCAGATATCCCAGTTTGTAGACATTGAGCAGGAAAACGGACGGGCGGGAGCCGCAGAGATGGCGCCGCAGGCACGGACGCAGGAGACGGAAGCAGAAGCGGAAAGGAAGGAGCAGGCGTAGCCGCCGCAGTTTTTCCCAGGCTTGCGCTATGCGCACGGACTGATGCAGTTTGCCATAGTGGTCGGCAAGGGTGCGCAGGGCTTCCTCGTTTTTGCGGAGATACGTTTCGTTCGGTTCGATGTCCGTGTTCGTCAGCGGGTTTTCCGTGTGGTATACGGGAATGCCGCATTCCTGCAGCCGCCGGCCGAACAGAACGTCTTCGAAACCATAGTGGCGGATAGACTCGTCGAACAGAATCCTGGCAAAGGACTCACGGTCTATCAGGAAATTGAACGAACGGAAACAATCGTAGGGATGGGATGCCTTCCAGGCTTGGGTGAAACGGCGTTCCGCGGCTTTCTCGTAACGCCAGCGCAGACTGACGGCTGGCGAAGGGAGACGGTCGGGGTGGAGGATGCCGCCGCACACCACTCCGTGAGGGTGCTCGCGCAGGGCTTCGATATACCGGGAGAGAAAAGCGCCGTCGGACGGCACTCCGTCGCTGTCCAGAAACAGCAGGTGGGTGCCGGCAGACTCGCGGAAAAGCAAGTTGCGGATGGCGGAACGCCCGATGTTGCATGCCGGACGCACGAGGCGCACATGAGGCAGTCCGTCGCACAGCCCGATGCTGCGCCGGATGTCTTCCCGCGTGGAACCGTCGTCGGCGATGAGGATTTCCACGGGAATATCCGTGCGGCCGGCCTGTCGGGAGAGGACTTCGGCCAATGGGGTGCAGTCGAAATTATAGGTCGGGATGAGGACGGATAACCGAAGGTCTGTTGATTCCATGCTTTCACTTGTTGGCTATGCATGGAAAACGAAAGGACGGGCAAGATTATTGTAATTGCGGCGTATTTTGCCAATTCATTCGTTATGAATATTTAAATAAACGGGCAGAATGGCCGAAAGTCTTTTCTCTTTCGTTATTTTTGTCCTTTCAAATTGCAGAGAGAGTCGAATGGTATCAGATATTCAGTTCAAGGTAGCGGGATGGTTCGCGTTGTTGTGTTGCCTCTTCTCCGCCGGGGTGTCAGCCCAGGTGAGGGGAGTGGTGACGGATGCGGAAACGGGAGAGCCCCTGCCGATGGTGCATGTATACTACGAAGCGGACAAAAGGCTGGGGACGGTCACGGACGACAACGGAGCCTACCGCATCACGTCGAACATGACGCCGGGAGGACTGGTCTTCTCATATTTGGGCTATCAGACATATATAGAAAACATCAAGTACGGGGAGAAACGACGGCTGAACGTAAGACTGCAACCGCTGGACAAGGAATTGGACGAGGTGCTGGTGCAGCCCAAGCGACAGAAATACAGTCGCAAGGATAATCCGGCCGTGGAACTGATGAAGAAGGTGATTGCTGCCAAGAAAGACAATGATCTGGAGCGGAACGACTATTACCGCTATGCTCGCTACCAGAAGATAACTTTCGCGCTCAACGATATTTCCCGCGAGAGCGTGGACAGCGGGATTTTCCGCAAGTTGCCTTTGCTGGCGCAGCAGGTGGAGTATTGTCCGCAGACGGGGAAGAACATCCTGCCGCTGACTTACAACGAGACCATCACGGAGCATATTTACCGCAAGTCCCCCCGGGAGAAGAAAGTGTATGTAAGGGGCAAGAACTCCCAGGGGCTGAACGAACTGTTCAGTACGGGCGAGACGGCCTCCCTCGTGCTGCAATCTGTTTTTGCGGATGTGAACATCTATAAGAACACCATCTATATGCTGGAGCGCCCTTTCACCAGCCCGATATCCTCCACCAGCGCCATCTCTTTCTACCAGTATTTTATCATGGATACGCTGGATGTGGCGGGAGAGCGGTGCTATGAACTGAGCTTTATCCCGCAGAATCCGCAGGATTTCGGGTTTTCCGGGCGCCTTTTTGTGCTGGCGGACAGCAGTTATCAGGTGAAACGTTGCGTGATAAACCTGCCCATCCGCACGAGCGTGAATTTTGTGAACAATCTGGTGCTCGAACAGGATTTCGGTCTGCTCCCGAATGGCCAGCGGGTACTTGTGCGTGATAATATGCTGGCCGAACTGGGTATTGTGCGGAAACAAAAGACGCTGATGGTGAAGCGTACCACCCGGAATACGAATTTCTCGTTCGCTCCCCTACCGGACAAGGCTTTCCGGAAGAAAGAGCAACTGCGCGAGGGTACGTACCGCACGGAAGACGAGGCATTCTGGGCGAAACACCGGACGGACACGCTGACAAGGGCCGAGGCTAACATGAAGGACATGCTGGCCAGTGCCCGTGATACGCGCGGTTTCGGATGGCTCATGCTCGTGGCCCGTGCTCTCATCGAGAATTACGTGGAGACCGCGCCGAAAGGAAAGCCCAACTATGTGGACATCGGTCCTGTGAATACCATTGTTTCCACGAACTTCATAGAGAAGTTCCGTGTCAGGGCCAGTGCCCAGACGACGGCCAATCTGAACCCCCATCTCTTCCTGCGAGGGTATTTGGCTTATGGCGTGCGCGACCGGAAACTGAAGTATGAGGGGCATGTGGAGTACTCTTTCCTTCGCAAGGAGTATTCACCGGAAGAATTTCCGAAGAACTCCCTGTCGTTTACGACCCGTCACGATGTGATGTCGCCCACCGACCAGTTGCTTACGCGCGACAAGGACAATGTGTTTGTTTCCTTCAAGACCCAGACCGTGGACCACATGATGTACTTCCGCGAGTATATGTTGAAATATGAGTATGAGTTCGACAACTCGTTCGGCATCCGGACACAGTTGCGCCACATGTGGCAGTCGCCGACGGGAGCCTTGTTCTACCGTACGTTGTCCGGCCGGCCTGTGGCGGACATGAAGACGAGCGAGGCTACCCTGCAGCTGCGCTACTCGCCGGGGGAAGAAATCATCAACACGAAACAGCGGCGGCGGCGGATGAACAACAACGCGCCGGTGTTCACGTTGAAACACACCGCCGGATTCAAGGGAGTGTTCGGAGGCGACTATACCTATAATTATACGGAGCTGACGGCCTACAAACGTGTATGGTTCCACTCGTTCGGACGGATGAATATCAACCTGCGGGCCGGAGGGCAATGGAACCGGGTGCCTTTCCCGTTGCTGATTATGCCGGCTGCCAATAACTCATATATCATCTCTGACAACATGTTCTCGATGATCAACAACATGGAGTTCATGAACGACCGGTTTGCCTCGCTGGATGTGGAGTGGGATATGAACGGAAAGATATTCAACCGAATTCCGTTGGTCAAACGGCTGAAATGGCGCGAGGTGATAGGTTTCCGCACCTTGTACGGCACTCTGACAGACAAGAACAATCCGTATCTGCAGGCGGGAAGCGATGACTTGTTCGAATTCCCCTCCAGGGGAGGTCGCCCGATTAGTTTCGTTATGGGTGACGCCCCTTATATGGAAGTGAGTGCCGGCATACATAATATATTCAAGATACTGCGGGTCGACTATGTGCGCCGTCTGAATTATCTGCACGGTCCGAACGTAAAGAAGAACGGTTTCCGGCTGGCACTCCAGTTTGACTTTTAATGCTGATTTAACAGGAACGAGACTATGGCAGCACCATTGGCAGAAAGGTTGCGTCCGCACACACTGGACGAATACATCGGACAGAAACATCTGGTAGGTCCCGGTGCGGTATTGCGTAACATGATAGAGGCAGGACGGATTTCGTCTTTCATCCTGTGGGGGCCTCCGGGAGTGGGCAAGACCACACTGGCGCAGATCATCGCCCATCGGCTGGAGACGCCATTCTACACGCTCAGTGCTGTGACCAGCGGAGTGAAGGATGTGCGTGAGGTGATAGAGAAGGCGAAGAACAACCGCTTCTTTTCCACAGCCAGTCCGATTCTTTTCATCGACGAGATACACCGTTTCAGCAAGTCCCAGCAGGACTCCCTGCTGGGAGCCGTCGAGCAGGGCACCGTGACATTGATCGGCGCCACGACTGAAAATCCCTCGTTCGAGGTTATACGCCCCCTGCTTTCCCGCTGCCAGCTATATGTGCTGAAGAGTCTGGGCAAGGATGATTTGCTGGAACTCGTAGACCGCGCTCTGGCGACGGACAGCGTGCTGAAGGAGCGCCGGGTATGTCTGGAGGAGACCGACGCCTTGCTTCGTTACAGCGGCGGAGACGCCCGCAAGTTGCTGAACATACTGGAATTGGTGGTGGAAGCCTGTCCGGCCGGCGGGGAGGTACTCATCAATGACAGGATTGTAGCGGAACGTCTGCAGCAGAATCCGTTGGCATATGACAAGGGAGGCGAACTGCATTACGATATCATATCGGCTTTTATCAAGAGCATCCGGGGAAGCGATCCTGACGCAGCGCTCTATTGGCTGGCTCGTATGATAGAGGGAGGAGAGGACCCGGCTTTTATCGCCCGCCGTCTGGTTATTTCCGCCAGCGAGGATGTAGGACTGGCCAATCCGAACGCGTTGCTGCTGGCGAATGCCGCGTTCGAGGCGGTGATGAAAATAGGATGGCCCGAGGGGCGCATTCCGCTGGCCGAGGCTACCGTTTACTTAGCCACCAGTCCGAAGAGCAATTCCGCCTATCTGGGCATCAATGAGGCCTTGCAGACGGTGCGACGGACGGGCAATCTGCCGGTGCCCCTGCATCTGCGCAATGCTCCCACGCAACTGATGGACGAACTTGGATATGGGCACGGCTATAAATATGCCCATGATTATGAAGGGCATTTCGTGGAACAGCAGTTCTTGCCCGACGGTCTGACAACCCTCCGCCTGTGGCATGCTCAGCCCAATGCAGCCGAGGCCAGACTGCAGGAACACATGGTCCGGCTTTGGAAGGACCGCTATGCGGAGAAGGATTCTAAATAGGAGGGCGGGCCGGTCTGCTTCCGGCCATGTGGCGCACGGTTATTCAATAATGATGTCATAACGGGTCTCGAATACGCTGCCGGGAGCCAGTCCGTTGACGAAGGCGCGGCGGTCGAATTCTCCCTCAAAACGAACGCGGTCGCAGCATCCGTACCAAGGTTCAATGCACACGAACGGAGCCTGTCCTCCACAGGGCGACCATAGGGCAAGCACGGGCATGTCGAAACGTACGGTCAGGTAGGGTGCTTTGTCCTTGTCGTGCAGGGTTACGCGGTTGACGGTTCCCCGTGTGTCAAGTAGCGTGTCGCATTCGAAAGTCCGGTTTGTCAGAGGAAGCATACCGTCCGTAAGTGGCACGTCGAACGTCTCTTCTCCCAGATAGCCTCCAGGTTCGATGACGGTGCTGACGAGTTTTTCCCGTTCATTGAAAGAGAAGTATCCATGTATTTCATCGGTGGCCCGGTAACGCGGGTAGAAGAATCCCGGGTGGGCGCCGATTTGGAACCACATATCCGCGGCACCGGTGTTTTCCACCCGCCATGTGACAGTGAGTTTGTTGCGGCATAGCGTGTAAAGGACATCCAGACGGTAGTCATAGGGGTAGAGTCGTAAAGTCTCTTCCGTGCTTTCCTGCTGCAGGTGTAAAGTATCACGGTCGCGGCGTATGACACGGAACGGCAGGTCGCGCACGAATCCGTGTTGGTTCATCGGATACTTTTTGCCGTTGATCTGGAACTCCTTGTTCCACACGTTGCCCACGATGGGGAAAAGCAACGGAGCGTGACGGTTCCAATATGCGGCATCCGCATTCCAGATATATTCTCTGTCGACTTTCACCTTTTTCAGACTCTGCAACTCGGCGCCTGTCAGGGAAACACCAATCTCGATAATTCCGTTCGACAACTCTTCCATGGCATTACACTTTAGGGGTTAACATTCGCAAAAATAAGAAATACTTTTCAGATGCATCCTTTTTTATCTCAATAAATAATGCTAAGTTTGTGCCTTTAATTTTAATTAGCATATCTTTATTCATTAACTCATTAATTTATACACGCATGAAAAGCGATATAGAAATAGCTCGGGAGTGTCGGCTGGCTCCCATCGGACAGGTGGCCGCCAAACTGAATATTCCTGAAGACGATATAGAGATGTATGGCAAGTACATTGCTAAAGTTCCTGAGAAACTGATCGACGGAGAGCGGGTAGGGAAGAGCCGCCTGATACTGGTTACGGCCATCACGCCCACAAAGGCGGGCATCGGAAAGACAACGGTTTCCATCGGGCTGGCATTGGGGCTCTCCCATATCGGCAAAAAAGCGGTGGTGGCTCTGCGTGAGCCTTCGCTGGGACCTTGCTTCGGTATGAAGGGTGGGGCTGCCGGAGGCGGGTATGCCCAGGTGCTGCCTATGGAAAAGATAAACCTGCACTTTACAGGAGACTTCCATGCCATTACGTCAGCCCACAACATGATTGCCGCCCTGCTGGACAATTATATCTACCAGCACCGCGAAGAAGGATTTGCTCTGCGTGAGGTGTTGTGGAAACGGGTGCTCGATGTGAACGACCGCAATCTGCGTTCTATCGTCACCGGTCTGGGAGGCAAGACGAACGGGGTGACTGCCGAGAGCGGTTTTGACATCACGCCTGCTTCGGAGATAATGGCCATTCTCTGTCTGGCGCAGGACGAGGCGGATCTGCGGCGGCGCATTGAGAATATTCTGTTAGGTACGACCATGGATGGGCGCCCGTTCCGTGTGAAAGACATGGGCGTGGCCGGTGCCATCTGCGTGCTACTGAAGGATGCCCTGCATCCAAATTTGGTACAGACGACGGAACAGACTCCGGCGTTCGTACACGGAGGACCTTTCGCCAACATAGCTCACGGATGCAACTCGGTGCTGGCCACGCGGTTGGCCATGACTTACGGCGACTATGTGGTGACGGAAGCCGGTTTCGGTGCCGATCTCGGTGCGGAGAAGTTCTATAATATCAAGTGCCGTAAGTCGGGACTGCAGCCTGCGCTGACGGTGTTGGTGGCTACGACGCAAGGACTGAAGATGCATGGCGGAGTGCCTTTGGAGGCAATCAAACAACCCAATGCGGAGGGGCTGAAAGAGGGATTGAAGAACCTGGATAAGCACATTGAGAATATACGTCGTTTCGGTCAGACGGTGGTTGTATGTTTCAACCGTTATGCGACGGATACGGATGAGGAGATTGTTTTTTGCCGCGAACATTGCCGCGAACTGGGTGTTGGTTTTGCCGTGAACAACGCTTTCCTCGAAGGCGGAAAAGGAGCGGCGGAACTGGCCGAACTGGTTGTCGGCACCATTGAACGGCAGCCTTCTGCTCCGTTGCGTTTCTCGTATAAGGATGAGGACAGCGTGGAGGCAAAGGCCGAGGCGGTAGTGCGTCAGGTGTACGGCGGGGCCGGGGTTACGTTCTCACCGGCAGCCCGGAAGATGATTGCGCGTATCAACGAGCTGGGCGTGTCGCACTATCCTGTCTGTATAGCCAAGACACAGTATTCTTTCTCCGCGGACGAAAAGGCGTATGGTGTTCCGGCGGGCTTTACCGTCGCTATACGGGATGTAGTCGTGAACTGCGGTGCGGAGATGATTGTGCTGATAGCGGGAAGCATTCTTCGCATGCCGGGCTTGCCGAAATCGCCCCAGGCTGAACGTATAGACCTGGTGGACGGACAGATCGAAGGACTGTCCTGAGAAAATGCAGGCATAGAATGATTTTGCAGACAGAAAAGCGTTGCTCTCTTTTGGGCAATGCTTTTCTGTTTTAGATGTATTTTGATATATTTTATCCGGTTGCAGGACCGCGTTTACAAATTTAGAAATTATATCCGGCACGGATGTATCCGTCCACGCTTTTAGTACGGTTGCTGTAATGTATCGTGAAACCGATGGGGCCGAAAAATGTTTTCAGGTCATATTTGGCTGCTACGCCCCACATGTAATATCCCAGATTCTCGTCTTTGCCGAACACCTGGGGGAAGAAGTGTTTCCATGTATCGGAAGTCATTCCGAAGTTCACAGGTAGGCTGACGTAATGGTTCCGTCCCATGCGCTGGCGGAATTCTATGCCGGCGATGATGAGGGTGCGGTGTGCCGTTTCAAATCGGTTGGTCCCGTAGAACGGGATTTGTTGTTCCAGGTATTTCCCCGCTTCCTGTCCGCCGAAAGTATTCATTTCGGCTACGGTGTTCCGGTCGGTCAGGTAGCGTCCGGCCATCCAGGGCAGAATGGTGAGTCTGGAACCGGGTGAAAGAGCGGTTCCCCAACTGGCGGAGGCTACATGGAACGGTTTGTTTCCCGCTGTCGGCAGGATGTAGAAATAGCCGGCGTTGAACCAGTGCCCGCGTGTGGGGAAAGCCGGGTGGTCGAGGCTGTTGAATACCAGTTTTCCGCCGAGGCGGAAATAACTTTCGTTATGAATGTTATGGATGTCGGTATTGCCGGAATGGTAAAGGTATGAGCCATAATCGTAATTGACATATTGTGTGCCCAGTGTCAGTCCCATGCGTTGCCAGTTGCGGGTGAGTCCCAAAGTGCATAAATGGCGCAGGTAACTGATCTGGCTGACTCGTTCACCTTTTTCATACGAATTAAAGTCGTTATAACTCAGCTGGTAGCCGGTCAGTAGGTTCCATTCCCGTCCGATGTTGAAAGTGTAGTCAGCTTGTCCGTAGGTCAGTTTGCCCAGTCGGAGCGTGAGCCCTAAATTGTGGCGCGGTATCCGGGGGATGCTGAACTGCGAATTGAACAGCAGGGCGGCCAGTTGTTCGTTGTCATACCGGATACCCAGATTGATAGAGTTCGTAGGCGCGGCCCCGATAAGAATTTTCTTGTATGGGTTGTTTTTGTCGATATTGTCCAGAGGGGGTAACGGCACGGGACGCGGAGCACCCGGATGAAGATGACCGGTCTCTGTTGCACCTATTTCCTCTTTTATGTTTTCCAAGGCTGTCCATTGGCGTTCGGCAGCCTGATATCCCCGTTCGATGAGGCTGTCGATGGCATTGAGGGTAAAACTGGCTGTATTGTATCCTTTGATGTTCACTTTAATGTAGACGTCGGTGTTGGCGATGTTCTTCTGCCATCGTTCTTTGCTTTGCAGGTCGATAAGTTGGCTGAGCTGTCCTATCAGGTCGTTTTGCAGATCGGTGGCGTTTTTCAGACTGTCCTGCACGTCAACACCGATGACGATGTCCGCTCCCATACGGCGTGCCACGTCTACCGGATAGTTGTTGATGATGCCTCCGTCAACAAGCAGTTTGTCTTCGACTGCCATCGGAGCAAAAATACCAGGAAGTGACATGCTGGACCGGATGGCCAGTGGAAGTATTCCTTCCATGTGTACTTCTTCCGAGCCCGAAGCTACGTCCTGGGATACGCAGGCAAAGGGGAGAGGGAGCCTACGAAAATCAATAGAATCATGGTATCCCTCCGTAAGTTGCCACAGCAGTTGCCCAATGTTGCGCCCGCGGATGACTCCGCCGCTGATAGCGTCCTGTGGCTTGACAAAAAACGGGACGGAGAGAATGTACTTCCCGTTGTCCTCCCTGTTCTTCAAGGTCAGGTCTTTGAGTGGTCGTTTGTCACTTAGCAGATATATCCAGTTCTGCGACATTACGATGCTATCCAGTTGTTCAGGAGTATAGCCGATGGCGTACAGTCCGCCTACGATAGCTCCCATGCTGGTACCCACCACCATGTCAATGGGGATGCCAGCCTTTTCAATCACTTTCAATGCTCCGATATGTGCCATACCTTTGGCACCGCCTCCGCTCATGACAATCGCCACTTTCTTGCGGTCGGCCATGACACCGGTGGTCAGACAAATGGCAGACAGCCATATAATGAATCGTTTCATGCTACATTGTTGAATATATCTGTGCAAAAATAAGCAATGATTATTGCCTGGCCTCAAAATAAGGTCAAAATAACTTGCGATGCGAAGAAAAAGAACGGAAATGAATGTTCCGGTTTGTGAGTTTCTTATAGTTGTTTTCTGTCATAATGGCAGAAAATAACCGTGATGTCATGGGATTGTTCTCCGGTGAAAGATGAATAAGACAAATTTTCATTCTCTTTCTGAATAATATTATTTTAATCTGATTTTATTCTTTGGCACGAGGTTTGTTTTATTGTTTGTGCATCCGTTGGGAAATAGGCGGGGCACCCGGTGGAAAATGCCGGGATGACAAAATGAATAAAATAATATATAATAAAGAATACAACTATGGGAAAGATTATTGGAATTGACTTGGGAACCACAAACTCGTGTGTTTCCGTATTCGAGGGTAACGAACCGGTGGTGATTGCCAATAGCGAAGGTAAGCGCACCACTCCCTCAATCGTGGCATTCGTGGACGGCGGCGAACGTAAGGTAGGAGATCCTGCCAAACGTCAGGCTATTACCAATCCGAAGAAAACTATTTTCTCCATCAAGCGTTTCATGGGTGAAACATACGATCAGGTTCAGAAAGAAATCTCCCGTGTGCCTTATTCGGTAGTTAAGGGTGACAACAATACTCCTCGTGTAGATATTGACGGACGCCTGTATACTCCGCAGGAAATCTCGGCAATGGTTCTTCAGAAGATGAAGAAGACGGCCGAAGACTATCTGGGTCAGGAAGTGACGGAAGCTGTGATAACGGTTCCTGCTTATTTCTCGGATTCGCAGCGTCAGGCAACAAAGGAGGCCGGTCAGATTGCTGGTCTGGATGTGAAACGTATCGTGAACGAACCTACTGCGGCTGCTTTGGCTTACGGTGTGGACAAGGCCAACAAGGACATGAAGATTGCCGTGTTCGACCTTGGTGGCGGAACGTTTGATATTTCGATTCTTGAATTCGGTGGCGGTGTGTTCGAGGTGTTGTCTACTAACGGTGACACCCATCTGGGAGGCGATGACTTCGATCAGGTGATTATCGATTGGATGGCCAGCGAGTTTAAGGCAGAGGAGGGTATGGATCTAACTCAGGATCCGATGGCTTTGCAGCGTTTGAAAGAGGCAGCGGAGAAAGCAAAGATAGAATTGTCTTCTTCTACGACGACAGAAATCAACTTGCCTTATATCACGGCCGTTGGCGGTGTGCCTAAACACTTGGTGAAGACGTTGACCCGTGCCAAGTTCGAACAGTTGGCCGATCATCTGATTCAGGCTTGTAAGGTTCCCTGCCAGAAAGCGATGCAGGATGCCGGTCTGAGCAATTCGGATATTGACGAAGTAATCCTTGTGGGTGGTTCAAGCCGTATTCCGGCTATCCAGAAACTGGTGGAAGACTTCTTCGGCAAAGCTCCTTCTAAGGGAGTGAATCCGGATGAAGTGGTAGCAGTCGGTGCTTCCATCCAGGGGGCTATCCTGAACAAGGAAGCCGGTGTCGGTGACATTGTGCTGTTGGACGTTACTCCGTTGTCGATGGGTATCGAGACGATGGGTGGCGTGATGACGAAACTGATAGATGCGAATACGACAATCCCGTGCAATAAGAGCGAAGTCTTCTCGACGGCAGCCGACAATCAGACGGAAGTTACCATTCACGTGCTTCAGGGTGAGCGCCCGATGGCAGCCCAGAATAAATCGATCGGTCAGTTCAATCTGACAGGTATTGCCCCGGCTCGCCGTGGTGTGCCCCAGATAGAAGTGACATTCGATATCGACGCCAACGGAATTCTGAAAGTTTCTGCAAAGGATAAGGCTACCGGTAAGGAACAGGCCATTCGTATCGAGGCTTCTTCAGGTTTGAGCAAAGAGGAAATCGATCGAATGAAAGCTGAGGCGGAAGCCAATGCCGATGCAGATAAGAAAGAACGCGAAAGAGTGGATAAGATGAATCAGGCTGACTCCATGATATTCCAGACTGAGAATCAGTTGAAGGAGTTGGGTGATAAACTTCCTGCCGACAAGAAACCTGCTATCGAAGGAGCTTTGCAAAAGTTGAAAGACGCTCATAAGTCCGGTGACTTGGCTGCTATCGACGCAGCGACGGCAGAGTTGAATAACGCATGGCAGGCAGCAAGTGCCCAGATGTATCAGGGTGGCGCCCAGCCGGGTGCGGGAGCCCAGGATGCCGGTGCACAAAGTGCTCAAGGTAGTGCCTCTTCCGACGATACCATTCAGGATGCTGATTTCGAAGAGGTGAAGTAAGCGAATATAGGAATAAGAATATATAATCAAATGGAAAGAGGCTGTCTAACAAGTTTAGGCTGCCTCTTTCTCTTTATGGTGCAGGCAAA
>CAMWUI010000013.1 GCA_947177395.1 uncultured Paraprevotella sp.
GGGTAGTGGAGTGCTGTTCACTTGGGGTAGTGGAGTGCTGTTCACTTGGGGTAGTGGAGCGCTGTTCACTTAAGGTCGTGGAGTGCTGTCTGCTTCCGGCAGGACGGGCAGGGCTTCCGATGCGGAATCCGTATCGTCCGTGTGTCTCCGGACTTGTAGCGACATCAAATGAACTGCGCCCCAGAAGTTTTTGTCTGACTTTCGGGGCGCAGTTTATTATGAAACAGTCTCGTATGAATATTCCCGTGCGGATTATTTGTTCATGCGGGCTCTCAGTTTCTCAATCATGTCGCGTGTCATGGCGTCCAGATCAAATTCAGGCTTCCAGCCCCATTCCTCGCGGGCGCATGTGTCATCCAGTGAGTTAGGCCATGATTCGGCGATAGACTGACGCAACGGATCTACTTCGTACTCCATTTCGAATTCGGGAATGTACTTTTTGATGCTGGCGTAGATGATTTCGGGATCGAAGCTCATGGATGCGATGTTGAACGAATTGCGGTGTACGAATTTCGATGGGTCGGCTTCCATAATTTCGATGGCGGCACGCAGGCCGTCAGGCATGTACATCATGTCCATAAACGTGTTGGCGGCAATGGGGCATTTGAACTTCTCACCTTTCACGGCCGAGTAGTAGATGTCTACGGCATAGTCCGTCGTGCCTCCTCCCGGAGGGGTAACGTAAGAGATGAGGCCGGGGAAGCGCACTGAACGCGTGTCCACTCCGAAACGGATGTTGTAGTAGTCGCTCAGCAATTCGCCCGAAACTTTGGTTACACCGTACATTGTGCGCGGGTTCCGTATGGTGTCCTGCGGAGTCTTGTCCTTCGGAGTGTTGTTGCCGAATACGCCGATGGAGCTGGGGGTGAAGACAGCGCAGTGCATCGTGCGTGCCACTTCCAATACGTTGAACAGACCGCCCATACCGATTTTCCATGCCAACTGAGGTTTGGCCTCGGCAACAGCCGACAGCAGGGCTGCCAGGTTGTATATGGTGTCGATGTTATATTTGGAAACGGTTTCTGCAATCTGCTGCTCGTTGGTGATGTCTACGATGGCCGACGGACCGGACTCTTTCAATTCGCCTTTAGGTTCTGCACCAGGGATATAGCCGGCTACGATGTTACCGGAGTACAAGCTTCTCAGTTTCATGGTCAGCTCAGAACCGATTTGTCCGGTGGAGCCGATAATCAATACGTTTTTCATTTTAGCAAATTAAGTTTGGGTTAATTCATAGAACAAAGATAGATAGATTGCGGCGAATTTTATCAAAGTTTTCAGAATATTTTGCGTTGTTCTCAAAAAAAAATAAGACCTTTGTTCTGCATTAGGCGAATGTATACCCTTAAACTATTATTTAATATAAAAACCTTTTTATTATGTACGGGAAGATGAAAGAGTTTCTTGCAGAAGAACTGGCCAATATCCAGTCTGCCGGGCTCTATAAAAACGAACGCATCATCACAACGCCGCAACGGGCGGAGATTAAGGTGAATGCAGGAGAGGACGTGTTGAACTTCTGTGCCAACAACTATCTGGGACTGGCCAATAACCAGCGCCTGATTGATGCGGCCAAGAAGGCGATGGATACGCACGGTTACGGTATGTCGTCCGTCCGCTTCATTTGCGGAACACAGGATCTGCACAAGCAGTTGGAGGCAGCTATCTCGGATTACTTCAAGACAGAGGATACGATTCTTTATGCGGCATGTTTCGATGCCAACGGCGGATTGTTCGAGCCTCTCTTTACGGAGGAGGACGCTATCATTTCCGATTCGCTCAACCATGCTTCCATCATCGACGGTGTCCGTCTTTGTAAGGCCAAGCGTTACCGTTACGCCAATGCCGACATGGCCGACTTGGAGCGTTGCCTGCAGGAAGCACAGGCACAGCGTCACCGCATCATTGCCACGGACGGTGTGTTCTCGATGGACGGCAATGTGGCTCCGATGGACAAGATCTGTGAACTGGCAGAGAAATATGATGCGCTGGTGATGGTCGATGAGTCGCACTCTGCCGGTGTGGTAGGTCCCACGGGACACGGTGTTGCCGAACAGTTTGATGTATATGGGCGCGTGGACATCTTTACCGGTACGCTGGGTAAGGCGTTCGGCGGTGCGATGGGCGGTTTCACTACCGGCCGCAAGGAGATTATCGACATGCTCCGTCAGCGTTCGCGTCCTTATCTGTTCTCCAACTCTGTGGCTCCGGCCATTGTGGGGGCCAGTCTGGAGATGCTGAACATTCTGAAGGAGAGCGATGCCCTGCATACCAAGCTGATGAACAATGTGACTTACTTCCGCGAAAAGATGCTGGCAGCCGGTTTCGACATCAAACCGACACAGAGCGCCATCTGTGCAGTTATGCTGTATGACGCCAAGTTGTCTCAGGACTTCGCCGCACGCATGCAGGAAGAAGGCATCTATGTGACAGGATTCTATTATCCGGTTGTGCCGAAAGGACAGGCCCGCATCCGTGTGCAGTTGTCCGCCGGTCACGAGACGGAACATCTGGACAAGGCCATTGCTGCCTTTATCAAGGTGGGCAAGGAACTGGGCGTTATCAAGTAATTGAAGCCCGGTTGATTTTTAGAACAGGCGAGGCTACGGCATAGCGGGTTATGTCGTGGCCTCGCTCTTTTTCATCCTGTAGGAGAGTGCATTTTCATCTTGTACTGAATGACCCTTTCATCCAGTACTGAATCACACCTTCATTCAGTAGTGAATGAGTCCTTAATCCAGTACTGAATGAACCCCTTATTCAGTACTGAATTGTACCCTCATACAGTACTGGATGAGACCCTGAAAAAAACAGTTTCAAATCTTCGACACTCTTCGGCACTTTTCGACATATTCCATCGGATGGATGCCGTATCTTGTAAACGATCCATACACCGAACCGGACAGAACGGCGAAAGATATATCTATCTCATCACATCGTTCTGCCCGGTTTATTTTTTAGGGTATCCGGCCGTGAAAGCGTGGCCGTTCTCTTCTTTTACGGGAATCTCCCGGGAAAGATCGGGGGATTATCCTACTTCCGATCCGGGAGCTACTTTCCGATCTACTGTCACGACGCTCAGGGAACCGTCCGCGTTTACGGCGGAGAGAATCATGCCCTGGCTTTCGATGCCTTTCAGTTTGCGCGGCGCCAGGTTGGCGATGAAGCACACCTGTTTGCCGACCAGTTCTTCCGGTTTGTAGTATTTGGCGATGCCGCTGACGATGGTGCGGTTCTCCAGTCCGTCGGCAATCTTGAAGCAAAGGAGTTTGTCGGCCTTGGGCACCTTGGTGCATTCCAGAACGGTGCCGACCCGTATGTCCAGTTTGCCGAAATCCTCGAACGCGATGTTCTCGCGGATGGGATTCGCCTTGTGGTTGGCTGCTTCGTTGGCTTTCTTGGTATCGAGCAGTTTCTGTACTTGTGCCTCGATGACGTCATCTTCGATTTTCTCGAACAGCAGTTCTGGTTTGGGCAGTTTGTGTCCGGCCTCCAGCAGATCGGTGCGTCCCAGCTGTTCCCATTCGAAGCTGTCCATGGCCAGCATGCCGCGCAGGCGTTCGCTGCTGAACGGGAGGAACGGTTCGAAGGCGATGGCCAGGTTGGCCGTCAGTTGCAGCGACAGATAGATGATAGTCTTCACACGTTCCGGATCCGTCTTCACCACTTTCCAAGGTTCGCAGTCGGCAATGTACTTGTTGCCGATGCGTGCCAGATTCATCGCTTCTTTCTGTGCATCGCGGAACTTGAATACATCGAGCAGTTCTTCCACACGCTTTTTCACGTCCTTGAACTCGTTCAGGGTCTCGCGGTCGTAGTCGGTGAGTTCACCGCAGGCCGGCACCACTCCGTCGTAATACTTCTGGGTCAGTTGTAAGGCGCGGTTGACGAAATTGCCGTATACGGCCACCAGTTCGTTGTTGTTGCGGGCCTGGAAGTCCTTCCATGTAAAATCGTTGTCTTTTGTCTCCGGTGCGTTCGCCGTCAGGACATAGCGCAACACATCCTGTTTGCCGGGGAAATCGCGCAGGTATTCATGCAACCATACGGCCCAGTTGCGCGAAGTGGAAATTTTGTCTCCTTCTAAGTTGAGGAATTCGTTGCTCGGTACGTTGTCCGGCAGGATGTAGCTACCTTCGGCTTTCAGCATGGCGGGGAACACGATGCAGTGGAACACGATATTGTCTTTGCCGATGAAATGTACCAGCCGGGTTTCCGGGTCTTTCCACCAAGTCTCCCACGAGTCTGGCAATAGTTCCTTGGTGTTGCTGATATAGCCGATGGGTGCATCGAACCATACGTACAGAACCTTGCCTTCCGCGCCTTCCACAGGAACGGGAATGCCCCAGTCGAGGTCGCGGCTTACGGCGCGCGGCTGCAGGCCCATGTCGAGCCAACTCTTGCATTGCCCGTATACGTTGTGGCGCCATTCCTTATGCCCCTCCAGTATCCATTCGCGGAGCCATGCCTCGTGTTTGTCTAAAGGCAGATACCAATGTTTGGTTTCACGCATCACAGGTTTGGAACCGCTGATGGCGCTTTTCGGATTGATAAGTTCGGTGGGGGACAGCGACGTGCCGCATTTCTCGCATTGGTCACCATAAGCACCTTCCGCATGGCAGTGGGGACATTCGCCCGTGATATACCGGTCGGCCAAAAACGTCTGGGCCTCTTCGTCGTAATACTGTTCGGAAGTCTTTTCTACGAACTCTCCCTTGTCATAGAGCGTGCGGAAGAAGTCCGAGGCAACCCGGTGGTGGGTCTCCGATGTCGTGCGGCTGTAGATGTCGAACGAGATGCCGAACTCCTTGAAAGAGTCCTTGATAAGCGTATGGTAGCGGTCGACGATATCCTGCGGGGTAACGCCTTCTTTTTTGGCCCGGATAGTAATGGGCACTCCGTGCTCGTCCGAACCTCCGATAAACAGGACCTCTTCTTTTTTCAGCCGCAGATAGCGCACATAGATGTCGGCCGGTACATATACACCGGCCAGATGGCCGATGTGAACCGGACCGTTGGCATACGGCAGGGCGGACGTGACGGTTGTCCGTTTGAATTTCTTTTCCATGTATGTAGTTTTTATATTTGAGACATAAATGACTGACAAAGTTAGTAAAAAGCGGAAATGTGCCCAAGAACGGACGGCGGATTTTGCATTTGGCGGCCAAAAAGGTTATATATTGAAGGCATTCCTGAAAATAAAGGCTTTTCTGCGGGGTGTTTGATGATAATTCGTTACTTTTGCAGGGTGTGAAACGGAACAGAAAACAAGAGACGTATGAGAATAGGTTTTGATGCGAAGAGAGCGGCCCAGAACCGGACGGGGCTGGGAAATTACAGTCGTTTTGTCATAAACGGACTGACCCGGTTCGCTTCCGGGAACGAGTATGTGCTCTATGTACCGTCTCCGAAGAAATGTGGCCTTTTGAAAGAACTGGATAACCAGAATTTGCCGAAGGTCTTCCCCGAAGGCCGTTTCTGGAAACTGTTCCGGTCTTTTTGGCGTGTGTTCGGTATTCCATCCCGGTTATCGTCCGACGGTATAGATATTTACCACGGGCTGAGCAACGAACTTCCGCTAACGATGTCGCGAACGGGAGATGTGAGGAGCGTTGTGACGGTACACGACCTGATATTCCTGCGTTATCCTCAGTATTATAATCCGATAGACCGGTGGATTTATAATTATAAGTTCCGTAAGGCCTGTGGGATAGCCGACCGCATCATAGCCGTGAGCGAATGTACGAAACGGGATATCGTTTCGTATTATGGTATTGATGCGGATAAGATAGATGTGGTTTACCAAGGCTGTGCCCGGGAATTTTACGAGCCTGCGACGGATGAGAAGAAACAGGCAGTGAAAGAACAGTACGGACTGCCCGAACGCTATGTCCTTTATGTGGGGAGCATGGAAGAGCGGAAAAACCTGCTTCTGGCTGTCAAGGCGTTGAAGCGGATGAAGGAGGAAGTGGCTCTCGTGGCGGTGGGCAAGCGTACGCCTTATCTGGAAGAAGTGCTGAAGTTCGCGCGTGAACAGAAACTGGAACACCGTTTTAGCCTGTTTCACCGGGTGCCTTTCGAAGACCTGCCGGCATTGTATCAGATGGCATCCGCTTTTGTCTATCCGTCCCGTTTCGAGGGGTTCGGAATACCGGTGCTGGAGGCATTGGTGAGCCGTGTGCCTGTGGTTGCCGCTACGGGGTCGTGTCTGGAAGAGGCAGGAGGTCCCCATTCGTTGTATGTGCATCCCGACGATGACCGTCAGTTGGCATTGTTGCTGGATAAAGTGCTGACGGATGCCGCGTTCCGGAGTCGCATGGTGGAGGAGGGACTTCGGTACGCCCGCCGTTTTGACGCAGAAAGACTGACGGCTGACTTATGTGAGGTGTATCTTAAAATCAGGTAGTTCGTCCAGCATGTCTTTTACTCCGTTCCAGACGTCCTCCACAGGAATCAGATTGAATCGTTCCGTGTAGTTCAGTTTCCGTTCCTGTTGTTCCCGGTATGGCATGAAGTCGTCCGGACTGATGCCAGCATAACGGGTCTGGTCTCCGGGAAGCCATACGGACTTCCAGATGCCTGGAGGGAAGATGGCGTATGAGGGAACACCTAAGGCCTGGGCGATGTGGCGTGGTCCTCCTTCGTTGCCGAAAAAGAAGTGGCAGTGGGTGAGTAGCGCGCAGAGTTCCGGCAGGCTTTTGGCCTCTACGTTCATGAAAATGTGAGGGTCGTTGTTCATCTCCTGTTTGTATTGTTCTGCCATTTCCCGCTCTTTTCCGGCGAAGTTGAAGATAATCTGCGCGTCATAGCGGTCGATGATTCGCCGCAATACTTCTTTCATCTTTTCTTTGTCCCACACCTTGTACGTAAGGCGGGCCGTGACCGTGGCCATCAGGACCGGACGCCGGAAGTCGATGCCTTGTTGCTCCATATAGCGGCGGTAGTCCGCGCGCTGTTTTTCGGAGACATACAGTCTGAACTCTTCCGTGTACTTCAGGGGGGCGAGGACAGACAACGGTTTCATCAACTGCAGATTCTGCCGTACCATATCTATCGTATTGTCGCTGTGGTTGTCTATCCTGTGTGTCAGGATGCCCTGTCCGTATGCTTTCCTGCTGCCGATACGGAAAGGTGTTCGCAGGGAGAAGAGGCTGAAGAACAGGGTTCGCACAGTGGTACGCATGTCGATGATGATGTCGTAACGGGTTTGGCGGACCGTCTGCCATACCTTTTTGATATAGGTGGGAAAATGATGGTTCTCCCGGTCGTTGAAGGTGATGAGGCGGTCGATATCCGGATGTTGTTCATACAAGGTGTGTATGCCCTCGTTGATGACAAAATCGATTTGTGCGCCGGGGAAAGTCCGGCGCAGACTGCTACACAATGCCGTGGCGAGAACGGAATCTCCCACGCGGCGGAAACGGATGACAAGAATATGTCTGACGGGTTTGTTCATGATTGAGGTGTAGGTTGATTAGTGCCTTTTTGTGTGCGGAGCAACCACTCTGCCTTGGTGCGTTTCCAGCGTTTATGGCTCCAGAGCCAGTAGGCGGGTTGTTCGTTTATCATTTGTTCCAGCATACGGGTGAACAAGGTGGTCTGCGGGAAATCTTCTGTCTTCTGTTCCGGGGTGTGCATACGGGTGAAAGTACATACATATCGTCCCCGCCGGGGTCTGCTGATATGGGCGAAAAAGAATGCGGCATCCATCTGCCGGCCGATTTGTTCCGTACCCGTGAAAACGGGAGTGTCGGGATGATTCAGGAATGGCAGGAAGAAGTGCATGCTGTTCCAATTGGGCAACTGGTCGGAGATAAATCCGACAATGGTCCTCTGTCGTTTCTGTTTTAGTTGTATGATGCGGCGCAGTGTCAGTTTCATGGGGATGCACAGGCCGCCGAATCGGTTTCTCAGCCGCAGGAACAGGCGGTCGAACACCGGACTCCAAAGCGGGTGATATATCTGTGCGCACAGAATGTCCGGTGGCAGGGCGTAGGGTAGGGAGGCTATCCATTCCCAGTTGCCGTAGTGTCCCAGGTAAATGAAGCAGAAGTTCTTGTTTTCCTCTTCAAACGCTTTTGTGAACAGTTCGGTACCCTCGAATCTCATGCGTCTGCGAAGCGTCCTTCGGGACATGGAGAACAATTTGACGGTTTCCACGATATAGTCGCAGAAAAAACGATAGAAATTCCGTTCTATGATTCGGAGTTCTTTGTCTGTCTTGTCGGGAAAAGATTCTTTCAGGTTCGTGCGTATGACGTTTCGCCGGTAGTGGACAATGTAGTGGACGATAGGGCAGAGGAGATCGGAAATCCTGTATAGAATCCATAAAGGAAGGAGGGATAGCAGATACCACACTCCGAACATCAGATGGTAGCGTATTTCTTTCATAGGCGGATAGTATGTTTCAGTTTCCTCTTTTTTTCGCGTCGCTGTTCGAATGCGTGTAGTTTGGTCTCCACGCTGTCGCAGCATTGCTGCGGTTCCCACCCTCTTTGTCGGGCATAGTGTTCCGTCAGTTGTCGTAATAGGTCAATACGGTGGGTCAGTCGCATCAGGTTGGTGAGACATTGGTCTTTGGAGGGTTGCGGTACGAAGTGTGAACGATTGATATCGATAACCGTAAAAGCATATTGTCCGCCGGGAGAGATGCGGTATAATATGTTGGCCAGATTCAGGTCGCCGTGGAGAAAGCCTTTTTTGTGCCATTCCACCACCTCGGCGGCTAAAGCGTGCGCTAAACCGGAATCGAAGACGGGCTTCTCTACCAGTTCCGGAAACAGGGTAGGATCCGGGCAATAGGCTGAGACGAAATAACTGTCGCGGAACAGTCCGCCCTGTTTCTTCTCTATGTAGGCGATGGGGGTGGGGGTGGATATTTGCATTTCTTCCAGCCGGAGGGCAAAGTTATAGGCCCGGCGGGCTTTGGATGGTCGGAACCATGTATATGCGATTCTTTGTATGAAGTGCGGACGTTTGTAGCGTTTTACGATGAAGACCTGACCGTTTTCAATGAACCGCTTCACGCAGTTGCGTCCTTGGTACAGGGTTTCTCCCTGCTGTTCGAATGTCAGAGGCAACCGGGTGATAAAGTCGCGCAGATGTTCGTATGAAGGCTGGATGACGATTCTCATGGGGCGGGTCTGAAGTGGGCTATGTGGTTTAGTTTGTCCAAGATTTCTTCCGTTTTGATTCGGTGGAGGCAGGCATAATCTTTTCTAAAGCAGGGACGGTTACCGAAAATGGAGCAAGGTCGGCAGGGCAGTTCCGCTTGCAGTTGGTTTTCCGCCGGCTGGTTCCATCCTGCGAAACCGGCATAGGGGTGAGTGGCTCCCCAGATGGAGACCACAGGTGTGGCGACAAGGGAAGCCAGATGCATGTTGGCCGAATCCATGGACAGCATGACATCCAGGTGGCTGATAAGGATAAGTTCCTTGTCGAGTGTCAGGCGTTTGTCCGGGACGGCTGTGGTATGGGGATAGCGTTGATGCCAGTCATGCAGAAGTTGTTGTTCCGATCCGTCCGCGCCAAACAGAAATATGTGTATGGCAGGATATTCTGACAACCGGGCGATAATCCTTTCCATCTGTTCCAAAGGATATATTTTCCCTTTGTGGGCGGCAAAAGGTGCGATACCTATCCAAATAGCGTCATCTTTCTTCTCTGTAAATGGCAACAGGGATAAATCTCCCCTCCCGTCTCCGAACAGAGAGCGGAAATCTGTTTCTACCGGATAGCCGGATGCGGCCAGAACGTCCGTATACTTCCGGAAAGATGTTTTTTGCGGAACAAGTTTCTTGTTCTTCCTTCTCGTCAGTTGTTTCCGTCCGTTCCGCTCCTTGCGGATATGTGCCGTAGGAATGCCCTTCATACGGAAGCGAAAGCGCAGGTATTGTGTGCGGAGCACATCGTGCAGGTCCGCGACAGCCGTAATCTGTTCTTCACATATCCGGCGGAAGAGTCTGTTCAGCCCTTTCAGTCCTGCATATTCCTTTTTTAGGTTTACCCCGATGAAATGTACATTGGAGGGCAAGCGGGAAAACAGAGGTTGCATAAAATCCTTGCTCAGCACGGTAATGCGGAGCTCCGGATATTGCCGTGCCAGAGAATAGACCACCGGGACGGTCATGGCAACATCGCCCAAGGCGGAGAAACGGATAATCAACAAATGTTCCATAACGTTCGTTGGTTCCGTCCGGCTTTTATTTCTTTGCGTAGAGAATGGGATTGGTGTCAGGATCGTTGTACATCTTCATCTGCTTGTATACTTTCATATACTTGCGTCCGGCTTCAATGTCCGCCAGCAGTTGGTCTATGGCGGTGGACAAGTCTTTTTGCTGCTCCAGAAGGACATCCAGTTTGGCTTGGCATTGTGCCTTGTGCGCTTCTGTGGCGTCTGCACGCTCGGTTTGTTCGCGCATGTGGTAAATCTTCAGAGCAAGAATGGACAGGCGGTCTACGGCCCAAGCCGGACTTTCTGTGTTGATGGTGGCGTCGGCGGTGGGAATGATGTCCTTGTACTTTGTGTAGAAATAACTGTCGATGAGTTCCACCAGATCCGTGCGGTCCTGGTTGCTCTTGTCGATTCTTCTTTTCAGAACAAGAGCTTCGGCCGGGTCGATGTTCGGATCGCGTATGATGTCTTCGAAATGCCACTGTACCGTGTCGATCCAGTTTTTCAGATAAAGATCATGTTCGATGGTTTTCTCGGGATAAGGATTCCGTATCGGCGTGTCCACATTGTCCGTACGGTGGTAATCTCTGATAACCTCCATGAAAATAGGGTTGCATATATCCGTAAATGTCATAGCCTTTTAATTTAATGATATAGATGCAAAACTAAACAAACTTTTTTGAATGACCAATAAATATGTGGGAAAAAGTAGTTACCTTTGTTCTTATGAAAGTTGTGGCAGATGATAAGATTCCTTTTATTCGGGAGGCCTTGTCCCGTATAGCGGACGAAGTCGTCTATCTTCCCGGACAGCAGATATCGGCGGAGGACGTGAGGGATGCGGATGCGCTGATTGTCCGTACCCGTACCCGTTGCGACCGTGCTTTGCTGGAGGGAAGTGCGGTGCGTTTCATAGCGACGGCTACCATCGGGTATGACCATTTGGATACGGTTTATCTCAAAGAAGCGGGGATAGAATGGCGTAATTGCCCAGGGTGCAATGCCACTTCGGTCGGGCAATATGTCCGTTCCTGTCTTTTGTTGTTGCAGCGCGAAAAGGGGATGTGCCTGCCGGATACGACGATCGGACTGATTGGAGTGGGGCATGTGGGTACGGCTGTCCGGGACGCTGTCACTCCCTTGGGTGTACGTGTCCTTCTCAATGACCCGCCGCGGGAGGAAAAGGAGAAGAAAGGTATGCTACCGGTTTCCGGTAATGACTACCGTCCCTTGTCTGAATTGATGGAGCGGTGCGACATCCTGTCTTTCCATACCCCGCTGACTGTTGACGGTCCTTTCCCTACGTATCATTTGGCCGGAGACACCTTTTTTCATAAGTTGGCGAAAGCTCCCGTGCTGATTAATGCCAGCCGCGGAGAAGTGGTGGACACGGCGGCGCTTCTGGCGGCTCTGGAGGATGGGCGGGTGTGTGAGGCTATCATTGACACTTGGGAGAACGAGCCTGATATATCCCGTTCCTTATTATATAAGGTATATATAGGTACTCCGCATGTGGCCGGTTATTCGGCCGACGGGAAAGCAAATGCCACCCGCATGGCCTTGCAGGCTGTTTGTGACTATTTTTCTCTTCCGGCGGATTTCTCTATCGAGCCTCCGGCTCTTCCGTCTGAATTCTGTCCTTCGGCAGACGCGGATACGCTGGCACTACAGTTATACAATCCTTTGGAGGACAGCGGACGTCTGAAAGCCGACCCTTCTTGTTTTGAAGAATTGCGCGGGCATTATCCCTTGCGTCGGGAAACGATATAGGTGTTGTCTGGGCTTTTTGTTTTTGCACACTGCGTATCCGAGTGTGCAAAAATAATGAAATTATTTACTTGATTTCTTGCATAAGAGAATAAAATGTAGTTCCTTTGCACCGAGAAAAAAGAGATATTTGTCTAATTATAATTAAAAACTTACGATTATGTCAGAAATTGAATCAAAAGTAAAAGCTATCATCGTTGATAAACTGGGTGTAGACGAAGCTGAAGTTGTTGCAACTGCAAGCTTTACGAACGATCTGGGTGCTGACTCTTTGGATACGGTAGAGTTGATCATGGAATTTGAAAAGGCATTCAGCATCAGCATTCCTGATGATGAAGCTGAAAAGATTGCCACTGTAGGCGATGCTGTCGCTTATATTGAAGCTAATCAGAAATAATATTCTCCTCCATATATAGGATAATGGAATTAAAGAGAGTGGTAGTAACCGGTATCGGGGCTGTTACTCCGTTGGGCAATACGGCCGAGGAAACTTGGAAGAATATGCTGGCGGGGGTGAGCGGAGCCGGACCGATTACGCATTTCGATGCATCTTTGTTCAAGACGCAGTTCGCTTGTGAGGTGAAGAATTTCAATGTGGCCGATTATTTCGATCGCAAGGAAGCCCGTAAGATGGACTTGTATACGCAGTATGCGATTGCTGCGGCAAAGATGGCTGTCGAAGATTCTGCAATGGATCTGGAAACCATGAACAAAAACCGTATCGGTGTCGTATATGGCGTCGGTATCGGCGGTATCCATACATTTGAAGAAGAAGCCGGTGCGTATGCACTCACGGGAAAGGAACTCGGACCGAAATATAATCCGTTCTTTATTCCCAAGATGATTGCGGATATCGCAGCCGGTCACATCTCCATCATGTATGGGTTCCACGGTCCCAACTATTGTACGACTTCTGCATGCGCCTCTTCGACCAATGCGCTGGCCGATGCGTTCAACCTGATCCGGTTGGGCAAGGCTGACATTGTATTGGGCGGTGGTGCCGAGGCGGCAATTTGGCCGGCCGGTGTGGGTGGTTTCAATGCTATGAAAGCCCTTTCTACCCGTAACGACGACCCGACTCATGCTTCACGTCCGTTCAGCGCCAGCCGCGACGGTTTCATTATGGGTGAAGGTGCCGGATGTCTAATACTGGAAGAATTGGAACATGCCAAAGCCCGCGGAGCCAAGATTTATGCCGAAATGGTAGGTGCAGGTATGTCGGCGGATGCTCATCATATCACGGCTTCTCATCCCGAGGGCCTGGGAGCCAAGTTGGTGATGACGAACGCGCTGGAAGATGCAGGCATGAAGCCGGAGGATATCGATTATATCAACGTGCACGGTACTTCCACGCACGTGGGTGATATCTCCGAGGCCAAGGCTATCAAGGAACTTTTCGGCGAGCATGCCTACAAGTTGAACATCAGTTCGACGAAGTCTATGACCGGTCACCTTCTGGGTGCTGCCGGTGCCGTAGAGGCTATGGCCAGTGTGCTGGCTGTCAAGAACGATGTGGTTCCTCCTACGATCAACCACGAAGAGGACGACAAGGATGAAGAGATTGATTACAATCTGAACTTTACATTCAACGCCGCCCAGAAACGTACGGTGCGTGCAGCTTTGAGCAACACGTTCGGTTTCGGAGGACACAATGCTTGTGTAATCTTTAAGAAATACGAGGACTAAATCGTGTTTCCGAGAGAAATAATAGAAAGAATAAGGCTCTCTTTCCGTAAGGATAAAGAGCTTTATTCTTCTTTTTATAGGATATTGGGCTTCTATCCCCGTAACATAAACCTCTATAAACAAGCTTTATTGCACAAGTCTTCTTCTGTTAAGGGGGAGAAAGGGCGTTGGGTGAATAACGAACGCCTGGAGTTTCTGGGGGATGCTGTCCTTGATTCTATTGTAGGGGATATTGTATACCGGCATTTTGAAGGTAAGCGCGAAGGTTTTCTGACGAACACTCGCAGTAAGATCGTGCAGCGCGAGTCGTTGAACCGTATTGCCGTGGAGATAGGTCTGGACAAGTTGATTAAATCTTCCGCTCGTTCCTCTGCCCATAACAGCTATATGTGCGGTAATGCTTTCGAAGCCCTTGTGGGAGCAGTCTATCTGGATCGGGGGTATGATTACTGCATGCGTTTTATGTCCTGCCGCATTCTTCAGTCTTTGATTAATATCGACAAGGTAGCTTATAAGGAAGTGAACTTTAAGAGCAAACTGATAGAATGGGGGCAGAAGAACCGGGTAGACGTCGAGTTCCGGTTGCTGGAGCAGACCATGGAAGGAAACGGAACTCCTGTGTTCAATACGGAAGTGGTGATAGAAGGTGTCGGTTGTGGCACTGGTAAGGGTTATTCCAAAAAAGAAAGTCAGCAATTGGCTGCAAAGATGACATTGACCCAGCTCAAGAAGAAGTCCGATTTACTGGCTTCTATATTTGCCCGCAAGGAAGAAAGGACAGCACAGGAAGAAACCTCAGTGGTGCTGGTGCCCGAAATGGAGGGTGGAACGGGTGCTTCTGCTGCAGTCGGTGACAATGTGGTTGATACTCCTGTATCCAAGGGGAGCAGACGACGTGGCCGTCGGGCAAAGACGGCTAAGGAGGCTTTGAAGAAGGTTTCGGCAAAAGAAAAAGAAACGGTCCGGGATAACGATGATATGGACCTTTCGGATATTAAGGTTCAGCCCAAAGAACTTGTGAAAGATGATATTATTGCGGCAGCCGAGGAAGCCGCTTTCCGAATGGCGGACTGACGATCCCCTTTTGTAGTACCCCCGTTGAGAATCGAACTCAAATTTACGGTTTAGGAAACCGTCGTTCTATCCGTTGAACTACAAGGGCGGAGAATCGGGTACAAAGGTAGGTACTTTTTGTGGATTATAAAATGGCTATACTGAAAATCTTTTCAGGAAGTTGGAAGTTCCGTACTTTTTTCTGGACGGCGATGGGTTTGCAGGTAGTTGTCAAGCGAGGTGCCTTCCATGCGTTCGAAACAGCTTCTGGCTGTTTTGACAGAACCGAATCCGGCATTCAAGCAATCGTTCAGGCAGGAGATGTTGCCGGTGCGGATGCCTTTTTTTAATTCGTTGATACGGTACGAGTTGATGTAGTCGTGGATGTTGTTATATCCCTGGCTACGCAGGCATTGAAGCATCAGGTGCCGGTTGATGCCCGTTACTTCGCACAGTCGGTCGCGGCCGAAAGTGTTGTCTGTCCATTCCCGTTCGTTCTGCATGAAATATTCGGTACGTTGAAACCGTTGGAGGTTGGCAGCGTTGAAGTCTTCTTTTTCTACTTGTTCGATGACTTTCGGCTCCGGAGCCTGATTCACTTCTTTGATTTCGGGCTTCGGCAAACGGAGAGCCATGGTTTCCAAGGTGCGGTAGAACATGTACATGTTTAGGACCGTAAAAACATAGATATAGATGAGGAGCAGGGTCATGTTGAAAAACACCGTGACAAGCACGTAGTATATGGTAGCCAGTCCCATGGCCGTGCCATATCCTTTGATAAATCGGGGCAAATTGATGTTTTTCACTAAGGAGTGGGGCAAGCGGTAGATGTTGATGATGTAATAAATGGAAAGTCCCAGTGCCAAAAAGCGCAACAGAATATCGCCGTTGAGCAGATGGGTGGGCAGTTCGGCTACATGTTGCAGGATGACAGGGCGGCTGCCTGATACTAATCCGATGAGATAGGTGATAAGAAGCAGGATAGCCGGTGTGGCATACTTCCACATGCGACCCCATTGCAGGTAGCCCGGCATATTGATGCCCAGCGTCCAGATACTTTGCAGATAAGACGTGGCAACCAGTATCAGTAGCATGACGGGATGAAGAAGCCCGATGGTTCCCGGCTGATAGACAAACGAGAAGGGGGTTGCGATGGCAAAGCTGAGGCCGAAAATACATAAGACCCATCCCAAAGATAAGTATTCCACTCTGTGGCGGGAGTAGAGAAACATTACGCTGGCCATCATCAGGTGGATAATGGCGCAGGAAACCAATGTGAGTAACAGAATTGTCTGCATAATCGGAACAAATATAATCATTTTTGTTTGTAAACTCAATCCGGAGGATAATTTAATTGTTTTTTCATAGTGATAATAGCGTTTAATTATAAACTTTTCAATATATTTGTACGATAGAGGAGATGCATGCTCTCTTGATGCTGATTCTCAATATATAAGAGTTTTAATTAATTAAATTATATGCTTATGAAAATGATGTTTACTAAATTAAAAGTGTTTATGCTCCTGGCAGTCTGTGCTTGTGGGTTGGGGGCAAAAGCGGAAGTATTGGCTTCTGGTGATTTTAACACATTACCGAATTTCAGCTATGCTGCAGATAAGGAATTGACGGTTGGGGAAGACAGTTGGATGATTAGTTATGGCCAGAGGAATAGTGGCGTTTTTTATTTGGGTTTTAATAAAACTTATACACTGAGCAGTAAGTGGGACGATGTAAAGGCTGCTATGTCTAAACATGGTAAAACGACAACCCATGTTGCCCGGTTGAAGAAGACGTTGCTTAATGTGTCGAATATCAAGATTGATTGGGCTGGAGGTAATTTGGATTTTTCTGTTTATTTGTTGGGAAAAAAGGTTGGCACAGAGGAATTTGAACTGTTAGCTGAAGCAACGGCAGCAAATGGGTCAACCATCGCTGGTAGTGTGGAAGCTACATTGACCCCGGCATCGTTTGATGAAATAGTATTAGTTGCTAGTGGAAATAATTCAAAGTCAACGTTACGACTGACTACGTATCAAATTGATGGAGTAGACGTTGTTTCTTCCGTTGCCGCTCCTGCAATATCACTTCCTACGGGTGACTATATCGGCGAACAAACGGTAGCGATTACGGCGGAAGAAGGTGCTTCTATCTATTATACGACGGACGGTGAAACGCCTACGGTTGAATCCATAGTTTATACGGCGCCGTTTACAGTAAGCGAAACGACCACGATTAAGGCTATTGCCGTGAAAGGCGGCGAAAGCAGTTCGGTGGCTACTTCTGTGATTACAATTATGCCGGAAGTGAAAACGATTGCAGAGTTCATAGCTTTAGGTAAAGGAGTGTCTGCTGCGTTGACTCTGACGGATGCAGTTGTCACGGCTAAAAATAGTACGAATGTTTATATTCAGGATGCTACCGGTGGACTCATATTCTACAACCCAGTTCCTGAATGCAACATAGGGGACAAGGTTTCCGGAACAATCATCGGTGAATATGAAATTTATAATAATTCACACGAATTGGTTAAGGGCGATTTCTCCGGCGCAACATTTACGGCCGGTGGCGTAATGGAACCGAAGGAAGTGACTGTGGCCGAGTTGAATGCCGATCCGGATGCTTACCACATGTTGTTGGTTACGTTGGTGGATTGTACAATTGCAGACGATATAATTTCTCAGGGAGGGAATGAGGTGAAATTCTACGATACCCTGAAACTTATGCCCTCCGACTATACTTGGCCGGCATTGTTTGACTTTACAGGTATATTCTTAAATTTCAAAGGTAATACACCGGAATTGATTGTTCGCGATATGGCTGATATTGTGAACAAGTCTTCGTCTTCATTGGAGACTCCTGAGTTCGAATGGAGTGCGACGAGTGTTGTATATGATTTGAACGCTCCGGTTGAGTTGCCGGAATTGACAAACACGTCAGACGGCGCTGTGACATATTCTTCTTCTAATGAAGCAGTGGCTGTTGTTGACGAAGCAGGTAACGTAACGGTTTTGACAGAGGGTACTACGACAATTACGGCAAAGGTGGCCGAGACGGAAACTTATTCCGCCGCTTCCGCTTCTTATACGCTAGAAGTAATCAATACTCAAGTTCCGGAGGGAGGCGTTGCTTTCGTTGCTTCTATGAATGGTGTCAACTATGCTATGTCCACCGTTGTTTCTAACAAGGGTTTAGCTCCGGTTATCGTGGATGTGGTGAACGGTAAGGTTCTCAATGCGGAAAATCCGCTTCAATTAAGTTGGTACGTAAATCGCGAAAAGGGTACTATTCAGACGGCTTCTGATGAATATCTGACAGGAGGAAAGGGTAGTAACACTTATTTGACTTTGGAACAGGCTGAATGTACTTGGGACTGGGATGCTGGGAATAATGCTTATATCAATAGCAGTAAAAAACGTTCTTTCTTCTATTCAGGGACTGCTAATATCTTCAAATTCTATGCAACAAGTAATATTGGCAATACGGATTATAGCGGTTATTCCCAAATGATGACTTTTGCTAACGGACATGTTCGTACAGGTTTGACGGAAGAGGCTTGGGGAACCATCTGTTTGCCGAACGCCGTGGCCGAAGCGGATGTGGCAGGAGCAACGTTCTATCCTGTGGCCGGAAAGGTTGTGACGGACGGCAAGGTAAGCGCTATTGTGCTGGGCGAACCTGTGACGGCATTGGAAGCCGGTGTTCCTTACGTGTTCACAGCTACCGATACCCGCCTGTTGGCCGCTTATACCGGCGAAGCTGTGACTTCCCCCGTTGCTGTCAACGGTCTGAACGGTACCCTTGCAGCTGTTAATGCCGACAAGAATGCAGATGATACGGAACTCAGCGGCAAATATATATTGGTGGGCGGTACATGGAAGCTGTGTGGCAAAGGATGCTCGCTGGCAGCTAACCGCGCTTATCTGGATATGGAGGCAGTTCCCTCGTTGGCAGCCGGCACTTACGCTCTGACGATGTCTGTCTTTGACGACAATATAACTGCTATTGAGTCTGTAGATGCCGCATCTGTCGTATCGGTAGACGTATACACGGTAAGCGGTGTTCGCGTTCGCACATCCGTGCCTGCCGCACAAGCTGCGGAAGGTCTGCAGAAAGGACTCTATATTATCAATGGAAAGAAAACTCTTGTGAAATAAGAAAAGTCATTTATAAGCAATGTATATGAAAAAGAAAGTATATGTGACACCTGAAACAGATGTTCTGAAAGTGCAGTTGGAAAACATGCTGGCTGCCAGCATTCCGGTTGATAATACACCCGGTGATGGATTGGAAGGCGATTCTTTTGATGACGGACTGAATATCTGGAACAATTAAGAATTAAAGTAAGCGATAATGTGCGCCCGGTCTGTTAAAAAACAGGCTGGGCGTATTTCTGTTTAAAAAAATAGGCGATTTTTTTCTTTTTTATCTAAAAATATATAACTTTGCGACAATTTGGATAACTTTGTTAGGATGAAGGCTGTGTTGTCAAGGATACAAATTTATTGGTTGTCGCTGATTCTGTTATGTGCAATCAGCGCAAATGGTATGTTTGCCGGTGACAGGAAGACGGGACGGATGGATTCCTTATCGCGTAAGTCTCCGAACCCCGAACTCAAGGAAGTTATTAAAAACAAAATGGCCAGTTCGGCTTTCCCGATTAAGGTGTCCGTGCGCGGCAAGATTATATGTGTGGAAAGCAATAACTACCAGATTCTGCCTATATATAATAAGAACGGTGCTTTTTTCAGTGTTTTCCGTCTGAATAAAGGAGTAAACTGGATAAACGGGTTGCCGAAAGGCACTTACTTTATAAATAACAACAAGATTGTAATTTCGTAGTACTTTATAAGTTTGTTTGTGGGGTATTATAAAAAAGATTCTTCTTTTTGTGGTAAGAATGAGAACAGGGGTTATGCAAGCTACCGTTATTTCAGAAATTGATGTAGAGCGCATTGTTCGCGAACGTGCCGGAGCTAAGGCCAGATATGTGCCTCAATTTCTTATAAATGCATTGAAACGATTGATTCATCAGGATTTTATCAACGAATACCTTCGTCAGGGATACGAAGGGGTGGATTTCTGTGAAAACTGCCTTAAGTATCTGGATGTGGAAGTAGATGTGCACGGGCTTGAAAACCTGCCGACAGACGGCCGTCTGTGTACATTCGTGAGCAATCACCCCTTGGGCGCGATAGACGGAGTGACATTGGGTATGGTGCTCGGTCGCCGTTATGGGGGGCGCGTGAAGTTTCTGGTCAATGATTTGCTGATGAATCTGAAAGGGTTGGCTCCCTTGTGTATTCCTATTAATAAAATGGGCAAGCAGGCACGCAACTTCCCGCAGGTGGTGGAAGCCGGTTTCCGGTCTGATAATCATATCATCATGTTTCCTGCCGGACTGTGTTCCCGTCGCATAGACGGAGAAATACAGGATTTGCCGTGGAAGAAGACATTTGTGACGAAAAGCGTAGAGACCCGGCGCGATGTGGTGCCCATTCATTTTGAGGGACAAAATTCGGAACGTTTTTATTCGGTGGCCAACTGGTGTAAAAGACTTCATTTGAAATTCAATCTGGCGATGCTGCTCTTGCCGGATGAGATGTATCATAGCCGGCATAAGCGGTATCGCGTGGTTATCGGTCAGCCGATACCTTGGGAAACATTCGGAAAGGAACGCACGGCGGCCGGATGGGCGCAATATGTGCGGGAACAGATATATAAGTTATAGTATACAGACCAAACAGAGGACGATCACAAACAGGTATGGAAGAGATAATAGAACCGATTGACAAGGAACTTCTGAAAGCGGAACTTACGGAAGACAAGCGGTTGAGGTTTACGAACAAGAGCAGTAATGAGATATATGTCGTTACATGGCAGAACGCTCCCAACGTGGTGAGGGAAATCGGTCGTTTACGTGAGATTGCGTTCCGGGCTGCCGGAGGCGGTACCGGTAAAGCGCTTGATCTGGATGAATTCGATACGATGGAGCATGGCTACAAACAGTTGCTGGTATGGAACCCCGATGCGGAGGAGATATTGGGCGGTTACCGGTATCTGTTGGGTTCGGATGTGAGAGTGGACGAAAACGGCCAGCCTGTATTGGCCACCTCGCACATGTTTAGCTTTTCAGACAAGTTCATGAAAGACTACATGCCTTACACCGTGGAACTCGGACGTTCGTTTGTCACGCTTGAATATCAGAGTACGCGGGCTGGTTCGAAGGGGCTCTTTGCATTGGACAACCTATGGGACGGTCTGGGAGCGTTGACCGTGATAAAGCCTAATGTGCGTTATTTCTTCGGGAAGATGACGATGTATCCTTCCTACAACCGCAAGGGACGTGATATGATTCTGTATTTCCTGAACAAACATTTCGGAGATCCGGAGCATCTGATTATACCGGTGAAACCATTGTTTTTGGAGTCGGATCCGGCAGAGTTGGCGAGTCTGTTCTGCAAAGACGATTTTAAGGAAGATTATCGTATCCTGAATTCGGAAGTGCGGAAACTGGGATATAATATTCCTCCTCTGGTGAATGCCTATATGAGTCTGTCGCCGACGATGCGTATGTTCGGGACTGCCATTAACTACGGTTTCGGCGATGTGGAGGAAACCGGTATCTTGATTGCTGTAGATGAGATTCTGACAGAAAAGCGGGTACGCCATATAGACTCGTTTGCCCGTGAACATCCCGAGGCGGTGAAAATAACGTCCGGTGCCAGCAAGGTGATTTATGAAGTGAAGAACGGACTTGCCGGGGAGTGACCGACAAATCCGTTTATAGAGTGGGAAGACTCATTCCGTTTATCTTCCGGTACAGATCCAGGGCATACACATCCGTCATGCCCGAAATATAGTCCAACACGGCCATCACCCGGTCGTAGAGAGCTGTTGCTTTTATGTCGTATTGTGTGGAGACGCGGTTGATGAGCAGTTGTGAGTACGTTTTCTCCGGATGCGTCACGGCTTCTAGCATCAGTTCGAGCAGTGTGCTGATAACTTGAAAACCGGCCAGTTCCACGTCCACGACGTCCTTGCTGCGGTAAATCTTTTTAAAAGCCATTTTCGTGCATGCTTCGTATGCCTGACGGGGTATCGGGGCGATGTGCTTGAGCAACGGCCCTTCGAATGTTCCGTTCAGGATAGCTTCTTCGTTTTCCACAAACACACGTACACATTCCTGTTCCAGACGACCGATGACACACGAGCGCAGATAGACGATCTGTTCATTTGTATCCTCGACAATTCGCATGTTCGACAGGATTCTTGCTTTTCGTTCCTCCTCAAAGAAACCGAGCAGCAGTTCACGGGTCGTTTCCGTAGACAGCAATTTCAGTTTGTGTGCGTCTTCTATGTCCATGATCTGGTAACATATATCGTCTGCTGCTTCTACCAGGAATACAAGCGGGTAACGGGCATACCGGAGAGTTCCCTCCGGGCTTTCCCTGCGGAGGATACCCAATTCGTCTGCTATCTTCCTGAAGTCGGCTTCCTCGCTTTGGAAAAAACCGAATTTGGAGTGACTGCCGGCCAAAGAAGAAGAGAAAGGGTATTTCACGATGGAGGCCAAGGTGGAATATGTCATGACGAAGCCTCCTTCGCGTCTCCCTTTGAAATGGTGAGTGAGCAGCCGGAATGCATTGGCGTTGCCTTCGAAATGCGTCAGGTCGTTCCATTGAGCGGGTGTCAGCGATTCTCCATTCTGCGGGTTGCGGTAGTCCCGGAGCCATTGTCCCTTACCTTCGCTGAAGAACGTGCCGATGGCTCTTTCGCCGGAATGGCCGAAAGGGGGATTGCCCAGATCATGTGCCAAACAGGCTGCTGACACGATAGAGCCTAATTCGCAGATATGCGTATGGGCCAGTTCGGGATGCTTTTCCAGTAATAGTCTGGCGCTGTCGTTGCCGAGAGAGCGTCCGACACTGGAAACTTCCAGGCTATGGGTCAGTCTGTTGTGCACGAATATACTGCCCGGCAACGGGAACACCTGTGTCTTGTTCTGCAAGCGGCGAAACGGAGCGGAGAAAATCAGGCGGTCGTAATCCCGTTGGAATTCCGTGCGGTCATCTTTCTTCACTGTATACATCTTTTCCAATCCCAGGCGTTTGTTGGACAATAGTTGTTTCCAATTCATCTTGTCGTATGGTTTAAATCCTTGCAAAAGTAATCTAAAAACGAGTAACACGCCTACTTTTTCCTGTAAAAAGTAAAGGGAATGTAAACGGAATTGCTTATTTTTGTAACCTTTAGAATTTTAGGGAAATAATAGGTTATGAAAATACGTGTGATTAACAAATCCCATCATCCGTTGCCGGCATATGCGACTCTACAGTCGGCAGGTATGGATTTGCGTGCCAATCTGGAGTCGCCGGTAATCTTGCAGCCGTTGGAACGGAAATTGATTCCTACGGGATTGTATATCGCTTTGCCGGCAGGTACAGAGGCGCAGGTGCGTCCGCGGAGCGGGCTGGCACTGAAAAAGGGTATCACTTTGTTGAATACTCCGGGGACCATCGATGCGGATTACCGCGGTGAAATAGGAGTTATCCTGATAAATCTTTCGAATGTTCCTGTGACGGTTGAGGACGGCGAGCGTATAGCTCAGATGGTCGTGGTACGTTACGAACAGGCCGAATGGGATGCTGTGGAGGTACTCGATGAAACGGAGCGGGGGGCTGGAGGATTCGGCCATTCCGGAGAGAAGTAACGGGATGTCAAACGAAGGTAATGGCAATGAAACAGATTAAACTGATTGTTGTTTTGTTGATAGGAGCGTGCTGGCTGGTGTCGTGCAAGACGAACACGTCTGTCACCGCGGATGTTCCGGGAAGGGTAGTCGAGAAAGGAAAGAAGGCAGTAGCCGCACGAAAGGGACAATCTTTGCAAAGGTTAACCCCTGAAGAACAGCGCCGTTTCGATTATTATTATCTGGAAGCCCTGAATCAAAAACAGATGGAGCGTCACGATGCGGCTTTCGACCTCTACCGCCACTGTCTGGATATTCAGCCGGATGCCAGTGAGGTGGTATACGAACTAGCCGTTTATGCCTTGTTTCTCGGACGTAATGACGAGGCGGAGAGCTATCTGGTGAGGGCCGTGGAGTTGGAGCCGGAGAACACATGGTATAAGGAAACGCTGGCATCTTTTTACATCTCCCGTCGGGAGATGGCCAAGGCGATTCCTGTACTGGAGGATATGACGGAACTGGCTCCGGCGCGTACGGATGTGCTGTCTCAGCTGGTTTCCATGTATATGAGTGTAAACAATCGGGCGGAAGCCATCCAGGTGCTCGATCGTATCGAACAATTGGAAGGAAAGGATGCACAGATAAGTCTGGAGAAATATCGTCTGTATATGCAGGAGGGACAGGAGGAGCAGGCTTTCGGTGAACTGGAAAGTCTGGCGGCGGCCTTTCCGAATGACCTGGCGTATCGGGTGCTGATAGGCAATTCATTCCTGCAGACGGGCAAGGCGGAGCGGGCATTGGAAATCTATAACGAGGTAAAGGCCCGGGAACCGGAGAACAAGACGTTGCAATTGTCTTTGCTGGATTATTATAAGGAGACGAAAAATGATTCCTTGTATACGGCTTATTTGGATTCGCTGCTTTATGACCCGCGTACGGAGTCGGCCATGCGTCTGCGTCTGATGCGCGACTGGATTGCGGGAAGAGAACAGGCCGGGGCAGACAGTACGGAGGTGCTGAATGTATTTTCCCGTTTGCTGGAGGCACCTCAGGACGGCATCGATATGATGGCCTTGTGTGCGGCCTATATGGAGGCGAAGAAAATGCCGGTGGAGCATATCGCGGATATGATGCGGAAAATTCTGGAAGTGGAGCCGGATAACCAGACGGCCTTGTTGCGTCTTTTGCAGTATTATATTCGGCGCGGGCAGTATCCTGAAGCGGCGGATATCTGCCGGAAAGGGGTACGTTATTATCCAGAACAGCTTCCGTTTTATTTCTATTTGGGATTCTCCTGTTTCCAGTCCGATCTAAAACAGGAGGCTTTGGAGGCTTTCACGCAGGGAGCCAAACAGATAAAGCCCGATACGGATTCAGGCATAGTCTCTGACCTTTATTCCGTCATGGGGGATTTGCTGTATGATTGCGGCCGGAAGGAGGAAGCGTATGCATCTTATGATTCCTGTCTGGTGTATCGGGATGATAATGTATCTTGTCTGAATAACTATGCCTATTATCTTTCGTTGGAAGAAGAACAGCTGGACAAGGCGGAGGAAATGAGTTACCGTACTATCAAGATAGAACCCGACAACAAGACATACTTGGATACGTATGCCTGGATTCTTTTTATGCAAGGACGGTATACGGAAGCACGGATTTATATAGATAAGGTGGTGGAAGAGGAGACGGAAGGAGACGGACGTTCCGCTTCGGAGGAGGATGCCGTCAGTGCGGATGTTCTGGAGCATGCCGGTGACATTTATTTTAAGTGTGGAGATACGGAAAAGGCGTTATATTACTGGAAGAAGGCACTTGCCAAAGGAAGTACGCGCGAAGTGTTGAAAAAGAAAATCAAACAGAAACGATATATAAAATGAGGAGACGCTGTATAAAGGGAATGCGGAATCTTTTGTGGGTGGTGCTTGTCGGGCTGTTCGCGGCCTGTCGTTCGTCCAGGACGGCTGTTGTCCCGTCGCCGGCGGGGACACCGGAAAAGGCAGTCGAACGGATGATTGCCCAGGAACAGGCTGGCAGACTGAATTCCAGTGCCGTAACGGCCAAAGTGAGTGTAGAGGCGGAAGCGGACGGGCGTAAGGTGTCTGTGGGAGGCAGTCTAAAAATGAAGCGTGACGATGTGATTCAATTGTCTCTGGTCGCATTGGGATTTGTGGAGGCGGGAAGGCTTGAATTGACGCGGGATTACCTGTTGCTGGTAGACCGACTGGGAAAGCGTTATGTGAAAGTCGCTTATTCCGAAGTCGGGTTTCTGCGGGATGCAGGTATCGGTTTCGACAGTTTTCAGGCTTTGTTCTGGAACGAATTGTTTGTTCCGAACCGGCAAGGCAAACCTTCCGTTTCCGATTTTATTTTGAAAGAGACGGATGCCGGGACGGAACTGCAGGCCCGTACGGACAGTCGCCTGGCATGTCGTTTTGTGGTGGATGTAATGCAAGCCTTGTTGAAGCAGACTGTCGTAAGTGACGCCCGTAATTCGTTCGGTCCCAGTCTGCACTGGGAATACGGACAGTTCGAGACGGTGCTTGGGGGACAGTTCCCCCGCAAGATGGACATTGCTATTGAAGGATTGGGAAAACCGTTTCGTCTGGGCCTGACGTTGGGAAATATAAAAGCCGATGACAAATGGGAAACACGTACTCAGGTCTCTTCTAAACGCTATAAGGAAGTGACGATAAGTTCTATCATAAAGAATATAATACCCCAATGAGATATTTTACCCTATTGGCTTTGCTGGTCGTGCTGTCGGTCGGTCGGACCGGAGCTCAGACGAATCGTAAAATAAAGGCTCTGCAGAACAAGAAAAGCGAGTTGAAAAAGGATATGGCTCGCAAGGAGAAAGACTTGAATCAGACCCGCCGGACGGTGGATACGAAGTTGAAGACCATACTTCAACTGGACGATTCGCTGGAGGTCCGCCAGAGACATATCGATGATATGGTGCAAGAAATGAATGAGATAGACCGGCAGGTGGAAAGGCTTCAGTCGGAGGTTCTTCATTGTGAGACGGAACTGGGTGAAACAAAGGAACGCTATGCCCGTTCTTTGCGTTATACCCGCCTCAATCAGGCGGTGAAGAGTCCCTTGCTGTATGCATTTTCGGCCCGGAAAGTGACACAGATGGTCCGTCGTTCGCGTTACGCTCGTGAATATGCGGCCTGGCAACGGGAACAGGGGGAGGTGATAAAGAGGAAACAGGCCGCCTTGCTGGACAAACAGAATGAACTGCTCAAGGCCAAGAGCGAAAAGAACCGGGTCATGCACGAGGTGATGCGCCAGCGGAAAGTGCTGCAGGAAGAACAGCGTCAACAGAAAGAGATTGTTGCCGGACTGAAACAGAAAGAGAAAACCTTGTTGGAACAAGTGGCCAAGCAGCGGAAAGAACTGACTGCGCTTGACAAGAAGATTGACGAGATGATTGCTTGGGAAATAGAGCAGGCTCGTAAACGCGAGGAAGCCCGAAAGCGTGAGGAGGCCCGGAAAAAGGCCGAAGCGGAAGCACGTCGCAAAAAGGCTGAAGCCGAGAATGCGCGTAGGATAGCAGAGGCCAAGAAGGCGGAACAGAAAGCGTTGGAGGAAAAAAAGAAGGCCCGTACGGCGGCAGAGAGGTCTCAGGCAGAGAAGAATGCGGAGGTGGCCCGCGCCCGAGTAAAGGCGGCAGAGCAGAAAGCGGCGCAGGATTCCAAGGCGGCTGGAGGGAAACAATCATCGAAAGACGACGCTCAGTGGACTACATCCGTGGATCGTAAGCTGGACGGTAGTTTTGAGAAAAACAAGGGACGGTTGCCTGTACCCGTCACGGGCCCCTATCGGGTTGGCAATCGTTTCGGTGCTTACAATGTGCCCGGTCTGAAAGACGTCATGCTCGATAACAAGGGAGTCAATTACATCGGGCAGTCCGGTGCTTGTGCCCGTGCCATTTTCGAAGGGACGGTGACAGCTATATTCCAGTTCGGAGGAGTCACGAATGTGCTTGTCCGTCATGGCAGTTATATTTCCGTATACTGCAATTTGTCTTCCGTACGTGTCAGTCAAGGGCAGAAAGTCGGCACCCGTGATGTGATAGGAACGGTGGCCGGCGACGGTGCAGGTAACTGCATCCTGCATTTCCAGTTGAGGCATGAGAAAGCAAAGTTGAATCCGGAGGCCTGGATCGGCCGGTAGAGGCTGGGGCAGGATGGCTTAGAGAAAGTTCAGCCAGCGGAGCAACGATGGAGTGAACAAGGCTGTCAGTAGTCCGTTGAGAATAAGTCCCAGACTGGCATATGCGCCGTATGTTCGTCCATACTCCATTGCCCGTGAGGTGCCTACGGCGTGCGAGGCTGTTCCCATGCTCAGGCTTTGGGCGATAGGACTTTTCACCCTTCCCACCTGTAGAACCTTGAATCCGCATACGGCACCGAACAGACCTACGCAGACAACGATGGCGGCTGTCAGGGACGGTATGCCGTTTAGCGAGGTTGTCACTTCCATGGCAATGGGGGTAGTGACGGATTTGGGAGCCAATGATATGATGACGGCATTGCTGGCACCCAGCCATTTGGCCGTGAGTACTACAGAGACGATGCCTACCAGGCAACCTGTCAGTTGCGATACGAGAATGGGTATCCATTGCTGCCGTATGTTTTTCAGTTGCAGGTAGAGCGGCACGCCCAGTGCCACGATGGCCGGTTTCAGCCAGAAGTCGATGAGTGCCCCCGTTTCCGCATACGTTTCGTAATCGATGCCGGTGATTTTCAGAAAAGCTATCAGGATGAGTATCGTTGCCAGAATGGGGTTGAGCACCACCAGCCCTGTCCGGCGCTGTACCAGCCCGGTTCCCCAGTAAATGCAGAAGGTAAGGGCGATAAGAAAGAACCTATTTTCTAAATATTCCATGGCGTCTGACCCATTGATGAACGTGTCCCGTGACAACAAGTACGAGAACGGTACTGATGACTGTAGAAATGGCGATAGGCCAGAACTCGGCGGCTATCACATCGAAATAAAGCATAAGTGCCACACCGGGAGGAATAAAAAAGAAACCGAGGTTGCTCACCAGGAAGTCGGAGAGGCTCTTTATCCGGTCGAGTTTTATCCAGCCCGCCTGCAGGAAAGCCGTGAGCAACAGCATGCCGACAATGCTGCTCGGCAGTTTGATACCCGTAAGCCATACGACGAACTCGCCTAAGGCCAGGCACCCGAACAATATGCTGCATTGTTTTACCATAATGTCTGCTATGGAATTTTTATGGTGTAAAGTTATAAAGAATCCGCCGGATAAGTGGATAAAAGGAAAGAAAGATGCGAAAAGAAAGGATACGATGGCGATTTTTCAGGAAAAGGGGCAAGTCTTTTGATTTAAATTGGTTATTTTTGTACAAGGACATGTATAGCTAACCTTTAAACGGATATATTTATGAAAAAAAGACTTTTATCACTTATTGTGTGTTGCCTGCTGGTCGGACTGGCTTTTGCCCAGCAGGCCAAGTATGTGTTTTATTTTATCGGTGATGGCATGGGTGTGAATCAGGTGAACGGCACAGAGACTTATCTGGCCGCTCTGGAAGGGCGTATCGGGGTAACTCCTTTGCTTTTCACGCAGTTTCCTGTCGTGGGACTGGCCACGACCTATTCCGGCACGAACGGTGTGACGGATTCTGCGGCAGCCGGTACGGCGCTGGCTACGGGAGAGAAAACCAAGAACGGCGCCTTGGGTATGCTGGCTGATTTGACAACGCCGGTCAACAGTGTGGCTGTATGGGCCCAGCAGAGCGGCAAGGCCGTAGGCGTCACTACCAGTGTGTCCGTCGATCATGCCACGCCGGCGGCTTTCTATGCCCATGTGCCGAAGCGCCAGATGTCGTATGCTATTGGCAAGGATTTGATAAAGACAGGATTTGATTTCTATGCCGGTTCGGACTTCCTCGCACCGGAGGACAAGAAAGCAGAAGGAGAGAAGTCGCTTTATGAGCAGTGTGAGGAAGCTGGTTATGTTTTTGCACGCGGTTACAAGGATTATCGCCGAAAGGCGGCTAAGGCGGATAAACTGATTCTGTTGCAGACAGAAGAAGCCAGCCGCAGGGACCGCACGTGCCTGCCCTATGCCATCGACCGTCAGAAAGGCGACCTGACCCTGCAGGAGATAACCAGAGCCGGTATCAACTTCCTGACCAAGAAAGCCAAGGACGGCTTCTTCATGATGGTGGAAGGCGGTAAGATAGACTGGGCCTGCCATGCCAATGATGCCGCTACGGTCTTCAAGGAGGTGATAGATATGGATAATGCCGTGAAAGTGGCATACGAGTTCTACGAGCAGCATCCCGACGAGACGCTGATTGTAGTGACGGCCGACCATGAGACCGGAGGTATCAGCCTTGGCACGGGACCTTATGAACTGCATACGGATGTGCTGAAATATCAGAACAAGAGTGCGGCCGAGTATTCAAAGGTGCTGGCGTCCCTGCGCAAGAAGGCCGGTAAGGATTTTAGTTGGGAATTGGTGGAGAAGAGCTTGAAAGAGAATTTCGGATTCTGGGACAAGGTTAAGTTGACGGAGCATCAGACCAATCGTTTGAAGAGAGCGTATGACGATATCGTGAAGGGTATTGCGGAAGATTCGAAGACCTTGTATCAGAAAGACGATGCCTTGGCTACGGCCGCTAAGCGTACCATCAACGAGGTGGCTCTGATAGGCTGGAACAGCGGAGGTCATTCCAACGGTTACGTGCCGGTGTTTGCCATCGGAGCTGGAGCGGAACATTTTACCGGCAAGATAGACAATACGGAAATTCCAGTCAGGATAGCTGAGGCTGCGGGATATACCCGCTGACGAGGCTCAGAAACACACATAAGGCGCCAGCCTTTCCAGTTCCCTGGAGGTAAACTCTCCTGTGAGGCCCAGTTCTTCCAGACTACCGATAGGTCCGAACTTGCGGCGATGCTCAAGGATGGTGCGGCTCTGGCGGAAAGTGAGGTAGGGATGCCTGCGTAGCTGGTCGATATTGAGGTGATTTAGATTTATCTGTCTCACCTCTTTTTTATTCTGTATGAAGAACCACTGTTCCAGACTGTCTGGCAGTTGCTCGATTTCCCGCAACTGTCCGGTGCTTACAAAGCCTCCCAACCGGTTCCGGTAACGGACGATGAGACCGGCATATACGGTTCCTATGCCCGGAATGCGCCGTAGTTCAGCAGTGTCTGCCAGATTCAGGTCGATACGCGTTCCGGCTTCGTATTTAATTATACGTGTGGAATCAGTCGCGTTCTTCCGTGAGGTGGAGGAATCATTCAGCAGTCTGTAAGGCTGGCCGATGCGTATGTAAGGGCGCAGGCGTCCGTATGTTTCGCCGGTCATGCCGTAAAGCCGGGCAAAATCCTCGGGTGTGTGATACCGTCCGCCTTTTGCGCGGTATTTATAGATGTTGCGGATTTGCCACGGGTGCAGGCCTAAGCGCAGGAACATGGACGAGTCCGCCGTGTTCGGGTCGAACGGAAACGTTTCCGGTCTGCGTTCGGGGACGGCATAGTAGGACGGTGTTTTTCCCGGAGAGTGATGAACCGTGTCTCGGGTAAAGCTGTCCAGCATCTGCTGGAAGGCCAGTACCTCTTCTGCCGGTAGCCGTGGAGCGGTTTCTTCCGCTCTATAACGCATGTAAAGTTCCCCGCCGCCCAGTGCGGCCAGCAGTAGACAGACGGCAAGAAAGGTCCGGCGGTCGGATTTGGAATAATAGAACCAGTCTCGCCAGATACGTTTCATTATTTCAGTAGCTCGTTGACGAAGATGATACCGATGGCGAGGGGAGCCACATATCTCAATATAAAGATGTATATGCCGAAGAACGGCAGGCGCAGACGTCCCCGGTTGGTTACTTCAGCCTGCACCAGTCTGCGGTCCAGATACCAGCCGGTGAAAATGCAGATAAGCATGCCTCCCAGCGGCATGATAAGTTTGGCCGTGACAAAGTCAAAGAGATCGAACACCGTCATACCCATCCAGGTGGTGTCGGACAGGATTCCGAAGGACAGGGAGCAGAAGATGCCCAGGAATATGCAGATACCGGTGACGATGCGGGCCGCCTGTTTGCGGGATATCCCGTAGCTTTCGTGGATATAGGCAGTGGATACTTCGTGGAGCGAAATGGTGGAAGTCAGAGCTGCCAATACCAGCAGGACATAAAACATCAGTGAGAAGATATAGCCCAGCCAGGGTACGTTCCCGAAAGCAATCCTGAACACATTCGGTAGAGTGACGAACACCAGACCCGGACCGGCATCGGGCGACAGTCCTTGTACGGAATATACAGCCGGAAAGATGATGAATCCGGCCATGATGGCCACCAGAGTGTCGATGGAAGCGACACTGGCCGCCGTTTTCATCAAGTTGGCTTCGTCTGAGAAATAAGAGGCGTATGTGCACAGGCATCCCATGCCCAGACTTAGCGAAAAGAATGCCTGCCCCATGGCGCTGAGCACCACTTTGGTCGTCACCTTGCTGAAATCGGGCTTCAGCAGAAACGTCAGTCCCTCTATCGAACCGGGCATGGAAAACGAACAGATGACCAGCATGCAGATGATGAGCAATAGCATGGGCATCATGATTTTGGAGAATTTCTCAATACCTTCTTTCACACCCCTTACGATGACGATATGCGTCAGCAACAGGAAGAGCGCCATGCAGGCGGCCGGTTTCCACGGGTTGCTCACGAAGTTGTTGAAAAAGCCAGTGAAGTCCTTCTCCCCGCTGAATCGGTCGGCGGCGGAAGCGAACGTATATTCCAATGTCCAGCCGGCAACGACGGCATAGTAACTCAGGATGAGAAAGGCAGCCACGACACCCATCAGTCCCAGCCATTTCCAATGGGTTCCGGGAGCCAGAATCTGATAGGCGGAGGCCGTGTTGGCGCGCGAGTGACGCCCTATCAGAAACTCGGAGACCATGACGGGAATGCCCAGGAAGGTTATGCAGAGCAGGTAGATGAGGATGAATGCGGCACCGCCGTTGCTGCCCACTTCGCAGGGAAAGCGCCAGATGTTGCCCAGGCCGACGGCTGAACCGGCCGATGCCAGTATGATACCTATTTTACTCCCGAAATTGGCTCTGTCTTTGCTAAGCATGGCGATAAAGAAATGTATTATATATTATAATTATTTCTGCAAAAGTAGAAAAAATATTGTAGTTTTGCAGTATAAAGACCAATTTGGTTGTAAGATGATAACGAAATACTTGAAAAAATATCCCTTGAGCCTGTTTACGATAGCGGTTGTCTGGTTTTTGTCACTGTTCACTCCTCCGAAGATAGATATAGGCGAAGTGGCTTTCTTCGACAAATGGGCGCATTTCGTCATGTACGGCGGATTGTGCGGTGTCATCTGGACCGAATACTGGCGTTCGCACGACCGGGCGAACCGCCGGAAAGCCGTCTGGTGGGGTGTCGTCATGCCGGTGGTCATGAGCGGGATTATCGAGTTGGTGCAGGAATACTGTACGGAAAACCGCACCGGCGACTGGCTCGACCTGGCGGCTAATGCCGTGGGTGTGCTGTTAGGTGCCTGTGTCGGTTGGGGGATGCTACGGCGGTGGATTCATCCCGCAAGGCGCCGGGACGACATTACAGCCAATCCCTGATATCGTCTTTCCATCGCGCGTAAGGATTCCGGCGCATGTGTGAATTGTAGAACCGGCGGTCGCCCGTCACTTCACGCCCGATGAAATCGGGCTTTTCATACGCTTCCCCTTCATCGGACAATTCTACCTCGGCCAGTAACAGACCTTCGTTTTCCCCGTAGAACTCGTCCACTTCAAACACATGCTTTCCGCTTCTCACCAAGTAGCGCGTCTTGTCTATGACACCCGGTTCGCAGATGCGGAGCAAGTCGAGAGCGTCATCCAACGGAATCTCTTTCTCGAACTCATATCGTGCCAGTCCCGCGCGGTCGGACGGTCCCTTGATGGTCAGGAAGCCCTGTTTGTCACGGATGCGCACACGTACCGTGCGCCCGTTGCCGCTGCATATATATCCTTGACGTATGCGCGAACTCGCATACGCCAAGTGCTTGAACTCGCCTTTGACGAGAAACTTCCGTTCTATTTCGAGCGGCATTATTAAAGACTGGAAATAAATATGATAGTCAGAATGCTGAGTATGAGCAACGCGCTTGTGAGCAATATGATTACTTTCTTTCCCTGCTGCGCTTCCCGGAGGTTGCGGGCGGCAGCTTTGTTTTTCTTCTTCTGGCTCATGGTATTCTTTTTTATTATTAGGTTAAGCATTCTCTTCTCCGGCAAACTCCATCAGATAAGCCTTGATGAAACCGTCTATCTTGCCGTCCATCACACCGCCCACGTCCGAAGTCTGGTAGTTGGTACGGTGGTCCTTCACGCGGCGGTCGTCGAACACGTAACTGCGAATCTGACTGCCCCATTCGATTTTCTTCTTTCCCGCCTCGATCTTGGCCTGGGCGGCTTTGCGCTTCTGCAGGGCGCGGTCGTAGAGCTGTGATTTCAGCAGTCGCATGGCGTTCTCGCGGTTCTCCAGCTGCTTGCGGCTCTCGGTGTTCTCGATAAGGATTTCTTCCTCCTCGCCCGTGTCGGGGTCCTTGTACTGGTAGCGCAACCGCACGCCAGTCTCCACCTTGTTCACGTTCTGTCCGCCGGCGCCTCCCGAACGGAACAGGTCCCATGACACGCGCGACGGGTCAACATACACCTCGATGGTATCGTCCACCAGCGGCGTCACGAACACGGAGGCGAACGATGTCATGCGCTTGCCCTGGGCGTTGTAGGGCGACACGCGTACCAGACGATGCACGCCGTTCTCCGACTTCAGGTAACCGTAAGCGAACTCGCCTTCTATCTGTATGGTCACCGTCTTGATGCCGGCTTCGTCACCGTCCTGGATGTTGCTGATGGTACACCGGTAGCCGTTAGCTTCCGCCCATCGCATGTACATGCGCATGAGCATCGAGGCCCAGTCCTGGCTCTCTGTACCTCCGGCTCCCGAATTGATTTTCAGTACGGCGTCCATCGGGTCTTCCTCCTGTTGCAGCATGTTGCGCAGTTCCAGGTCCTCGATGGCAGCCAGTGTCTTGGCGTATGCGCTGTCCACCTCCTCCTCGGTGATCATCTCTTCGCGGTAAAAGTCCACGGCCAGTTCCAGTTCGTCACACAAGGTTTTCACCTCCGTGTAGCCGTCGATCCACTTCTGCAGCCCCTTCACTTTCTTCATCTGTTCTTCCGCCGCCTTGGCATCGTCCCAGAATCCGGGAGCCTGGGTGCGCAGTTGTTCCTCCTCCACCTGAATCTTCTTTTCCTCGATGTTCAGGTATCGGTTCAGCGCTTCCGTGCGCTCTTTCGCCTCTTTTAATTGTTCTATGGTTATCATGGAAAATATTTTCTACACGCAAAGATAGTGCAAATCGAGCGGAAAAGAAACAAGCTTGCTTGAAAGTTTTTGCAAGCGAGTGCAATGAAAGCTTGTTTTCATTGCCGAGCGCCGCTAAAACTTATCCAATTTCTTTTCCCGAGATGCCCCTATGTTATCCAAAGATAGTGCAAATCGAGCGGAGAGATTAGACGCGTCATGGGTAATATGTAGATGGTGTGCCAAAATGGGCACAATGCTTATTACCGGATTGAGACTTGCTTTTATGTAAAGATGATGGTTGGATAAGGAGAACTTTCTGTATCCTTTCTATAATCCTCTTTTCATTGCTATACAGTGTATTCTGATTTGTCTACATGTGTTTATGTATGACTGTACAGTCAGTTTATTTTTGCTTGCTTTTAGCTGGACGGTTTGTCCAGCTCTGTTCATTCCCATATGGACACTTTGTCCAGTGCCTTCTGTACACACTGTACAGAAGCTGTTGTACAGAGTGTACAGTGCCTATTGTACGGAGTGTCCAATGCCTGTTGTACAGAGTGTCCAGAAACTATTGTACGGACTGTACACTGGCGGTTGTACTTGTAGTACACGGCCTATGGAGTCTTGCTATGGACTTCTTGTCTTTTTATCAATGGCTTTCTTTCATCTCTTCTTAAAGAGACCTTGGCAATCTCCTCTTTATCCTGAAAGCCGGGAAAAAACAGACGCGCCGTGGATACTTTGCGGCGAGTATCCACGGCGTGTCTATCTTCTTACAAAGGTGTTACAAATCTGGTTTGGCGTGTCCCGCATGCCTTATTCGGCATACATGGCCTCGATTTCGCGGGCGTAATGCTCGTTCAGGACGGGACGTTTGATTTTCAGTGTGTTTGTCAATTCGCCCTTCTCCATGCTGAACGGTTCGGGGAGCAGGGTGATCTTCTTTATCTGTTCGTAATGGGCAAACTCCTGCTGCAAGGTCTGTATGCGCTCCATCACCATTTCGTTCACCTTGGGGTGGGCGCACAATTCGCTGATGGAACCGTAAGGGATGGATTTCTCCTTGGCGTATTGTTTCAGCAGATTGTATTCCGGGATGATGAGGGCGGAAGCAAACTTGCGCTGGTCGGCAATGACCACAATCTGGTCGATGTAGCGGTCCACCACCAGTTTCGACTCTATCATCTGCGGTGCGATGTACTTGCCGTTCGATGTTTTGAACAAGTCCTTGATGCGGTCTGTCAGGAACAGTTCACCGTCCTTCACGTAACCGGCATCCCCCGTATGGAACCAGCCCTCGCTGTCGATGGCCTGTTGTGTGGCTTCGGTCTTGCGGTAATATCCGCTTGTGATGGAGGTTCCCCGCAGGAGTACCTCGTTGTTTTCCCCTATTTTCAGTTCCACGCAGTCGAGAACACGTCCCACGGAACCGATGGTCTTCACCTCGTTCATCCAGTCGCAGGAGACGGTGGCCGTAGATTCCGTCAGTCCGTATCCGGCTGTCATATTGATACCGGCCGAATGCACGAATTCCTCTATCTCGGGCGGAATGGCGGCTCCGGCCGTCGGGAAGAAGTTGCCCCGTTCGAGTCCCAGTGTCTTCTTGAGCAGGGCGATGACCGTCTTTTCAAAGAATTTGTAGCGCATCTTCAGCGGTAGCGGCGGCACGAGTCCGCGCATGCGGTAGCGCACGTTGTATTCGCGTCCCACGTGCAGGGCTTCCAGCATCAGTTTGCGCTGCATGGCGTTGCTCGACTCTATCTTCTCCATGACGCCGGCATAGACTTTCTCCCAGAAGCGGGGCACGGCGCACATGCAAGTGGGATGTACCTCCTGGAGCGACTGCAATATGTCGGCCGGGCGCAGATTGATGGCCAGCTGGCAGCCCTCGGACAGGGAGAGGTATGACCAGGCTCTTTCGAAGATGTGGGTGAAGGGGAGGAAATTCAGGCATACGTCTTTTTCGCTCAGTGGGAGCACCTTGTCGTTGGCGATGATGGCGTCGTAATACATGCGGTGGGAAATCATCACGCCTTTGCTGACGCCGGTCGTGCCGGAGGTGTAAAGGATATTGGCCAGGTCTTCGAAACATGTCTCTTCCATACGCCGTGCGGCTTCGGCTTCCAGCCCGTCTTTTTCGCCCAAAGCCAGAAACTCGTCGAAATAGACGGAAACCCGGTCCTGCGGGTTCCGGACGACTTTCTTGTCGAAGATGATGATCTTCAAGAGGGTGTTGCACAAAGGCATGACGCGGAACATCGTGTCGTACTGGTATTGCTCGCCTACGAACACATAGCGGATTTCCGCGTCGTTCACCATATATTTTACCTGGGCTTCCGAACTGGTGGCATAGAACGGGATGGTGATGGCCCGCACGCCATAAGCTCCGAAGTCGACATACAGGCATTCGGGCATGTTCTGCGAGAACGTGGCGATGTTTTCCTGTGCTTCCACTCCGAGAGCCAGCAGGGAACGGGACACCTTGCGCACGGTGTCGGAAAAGGAGGTCCATGAGACGGGAACCCAGCAGTTCCGGTCGTAGTCGCGGTAAGAAAGTGCTGTCTTATTGCCGTATGTTTGAGCTTGCTCGTGTATGAGCCGGGATAGGTGACATGAATGTAACATGGTCGTATAGCTTTTGCGGGCAAAGATAATAGTTTTATTTGAAACTATCTGTAAGAACCCCCGGTTTTATTTCATTTTTAGCGAGAAAGGATATATCTTTGTCTTATATATAATAAGGTAGTAGTATGGATATACAGACAATGACGGACGAGGCCGTGGAGTTGCTGATACGCCTGGTGGCTGTACCCTCCGTCAGCAGGGAAGAGACGGCGGCGGCGGACGTCCTGCAGGCATTCATCGGGGAATGGGGACTGGAGTACAGAAGGCACGGCAACAATATCTGGTGTGTGGCACCGGGATATGACGAGCGGAAGCCCACGTTGCTGCTCAATGCGCACATTGATACGGTGAAGCCCGTGAGCGCATGGACGCGCGACCCTTTCACGCCCGTATGGGAAGGCGACCGGCTCTATGGGTTGGGTACGAACGACGACGGCGCCTCGCTGGTCTGCCTGTTGCAGGTGTTCCGTCGGTTGTCCGCCGCGTTCCAGCCTTATAATCTCGTATACCTGGCTTCCTGCGAGGAAGAAGTATCGGGGCGTGGTGGCATAGAGGGAGTGTTGTCTCTGCTGCCTGCCGTGGACGTGGCGCTGGTGGGCGAGCCTACCGGCATGCAGCCTGCCGTGGCGGAGAAGGGATTGATGGTGCTGGACGTGACGGCCCGCGGCAAGGCCGGGCATGCCGCCCGCGACGAGGGAGACAATGCCATATACAAGGCCATGCGGGACATGGAGTGGTTCCGTACGTACCGTTTCGAAAAAGAGTCTCCTCTGCTGGGGCCCGTGAAGATGACGGTGACTGTCGTGCAGGCCGGGACGCAGCACAACGTGGTGCCGGATGCCTGTACGTTCACTGTGGACATTCGCAGCAACGAGTGTTACTCCAACGAGGAACTGTTCCGCGCTATCGCTTCGCAGATAGGGAGCGAGGCGAAGGCGCGTTCCTTTCGTCTGAACTCGTCGCGCATCGCTCCGGAGCATCCGCTGGTGCGTCGTGCGGTGGCCTTGGGACGCACGCCGTTCGGTTCGCCCACGCTGTCCGACCAGGCCCTGATGCCGTTCCCCTCCCTGAAGATGGGACCCGGCGATTCCTCCCGTTCCCATACGGCGGACGAGTACATCAGGCTTTCCGAGATAAGCGGAGCCATCGACCTTTACCTGCGTTTGCTGGACGGGGCGGAATTGCGGTAAGGAAGCTTGGGAATAGTTAAATTAATATTCCGGTTTTGACAATATCAGCATAGAGCGGATTGTTCATGTCTTCTGTAAGAAGAACAGGCCCTATGTTTCTTTGTCGTATTTTCAGTCTGACGCAAAGAGAGAATATCTTTGAGATGTGTGCATATAGTTTCAGTGTCATTATTCTTTATCTGTATTTGTTGGGTGGATGTGTAAAGGTTGACAGAACTTTGTGTCTTTTTATGATGTGGCTTGATGTAATGCTATGTTATTCATCGATGTATTGGAATATATGGAACAAAGTAGGAACCTTAATTATTTGAATCAGAAAATTGTGTTCAATAATTTAATTCATTATCTTTGCTTATGGGTATTCCAAAAGAATGCTTTTTGAATCATTGTTAACCTTAAAATTATATTATGGGACGAATAAAAACTGCAATTGGTATTACAGCCATAGGTATAGCTGTCGGTTTGAACCTTAGGCATGCATTTCTTAATTACGGAATAACATCAGATTCGTGGGTGTTAAAGGCTATGGCAACGGATAGTATTCCACCTAAAAATATGCATGAGTGTGAAGATGCAGGTCAAAAAAAATATTGTAATTCGAGAGAGGTTGCTAAGCCTGGTTTTGCGTTGTGCGACCATTTTTATACAAAGATTTATGGAAAGACCCCGGTTGTATCTCATGGTAAGATTATCGGGACAGAAGATTTACTTCTTGGAGTTGTGGAGTTTTATGATTCCCGTGGCTGGATTTATGAAACCCCAGATTATTCTTATTTATATGCGACTGATTTTGAAATAGAAACAGGTCATGTGGCTGGTAAAATTTTGAAATCGGAACCAATAAGGATGGAATATCATTATGAGCAGGTTTTTATTGCTGCGGAGTCAAATGATTGTGTTTTCAATAGTGGAGGCTCTTGTATACCTGATGCAGATTTAGATACGGCTTGTCAGGCTGCATATGGGAACGGCTTGTTAGGAGCCTCTTGATTATAAGTAAGTTTATGAGAACTCTTTTTCTGTGTGTTATAGCTTTTTGTCATGCGTTTGTTTGTTGGGCTCAATCGGACGTGGCGGCTTTAACACAGTTGAAGGCTTATGCTCGGAATGTGCATGCTTTTAATACGCTTTTTCCACAGGAGAAGGTATATTTACACTTGGACAATACCGGGTATTTCAGAGGAGAAACCATTTGGTTCAAGGCTTATGTTATCCGTACGGACTCTTCTTGCTATACGGACCTGAGTCGGGTACTTTATGTGGAACTGGTTGCTCCCACAGGGGATATCTTGACTACGAGGAAGTTGAAAATCGAAAACGGACAAGCGCATGGGGATATTAAGCTCGACATGCCGCTTATGGATAATGGTTGGTATGAAATACGGGCTTACACCAGGTATATGACCAATTGGAACGAGGCCGGCATTTTTTCACGAGTGATTCCCGTACTGAGGGATAAAAAACGGCCAGAGAGAGAAGGAAGCGTTTATTTTAAACCGGAACATGAAAAAGAAAACGAAAAAGTACTGAAACAATGGCTTGAAAGTTCCGGGGCTGATTTAGTGAATCATCTGAGGTATGAAATACCGACAAAGGAAGAGAAAAAGGAGCTAAAAAAGAAAGGTGATGTGGCGAAGGTTGATTTCTATCCTGAGGGTGGTAGTTGGGTGAAGGGATTGTGCTCTCGGATAGCTTTTTCCGTCATTCCGAAGAAGGAAGCAAGAACGGGGGTATATACGGGTGTTTTACTGGCCGCAAACGGAGATACACTTACGAGGCTAAGGACGGATGATGAAGGCCGTGGATGCGTTGTGTGTAATCCGGACGAATCTCCTTCCCGTTTGGCATTTCGGAGTTCAGATGGGGGATTTAGTGAGTTCACACTGCCCGAACCGGTAGATACGGGATGTGTGCTTCGTGTAGATGCTGTTTCGGACAGCAGTCTTGTCCGTTTGGACTTTGCATGTTCTTCTGCATTACGAGGGAGGTTGTTAGGTTGGACGTTGCAGCATAACGGTAATGTGCTCCGTTTCGATACATTGCGTATGGCAAATGCACCCGTCCGCAGACAGCTTGATCGTTCGGCTTGTCCACCAGGCGTAAACCAGTTGACGCTCTTCGACCGTGACGGACGTATTTGGGCCGAACGTCTGTTCTTCATTCATCCTGCGATGGATTCCTATGTAGAGGAGATTGTTATTGCGTCTCCGGATACCATCCGTCCCTACGGTAAGATGGACTTTCATTTATATGCCGCTCCCAACCGTACGTTTTCGTTATCCGTGATGGATGCCGGTCGGTTGAAAAACGGGAATCCTTCGGGCAATGTGGCAGCTTGGCTGCTTCTGTCTTCCGAACTGAAGGGTTTTATCTGTCATCCGGACGATTATCTGGAGTCTGCTGACGAAATTCATCGCCAAGCAACGGACCTTCTTATGATGGTACAAGGGTGGCGCCGGTACGATTGGCAGACGATGGCGGGCAAGAAGACTTTCGTCAAGCGCCAGCCGTTGGAAGACGGTTTGTATATCGACGGGCAGATTCGTCCCCGAGGAAGTCATGCGAACACAGAGGGGGTTGATATGGATGTCCTTCTGATGAATCCGGATAAGCGTAGATGGAAGTGGGAGAGCGGTTACATGCAGACCAAGAAGGACGGTTATTTCGCTTTTCGGGTAGAGGATGAAATAGAAGGGAGATGGGGGTTGGTGTTCAATACGAAGAATGCAGAGAAGGCTCAAAATTACAAAGTTCTTATTGACCGTCAGTTTTCTCCAAAGCTGAAGGAACTGACACGGGCGGAAACGCAATATTTGCAGGTAGACACGTTGGTGACGGATGCCGTTCGCCCCTTGTTTGAGCCTATGGATTCTACATTATTGGCTTCACGCTTCGGAAAGAAAAATCGTATACTTAAGGAGGTGGTGGTGAAAGGGAAGAAGAGGAAAAGGGAATTCTCCAAGACTGCCCGCGATATGGAGCAGGAAAAGGAAATACAGCAGCTTCCTTTGGTGTATTATGATGTGGAAAAACTTATAGACGACATGCTTGACAAGGGGGAGGATATTCCACCCACTCTCAGTTGGATAGAAGAGCTACCTTATGTGCAATATGCCATGCAGATGGAAAAACGCAGTTTATATGCTTATACCATGGGTATGGCTCGTACAACGTTGCAAGAGGTGATGGAGGGTCTGTTGCCGGCAGCGGTGAGGAATTTGGATGATGTTCGTTCCATCTACATAGAGACTCCCATGGGGAATGAGAAACGAGAAGTAATACATAGGTCCGGCACATATTTTTTTAATGGCCGTTGGGAAAGTGTACCCATATCGGGTAAGGAGGTAAGAGACAGGGAAGCGAGGGGTATCTATGCTTTTATCTTTCCGCGTTATACATTCCCTCTTAAGAAGAAGGGCATACGCCAGACTTATTTCCAAGGTTACAACCGCCCGGAGACATTTCAGATGAATAATTATGATGAGATGGCTCCTGAACCTGACAATCGCCGGACGTTATATTGGAATCCGTGTGTGACGACGGATTCGACCGGCCGTGCCACTGTCACGGTTTGGAATAGTGAAACCTGTCGAAGTCTGTATCTTTCGGCAGAAGGGATTACTCCGGGAGGTTCTCCTATGCTTTATAGATAGATGGATGGCATGCCGTTTCTCGGTTCAGTAAAGGCGATGAAAATATGGAATCACACTGGGAAAATGCAATTTTACTCTTACATTGCATTTTCCCAGTGTGGTGTCCGGTGTCTTATGGAGCGCTTTGATTATCAGCTTCAAAGATAATCAAAGCGTCCTTTAGTTACGTTGCTTCTTTTTGGCCACTATGGCATCAATGACAGCTACGGCGGTGATGTTCACGATATCGCGCACGCTGCTTTCGTTGTCCGTGAAGTGGACAGGTTTGTTCAGTCCCATCTGAATAGGACCGATGATTTCCATGTCGTCCTCGTTCATGGCCTGCAACAGTTGATATCCGGCATTGGCGGAACTCAGATTGGGGAATACCAGGGTATTCACTTCCTTTCCGCGGAGTCGGCTGAACGGATATTTCTGATCGCGCAGCTTGTTGTTCATGGCAAACTTCACTTGCATCTCTCCGTCGATGGCCAGGTCGGGATAGTGCTCCTGCATATAGTCCACGGCCTTGTGCATCTGGGCGGGGCTGCCTGCCGTGTCGGCCCCGAAGTTGGAGTAAGAGAGCATCGCTATCACCGGTTCGTGGTTGAAGAACCGTACGATCTGCTCGGACAGGCGTGCGATATCGATGACAGTCTCCGTGTCCGGATGGCGATTGATAAGCGTGTCGGCCAGAAAGTATGTGCCTTTCTTGGAGTTAAGGATATGCATGGTGCCGAAGTGGTTGTATTCCGGCCGGATGCCGATGACCTCCTTGGCCACCTTGATGGTGTTGGAGTATTTCGTGTAAAGTCCTGTGATGAATGCATCGGCCTCGCCGGTTTCCACCATCATCATACCGAAGTAATTGCGTTCGAACATCTTGTCGTTGGCTTCCTCGAAAGTATATCCCTCGCGGGCCCGTTTCTCAGCCAGGATATGGGCATACCGTTCCCGGCGGTCGGCTTCGCGGTCGTGGCGCAGATTGATGATTTCAATGCCTTCCAGGCTCAGGTCAAGTTCTTTGGCCAGTTTCTCTATGCGTTCGTCATTGCCCAGAAGAATAGGGTGGCAGATACCTTCCGCTCTGGCCTCTACGGCAGCTTTCAGCATGTTGGGGTGTATGCCTTCGGCAAATACCACGCGTTGCGGGTTCTGACGGGCTGTCTCATGCAACTGGCGGGTGAGTTTCGATTCATATCCCATCAGTTCTTTCAGTCGCTGGCGGTATTCTTCCCAGTCGGTAATCGGCTTGCGGGCTACGCCGGATTCCATGGCAGCCTTGGCTACGGCCATGGATACTTCCGTGATGAGGCGCGGGTCTACGGGTTTCGGAATGAAATACTTCGGTCCGAAAGTAAAGTTGTTCATGTGGTAGGCTTCGTTTACCACGTCGGGTACCGGTTGTTTGGCCAATTCGGCGATGGCACGCACGGCGGCCAGTTTCATCTCTTCGTTGATGGCGCTGGCGTTGGTGTCCAGTGCTCCGCGGAAGATGTACGGGAAACCGATGACGTTGTTGATTTGGTTAGGGTAGTCCGAACGTCCGGTGGCCATCAGTACATCGGGTCGGGAAGCCATGGCGTCCTCGTAAGAAATTTCGGGTACGGGGTTGGCCAGCGCGAAGACGATGGGCGAGGGAGCCATGCTACGCACCATGTCCTGCGTAAGTACGTTCCCGCGTGACAATCCGAGGAAGACATCCGCTCCGCGGATAGCCTCTTCCAGCGTATGTATGTCTGTGCGGTTTGTGGCGAAGTAACGTTTCTGTTCGTTCAGGTCGGTGCGTTCTTTCGAGATTACCCCTTTGCTGTCAACCATGACGATGTTTTCCAACCGGGCTCCCAAAGAAACATACAGTCTGGTGCAGGATACGGCGGAGGCGCCGGCCCCGTTTACGACAATCTTCACCTCCTCGATATTCTTACCGGCTACTTCCAGGGCATTCAGCAAGCCCGCGCTGGAGATGATGGCGGTTCCGTGCTGGTCATCGTGCATCACCGGGATATCCAGTTCCTCTTTCAGCCGGCGTTCGATCTCAAAGCATTCGGGGGCTTTGATGTCTTCCAGGTTGATTCCTCCGAAAGTGGGTGCGATAGCTTTCACGGCTTCGATAAACTTGTCGGGATCGGTCTCGTCGATTTCTATGTCGAATACATCCACACCGGCGTATATCTTGAACAGCAGTCCTTTGCCTTCCATCACCGGTTTGCCGGCCAGTGCTCCGATGTTGCCCAGTCCGAGTACGGCCGTACCATTGGAGATGACAGCCACCAGATTTCCTTTGGCCGTGTATTTATAGGCGTCGTGCGCGTTTTTTTCAATTTCGAGACATGGTTCTGCCACTCCCGGCGAATAAGCCAGTGACAGGTCGGTCTGCGTACTGTAAGGTTTTGTCGGCACCACCTCTATCTTGCCCGGTTTCCCCTGCGAGTGGTAGAGCAAGGCCATTTCTTTTGTTATCTTTGTCATATTATATATAATGTATAAAATGAATATTCATGTTTGTTTTGAATGGGGCAAAGATAGTGAATATTTCCCTTAATTATGGTTTGTGTGATGGCAAATTGAAATCTTTTAATGGAAAGTGTTTGCAAATTGTGAGTATCGAATGGCCTGGTGTTCATATCTGATGCTGAATTTATAGGCATGGTAAATAAAAAGCATGTAATTGAATGATATTTGAAAGATACCGATAGTTTATATTGTTTTTTATTGCTTATATATGTATATTTGTGCCAATGATATTTGATATGTCTGTTTTTTTATAGGTCAGCATGTATTGGTTTCGTAATAGAATTAAATATAGAACAAGGCTTTTAAATAATATATAGTAAAGTTGTATGAAAGTTTTTTTATTCTTAGCAGTTCTGTTTATTTCACATTGCTTGCAGGCACAGGATTATCAGCCTTTGTTGACTGATGGAAAGATGTGGAATTGGGTCTCAGCTAATTATTTTTCAATGCAAAAGCGGAATTTTACTGTAGCTGTAGTGGGAGATACAATAGTAGACAATCTCAATTGCCGTAGATTGTGTCTCTTTTATGAGGGGGAACCTGAAAAATATTATTATCCTGCTTATGAGGAAAATGGAAAGTTGTTCTTTTATCTTAATGTAGGGGGAGCGGCATCGTTGTTGCTTGATTTCAGCCTTCATTTAGGGGAGAAGGCTGCCATAGGAGAAAATTATTATGTGTTAAAGGAGGATACGGTGGAGGTCAAAGGATACCTGCGGCGCAGGTTGGCATTAGGTAGAGAGGATGAAGGGATTGGAGGATATTGGGTGGAAGGAGTAGGTTCCGACAGAGATGTTTGGGCCACGCTGATCGATAAGCATATTGGTGACTATCATTATATGGTATCGTGTTATGAAAATGGAACGTGCATTTTTGAGGCGGATGATTTTAACGCATCTCCGACGAATATTCTGAATATACCTTTAAGGTCCACAGATAATGTATATTATGATTTGGGTGGAAACGTGATTTTTCCTCCAATTGAAAGGAGTGGAAGGAGTGGTATATATATTAAAGACGGACGTAAGTTTATTCATCGCTGACAGATAGTCTGACGGTTTTTATAGTTCGGTTATACGGTTATAAATATATAATTATATCTTATGATATTCACGGGAGAAAATGTTGTTCTGGTTGGTTCGATTCTTTTGTTTGTCAGCATTGTAGTGAGTCGTACCGGTTATCGGTTCGGAGTGCCTGCATTGCTGCTGTTTCTGGTGGTAGGTATGCTGTTCGGCAGCGACGGTCTTGGTTTGCAATTCAGCGATGTGTCCACAGCACAGTTTATCGGCATGCTGGCACTGAGTGTCATTCTCTTTGCTGGCGGCATGGATACGAAAATAGCCGATGTGCGACCTATCTGGAAACCGGGACTGACACTTTCCACACTGGGAGTGCTTCTTACGGCCTTGTCTACAGGGGTGTTTATCTGGTGGCTGTCGGGTATGGCATGGACCAATATTTCCTTTTCGCTTACAGCCTCCCTGTTGTTGGCAGCCACGATGTCATCTACCGACTCGGCTTCGGTCTTTGCTATCCTGCGTTCACAGAAGATGAATCTGAAGCACAATCTGCGGCCTATGCTTGAACTGGAAAGCGGGAGCAACGATCCCATGGCCTATATGCTCACCATCGTGCTCATCCAACTCATTCAGACGTCAGGCATGGGATGGGGAAGTATAGCCTGGAGTTTTCTTGTGCAGTTTGTCGTGGGCGGAGTGGCCGGTTATCTGCTGGGGCGTCTGGCTATTTATATTATCAACAAGATAGGGATAGACAATCAGTCGCTCTATCCCATTCTTCTTCTTTCTTTTGTCTTCTTCACTTTTGCCGTTACCGACCGTCTGGGCGGCAACGGTTATCTAGCCGTATATATCACCGGTATGGTAGTGGGCAATCGCCGGATTATGTATTCCCGCGAAATCACCACCTTTATGGATGGTTTGACATGGCTTTTCCAGATTGTGATGTTCCTCGTGCTTGGTCTGCTCGTCAATCCGCACGAAATGCTTTCCGTTGCCTGTGTGGCCACCCTTATAGGGGTGTTTATGATATTAGTGAGTCGTCCGCTGAGTGTTTTTCTCTGTCTGCTTCCTTTCCGGCGTATCACCTTTCCCTCCCGTTTGTTTGTTTCGTGGGTGGGACTGCGCGGAGCTGTTCCCATCATTTTTGCCACCTATCCGGTGGTGGCCCGTGTGGAAGGAGCTACAGTGATATTCAATGTGGTTTTCTTTATTACAATAGTCTCGTTGGTTGTGCAGGGAACTACGGTGTCCCGTGTAGCCCGTCGTCTTCGTCTGTCTATTCCTTTACCCAGGATTGGTAATGCTTTCGGTGTGGAGTTGCCGGAGGAGATAGACAGCAAATTGTCCGACCGGACGGTGACGGAAGAAATGCTGGAGCGAGCCACGACCCTGAAAGATATGCATCTGCCGCAGGGGACGCTTGTGATGATGGTGAAACGCGGTTCCCGTTTTCTTGTACCCAACGGGAGCATGGAACTGGAGGTCGGAGACAAATTACTGTTTATCAACCAAAAGAAAGAGGAGTAGAAGAATGAAACTAATTATAGGGCTCAAAATAATTCTGTTGTGTATATTCGGACTGTTTGCAACCTTCGGGAGCGGTAAACTCTTTGCTGTGCAGGTTGCAGACACGGAGCTTTCTTATGTGAACAATCCGCTTATATGGGCCGACGTGCCCGACCCCGACGTTATTCGGGTGGGGGAGGATTTTTATATGGTCAGCACTACCATGCATCTGATGCCCGGTTGTCCGGTGATGCATTCCAAAGATTTGGTAAACTGGGAGACCATAGGGTATGTGTTCGAACGTCTGGAAGATACTCCCCGTTACGATCTTCGGGAGGGGAGTGTTTACGGTAAAGGACAGTGGGCTACATCTTTGCGTTATCGTGACGGAGTATTTTATGTTTTGTTCTCACCCAACGACTTCCCTTACCGCTCATACATATATAAGGCGACAGATCCGGCCGGACCGTGGACGCTTGTTACGCGTACCCATCATTTCCATGACGCGTCGTTGCTTCTTGACGATGACGGTCGTGCTTTTGTTTTCTACAATGGCGGAGAAATCAGGTTACGTGAACTGAATGAAGATCTTACCGGAGTGAAGGAAGGCGGCATCGACCGCGTAGTCATTCATCCGGATTCAACAGAAACGGGTTTGCACGAGGGCAGCCGTGTGATTAAACATAACGGGAAATACTATGCGTTCGTAATTTCCTGGCCTGCCGGTAAACCGAGACGGCAATTGTGTTATCGTGCCGATAAAATAGAGGGACCTTATGAGAAAATGGTGGTGCTCGAATCCGAGTTCGGAGGTTTTTCCTATGTGGGGCAAGGATGTATGGTGGACGACACTGATAACAATTGGTGGGGAGTAATCTTTCAGGATCGCGGAGGTGTCGGCCGGGTGCTGACTTTAAATCCCTGTATATGGAAAGACGGTTGGCCCGTGCTGGGTGATGAGAACGGAAAGGTACCTTATACGATTCACAAGAAAGTGACAGTCGGTAAAAAAAGGAAAATTATGGAATCGGATGATTTCTCCGGCACTAAATCCATTTTGTGGCAGTGGAACCACAATCCTGTCGACAGTGCATGGTCGCTTACCGAACGTCCGGGTTATCTGAGGCTTCGCACGGCACGTGTGGTCTCCAATATATTCGAGGCCCCGAACACGATTTCCCAGCGGATGGAAGGACCGCGGAGCGAAGCAATCGTCAAACTTGATGTTAGTGCGATGATAGCTGGAGACCGTGCCGGTTTCGCCGCTTTCAACGGAGATTCCGGTCTCCTTACAGTTGAATGTAATGCCGATGGGAAATGGATAGTTTCTTCCACGTCATCGGTTATCCTTAATCCGGAGAACTACGGGGTAAGTGGCGTTAAGAATAGAGAAACGGCCCGAGTGCCGTTTGAAGCAAATGTCGTTTATTTCAAGATTACGACTGATTTCAATCCGGGACGTGATATGGCTAATTTTTATTATAGTTATAACGGAGCAGACTGGACACCTGTCGGAGAAGAGTTCAGGATGATTTTTGATTACCGGCGTTTTTTCATGGGCACACGGTTTGCCATTTTCAACTATGCAACCGAATCTCTCGGGGGAATGGTAGATATAGATTGGTATAAAGTCGCTGTTATGACAGATAGAGAAAAGAGGATAAAATAATAGCGGATTTGCTTTTGTTGAGGACAATGTCGCAAAAAATGATGAAATAGAATGGTTGTGATGCGGAAATAAATAAGTGATTGATTATTTTTGCAACATGAACCTATCTGTTTAATATGAAACACACATTGCTTGGCATTGCATTCGTTTGCGGCTGTTTGGCCGGTTGCAGAACACACTCGTCCGGGATTGCGCCACAAAGTTCAGTGGCTATTTTCGATTACTTTAATTATCGGGGTGAAGATACCTATTATAAGAATAATACTCTTCCTGACTCCTGCTCGTTCTATAATCCTGTGTTGGCCGGCTGGTATTCCGATCCGTCGTTGTGTACGAACGGTGAAGGCGATTATTTTCTTGTCACCTCCTCTTTTACGTATTTTCCCGGAGTGCCCATCTTTCATAGCCGTGATCTTGTGAATTGGGAACAAGTGGGGCATGTCCTCAGTCGCCCTTCACAGCTGCTTAATATGGAGAAACAGCATGTGAGCGGTGGTATCTTCGCCCCGGCCATCGCTTATAACCCGGCCAATCAGACCTATTATATGATTACGACCAATGTGGGGGCCGGAAACTTTTTTGTCAAGACAAAGGATCCCTACGGTGAATGGAGCGATCCCATAATGCTGCCGGGTGTCTGGGGAATCGATCCCGCTTTTTTCTTTGACGAAGACGGCAAAGGGTATATTGTGAACAACGACGACGCTCCTGACGGTAAGCCGGAGTATCCCGGACATCGCACAGTGAGAGTGGTTGAGTTTGATCCTGCTACAGATAGATGTGTAGGAGAGCGTAAGATTGTCATCGACAAGGGGTGCCGTCCGGAAGAGAAGCCTATCTGGTGCGAAGGTCCCCATATATATAAGATAAACGGAATATATTATCTTATGACAGCCGAAGGAGGAACAAGCGGCTGGCACAGTGAAGTTATTTATCGCGGTCCTACACCGTTCGGACCTTATGTTCCCTGGGAGGGAAATCCGATTCTTACTCAGCGCACACTTGATCCCAATCGTCCCGATCCTGTGACATGCGCCGGGCATGCCGATATGGTTAAGACTCCCGAGGGTGATTGGTGGGGAGTATTCCTTGCCTGCCGTCCGGTAGCTGATAATAAGGAGAATCTCGGTCGCGAAACATTCCTGATGCCAGTCAAGTGGACAGAGGACGGATGGCCTCGGTTTACTGAAGATGGACAGGCTGTACCTTTGGTCGTTGATAAGCCTGGGGTAAAGCGTGGGGAGAATGTTACTTTCGGTAATTTCAGCCGTATGGAGCAGTTTAATGATTCTGTGCTCGGTAATGAGTGGATGACACTTCGCGGTTCCGCTACCGATTACTATTCGCTCACAACGAACCCCGGTTACCTGACAATAAAGTGTGCCGATGTGAAATCAAGCGAAAAAGCTGTGCTTCCTTATGTATGCCGTCGTCTTCATCATCATCATTTCTGCGTGGATACCCGTGTGACTTTCCAGCCTGAACATGATGCACAATCCGCAGGTCTCTTGCTTCTGAAAGATGAGACCCATCAATATCTTCTTGTCCGTACATGTCGTGAAAACCGCCATTTCATCGAGGTTTGCAAGATTTCGGCGGAGGGAAGCAGTACGATTGGTGAGAAAGAAATAGCTCCCGGTATTGCAACAGTGGATCTTAGGATAAACGGAAGGGGACTTGAATATGATTTCAGTTTCTCTCCTGACGGTGGAAAAACGTGGGAGTCCGTTGTTGAAGGTGTTGATGCCGGTTTTACCTCAACGGCGGTTGCCGGAGGTTTTACTGGTACGGTGGTCGGTCCTTATGCTTCGAATGTTCGTTGAACAGTGACAAAATTCTGTATTCATGAAATATCTTTCATTGATTTTTACGATTCTGCTTCTGCCGCAGGCAGTTTGGGCAGACAATCCATTCGTGCAGACTTGTTATACAACAGATCCGGCGCCGATGGTCTATAATGGGCGGCTCTATGTTTATACCGGTCACGACGAGAATAAGGCCGACTTTTTCTGGATGCAGGAATGGCGGGTATATTCAACCGATGACATGGTTAACTGGACGGACCATGGCTCACCGCTTGCCATAGAGGATTTTGTATGGGCCGATGACCGTGCGTGGGCGCCTCAGTGCATCGAGCGTAACGGGAAGTTTTATTTCTACGTGCCTCTTCATTCCTCTTTGAGCGGCACCATGGCTATCGGAGTGGCAGTCGGAGATTCTCCGACTGGTCCTTTTAAGGATGCCATCGGCAAGCCTCTTGTAGACGGGAGTTGGGCTTACATTGATCCGACTGTCTTTGTGGATGATGACGGTCAGGCTTATCTGTATTGGGGAAATCCGGATATCTATTATGTGAAGCTTAATGAAGATATGGTGTCATACTCCGGCGATGTGGTGAAAGTGGAACAGAGTGTCGAGGGGTTCGGGTCTCCCGGCCCAGAAGTTCGTAAGAAAGGGGAGACTTATCGCGATATGTACACCGAAGGGCCTTGGTTCTATAAAAGGAACGGGAAGTATTATCTGCTTTATGCCGCGGGAGGCATACCCGAGCATATTGCATATTCAATGAGTGACGGCCCCACCGGCCCCTGGAAATACATGGGAGAGATAATGCCTCTGTCAGACACCGGCTCCTTTACCAACCACTGCGGGGTGGTCGATTTCAAAGGGCAGTCTTATTTCTTCTACCATACCGGAAAATTGCCCGGTGGAGGAGGCTTTGGACGAAGCGTGGCGGTAGAGTCCTTTACATACAATGCCGATGGAACCTTCCCTTTGATAACCCCTTCTGCATCCGGCGTGAAACCGGTGGGGACTCTTGATCCTTATAAAAGGGTTGAAGCAGAAACAATGGCTTGGTCACGGGGAGTGACGACGGAACCGAATGCCGAGACCGGACTCTATGTATCCGATATTCACAATGGCGATTTCATAAAGCTTGCGAATGTGGATTGTAAACGTGGCGGCCCGAAGAAATTCTGCGCATCTGTTGCGAGTGCCCGCAGGGGAGGCACGATTGAGGTACGCGTGGATTCACTGGAAGGGCCGTTAGTGGCGGAGCTTCCAGTGCCTGCGACCGGTGGGTGGGAAAAGTGGATATCTCTGGAGGCTCCGATTCAAATGGGAGTGACTGGTATGCATGATATTTATCTTCTTTTCAAAGGACGTAAAGGACCGAAACTTTTTAATTTCGATTATTGGCTGTTTAAATAATTTATAAATCAAATATCAGAGATGAAGCCCATGAAAAAGACAATAATAGCAGGGATGATAATGACCTTGTTTTCCCTAAGTGCTTCTGCCAATAACCCCAGATTCCATATATATCTTTGCATCGGACAGTCCAATATGGAGGGCAATGCTCCGGTAGAATCAATGGACCGTCAGAATGTACCGGAACGTTTCAAGATGATGGCTACGGTTGATTTTTCCAATCCGGAGCGCATAAGAGGGGAGTGGTATGTCGCCACGCCTCCGCTGGTGCGTCAGAACACAGGGTTGACTCTTATGGATTACTTTGGACGCACAATGGTCGATAATCTTCCGGAAGATGTCACAGTCGGTGTGGTACCGGTGGCGATAGGCGGATGCAAGATTGAGCATTTGTCGAAAGATTTCGATCCATCTTCTGTTGCTGGTGAAGCTGATTGGTTCAAGGCATTTATGAAAGCGTATGATAATCGCCCTTACGAACGTCTTCTTGAGTGCGCCCGTAAGGCCAAGGAAGAAGGGGTGATAAAAGGGATTCTGATTCATCAGGGAGAATCGAATAACGGCGACACCCAATGGTGTGAGAAGGTGAAAAAAGTCTATGAAGACATTCTCTCTGATCTTGGCATGGAACCGGAATCGGTTCCGTTGCTTGCAGGAGAGGTCGTGACTACCGCTCTGGGCGGTATCTGCGGTGCAATGAACACTATCATTGGTTTGCTTCCGGAGACACTTCCGGTTGCCCACGTGGTTTCGGCTGCAGATCTTCCCCAAAACGGGGACGGTCTCCATTTTACTGCCCAAGGCTATCGTGTGCTTGGTTGCCGTTATGCGACAGAGATGCTGGCGCTCATGGGCATCCGTGAACCGCAGGTAAAGTATTCCTGTGGCATTGCTCCAACAAAAGAATCTAAAAAGGACGTTACTAATCCTTCTGATCGTTGAAATTCTGACTGATGAAAATGGTTGTCAATACAGAGAAATCGTCGGAAGCCAAAGGCTTCTATAAACTTTCAATGCTGCAATGTGTCGGTTTTGGTTCGGGGGACTTGGCTCAGAACCTCATTTACCAGACTGTCAGCATGTATCTTCTTTTTTTCTATACGAATGTATATGGTCTTGCGCCCGCGGTTGTTGCAGTCATGTTTTTGATTGTGCGCATTATAGATGTGATTTGGGATCCCTTGGTCGGTACGTTCGTCGATCAGCATAATCCTACGTTCGGCAAGTATCGTTCTTATCTTGTGCTGGGAGGACTTCCGCTGACGGCATTTGCTATTCTCTGTTTTTGGGATGGTTTTTCAGGTTCGTTGTTTTATGCCTATGTGACTTATGTCGGTTTGTCTATGTGTTACACATTGGTGAATATACCTTATGGGGCTTTGAACGCTTCGCTGACACGTGACACTGCGGAAATAACCAAACTGACTTCAGTAAGAATGTTCATGGCGAACATCGGAGGACTTGCCGTAGGCATGGGTATTCCGGTCGTTCTGAAATGTTTTGATCCGGTGAATGCTGCCGATATGTCGCTTGATGACGGGGCATGGCTGGCCACTATGGCCATTTATGGCGGTGTGGGGCTTGCGTTGCTCCTTTTCTGTTTTTCGCAATGCCGCGAACGTGTGGTGATGGACGAAAAAGCCACTGAAGAGGTGAAGACATCAGACCTGTGGATGGAGTTTGTCCACAACCGTCCTCTCCGTATCCTGGCGTTCTTTTTCGTCACAGCTTTTGCAATGATGGCTATCGGTAATGCCGCCGGTGCCTATTATGTCAATTACAATCTTCATGGAAGTGCGAGAGAGCTGTCTGTGTTCATGGGGCTTGGTTCTATTCCCGCTTTTATCTTTATGCCGATGATTCCTGCGATTAAAAAGTTGGTCGGGAAAAAAGGCATGTTTTATATTTTCCTTGTTACGGCAATAGTCGGAATGGCGCTTCTTTATGCTGTCTCGGTGATAGACAGCCTTAGAGTCATGTGGTTGGTATATATTGCACAATTCGTCAAATCAACAGGGATAATCGTTGCTACAGGGTATATGTGGGCGCTGGTTCCCGAGGTGATTTCTTTCGGAGAATATACTCATGGGCGGCGTATATCGGGCATTGTGAATGCCCTTACCGGTATTTTCTATAAAGCCGGTATGGCTCTTGGAGGTGTCGTCCCGGGATTGGTATTGGCATTCGTCGGTTTTGACAAGGATTGTGACGAGCAGACCCTTTTTGCCCAGCAGGGTATTTTGTGGCTTGTTGCGGTGATACCTGCTGTATTATTGATGCTGGCCATGTTTATCATTTCGAAATACGAACTTGACGATGACCGTATCGATGAAATCAATCGTCAGATAGAATTAAGGAACAAAGTTCAGTAGAGGACTGATCTGACAGGAGGGTATAAAATATAATTTAGGATATATTTAAATCTGATATTAATGAAAACGGATTTTTCGGATTGGGTCTTGGCCGGTATGCTTTTCGTGGGTTGTGGCACGGCCAAATCGCCGGTAACGGTGAAAGAATATTTTAAGAATGAGTTTCTTATAGGGGCAGCCATCCCTGTGCCTCATGTCAAGGGGCTGGATGCGAAGGCAGACTCCGTTGTCAGTCTCCATTTTAATTCGATAGTGGCTGAAAACTGCATGAAATGCGGGGAAATACATCCCCGTAAAGATGAATATTATTGGGATGCCGCCGATGCTTTTGTACGGTATGGCGAAGAGCGCGGCATGGCTGTTATCGGTCATGTGCTGGTGTGGCATTCTCAGGTTGCACCTTGGTTCTTTTATGATAGTGCGGGCAGTTATGTCACACCGGAGGAACTCAAAAAACGTATGCATGACCATATTGTAACTGTTGTCGGCCGTTATAAGGGGCGTATCAAAGGTTGGGATGTCGTTAATGAAGTTATTGAGGATAATGGCACTTACCGCCGTTCTCCTTTTTATGAAATCCTGGGTGAGGAATTTATTCCGCTTGCCTTCCAATACGCTCATGAGGCAGATCCTGAAGCAGAGCTTTATATCAACGACTATTCGATGGCATGTCCCCCGAAGCGCGAGGAGTATGTACGGATTGTCGGCGAGTTGCGTAAACGGGGATTAAGAATCGACGGCATCGGCATGCAGAGCCATATCGGTCTTGATTATCCGGATCTTGGTGAGTATGAAAAGTCCATCGAGGTTTTTGGCAATACCGGACTTCAGGTTATGATTACAGAACTGGATATGACAGCCATACCGACAGTCCATAAAAGGGCGGATGTAGCTGACAATGTCGCCTTCAAAGCGGCGTTTAATCCTTATAAAGAAGGATTGCCCGAAAACGTTTCTAAGCAATGGAACGCAAGAATGGACAGCGTGTTTCAGATTTATAGGAAACATTCCGATGTGATTTCCCGCGTTACCTGGTGGGGTACTCATGACGGTATGTCGTGGCGCAACGACTTTCCGATGCGGGGACGTACCGATTATCCGCTTCTATTTGACCGTGAATATAGGATGAAACAGTTTATGGAAGAGAAACTTGCCCGTTAAAAAACGAATGGAATTATGAAACTTCTAAAACCTGAAAAAAGATATCTTTTTCCTGAGGATTTCATGGCGGATCCGAGCGTCCATGTGTTCAACGGAAAGCTATATATCTATCCGTCTCATGACCGGGAATGTGAGAATGTAGAGAACGACAACGGCGATCAGTATGTGATGAAAGACATGCATGTCCTTTCTATCGACGGAGACCCGATGACGGGAAATGTCACCGATCATGGGAAAGCGCTTGATATTGCCGATATTCCTTGGGCTGGTCGGCAGTTGTGGGATTGTGACTGCGCGGAAAAAGGCGGAAAGTATTACCTCTACTTCCCTCTTAAAGACCGGAACGACATTTTCCGGATAGGGGTCGCTGTGGCCGATAGGCCGGAGGGGCCTTTCATTCCGGAGCCGGATCCCATCCGGGGCAGTTATTCTATGGATATCTGTGTGCTTAAAGAGGAAGAAGATTATTATATGTATTTCGGAGGATTGTGGGGAGGCCAGTTGCAGCGTTTCCGTGACAACAAGGCTCTTGAAAATGCAGTTCTTCCCGAAGGGGCCGAGCCTGCTTTGCCGAGCCGATGCGTCCGTCTTTCCAAAGATATGCTTCAGTTCGCAGAAGAGCCAAGACCGATACAGGTGGTTGACGAAAACGGCAATCCTCTTCGTGCCGATGATCCCCATCGTTTTTTTGAAGCGTCATGGGTGCATAAATACAATGGGAAGTATTATTTTTCCTATTCTACCGGTGACAGCCATCTCCTTTGTTATGCTGTAGGTGATAATCCTTACGGCCCTTTTGTATATCAGGGCGTTATTCTTACGCCAGTGGTAGGATGGACCACTCATCACTGCATAGTGGAATATGGAGGGAAATGGTACCTTTTTCATCACGACAGTGTGCCTTCGGGGGGTAAATCGTGGCTTCGCAGCCTGAAAGTGTGCGAACTAACATACGATGAGCAAGGTCGGATTCATACCATAGACGGTGAGGGAAATGGATGATTTATCTTTATGGAGTTTGATATGAAAAATGCGATTGTTTGTTTAGCATTATTGGTATTTTCCCTGACGGTTGAGGCGGCTCTGCCCATAGTGGAGTTTATTACGCCTGCAATAGTGAGAGTGAGATGGACGCCCGACGGGACTTTGACGGACAATGCCACCGGTGTATGTGTTTATGAGACGATGCCGGTTGGTGTAACGGTGAAAGAAGTAGACGGTTGGATTATAATGCAGTCAGACTCCCTGAAAGTATCCGTCGGCCCCGACGGTCATGTCGTTTTTACCGACCCAGACACGGGCGGTTTGCTTCTTTCAGAGTCCGTCCGGTCTTCCCGCAGATGGGACTGTGTGATGCAGGAGAAAGTCATCTATGACGATGCTTCGGCTCGTATGGAGGAGACTGCCAACGGGAAAGTGACGGTGAAAGATGTATTGCGCCGTGATACATTGGGAATGAAGAACCGGGTGGCCGTTACATTTTCCATGAATCCGGACGAAGGTATCTACGGTTTGGGTTCCCATATGGAAGACTATATGAATCTGTTGGGTAAGAATCTGTACCTAACCCAGCACAACCTTAAAGCATTCGTGCCGATGTTGCTTTCCACACGGGGATACGGATTGCTGTTCGATGCGGGATGTTCCATGAAATATGAAAGCCGGCCGATAGCCGACGGTTCATACGAGACCACGATGGAAATGGAGAGCGTCAATACGTTGGATTATTATTTCATAAAAGGAGCGTCTCTGGAGGAGGTTGTGGCCGGTTACCGTTATCTTACGGGAGCCGTTGCAATGATGCCCCGTTACCTGTTCGGATATATACAGTCGAAAGAAAGATATGTGTCTTCGGACGATATTATAAGCACGGTGAAAGAGTATCGCCGTCGCCATGTTCCGCTCGATATGATTGTTCAGGACTGGAATTACTGGCCGCAGGGATGGGGGTACATGAAAATGAACCGGAAGTATTATCCCGATCCGAAGGCTCTTGCCGATTCCGTGCATGCTCTCGATGCGAAGCTGATGGTGAGTATCTGGGCCAACCCGCAATATTGTCCGCAGGAAGAGGATTTCCGCAGGCGTGGATTTATGTTGGAGCATTCTGTGTATGACGCTTTCAATCCGGCGGCACGTGATCTTTATTGGGAATATGCGGACCGGGAATTTTTCAGCAATGGTTTCGATGCCTGGTGGTGCGACAGCAGTGAACCTCTTGACGGAGACTGGAACGGAATACCGGAGCCGGAAAACGGAAAGGAATATGGTTGGGATGACCATGAGAAACGTTGGCGGCTTACCGATGCCGTTCTTTCCGAAACACTTGGCGCGGAGAGAGCCTGCCTTTATTCGTTTAACCATTCAAAAGGCATTTATGAGCATCAAAGAGGCGTTTCCGATGAAAAGAGGGTTGTGAATCTTACGCGTTCCACATTTGCCGGTCAGCAGCGGTATGCCACGGTTGTGTGGAACGGCGACACCCATGCTTCGTGGAAATCGTTCAGGCAGCAGATACCTGCAGGACTCAATTACATGGCTACGGGAAATCCTTACTGGACGGTGGATGTCGGATGCTTCTTCACCCGCGAGGATCCCAGATGGTTTTATAAAGGAGAGTTTCCGCAAGGTGTTGTTGACGAAGGTTACAGGGAATTTTATACCCGTATGTTCCAGTGGGCGACATTTCTTCCGGTGCTTCGCAGTCACGGAACAGACACTCCCCGTGAGATATGGCGGTTTGGGGAAGAAGGGACTCCATACTACGATGCTATCCTTAAAATGATACATTGCCGGTATGAGCTGATACCTTATATATATAGTATGGCGGCGGCGCAAAACCGGGGAGGTTATACCATGGCACGTCCGCTGGCGTTTGACTTCCCCGAAGACAGTAAAGTGTTTGATTTGAAAGACCAGTATATGTTCGGCGATATGATGGTGTGTCCTGTGACCTATCCCGGGAGCCGGACCAGGGAAGTATATCTTCCTGAAACGGAGAGCGGATGGGTGGATTACTGGACGGGAACGCGGTTCCACGGGGGGACTGTCATAACTGCGGAAGCTCCTGTCGACCGTCTTCCGGTCTATGTGAGAGGGGGAAGCATCCTTCTCACGACGGAGGTCGCGGAGCATAGTGGAGCCACTGTGGGGCAACCGGTGAATGTGGATGTTTTTACGGGGCGGGATGCCGGCTTCACCTTTTATGACGATGCCGGTGACGGATATGCATTCGAAAAAGGGGAGAGCACAAGAATCAGATTCTTCTGGGACGACTGCCGGAAACGTCTGACGATTTCAGAGGCATGCGGCACGTATGCCGGTGCTCCGGTCAAGCGGGTGTTTAATGTGCGTGCGGCCGGCAAAGAAAAGAGAGTCGACTATACCGGGAAAAAGAAAGTGATAAAATTTTAAGTCGCATTGTTACCTCGATAAAAGTAACTATCTTTATAACCGAATCTGAATATATTACTTTTAATTCATCAAACTTACTATGAGTATGAAACCGATAAGTCTGATAGGGATTTTCGTCTTAATGGCTCTCCCGACGGTGGCAGAGAATGTGAACATTCAGTTTTATACACCTGAAATCGTGAGGGTGCAGAAGTTTCCACAGGGGAGTGCCGCTTCCGGCAGGGAATCGATGGTGGTTCTCGCAAGTCCCGGGGATGTGAAAGTCAGGAAGAGCGAAAAGCAAGGGGAGACTCTCTATCAAAGTGCCGCGCTGATGGTAAGTGTGGATGAGAAGAGCGGGAAGGTGAGTTTTTACAAACCGGATGGTACGGTTCTGCTGAAGGAAGGCGACTATGCCTTCACGCCTATTTTCACAGGTATCGACAAGGGAGCCTATAAAGTGAAGCAGGGGTTTGCCCTTGAAAAGGACGAACCGATTTATGGTATAGGAATGTTGCAGAACGGCAAGATGTCACAGCGTGGCGAGCACCGGCTCATGCAGCAGTCCAACCTTGAAGACTACGCACATTTTTTCCAGAGTATAAAGGGATATGGCATATATTGGGACAACTATTCTCCCACGACTCTCAACGACAATGCCACGCTTGAGCTGGAGAGCCAGGTGGGCGATGCGGTGGATTACTATTTCATGTATGGCGGAGATGCCGACGGGGTGATTGCTGACATGCGCCATCTCACGGGAAAAGTGCCGATGCTTCCGCTTTGGACGTATGGATACCACCAGAGTCGCGAGCGTTACAAAACCCAGGAGGAACTTCTGGAAGTGGTGGACAAGTATCGCCGACTCGGCATACCTTTTGACGGAATAATACAGGACTGGCAATACTGGGGGAGCAACTACACCTGGAACGCCATGGAGTTTATAAGTCCCGATTTCAACCGTGCGCAGGACATGATCAACCGCGTACATGATAATAACGCTCATCTCAGCATCAGCGTCTGGGCTAGTTTCGGACCTGAGACCAAACAATATAGGGAACTGAAGGAGAAAGATCTCCTGTTTTCATTCGAAACCTGGCCGGAATCGGGAATTACCGACTGGCCTCCGCGCAGAGACTATCCGTCGGGAGTAAGGGTGTATGACTGCTACAGCGAGACCGCACGCCAGATTTATTGGAATCATCTGAAACGTCTGCATGACATGGGGGTGGATGCCTGGTGGATGGATTCCACCGATCCCGACCATGCGCAATACAAAGACTCCGATCTCGACGAGAAATGTTCGGCAGGCTCGTTCCGTTCCGTACGCAACCTGTTTCCGTTCATGACGGTGGGAGGGGTAGACCAGCATCAGCGTGTCGAAGACCGGAATAAAAGAGTCTTCATACTGACGCGCTCCTTCTTTGCCGGACAACAGCGGTATGGAGCCAATACCTGGAGTGGAGATGTGTCCAGCTCTTGGGAATCATTGCGTAAGCAGGTTCCTTTGTGCCTGAATCACACGCTTACCGGCAATCCCAATGTCAACACCGACATTGGCGGGTTCTTTGCCGGTGCGTACAACCGGAACTGGAATGACAACTCGGCCACCTCTAATCCCCGGTTTCAGGAACTCTATGTCCGCTGGATGCAGTTCGGACTGTTCAATCCGATGATGCGTAGCCATGGGACCGATGTATACCGGGAACTTTATTACTATGGCAAGGACGGTGAACCCGTTTACGATGCCCTTGTGGGGGCGGTGAAACTCCGCTATCGTCTCTTGCCTTATATTTATAGCACTGCGCGCAGGGTGAGTGAGAACGATGACAGTTTCATGCGTGCTTTGTTCATGGACTTCAGAGATGACAGGAATACCTGGGACAATGCCCGTGAGTTCATGTTCGGAAGAAGCCTTCTCGCATGTCCGGTAGTCGATCCTCTTTTTACGGAGGAGAAGGAGGTAAAGACAGATGAGACGACGGGGTGGAACAAGAACAACGGAGGAACCGCGGGCTTGTGGCCTTCTGTAGACTGGAACAGGGGAAAAACGTATGAGGTCTATCTCCCGGCCGGTGCGCGTTGGTATGACTTCTGGACCAATGAGGAATACGATGGCGGCCGCACCGTGACGGCAGCGGCTCCCATATCCCATTCTCCGCTTTATGTCAGAGCCGGAAGTATATTGCCTCTTGGAGAGGACATGCAATATTCCTCGGAGAAGCCGTGGGACTTCATTACGCTCAACGTTTATCCCGGTGCGGATGCCGGGTTCGTCCTTTATGAAGACGAGGGGGACAACTATAATTACCTTGAAGGTAAATTCTCAAAGATCCCGATGAAGTGGAATGACAGGAGCCGTACCCTCACGATAGATGCCCGCAAGGGAGGTTTCGACGGGATGCTGGAGCAGCGCACGTTCAGGATTGTGATGCCTGACGGGAAGTCGAAGGACGTGGTATACAAAGGGAAACGAGTATCAGTCAGGATGTAAGGCATGAAAGATATTTTGAAGACAATAGCAGTAAGTGCGGTTGTGATTGCATGCAGCCTCTCTGCGGCAGGAATGACGTCGCCCAATGGAAAATTTTCACTTCGGAAGGACGGTGGAGTGTTGCAACTGGTAAGTGCCGATAAAGGTGGCCGGACTCATCTGTTGTCGCTCTTCTGCGGAAAGGCGAAGCCCGTCGGGAAATCCATTACCAGGTCTGTCTCCTATGATATGCTGACAGGGAAAAGAAAACATTGTTCGAATTCGTATACGGAGCGGAGATACGTGCTCGCGGACGGCGACACGCTTTCCGTCAGGCTCTATAACGACGGTATGGCCTGGAAGAAAACGGGTGTGTCGAGAATTGAGTTCCGGAATGTGGCGCACGACTGGGTGCAGGAGTGGACGGACTGTTATGAGAATTTCTTCCCGAAGGACAGAGAGATAAAGGAAGGGGGCCGCTACGGTTATCCGGCCCTGGTGGAGTTTGATAGCGGAAGTTTCGGATTGTTGACCGAATCGGGAATCGCCCCGAATGAAGCGGGCGTAAGCATGCATGCGCGTGGAGGCTATCTTTTCGATCTCGTTCCCGACGGCAGTGAGAACGGAGGATGGCAGACTTTCATTGCGGGTTCCCTCGCGGAAGTCGTCGAGTCGACCCTTGTGACCGACAATTCGCGGGAGAGCGTGGTGGCGGATACCTCATGGATCGAACCGGGCGTGGCGGCCTGGGTATATTGGGCCTATAACCATGGTTCGAACGATTTCAACATCATAAGCCGTTATGTGGATCTGGCTGCGTCATTGCAACTTCCATACGTCCTCATTGATGCCGAATGGGATGAGATGAAGGACGGAAAGCGGGTGGAGGATGCCGTGGCATATTCCGTAAGCAAAGGAGTGAAACCGCTGATATGGTATAATTCATCCGTAGGATGGGTGGACGGTGCGCCGGGACCCAAATTCCGGCTGAATACTCCGGAGTCGCTTGAAAAGGAATTTGCATGGTGCGAGAAGATTGGAGTGAGTGGAGTGAAGATAGATTTCTTTTCCGGTGATACCAATCTGAACATGAGGTTTATGGCGGAGTTGCTTGAAGCTGCCGCCCGGCATCGCCTGACGGTGAATTTCCACGGATCCCCGTTGCCGCGGGGCTGGCAACGCACCTATCCCAATCTGATTACGACAGAAGCAGTGTATGGAGCGGAATGGTATAACAATGTGCCGACGTTCACCGGCAAGGCGGCCGCTCACAATGCCACTCTTCCTTTCACCCGCAATGTCATCGGTTCCATGGATTATACGCCGTGTGCTTTTTCCGATTCGCAGCATCCCCATATCACCACGCATGCCCATGAACTGGCGCTGACTGCCCTTTTCGAATCCGGTATCCAGCATCTGGCCGACCGGCCCGAGAGCCTGTTGGCCCAGCCGCAGGAAGTGAAAGATTATTTCACGGCTCTTCCCGCGGCCTGGGATGAGACCGTATTGCTCGGCGGATACCCCGGTGAGTATGTCGCGCTGGCCAGAAGAAAAGGCAACAAGTGGTGGATTGCCGCCATCAATGGTTCTGACGGGATGTTGGAAAAGATGCCTGTGGACTATTCGCGTCTTGGACTTCCTGTACCCTTGAAAGGGATTGTGTTTGAGGACGCAGCTCCCGGAAGCGGGAACTTTTGGCGTATAACGGAGAGAACAAACTTGCCTGAGACAATCGATTTGCTTCCGCGGGGAGGCGTTGTTATAGTGGTTGAACCGTCATGAACATTTGCGCGGCACTCACGGCATGTTCGTTCTTTGAAAACAAGCCGGGAAGCATTGCAGGTGCGTATGGAAAAGACTCATCAGTAGACGTTGTTTTAAGGGCTGGTTATCCCGAGTTCGTGTATTATCGTAAAAATCGCCATTACAAAGTATGATTTTTATATAAAAATCGCCATTGACAAAGAAGAATGGCTATATTTGCAAAAAGAATGCTTGCCTATGGCGATGATAAACAGAATACTTCAAGAGAAGATTATGGCACGGATTGCCCCCAACAAGGCCGTATTGATTTTCGGCGCGCGGCGTGTGGGCAAGACAGTGATGATGCGCAACATCGTGGGTAGCTATCCAGGGCGGACGATGATGCTTAACGGCGAGGATTACGATACGTTGGCTTTGTTGGAGAATCGCTCAGTCGCCAATTACCGACATTTATTGGAGGGCATAGACCTATTGGCTATAGACGAGGCACAGAATATACCTCAAATCGGCAACATTCTGAAGTTGATTGTCGATGAAATACCGGGCATAAGCGTATTGGCCAGCGGTTCGTCTTCGTTTGACCTACTGAATAAGACAGGGGAACCGTTAGTCGGTCGCGGTACGCAATTCCTGCTTACACCTTTCTCGCAACGGGAAATCGCGCAGACGGAAACGGCACTCGAAACCCGTCAGAACCTTGAAGCCCGCTTGATTTATGGCTCTTATCCGGAGGTGGTCATGATGGACAACTACGAGCGTAAGACCGACTATTTGCGCGATATTGTCGGGGCGTATCTGCTGAAAGATATTCTGGCAATCGACGGCTTGAAAAATTCGAGCAAGATGCGCGACCTATTGCGGCTTATTGCCTTTCAACTTGGAAGCGAGGTCTCTTATGAGGAGTTGGGCAAACAGCTCGGCATGAGCAAGACGACCGTTGAAAAATACCTTGACTTGTTGGAGAAAGTCTTTGTCGTCTATCGGCTTGGAGCTTACTCGCGAAATCTTCGCAAAGAGGTCACGAAAGCCGGGAAATGGTATTTTTACGACAATGGAATCCGCAATGCGATTATCGGCGCATTTTCACCGCTGGCCATTCGGCAGGATGTAGGTGCGCTGTGGGAGAACTATATCATCGGGGAACGGCGCAAAGCAAATTTCAACGATGGACTGCTTAAGGATTTCTATTTCTGGCGCACTTACGATAAGCAAGAAATTGACCTGATCGAGGAGCGGGCAGACGGCCTGACTGCGCTGGAATTCAAATGGGGAAACAAGGCGCCCAATGTCCCGAGGATGTTTCAAGAAGCATATCCCCATGCCAAGTTTCATGTTGTGAATCGGGAGAATTATTTGGAATTTGTATAATAATTTTATTCAAACTGAAGTGCCATCCTTAGGAATACTATCCTTAGGGTGCAAGGAATACAATCGTAAGGTGCTAAGGAATACGATTATAAGGGTGTAAGGAATACTATTGTAAGCACCTAACGATAGTATTTCATTCACCGAGTGGACCGCACTTCATTACCCATAGTGGACAGCGTTCCACTACCTATAGTGAACAGCATACGGCTCAATAAGTGAACCGTACTCCACTCGGCAAGTGGAGTGCACACGGCTCGGCACGGGAAACGCCTGCGGGAAGGAAGCCTCCTTCGGCCGTCGCCGCCCTCCTCCCTACACACATGTTTGTGGAAAAATGCTTCAATGGTTCAAACTGTTTGATTGACAGCGACAAATGGTTCATTTATCCTTCAGTTTTCCTTCATCCATCCTTCAGTTTTTCCGCCCTGCGGTTCAACGGACGGCCGCTACGGCATGCCGCAACCGGTAATCCCTGAACCATTGTCCGCTGATTCCCAGCGGGTATGAACCATCGCTGAACCATTTG
>CAMWUI010000014.1 GCA_947177395.1 uncultured Paraprevotella sp.
GGAAATCAACGAGTAATGGTTCACAAATGGTTCAGCGATGGTTCATACCCGCTGGAAATCAGCGGACAATGGTTCAGGGATTACCGGTTTCAGTGCGCCGCCGCAGCCGGAAACTGAATCATTGAACGGAAAAACTGAAGGATGGATGAAGGAAAACTGAAGGATAAATGAACCATTTGTTGCTGGTAATCAAACAGTTTGAACCATTGAAGCCTTTTTCCGACAACATGTGTGTAGGGAGGAGGGCGGCGACGACCGAAGGAGGCTTCCCTCCCGCAGGCGGTTCCCGTGCCGAGCCGTATGCAGTCCACTTGTCAAGCCGCAAGCTGTTCACTTATCAAGTGGAACGCTGTTCACTATAGGTAGTGGATCGCTGTTCACTCGGTATAGTGAAGTGCTGTCCACTCAGTGAATGAAATGCTGTTCTTGTCTCCTTACAAATGCATTCCTTACCTCCTAAGGATAGTATTCCTTACACCCTTAAAACCATATTCCTTAGCACCTTACGGTTGTATTCCTTGCAACCTAAGGATAGAATTCCTAAGGATGGCGTTATAAATGGTCTTCCGTAAGGATGCGTTCGAGTTCTTCCGCTGTCAGACGCAACTGGAACTGCCCTTTGAAGGCGGCCGAAATGTTACCGGTCTCTTCCGATACGATAATCGAGAGAGCATCCGTTTCCTGTGAAATACCCATGGCTGCCCTGTGGCGCAAACCGAGTTCCTTGGGAATGTCCATGCTGTGGGACACCGGCAATATACACCCCGCCGCCCGGATGCGTTTGTTGGCAATAACCATGGCGCCATCGTGTAAAGGACTGTTCTTGAAAAAGATATTCTCTATCAACCGCTGATTGATATTCGCATCAATCAGCTCACCGGAACGGATAATGTCGTTGAGCGGCAGGCTGCGCTCGATAACAATCAGAGCACCGACTTTCTGCTTGCTCATGCTCATACAAGCCATCACAATGGGCATGATGTCCGACTTGCCGTTTTTCTGCTTCTTATCTCCCCGAAGCAGGCGCATCAGCGAGCGCACCCTTTCGTGGGTACCTATCGTATAAAAGAAATTCCGGAGCTCGTCCTGAAAAAGAATCAGTAGCGCCAAAGCACCCACACTCACCAGTTTGTCGAGAATGGAGCCCAACAGTTTCATTTCCAGAAACTGGGAAATGAACAGCCAGAAAGCCACAAACATGAGCACACCGAAAAAGACATTGAGCGAGCGCGACTCTTTCATCACCTTGTAGCTGTAATACAGCAACAGGGCAACCAAAAAAATGTCTATTATATCTTTTACTCCGAAATCAAAAAACATACGGCAATCTTACTTGGGATTAAGCATTTGACGGACGATACGCACCGCCTCGCAACAAGCTTTCACGTCGTGGACACGCAGGATGGAGGCTCCCTTCAACAACGCAAGCGTATGGAGCACGGTAGTCCCGTTCAGCGCCTCATCGGGCGTACAGTCCAGCAACTTGTATACCATCGACTTGCGGGACACACCCACCAGCACGGGCAGTTCAAGGATGTCGAACAGTTCCAGACGGTTCATCAATTCGTAATTGTGCGCCAGTGTCTTTCCGAAGCCGAAACCGGGATCCAGAATGATGTCTTTCGCCCCCAGTTCCCGTAGCAGCTGCACACGACGGGCAAAGTACTGCATGACCTCCGCCACCACATCCCCGTAATGAGGTTCCCGCTGCATGTCCTGCGGAGTTCCCTGCATGTGCATCAACACATAGGGAACTCCCAACCGGGCCACCGTCCCGAACATGCGGCTGTCCATTTCACCTCCCGATATGTCGTTGACAATCCCCGCTCCGTATTCTTCGACACACATGGCCGCCACGTCCGCCCGGAACGTATCGACCGAGACCACGGCACCGGCATCCACCTGCCGCAGAATATCCAGCCCGTGACGCAGACGGCTCATCTCCTCTTCCTTCGAGACGTGTCCGGCACCTGGACGCGAAGAATAAGCGCCGATGTCTATCATCGTCCCGCCTTCCTCCAGTATCTGTTCTACCCGACGGGCTATCTCCCGCCCGGTCTGTTTCCGGCTTCCGGCATAAAAGGAATCGGGAGTAACGTTGAGGATACCCATCACATGCGGTTCCGACAAGTCCAGCAGTCGTCCGTTGATTTGCAAAGTATAAGGAAGCAGACCCTTCATCGCGTTCGTCCGAATGATTTAACGAGGCAAATGTACGCAGAAATATCGGCATTCCGGGATATCGGGGCACAAAATGTCGAAGATTTCATGGTTAGGGAATTAAATTCCCCTCTCCACGGCAAACAGGTACGTGCCGGAACCCGCCGTCACTTTCGTCCGCTCCCCGACGGTTTCCACCGCCTTTATCCCATCGGCCGCACCCAAGCTGACACCGTGCTCCGTTATTCTACCCGCATCGGCGGTCGGCAACCATACCACGGCATCGGAATTGGCCGGTACGGAAACTTTCAGACGATACACTCCGCCGGTAATCTCCCAGCCGCAGACAATGTCACCATACGGAGCCTTAAGAGTGCCGGAAGCGGATGTGATGTCCCCGCAGGGCATGGGATCAATCTCCACGGTCTTAAATCCGACAGACCCGTCGGTTTGTCGGATACCGACCAATGCAGAATAGAACCACTCCAGGATGTGTCCCAGCATGAAGTGGTTGTTCGAGGCATTCGGATAAGCCTGCCACGACTCGGTAAGAGCGGTAGCGCCATGAGCCAGCTGCCATCCGTATCCCGGAGTATCATATCTGCTATTCATCCGGAATACCACCTCCGGCTTGTTCGCCCGCGTCAACGCAGCCAAGACATACCGATATCCCACATCCCCCGCTGTGAGGGCGTACCCCCGGTCGGCGATGTCCGCAACCAGAGAAGCGAGAGCTGCTTCGGCATGTTCCCCCTCGGCAAGCCCCGTGACATAAGATATGGCATTGGCCGTCTGACTTCCGCGGTCATAACAGCGACGGGACTCATCGTAGAAACGGCGGTTATAGGCCTCCTTTATTTCGTCTGCGAGACGTAGGTATTTCTCTTCGTCGTCTTTCTTGCCAAGAAGCGCCGCCGCATTTTTCAGTATATCGATGTCCGTGTAATATATCGCTGTGGCGGTAAGTCCGTTGGACGTCAACTGGGCATATCCGGGAGGATTGGGACCGATGTCATACCAGTCACCCAGTCCGTAAGCCACAATATTATCGTCGGCTTTCGACCCGAGATATTCAGCATATTTCTGCATGGCCGGATAGTAGCGTCTAAGAAGCGAATCGTCGCCATACCATTTATAATAATACCAGGGACTGATGATGGCGGTGCTTCCCCATTCCGGCGTGTCTCCGAACCCGTGGGAAAACCGGACATACTCAGGGGCGATGGTCGGCACACAGCCGTTGTCCCACTGGGCAGCCTTCAGGTCACGGAGAATCTTCGGATAAATAGCTGCCATGTCGTAACGGTACTGCAGGGAGTGCTGCATCAGGTGCGACTGCTCCTGCCAACCGAGTTTCTCCCGGTGGGGGCAATCGGTAAGGACACTAGCCACGTTGCTCCTGATGGCCCAGTCCACAAGAAGGAATATCTTGTTGAAAAGCGGGTTGGAACACGAGAATGTTCCCGATTCCCGAAGGGCTCCGGTTGTATGCAAACCGGTCAATTCCATTATTTCCGGCAAGCTGTCCGGATTGGCTACTCCTGCCGGAACCGCGCCTTCTATCTGGACATAGCGCTGTCCGTAATACGTGAACTGCGGTTGCCAGGTCTCCTCGCCACCGGTTTGTCCGACGGTATACCGGTAGTAAAAAGGCGCACCGCTACCCCACTGAACCACAGTACTGTCCGCCAGCAGTTCTCCCGGCCGGAGAAGGACGGTTTGCCCAGCCTTTCCCTTTAGCTTCATCCGGACTATTCCCGAAAAATTCTGTCCGAAATCATATACCGGATACCCCTGCGGCGACATGGTTACGGAGCAGACCGGCAATTCGTACAGAACTTTGAGTTCTGTTCCCGGACAGGAATACATGCTGAGCGTCTTGTCTCTGTTGACAACCGGTTCCCGCCACCCGGAGTCATCGAATCCAGGAAGCATCCAGCCTTCTGCCCGCCGTCCGGCATCGTAATCCTCTCCGCCATATATGCTTGAATATGTCACGGGGCTTTCCGTAACTTTCCAAGACGAATCGCTGACAACATAGTCTGTACCTCCGTCAGCATACTCTACTTTCAGCACCATTCTCATCACCGGCGCTCCGAACGAGCCGGTGATCTTGTAATAGCGTTCGTTGGGCACATTGTAAAAACCGTTGCCAAGCATAACGCCCACCACATTGGATCCATCTTTCAACAAGGAGGTGACGTCGAACGTGACATACTGCGCTTCCTTGCTATAGTCCGTCCATCCCGGATCAAGGAAATGATCGCCGACTTTCTTCCCGTTCAAGAAGAAATCGAAATGCCCGAGCCCCGACACATGAGCCGTGGCGATTCTGATTTTCCGGTCTTTTACGGTAAAGAATCTCCTGAACTGAGGCATCTTGTACGGACCGACATTTTTCCCAGAAATCTTTCCGCGGGCAGTCGGTTCATCAAGCAGAGGTACTATCTTCTCCGCATCCGGTTCCAAAGCTATCCATTCGGCTCCGTGCCAGTCGCGTTCGGTGTAGAGCCCGGTGATGAATATGGCCGGTCGGCTATATTCCGACATCGTCCCGCCTGTTCCTTTTATCCTGACAGTCCAATAATACTTTTCGCCCGGCTGCAATGCCTTCCCGCCATAAGGGACGAGAATAGAGCGGGATGAGGATTTCCAGCCGGAATCCCACATATCGGCCTTCCCCTTCTTCAATTTATCAGGCGAGGAAGCCACTAAAAGGCGGTAGGCCGTCTGCTTGAAGCCTCGCTTGTCCGAGTGGCATATCCAACTGAACCTCGGATGCTCCGCATCAATTCCCACCGGAGATTCCAAATGTTCGCATTTCAGTCCGTAAGCGGAAATCCCGGCGGCATAGCTACATAAAACACCGCTGAGAAAGAGCACAAACATGAACGCGCCTACTTTAACTCTTCTTTCCATAATCAAATAAAAACATATCATTAAATAAATGAAAGGAAAAAGCGTGTAAATCCTGCCAGTGGCAGAAAATTGCCTTTCCGAGATGCGGACAAAGTTAATCAAAATATCCAACGCGCACAAGAAGGTGTCCGATTTCGGTTGCACAACCAATCCAATATCCTATAGCAAGATTCGTTTATTACAGAGATTTGTCGTAAGTTTGCACACTGATTGTATGAAAGAAATGGAAATTGAGGAACTTTATAGCCTTTTCAAGCAACACCCATGCGTGACGACCGACAGCCGCACTTGTCCCGAGGGTTCGATATTCTTCGCCCTAAAAGGGGCTTCGTTTGACGGAAACGCATTCGCGGCTGGAGCACTGGAACGAGGCTGTGCATATGCCGTGGTGGACGATGCACAGTATGTACCGGAGGGCGACACACGGTATATCTTAGTAGATGACAGCCTGCACATTCTACAACGATTGGCATCGCATCACCGAAAAGCGTTACGGTTGCCCGTAATACAGGTGACGGGAACCAACGGAAAGACAACGACCAAGGAACTGATTGCCTCCGTACTGAGCCGGAAATACAAAGTCTGGTATACGCAAGGGAACCTGAACAATCATATCGGCGTACCGCTGACGCTGTTGCAGATGAACGCCGGACATGAAATGGCTGTCATCGAGACGGGCGCCAACCACCCGGGAGAAATCAAGCAGCTCTCGGAGATTGTGGATGCGGACTACGGACTGATAACCAACGTGGGCGTGGGACATATCGAGGGTTTCGGCTCGTTCGAGGGCGTAGTGCGCACCAAGGGCGAACTGTATGACTATCTCCGCCGAAAGGGAGGTACGGTGTTCCTGCACAAAGACAACCCGCATCTGGTGCCGATGGCCGAAGGGATGAAGACCGTCAGATACGGAGCACCGGGCGACGAAGGCACGGCTGTTGAAGGGGAGGCACTTGACTGCACGCCCTGCCTGCGTTTCCGATGGCGCGAGCAGGGAGGCACTTGGCATGAAGTGCAAAGCCGGCTCATCGGGGACTACAACCTGAGCAACCTGCTGGCAGCGGTGACTGTGGGGCGGACTTTCGATGTGCCGAACGAGGACATCTCGGCGGCACTGGCTGAATACACGCCGGGCAACAACCGCTCACAATGGCGGGAAACGGCGCACAACCGGCTTATCATCGACACATACAACGCCAACGCCACTAGTATGGGAGCTGCACTGGAAAACCTGTGCCGGCTGAAAGCAGACAAGAAGATGGTCATTCTGGGCGACATGAAGGAGTTGGGCAGCGTGAGCGAAGCGGAGCACCGGCGCATTGTGGATTTCCTGATACAGGCGAAATTGGATCGTGTGTGGCTCGTGGGACCGTGCTTCCGAGAGACGGACGCTCCCTTCCGGATGTTCGACAACGTGGAACAGGTTATCGAAACACTGCGGACGGAAATGCCCGAAAGCTATACTATATTAATAAAGGGGAGCCACAGCACACGGCTCTATCTGCTTCCGGAATACCTCTGACCGCATACGGAAGAAGGAGAGAAACATGCTTGCTATGCCGTAGCGAAAGGGGCATCCCTCCTTCGTTTGCGGCACAGCAAGCATGTTTCTTCATCCCAGACAGTTCTGTCAGTAGGCCACCTTTTTCCCACCTACGACATAGATGCCTTTTGATGCGGGACGACTGACCCGACGGCCCGTCAGGTCATAAACGGCTGTATCGTTGCCCGACCGGACCGGCGAAGCTACCGGAGCGACCGCAATACCGGTAGGGGCACTGCCGTCCAAGCCATTGTAGACGAACACGGACGAGGCCGGAAGATTCAGCGTCAGTTCGGTATCGATGTCCACCGGCTCTCCCACGGGCAAGCCGGAAAGAACAGCCTGGGCAAAAGCATCCGAGAGTGTCACGGTCGTATTCACATAAGCGGGGATGTCGAGCGCCTGACGGAGGGTCGTCGTATAGGTCTGCGGGGAAGCCGACGGATTGCGCAACGCCAAAGTAGCCTTCCGCCCGTTCCACGATGCCCAACCATAGACGTTGGCACGGCTGCCGTCCCAAGGATTGCCGCCTACCCAGTGGATATCGGCCAGCACGTCGGCATTGTCGCGTTGCCAGCGGATGCACTCGGCCAAATCGGCCCACAGACGGTCGCCGTTGATATTGTTCATCAGTTTGTAGTCGTTATACAGTTCCACCATGCCCGAACCGCAAGCGAAAGCACAACGCATCTCACGCACGATGCCGGCGTAGTCCATGTTCTTCGACACATTGCCGAAGGATGTAAGGATGAATCCGTGGGTCATAAGCGTGTTGATGGGACAGAGCGGCGAGTTCTGCACGAAGTTCTGATAGACAAGGCGGTCGCGGTACGTTATCCAGCGTTCACGGTCCGTACCCTGGTTGCCGATGGTACCGTAGTCGTTCTCCTGCCGCCATACAGCGTCAGTAAACTGAAACCAGAAGGGCGAGGCCCACGTGCCGACGGTCGTATTGAGGAATATATCTTCCTTCGACTTGCGGATTTCACGCTCGATGTCGATGATAGCCTCGGCATTCTCCTCGCCCGTCGTGCCGGCGTCGGGTCCTACGGCACTGAACTGCGCGCTGATACCGTCGAACTTAAAGAAACGGAAGTCATAGGTGTCAATCATATAGTTGCACGCATCGAGGAACACCTTGTAGTAGGCCGGATTGCTGAGCTGCATACCGCCCCGCCCGCTCCAGTAGCTGCGGCGGTAATTGCCGGACTGTCCGTAACCGCCCACAGGGCCGAGCCATGCCCCAATGCCAGAACCCATATCACGCGCCAAGGCATCGGGGCCGGCGAATCCGTCGGGGAAGTTCTTGTTGAAGGTCCACGTGCCGTATTCGTCCCAACCGTCATCCCAGACGAACGCCTCGATTCCCGTCCCGTAGGCATCGAACAAGGCCGTCTTCCAGTGCTCTATCACGTCGGAGCATTGCGCAACCGTCATGTTGTTCGAATAGTCCTGCGAATTGTTGCGATCAATATTCAGTTCATACCACGAGATATAAACCGGATAGGGGCGCCAGGGCACAGCACGCTCCCGCTCGCTGTATGCCAGGAAAGAACGGCGGGCCTGCCCCGGGGCGATAAGCCCGACAACGGATCCGACGCTCCAGGTTTTCCCGGCCGCCAAGGTCGTATTCCGGCTCCACACGCCCTGTATGGGTACGGTGGTCGGCGCCGGCAGGTGGATGGTGTCCACAACGGCCAGCCGCAGTTTGATTTCTCCGGTGGAGGTGTTCGCCTCTGTCCGGTTCTCACAGAAGTAACGCAAAGTGAACGCCCCTTCGTAGGGGACATTCATCGTATAGAGATTATCCGTCTTGGCATTGCCGGAGAATCCTTTGTGGTAGTCCGAGGCCACGATGTTTCCTTCCTCGTCTGTCATATCCACTCCCACGATGCTCAGGCCGTTGTTGCCCGTCTTGTAGATGAATTCCGCCGTCAGCGTACCCTTGCCCGAACGAACCGTGAAGGGCTGCTGCACAAACTTGACATCCGGATAGCCGAAGCCGAGTTCCGTGATCCGCGGGGGCACGTTGCCAGCCACTTTCCAGTCGGCCGGTTTCCAGGTATCCGTAAGCATCTCATCCTCGCCGATGGAAGAAGAGCCGGCCGGCAGAGCCTTCGGGGCTTTGGCACGACCGGCGGCGACAGTCGCGGCAGGCTGGTCGTAGACAATGACCGGCACGGACACTTTCTTGTCATACGTGATGACACCGGAACTGGTGATAGTCTCCGTTCTCACCTCACAGAAGTAGCGCACCTGATAGGCACCGGATTCAGGCACCGCGAGGCGATAAGTATTGTTCTGCGCCAGATTGCCGGTGAAACCGTAATGATAGTCCGAAGCCACGACCTCACCGTCCTTCAGCAGGTCGACTCCCACGATGTTGAGACGGTGGCTGCCACTGGAATAAGCGAATGTCAGGGTGTATTCCCCCGTCTCGCGGAATACGAGATATCCTCGCGTGCCGACAATCTGGGCCGTGGTATAGCCCAAAGCGAGAATCCCCTGCGGCGTATCCTCACCGGGTGTCCATGCAAAGGAATTCGCAGTCCACGCATCGTGCGTGAAACGATCCATATCGCTGGTCGTGCCCGAGGTGTTAAGCCCCATCGGGGTTTCCAGACCGGCGAATATCCGGTCGCTGGCCAGCACGGCGCCGCGTGTATTGCCCACGACCACGGGCACGGTTCCGCCCGCAAGGTTGTCCACGCAGTACATCATTGGCGTGAGAGAGTTCATCGGCGTGTCCTTCGTTGCGGTCACGTCCAGCTCCGTGCGCAGGTAGTGCGAACCGTCGCGCAGGACGGCACGCCAGGTTATGTTCAGGTTGCCATACGCGAAGTCCGCTTCCACAGCCTTGCCGTCAAAGCGCTTCGAACCTTTCACCGCAGCCGGGTCGCCCGCTAGCTCCACGGTGCGCACTTCGGCCAATGTCATTTCGGAAGCACAGACTTCCGTACCGTTGCCTAACCGCAACTTGAAAAGCTCAGTTCCGGCCTGCAGCGTCAACGCGTCGCAACCGCCGAACAACAGCCGCCCGTCCTCTCTGACGAAACTGGCGGACAGGAGGTCGTTGGAGAGTGTATAGATGCCGTCACCGGCCTGCACCCGTGCCCGGCCCGGCTGCTCCGCCTGCGGAAATACCACGGTCTGGGCTTCCGCACGGAAGAACGCGCCGGAAAGCAGGACTGCAAGTGAAGCATAAAGAAATCTTTTGTTTTTCATGAGTAATTCAGGTTTTTTATTGGTATATCTGTTTTCTGCGCGAAGAGGCTTCCCTGCTGACATTCATATCCGTAAGCCGGCATAGAAAGCACTTGTGCAAAGATAACAAAAAATAATTCAAAATACAGAGTCGTGAACAACAGATAAGCATTTTTGCGGCTCAGCGGGAAACTGGGGCCATCCGTCAATGGACAGGCATCCAGCCGGGAAACTATCCGGAGACTGTTATTTTAGTTTTCATAAGGTCGTCATTCAAACTTAAATAAGATCATCTGGAGTACTATCATGAGCGCCAGAGGATAGTATTCCACATTCCTAATGAACAGATTTTCACTACCCATAGTAAACAGCACTCCACTACCCATAGTAGACAGCGCTCCACTACCCATAGTAGACAGCACTCCACTACCCATAGTGAACAGCGCTCCACTACCCATAGTGAACAGCGCTCCACTTGATGAGTGGACAGCCTGCGGGTGGAAAGGCCGGAGGCCGTCGCCTCCCTCTCTCCTCCCCTACACGCAAATTCCCCGCGGCGCACCGAACACGCCGCGGGGAATTCATGTTATGAGAACAAAGCCGTCAGGGAGCTACCGCCCGCTGTTCAGTAAACCACCTTTCTGCCGTTTACAATGTAGACTCCTTTCAAAACCGGATAAGCGACACGGCGACCACTCAGGTCATACAGGGCCTCGGGCGAAGAAACAGATTCTACCTCGCGGATGCCGGTAGCCTGCGGAGTGCGCGCACCGCGCAGGGCATCACGCAGGGACACGTAAGCGGCATACAGTTCCGCTTGTGAGGCCTCCTTTGTCATCCCTTTGGCCGTCAGGCTGGCCTCCGTAAGCATTCCCAGCCAAGGGTCTACCAGTGGAGAGCCTTCCAACAATTGATCGGCCGCCTGCGTCATGCGCGCCAGCAACGCCAACAGTTCGGGTGCCTCACGATTGGCCGTCACATCCAACAGACGAAAGTTGTCAAAGCCAAGGAACTTCTCGCTACCGTCCGACGTGTGGCGTGCCGTGCATCCCAGCACGGTCTGCTGCAGTCCATCGCAGGGAAACATCACCGATGCCTGTTCCCACGCTCCTGTCGCGCTCGGAGCCGTAGCCGACAGAGTTTCATCCTTTCCGGCCTTGGCCCAGATGGTTGCCTGCCCACCCAATCCGCTCTGCCAGAGAGAGGCCTGCAACGCATAGTAGGCAGCAGGCAACGTGTCGTTCGTCTGCGTAAGCGAAATGGAGGACGTACCCCATTTCTGACGCACGAGGTAGCTGTTAGCGCCCAACTGTTCCGTCCTTGCCACAGAAGTGAAGAGGTTGTAATACAGACACGAGGAGTTGAGCACCGTCATGTCGTTCGCGTCGCGCCCCGTATAGTCTGCCTTCCAGCCGGAAGGCACGTAAATAGCGCGGTCGGACGTCACGCCCGAACCGGCCAGCACAGTAAAATCTTCCTCGAAACCGGGATTGACCAGGCAGTCCGTGCGATCCACGTTCAGCGCCTCGTCGTCGATGTGAATGCCCTGCAGAGCAGCGATTTCCTCCAGCGTGAGAGCGGTATTGAAGACATACAAATCATCCATGGTTCCCACGTAATCGACATTATCCTTGCCATAAGAGGTGTCCCACCATTGTGTCCTCCCGATGTAGTTGCGGATATCGGCGGAGGAGGCGGCAATCTGCCAGGCCTCGTTCATATTGGCTGTACCGCTTCCCACGCATTCGCCATTCACATAGATGGATGTCAGCCGCGTGCGGGCATCATAGGTGACGGCCATTTTATATGTATTACCGGTTGAAAGCGTCGCGGCTCCGTCCACCATAGTTGTCGTTCCGCCGCCCAACTTGATACCGGCCGCCAGCGCGTTGGCACGGGCAAACAGGCTATTGCCTGACGAGAATCCGAAATCATAAAAGCGCGGAGCAGCCGACAAGGAAGCCGGCGTGGCCAGGAACAGCACAGTATAGCTGCGCAGACTGTCCAGCAGTCCGGCGGGAATGACGGCATAACCGTTCGTATCAAAGGCCGTGGACTTGTTGGCCGTCAGGTCGAGCACGCCATTGGCCTTTGCCGAACCGTTCAACATGAGGTCGCGGCCGTTTCCGCTCAGGTCTTTCACAAATGCGTTCCCCTCCGACTGATAGGCGTCGGACGCTTCAAAAGCATAATAGGCCAAACAATTAAGCTCGATGTCACGAGGCAGCGCCGTCACGGCAAACGTGCGCACGGTGCTTCCGGCAGAAGCCGTGAGAGTGACTTCCGTCTCTGTCTCCGGAGCGCGGAAAGAACCGTCCGCCGCCAGTATCTCGGGACGGTCGGAGGTCCATACGACCGATTCCCCGCCTACCTTCACGGGCAACAGCACGTCCGTACAAACCTTTCCGGGGACATAGAGCCCGTCCAGCGCCTGCTTCTTGAGTATGTATCTGACTTCATCCTGCGATAGGCACTCCCCGTAGAACGAGGCTGTCTGGAGCGTCCCCTCATATCCGCCGATGCGAAGTCCCCCGGCAGAAAGCCCTTCCACCTCGATTTTCTGGTCGATCAGTCCGTTGCGGTAAATTGTGAGCACGCGGCCGTCGTATGCCAGCGTCAGATTGAACTCTCCCAGTTGTGTGGGCCAGCGGTCGCCGCTCGTACCGCCGGAATTCCAGGCCCAACTGTCCGACGTATACAACTGATTCGTACTGCGATAGGTCGTTCCTCCGATTGTCACATAAGGCAGGACATCCGTTTCCGCTACGCCATAGGTAAATTCATCACCGCTCACCAATGTCCCGTAATAGGCCGATGCACTCAGTTGCAGACCGACGCTCAGGGTGAAAGCGGTCGTCTGAGGCAATTCCGGTGCTTCAAAAGTTCCGATGCTCATGGATTTGCCGCCGTAGGTCTCATGCCATGCGGGTGCGTCCACATAACTGTTCAGTGTTTCGTTCCACTGATAGTCGCAACGTATCCCGGTGGGATAACCGGCCGGATAGTTCTTGTTCACCATCCAATAATAATAGTCGCCGTTCATCCAGGCCAGGCGCAGAGGCGAACGGGAAGAGCCGGGCAACACGTAAGGCCGCACGTTGTTCTTGTCGGAGTTACGTGTTACGGGAGTCTTCTCCGTCACACGTCCCTCATCGTTCAACGTATACTTCCAGATTTCATATACTTTCCGTCCCGTTTCGCCTTCGGTGGGAATCGACAGGTAGATAATATTCGGATTTTCGGGGTCGAGAGCTTCTCCACCGCTGTAGCAGTATTCGGTATTGGAAGAGTGAAAACGACCTCCGCCATCGGCCAAGTCTGTCAGGCGCCAAGCACTGCCCGTCCACTTGGCATAGAAATATTCATGCTGCGACTTGCCTCCGTTGATGCGTACCATCGCAATGACGGGACGGTCCTCGGCATCGCAGGCTATCTGCCACACCCAGTCGCGGTAATCGCCCGGAGCATCTACCACCGTATAGGGATATTTACTCTTATAGTCACTTGTCTTGTAAACCTTGAAAGAACCGGAGGCTATCGTGGACAGACGCGTTCCCCGAATGTCCTCCAGCGAGGGAGCCACTTTCACATTGCCCTGCGCGTCCTTGGTGGCATTCAGGTTCACGACATTGAAGTACACCCAGTTGGGCTGTTCGTTGTCGGGATGTCCGGTGGTATAGGTCATGTATATCTTGTCCTTTCCGTTGCTGTAATACTTGGCATAAGGACGCGCTCCTGTGGACTGTACAATCTGATACGGCCCCCAGGCGACCTGCACATTGTCCTCCGTATCGGGCAAGGTATAGCGTCCGATAGTGGGATGCCAATTGATGCCGCGCCAGCAGAGGTAGAAGTGCTGCGGGTCGTCGCTCAGGATGAAAGGCGACGGATACGTGGTATTGTTGGCCGTCTTGATGACTTTTTCTTCTCCCAACGTCGTAATGTCACCCGGCTTGCGGGATACGCGGTAGAAGAAACAGGCTTCATCGGTGTGACGCGAATAGAAGATCATGACACGTTCGTCCGGCAGAATGAGAAACGTCGGGTTGTTGTGGTCGTCGGGCTGGAAGTTCGAACGAACCAACACTTCATTATGCTGTCCTGTAAGAAAGTCCACCTGCATGGCCTTGATATTACCGTGCACGTCGATATAGCCCAAGTAGGAGGCGTTGATGGTTCCTGCCTCATTTTCATAATGCAGGGCCCGCGGGTCGGCAAACCAGCACCAAGCGCCTTCGTTGGTGACGGAATACCCGTCGTACGTGTCTGCCGCCCGCGTGCCGGACAAGCACAGCGTCAGCAATACAACAAGAGAGTAAATTTTGTTTTTCATGTTTTATTAAGTTTGTTTTTCAGAGAACAAAGCTATGACTTTCAGAGAGAATACACAAGCATATCGGAATGTTTTTTCATCCTTTTCCGGAAATTCACGGATGCACGCAGCCATCGGTCGTCCAGAGACAGAAAGGAGAGATATGACTGCTGCGGATGCGCCACTCGGCCGGATAAAGGTTATTGGCACGGTTACCCACGTTTTTGACAAAGCCCAGCGCGGCGCCCCGAAAAACGAGTAGCACATAGCCACGCGGCGCATCGGAAGGCAGTGTTAACGTTTCCCTTCGTAAATAAGCCACGGCCTGTTCCTGTCCGAGCTCCACCATAGGAAATGCGCCCCCGGCACGTTCCGTACTCAACGCCAACGCATGGGAGGGTATCCAGTCGCGTCCCTTCAGTTCCGCCACGGGAATACCGGCATGCAGCACCGTAAGATATTCTTTTAAACGGGTATACACAGATACGTGAGCACGGGGAAATGCAGACAGCCGTCCGTCAGTTGTCGCAAGAAATTCATAGTTTTCCGACTTACACACCCATGACAGACATTCGTTCGGGACTGTCGGCGGAGCGACACGCCCTTTTTTCGCCTTTCCCGAGCGGGGCTTTTCTTGCTTCTCCGGATTGTCGCAAACCACCGACATGGATTCTTCCCCGCCATTCTTTCGCAACACAGCCAGAAAAAAACCTTCTCCCCGCGTACGTCCGGGCAAGAAATGATAAACAGAACGGTTCTCAACCCTGCTCTCCGAGGTACCCCGGGGCAAACGCCCCTCCACCAGCCAATCGTCCTCCACCGGAAGCGGGAGCACACTGGCTCCCAATTCGTCCGCAATCCAATCTATGTTTTCTTCATTCTCCTTGTCGTTATAGGTACACGTACTATATATAAGAAGTCCACCGGGACGGAGAGCCGGCCACACGTCGGCCAGTATCTCCCTCTGCCGGTTACGGCACAACTCCACGTTGGCCGTGCTCCACTCCTCCATCGCCCCGGCGTCTTTTCGGAACATTCCTTCTCCGGAACAGGGGACATCAGCTATCACGACATCAAACAGCGACGCGAAACGCGTGAAGTCTTTCGGATAGTTCTGCGTAACGATGCAACCGGGATGCCCCCATTTGGCTATATTCTCGGCCAGCACCTGCGCCCGGCTACGTATGGGCTCGTTACTTACCAGCAGACTGCCTTCCGACAAAAGGGCACGGGCGTGGGTAGACTTGCCTCCCGGCGCCGCGCACAGATCGAGCGCTGCTACAGGTCCGGTGACATAACGGCGGATTGCCTGCTCCAGAAACATGGAACTGGCCTCCTGTACATAATAGAGCCCGGCATGCAGCAAGGGATCGTACGTGAAAGACGGACGCTCGCTCAAATAGACCGCCGACCTGCACCAAGGCACCCCGCCGTCCGCATGGGGAAGCGACAGGACATCCGACGACAAACCAGCCATCCGGCATTTCTGCTCATTCAGCCGCACACTGACCGGCGGTTCTTCCGACAAAGCCGCACAAAGGATTCGGTACAAATCATCGCCTGCCAGACGACGGGTATAATCCGTAAATTCTTGAGGTAAAATCATGTTTCCAATCGTTCTACAAAACAAAAATACATCTTTTATAACGAGAAATCGCAAAAAAATCCGTCACTTTGCAACCAACTGGAGTTTTTTAACGTCCAACAGACAGATAACATCATCGTGAACCATTAAATAAATTAAGTTATGAAAAGTATTTCTATGATGACTGCGGTTGTCTTGGCTGGTTGCCTGAGTTTCGGATACGAAGAAGTGAAAGCCGCACAGGATTCTATCGCAACCACTGCAATCGCGTCGAAAACACCGGACAAGACGCAAGTCCGGAAAAAGAAAACGAAAGAAGACAAAGACACAACGCCCCAAACGGAAAGAGCGGTGGCAGACACCGCAGGGATTATCGCCTTCTCCGACACCTCGGACTATGTGGCCGACACGGTGTGCCTGAGGGCTCCGTCTACAGCTACGACTATATCCCTCACTGACAAGGATACGGGGGACGAAACAGACAACACCATGCAGCATGTCATGCATTTCGGCATAAAAGCGGCCATCATAGTGCTCATCATCATTCTTCCCCTATTTGTTTTGCTGCTACTGTTCATCTATCTTATCTACAAAACTCGCAAATCTCTAAGACAGAAGGACACGGCCGCTCCACGACAGCCCGTACAACCTCAGGAAACGAGAAACGAGCCTTCCACCAGTTCTTCCGCCAAGAGGGAATATACGTCACCGGTGTATCCTGGCAATAGTTCCCGCTTCCGCGGCTATCTGTTCGACGAAGCTATCATGATTTCGGGTATCAAATATACATCCGTCGGACTCGGAATATACATGGCCAGCCTCCACACACATGCCGGCAGGTTCTTCGTCTGGATCAGCATCATTATTCTCTTCATCGGTCTGGGCAAAGTGACGATAGCCTGGTTGCCCAACCTCAAACAGAAGGAAACCGATCAGCCACAACCGACAGAGGCCCCTACACAAGAGAAGCCGGCAGAACAGGAAACGGATTCCTCTGCCACCCGACAGCCCGAGAACCCGGAAAACTACATGCCTTCGGCACAGGAGGAGAACAATGATACAAAAGCTTGAGTAAGACACAGCGGATTTCCCTGACATGCCATGAGCCAACTGAATACACTGTTTCTCATAAGCCAAGCCGTATTGTTCCACAACGACCGTGCCTTCGGGCGGTTGGTGGAACAATACCAATCGGTTCTGCGCCGCTTTCTGCTTAATCTGACAGGAGGTGACAAGGCTGCAGCCGACGACCTGGCACAGGAAACATTTATACGGGCCTACAGGCATCTGTCAGACTTCCGGGGCAGTGCACATTTCAAAACATGGCTGTTACGTATTGCATATAACACGTTTTATGACTATCTTCGCAACAGCAAGATAACGACAGAGACACTAAACCGCGAAACGGAATTACGCCCCGCGGACGGGACAAATAGTGAAACTCTGCAAATAGACTTGAATACCGCGATGGCCTTGTTGTCCGCGGCGGAACGCACTTGCGTAACATTGAGGCTTCAGGAAGGTCTGAGCATCAGAAAAATAACAGATATAACAGGATGGCCGGAAGGTACGGTCAAATCGCATATCAGCCGGGGACGACAGAAACTGGCCGATTTTTTAAGGAGAAACGGATATGACTGACAGAGACGAACAACGGGTGAAAAGGTTCCTGAAGGAACAATCTCACGAGATCTCCGACAATGGATTCACACAACGTGTATTGTCCCGCCTGCCCGAACGGCAACAGACGGGTATCAATACAGCGTTACTGAACAACTTGTGGACAGCAGGATGCCTGCTCATATTTACCGCCATCTGGGTCAAGTCGGGAAACTGGCACGAACTGCCGGAGAATCTTCACATCCACATACAAACATTATTGTTCCAACTGTCTGCCACAGAAGCCTATATACTGGAAAAGATTCATTCCTATGCACTCAATCTGGCATGGGTCAAGAACGAATGGTGGAAGTTCGGTACGGTTTTACTGCTGTTCAGTCTTCTGAAACTGCACGAAACCCACCGTTATTCACGATAGACCTCTTTTCAACTGATTCATCACACAACGACCATGAAACAATATTTAGAACTGCTGAACCGAATACTCACCGAAGGCACTTCCAAAGGCGACCGCACGGGAACGGGCACAATCAGTATTTTCGGTCATCAAATGAGATTTAATCTAGAGGACGGATTTCCTTTGCTGACCACCAAGAAACTGCATCTGAAATCCATTATCCACGAACTTCTGTGGTTTCTGCAGGGAGATACCAACACCAAATATCTGCAGGACAACGGTGTACGAATTTGGGACGAATGGGCTGATCCGGATGGTAATCTGGGACATATATACGGTTACCAATGGCGTTCGTGGCCAGATTACAAGGGGGGATGCATAGACCAGATACAGGAAGCTGTGGACACGATAAAGCATCACCCCGAATCACGACGCATCATTGTCAGTGCTTGGAACGTCGGCGACCTGGAGAATATGAACTTACCGCCATGCCATGCGTTTTTCCAGTTTTACGTGGCTGACGGACGCCTGAGCCTGCAATTGTACCAACGCAGTGCCGACACATTTCTGGGAGTGCCTTTCAACATAGCTTCGTATGCTTTGCTGCTGCAGATGATGGCACAGGTCACAGGACTGAAAGCCGGAGATTTCATCCACACACTGGGCGACACACATATTTACAACAACCATCTGGAACAAGTACGCCTACAACTGACACGCCCCCCGCGCCCGCTTCCCCGCATGCTCATCAATCCGGACGTTAAGAGTATATTCGATTTCAAATACGAGGATTTCCAACTGGAAGGATATGATCCCTGGCCTCACATAGCCGGGAAAGTTTCCGTTTAAAACAAACGACAAGACATATGATATCCATGATTGCAGCCGTAGCGGACAACAACGCCATCGGCTTTGAGAACAAACTGCTGTACTGGCTACCCAATGATCTGAAACGTTTCAAGGCACTCACTACAGGACATACCATCATTATGGGGCGCAAGACTTTCGAATCGCTTCCCAAAGGAGCATTACCGAACCGGCGAAACATCGTATTGTCCCGTACTGCCTCCCAGGCCTTTCCTGGCACAGAACTTTATTCCTCCTTGCTGGATGCTTTGGCACATTGTTCCACAGAAGAGGAGGTATTCATCATCGGCGGAGCCAGTCTGTATGCGGAAGCTCTGCCTTATGCCGAACAATTGTATCTTACGCACGTGGCAGATACGCCCGGACAAGCCGATGCTTTCTTTCCGCGTCTATCCGACACGGAATGGGATATAAAACAGCGTGAAAAGTATGCCCCTGATGAAAAGCATACCTACGCATACGAATTTATAGATTACGTGCGCACCCATTGATAGGTGCGCACGTAGTCAAGTCTGTGTTTACTCCTCTCCCTCTTTCTCCAACCGAGCAACCTGCGGAATCGGCATCTGCCGGTTGAAGACTTCATGAAACGAAATGACGGTCTCCGACCGCTGTACACCCAACGGTTGCAACTTGTCATGGATGATACTCAACATGTGGTGATTGTTCCGGGCATAAATCTTAATGAACATGTCATAATCGCCCGTCGTATAATGGCATTCCACGACCTCCGGTATCTTATACAAAGCCTCTATGACTTTGTCAAAATCGGAAGGATCTTTCAGGAACAAACCAACATACGCACATGTATCATATCCAATCTTTTCTGGATTGAGTACATACTGCGAGCCTTTCAGTACGCCAACTTTCGTCAGCTTCTGAACACGTTGATGGATGGCGGCTCCGCTCACCCCACAAGCCCTAGCTACTTCTAAAAACGGAATACGTGCATTATCCGCAATCATTTTCAGAATCTGCTCGTCGAGGGCATCTAAATTAGCTACACTCATAGTCGTTAAATTTGTTACAAATTTAATCAAAAAAGAAGAATGAAGCTACAAATACATTAAAAAAGCAGCATTCCCTCAATTAGAAATGCTGCTTTTACATTATAACAACGGAATCTTAATTACGCTTCGTTGCCGAATAATTAATCTTTAAAGCCCAAGATTTACGCAACACCTGCTTTATATCCGTGATAACACCCATCTGAGTTTTCTCATCAGCTTTGATGGAAACTGTCTGGAGCGCTTGTTCGCTACCCATGGAAGCACGTTCTTCACTGATGAAGTCCATTACTTCGGCCGGTTCGGCAAACTTTCCATTCAACTGGATGCGCGTACCGCTACCCATTGTCGGACGCAACTGATCTATCGGAGGTCCAACATAAATGAAAGATACCAGCGATTTTCTCTCCAGCTTCTCAAGTTCTGTACCCTGAGGTGTAGTAAATTTCACCATTAAGGTAACTTCACGCATAGATGTCACAATCATGAAGAAGAACAGAATCGTAAAAATCAAGTCAGGCAGAGATGATGTATTCATCTCGGGCATTTCGCGCTTGCCATTCTTATTAAATCTACTCATAATGTTTTTCCTCCTTAATTTTTAGAGTAATCTTTGGGTTCAGCTTCCGAAATCTTCTGCGGATAATACTCGCGGATAGCCTCCTGCTGTTCTTTTGCCAAGGCTTCATACGGTTTGCCAAACTTAACCTTACTCAACTCATTACGCAACTCATTATAGGCTGCAACCAACTCATTCTGCACTTGGAAATATATCGTGTAAGGTGTGGAACGGTCCGTTTGCACAGATATTACGTGCTTATCGGTCACCGCACATTGTCCCAACAATTCGATATACTTCGGATGGAGCTCAGGCAATTTAGACGAATTGTTTTCATTTTTAATGAAATCTTTCGCCCGTTGCTTCAATTCCCGGATTTCAATGTAATCACCATTACACATCAGGTTACCAGCACCATTGATGATAACGCGTAATACATTTCTTTCTTTTACTTCCATCTCATTTTCCTTCTGATCGTCTTCAGGCGGAGGCGGCAATCGTCTTGCCAAACCTGTATCCGTATCCATTGACGTTGTCACCAAGAAGAAAATCAGCAACATAAAAGAAATATCTGCCGTAGAACTGGAGTTCAGTGCCGGTACTTTTCTTTTCTTTTTTGCCATTCCTTGCTGTTGTTTTTATAAGATTGAAACTCCAACTACTTCTTAGAGATAAAACTCTTGAGCATATTGAATACGACAGATACAACGGCCAACAAAATCAGGATATAGATTGACAGGATAAACATGTCTGTCACCATAACCATCGTTGATGAAGTCACAGTTCCGTCAGCTGCTGTAAATTCGTTTTCTCCCAATCCCTGAATAATACCCGGAACCAAAGAAAGAACCAAGCAACCGAGAGAGAAGAGACTCACCTTTGATCCCGGAACACCCGTCAGCGCTTCATTACTACCGCCGGATCCTGCAATCAAAGAATTCACTACGCTACCAACCGTCAACACCAATGTCAATGCAGCCAAGGCATACATGAATATTATCAAGGCCTCCGTACATTGCGGAGCATTATAATCCCCTTGAGGATTGTCATAGCCAATCAAGAAGAAGCAGCCGAAGACGATTACCGTCAGAATGATGCATCCCCAAAGTGACCAACTAGACAGTTTCTCTGTTTTAATCATCTCTCTACTTATTTTTTCAGATTATACTTCATGCACATATCCAACAATGAAATGGTTGCTTCTTCCATATGAGAAGTAATCGTTTCAATCTTAGAAAGGATGTAGTTATAGAATACCTGCAGAATCAAAGCAACCACGATACCGAAGATTGTCGTAATCAAGGCGACCTTCATACCACCAGCCACAACAGTCGGAGATATATCACCAGCCTGCTGAATCTGGTCGAATGCCATAACCATACCAATCACAGTTCCCAAGAATCCGAGTGACGGAGCCATTGCAATAAACAATGTGATCCAAGAACAACCCTGTTCCAGATAGCTGGCCTGTACACCACCATACGCAGTTACCGAACGCTCAACGTTATCTATGCCTTCGTTGATACGCATCAAGCCCTGATAGCAAATAGAGGCCACAGGACCGCGAGTGTTACGGCACAGAGTCTTTGCACCTTCGATATCGCCGGCAGCCAATTTCTTTTCCAGTTCGGCCATCAACTTCTTCGTGTTGATTTCAGCAAGGCTCAAGTAAATAATACGTTCAATACAGAAAGCCAGACCCAATACCAATGCAACGGCAACCAAAGACATAAAGCCAGCATCACCTTCGATAAATTTCGTCTTTAATTCTTTGTGGATACTCTCCTGTTCGGGTTCGATAGCCTCAGCCGGAGCAACCTCTTCTTCTGCAACAACCTCTTCCACAACAGCAGCAGTATCTACTGCGGCAGTATCAGCTACAATAGGTTCTTCTTGTGCCATCATTGACTGAGTGGCGCCAAAAGCAAACACTCCAATCATCGCAACAATTGCAAATAACTTTTTCATCGTGTGTCTAAAATTTTAAGATTAATGAATTTATGATTTAATTTTTATTCTTAACAAAGATTCCGCTATACATCGCGGAGAGACAGGGATTCGAACCCTGGGAACAGTTGCCCGTTCACCGCATTTCGAGTGCGGCCCGATCGACCACTCCGGCATCTCTCCTTTCAGTCTGCGGAGAGAGGGGGATTCGAACCCCCGATACGCTTTTGACGTATACACGCTTTCCAGGCGTGCCTCTTCAGCCACTCGAGCATCTCTCCTTTATTACACGAATCTGATGTAGAAATTACCGATGGCGGCAACACTACCCTCATTTCAGCTACAAAAATATTCTTTTTTTTTCTGACTGCATCATTTATTTAAAAAAACTTTTCGCATAAACAGAAAAATATCTGTTTTCGCACTCAAAAAAGCATTAATTTGCCCGTTTAAAAAGGTCTGACGCATTCTTAGTCGTCCTTGCCGCCACCGTTTCAACCGGTATCTGATAAAGCTCGGCCAATTTTGATGCGACCAGAGCCAGATAGGCACTTTCATTCCGTTTCCCACGATACGGGACCGGCGCCAGGTAAGGAGAATCCGTTTCCAGTACGATACGCTCGAGAGGTATCTGTTGCAAAACATTCGGAAGCCCCGACTTCTTAAAAGTTGCTACCCCGTTTATTCCCAGCATAAAGCCTTCGTATGCCAACAACTGGCGCGCCTCTTCCATTGTTCCGGAAAAACAATGAAACACGCCGGTCAACGACTCATGCAGAAAGGAGTCCATAATATGGAGCAACTCTTTATGAGCCTCACGCACATGCACCATCAAAGGTAATTCATACATCACAGCCCACTCTATCTGTCTCACGAAAGCATCCTGTTGCTCTCTGCTGAAAGTCTTATCCCAATAAAAATCCAGTCCGACTTCACCGACTGCAACAAAAGGATGATTTTCTTGCAACTGGGCTTCCATGTAGTCAAGCACTTCTGTATAATCAGACGCCACATCTGTCGGATGCAATCCTATCATCGGATATAAAAAGCCACGATGGGCAGCACATAAGTCCAACATCGGAACAAGAGAGTCCTTATTTATATTCGGCAAGAACACTTTGGACACTCCGGCACTCCGCGCACGTTCCAGCACGGCATCTATATCTTCACTAAATTCCTCGACATACAAATGGGAATGCGTATCTATCATACGGCTTCTATTAATATTCACGTTCCATCAACGAATCAGCAAACATCTGTAACAGCGCTTTCCGCTCTGCCGGTAAAGCGACTTTTTCCAACGCCTTCTCCGCTTCCTGAAAATACATCCGGATACGTTCTCCACATATTTCCCGGATTCCAATCTGATTATACAATTCGGTCACGCGCCGGATCTTTTCTTCAGGCACACACGTATCCGCAGTAATCCATTGCTCCAATTCCGTCCGCTGGTTTTCATCTGCCCTTTGCAGTGCATTAATCAACATGTAGGTTTTCTTATTACACAAAATGTCTCCACCTATGTTCTTCCCGAAAACCTTCGGATCTCCGTACACATCCAGATAATCATCCTGAAGCTGAAAGGCCAGTCCGAGTCGTTCCCCGAAGATATACAGATTATCTGCATCTTCCTTTGAAGCCCCCCCCAGGATAGCACCGATTTTTAGAGCGCAAGCCAACAAGACCGATGTCTTCAAACGTATCATTTCGATATACTCGTCTTCCGACACATCCATACGCCTTTCAAAATCCATGTCATACTGCTGTCCTTCTCCTATTTCCAGTGCCGTCTCCGAAAAAAGCGAAAGCACTTTCCCTATTGCCTGTTCCGGACAATCCGCCATCAGTCTATACGCCAACACCAACATAGTATCACCACTAAGAATAGCCGTATTGTCCCCCCACAACTTATGCACCGTAGGATTTCCCCTACGCATATCGGCGCGATCCATCAGGTCATCATGCAATAACGTATAATTATGATACACTTCTATGGCCAACGCCTGATTCATAATGACACTTATATCTTCCTGATAAAGATTATAAGCCATCAGAAGTAGCGTGGGACGAATCCGCTTTCCTCCCAAAGAAAGGACATACCTGATCGGAGCATACAAGCCTTCCGGTCTACGGCCTTGTCCAACCGATTCAATTTGTTGATTAACTCGACTTATAATTTCTTCTGAAGTCCACATTTTCATTATATTAAAAGCATTACAATCAAAAAGAGGCTGCATCGCAGGCAGCCTCTTCTTTCTATTTACTTAAAGCCAAATTAGTTCAAGCGGAACATAATAGGAACCGAGAATTTCACACGCACCGGCTTACCACCCTGCTTTCCGGGCACCCAACGCGGCATAATCTTCAAAACACGTTCTGCCTCTTTACTCATGGCCGGATCCGGACTTCTCATGATTTTGATATCTACGATAGAACCGTCCTTATTCACCACGAACGAAGCATATACACGTCCTTGAACACCCTGTTCCTGACAGATGGAAGGATACTTGATATTCTTGCCCAACCATTCCATCAAAGCCTTTTCGCCACCCGGGAACTCCGGATTATGCTCTGCTACTTCAAAGATACGGTCTTCGTCAACCTCCTCTACGACAGGACCCACCGGACCGGAAGCACTCGGCGTTCCCGTTCCGACAGCAGCAACAACCGCCTGATTCACTTCCTCGGTAGTCTCCACTTCCTCTTCTACAAGTTCCGTCTCATCATCCACGATTTTCAAGATTTCCGTAACCTTGGGCGCAGCAGCCGGAGGAGGAGCCTGAATTTCCTGACGAGGCATGATAGGTATCATGTCCTCCTCGAATGCAGCCGAAAATACCGGCTCAAATTCAACGGCTTTTGTCTCACGCTGCGTCCATTCGAAAGCAACGAGGATAGCAGCCAGAATAAGCACATAACCAATCAACATGCTAGTGCCTTTCTTACCCTCCAAATCAGCTTTTTGTGATTTCTTAACTTCCATATTGTCTATTATTATTTTTTTACGTGTTCTTCTTATCGGGGCAAATGTAGCACATTTTTTTCATTTTATCATCGGTTTGCCTCTTTTTTTTCATATTCACTCGTTTTTTTATTTTTTCCTCTTGCAAACACCCTAAAAAAACTTTTTCCCCGTTTTTAGGGAAGAACAACGGAAAATAGTCCGATTTGCTTTCTTTTCTCTAAATTTAAACTAACTTTGAACCCAAAATAACGATTAATGAAACGAGGTTTCGGCTTTTTATTGTTACTTCTGTCAGGCGGCGTTTCAGGACACGCACAAGAGAGCAGTTCCGTCTTCAATTTCCTGAAACTGCCCACGTCATCCCATGCCGCAGCTTTAGGCGGACATAATATTTCCATCATAGAAGACGATGCCGCCCTCACATTCCACAACCCGGCTCTGCTGTCGTCCGTCAGCGACAAGACTCTCAATTTCAATTTTATGAATTATATGCAGGGAAGCAATGCCGGCAGTGCCTCCTTTATCAAAACCGCCCGTGAACGGAGTACTTGGGGCATCGGGGCACAGTTTGCCCATTACGGTTCGATGAAAGAGACCACAGCCGCCAATGAAATCCTCGGTACGTTTTCCGCCATCGACATGGCTGTCAACGGCTTGTACAGCTATAACTTCAACGACCGTTGGGCCGGTGGTGTCACAGCCAAAATGGTTTATTCAAAATACGGAGAATACAGTTCATTCGCCATGGCCGTAGATCTGGGTCTCAATTATTATAACGAAGAACAGGATTTTTCAGTTTCCGTCGTCAGCTCCAATCTGGGCGGACAGATAAAAGCACTCGGGGAAATCCGTGAACATCTCCCGTTCGATCTACAGGCCGGCTTCTCCATCGGCATGGCTCATGCCCCAGTAAGAGTATCACTAACCATGACAGATATAACCCGATGGAGATCCGACTATTACTATAACCCGGAAAAAGAATCTTCTTTCGGCAAGATACTACTCAACCATTTTGTTGTCGGTGTCGATCTGCTCCCCACCGACTATCTGTACATATCCGCAGGATTTAATATCCGGCGTGCCAATGAAATGAAAGCCGCCGGCTCGTCGCACGGCGCCGGCTTAACGGTCGGTACCGGCGTCCAACTGTCGCGTTTCAAATTAGGACTGGCATACGGGAAATACCACGTATCAGCCCATTCCATACTGTTCAACCTCTCATATAGCTTATAAACATCATTCATCATGAAAAAGATTACCATAGCCATCGATGGATTTTCATCCTGCGGCAAAAGCACCATGGCCAAAGCTCTGGCCAAAGAAATCGGATATATCTATATAGACAGCGGCGCCATGTACCGTGCCGTCACCCTTTACGCCATACAGCACCGGCTGTTTGACGATGCAGGCGAAGCGGATATCGCCTCGTTGCAAGAACACATCAATCAAATCCACATAGAATTCCGATTGGATCCTTGTACACAACAGCCTCAAACTTATCTGAACGGAACAAACGTGGAGCAGGACATCCGCACGATGGATGTGTCGCGAAAAGTCAGCAACATCGCCGCCATCGGTTTTGTGCGCGAGGCTCTTGTCCGGCAACAACAGGAAATGGGCAAGAAAAAAAGCATCGTCATGGACGGACGCGACATCGGGACGGCCGTATTCCCTGATGCGGAAATGAAGGTTTTTGTCACTGCATCCCCTGAAGTCCGGGCGCAACGCAGATATGACGAACTGACAGCCAAAGGAGACACATGCGACTATCAGGATATCTACAACAATGTGGTTACAAGGGACCGGATAGACATGACGCGGGATATCAGCCCTCTGCGCAAAGCCGAAGACGCATTGGAGTTGGACAACAGCCATCTGACTCCGGAAGAACAGACTGCATGGCTTCTTGAACAATTTCACCGCATAGCGGCAGAATAGCATTCATGGATTATGAACATTGAAATAGACAGCGGCAGCGGATTCTGCTTCGGAGTGACACGCGCTATCAACAAGGCGGAAGAGGAATTAAACAGTTCCGACACTCTTTATTGTCTGGGTGACATCGTACACAACGGCCAAGAGTGCGACCGTCTGAAGCATCTGGGACTGCACACCATCAACCACGAAGAATTCAAAACTCTCCGCCGCACCAAAGTCCTTCTACGGGCACACGGAGAGCCGCCTCAGACCTACCAGCAGGCCGTCCGAAACGAAATAGACATCATCGACGCGACTTGCCCGGTGGTATTGCATCTGCAAGAACGGATAAAAAAAGAATACGCCCAATCCTGTAAAGCCGACAAACAAATCGTCATCTTCGGTAAACAGGGACATGCCGAAGTTCTTGGTTTAGTAGGACAAACCGACGGGAAAGCCATCGTCATAGAAAATCTCGACGATGCGAGCAAACTGGATTTCAGCCGAAACATCTGCCTATATTCCCAAACCACCAAACCTTTGGATGAGTTCCAACAGCTTGTCCGTTATATACAAGAGCATATTTCCCCCGACGCCACTTTCCGTTATTACGATACCATCTGCCGGCAGGTAGCCAACCGCATGCCGCACATCCGCGACTTTGCCTCACGACACGACACGATTCTGTTCGTCTGCGGCAAGAAGAGTTCGAACGGCCGCGTACTGTTCAATGAATGCAAACAAGTCAATCCGAATTCCCATCTCATCGACAGTGCCGATGAAATCCGCCCCGAATGGTTCGGGCCGGCTTGCCGGAGCGTAGGTATCTGCGGAGCCACTTCTACTCCCGCCTGGCTAATGGAGCAATGTAAAATATTCATCGAGCAGTCTCTTGGCTGCCACGAATGAAGTCTGCCGGCCTGCCAGTACGTCCTGTTCCACATCCGTCAGCCGACCGGCAATCGTCGGATTACGGAAGAAGCTATTACGCAACTGTTCGTTGATGCTCTCATACATCCAGTACTTGGCCTGCTCGTTGCGACGGTATTCAAAAAAGCCATTCGCTTTCACATAGTCGAAATAGGAATATATCATCTCCCAGACCTCCCGGATTCCTAATCCGTAAAAACCAGAATAAGTCAGCACCTGAGGAGTCCACCCGCTTTCGGGGAGAGGAAACAGATGGAGCGCATTGCGAAACTGAGTCGCCGCCAACTGGCATTTGTCCACATTGTTCCCGTCGCATTTGTTGATGACGATTCCATCCGCCATTTCCATGATCCCCCTCTTGATGCCCTGCAGTTCATCCCCTGTTCCGGCCAATTGGATCAACAGGAAGAAATCCACCATCGAATGACAGGCCGTCTCGCTCTGTCCAACGCCCACGGTCTCCACGAATATCTTGTCAAAACCAGCAGCCTCGCACAGAATAATGGTTTCTCTGGTTTTACGCGCAACTCCTCCCAGAGAACCGGCAGAAGGGCTGGGGCGTATGAACGAATCCGGATGCACGGAAAGTTTCTCCATCCGGGTCTTGTCTCCCAAGATGCTTCCCTTGCTGCGTTCGCTGCTGGGATCAATGGCCAGTACAGCCAGTTTCCCACCGTATTCTTTCAAAACATGCATACCGAATTCATCTATGCTGGTACTTTTGCCGGCCCCTGGCACGCCGCTGATACCAATCCGCACAGACTTGCCGGCATAAGGCAGACACTTCTCTATCACCTCCTGTGCCACAGCCTGATGCTCAGGCGCTGTACTTTCAACCAGCGTAACGGCACGCCCCAGTATCGTGACATTCCCCTTCAATATCCCCTCCACATAATCGTTCACGGACAGACGGCTGTGCTTAAAACGTCCTCGTTGCAAATAGGGGTTCACGATAGTCGGCTGTTCCACACCGCTGTTCACGGTCAGCCCTTTATATTCTGAACTATTCTCCGGATGTTCCATTGCTTCTTTTTATTTTTAAGACTTCACTTGAACGGTTATTATCTCTTTCGGATGTTGCGGGTCGTTCGTAATCAACAATACACGGGAACGGGCTTTTGCCTTCTTCAGGCGGTCCGCCTGCACTCTCACACGCAGTTTCGTGCTTTTCCCCGGAGCCAGTTTCTGATTGCCCAGTTTCACACTCAGCGCATGGCTGAACACTTGCACGGAATTTATTTCCAGAGGAGATTTCCCCCTGTTCGTTATAGTCACCGCGCCGCTTGCCTGTTTTTTCTTCCCCAGCGCTCCTAAATCCAACGAATCGGATGACAAAGATAAAACAGGCGCTTCAGCCTGCTGTTCTGCAGTCAGTTTTGAGAAGTCGGGCAGAAGAACTGCCGACACCGTTATCTCGTTTTCCTCGTTAACCCGGTCTCCCATATAGCGTGCCAGATAGACAGACGTCTGATTCAGCCCCATACGCATCAGTTTCTCACTATCCAGCGTCAGGCTGATTTTACCTACACGTCCGCCGGCCAGAATCTCGGGATAATATCTGGCCTCCAGATAGGGCGGCAGATGCATCAGTTCCGGCTTGTAACTCTTGCGTGACGTATTCACCACCTGAATCTCCGCCACCGGACGGTCTCCCTTATTAACGTCATCGAACTCAATATTGTCCGTACTCATGCGCAGATGCCCTATGGCCACAGGAAAGGATCCGGTGTAATCGACCATCTGGGATACGACCCTCCCTTGGAGATGCAAATACACCGGATTCTCGGCCTCATTAGTGTACACCTCCAAATCTTTCTGAAACACCCCTAACATACGGGCATCGTAAATCGCAGTGATACTTCCCTCGCCTCCCGGCTGTATGGGCTGACGCGTCCAGTCCACCTGCGTACAACCGCACGAGGGATGTACTTGCTTGATCAGCAAAGGTTCATCCCCCTTGTTTACAATACGGAACGTAGTCGTCTGGGGCATCTGAAACATGACTTCCCCCAGATTGGCCACATCGTTTTCCACCACCATACGGGCCTGCGCACCCGCCTTAGCGGAAAGGACCAGCAAACCAGCCAGAAGAACTATTTTCCCTGATGTCATATTCTGCATGTTTATCATTGCAACAAAGATAAACAAAAAGCCTCACAAAGCCCAAGAATATACATTTTTTAGCGGGCTGCATGAACAAAAAAGCCCGTTCGGGACAATCAGTTTCCGCCCGTCCGCTCCACCGTGCGCAAGACTGCTTCCATCCGCCGCACCAGATCGCGGCATTCCGTTCGAGGGGAATAAACAAAGCCTTCGGCCACAACCACCTCGCCCCGCACGCTGTCCACCTCTGCCAACGAGACAAAGGGGCCGCCAAGAGCGCCGTTGTGCATCTCCCAAAAACCACGCACTTCCAGCATATCCCGACCTTTCACCAGCACCTCCCGCGCCTGTGCCAACGGCTGTTCTTTTTCCTTTGCCGTGGTCACCCATTGGTCCGGGCGCGAACCGGGTATATTCAATTTCAACACTGAATCCCGGCAAGCCACGAAACCGGCCAAGTCAAGCGCCTCTCCGTCCCACGGATATGTATAAAGTACAAAGTTCAAATCTTTCTCCACCTGTTCGGACGAAGCCCACACAAAATCCTCCCCCTTCTTCAAGGACTTGATTTCTTCCGGTATACGGACGTCAAATCCCACATGCGCCGCAATACCGGCTGTTATTTTCTTATTGTATTTCTTCCGCAGGCGGTTCGTTTCCGCCGCCAGTTCCATATCTACAAACTGATCTGCCAGCCAGTCAGCCCGCCGGCCGATAAAAGCGGCCAAAGCCTTTGTGTCTTTAGCCTCCACCGCCACCTGCAACTGCGGCATAGCCTCCACGTTCCGCTCCACGGCAACCCGAGGCTCCACAGCCTCCGGATTCAGCCGAACGAACATCTTGTTGCGCATCGTGGTGTAGGTGCGGACATATCCTTTGGGGGTAATCCTCAACAGTCGGAACATCGGCTCCGGCTGCAACAGACCGGGGGTATTCCCCTGTAACACCTGCCGCAAGGAGTCGCCCGCCTCACTGTTCCATATCGCATCATCCACCACCAGCAGCAATTCATAAGGCAAACCTTTGGACGGGGGAAGCGTCTGTTTTTTCTGTTCCTGCGAGGAAGGTGTACAGGACACACACAATAGCAACAGCAGACACAGATAAGTTATCATTCTTTTCATACCATTCTTATCTTATTTGCAGGCAAAGATAAAAAATGCCACAAACAGAACAAAATACTTTGGGCATTTAAGCGTTTTTCACAGAAAGATTATGATTATACTTATCTTACATTAATACAAGATGAATTGAACGCACCAAAAGTACGAAGAATATGGCAAAATGCAAAACAGACAAGCATTATCACCACCGCCGTCTTCAGCGGCCGGCTGCCGTCAGGTCCAAGACAATCCGCACGTTCGGCCTCCGAGACAGCTCTCCGGGATTCGTACCCGGGGCTCCTTCGGGCACCGGCATGCCATGGCGGGCATAAAAGCGGGTCCAATAATCGGGGATGTTTCCACCGCTGTCGCGGAAGGACATGGGCACGGGCACAAAGACAGGACAGCCGGCCGTGTCTACAAAACTTTTCTGTACCAGTTCGCTGCAATAGATTTCCTTGTTGTCCGGCAAATACAGACTGTCGTACCCGCACCCGAGATATCCGCGTGCCCTGAGCAACGAACGGCGCAGGTCCAGCCGGCCTCCGACACGCCCGACCACAACCATCGGAGTCCCGTCCGGCAATGCGTTGCGGGACAGGAACGAATCCAAAGGCGTCTCGCAGACACCCCGTTCCGGTATCGCCTCTATAATGACAGGCTTGCCGTCCCTCTTTGCATATATGCCGACATGCTCTATCCGAAGCCCACCGGTTCCCCGGGTAACATCCGTTATGGCATTGGAGACGTCGGCCACCTGAAAGAACAAATCACACTCGCGCACCTGCCCGAGAACTGCATCGACCGGCGGCACCTGCCCCCGCATCTCCCCGGAACACCCAAGCGCCGCAAGCAGCAGAAATATTATTTTCTTCATACGAAACTCCCATTCCTACAAGTTACGGATGCAAAGATAGTATCTTGCAGGAAGGAAATGGACGACGGGAACCGGAATTTCAAGAAATAAGGAGTATATTTGTATCCTGTTAAAAAGAGACAGGTTTTATTTAAGGTTTTAATTTCGTTTTAAACAAAGAATTATGAAGAAGATTGTATTCAGCGTATTCACCGCATTATTGGCTTTCACCGCATCGGCCGACGATTTCAAGACGCAGGGCGACGGCACCGTCTGGACATTGAGCAGACTGGCGACCGTGGCGGAGTCCGGTGTGACGAACGCAGGAAAGACATTCACCCTGACAAAGAACGTGGAAATAGCCTCCGGCGACAGGTTCGAGATCGAGGGCGGCATAAAGGTACTGATGGGAGACAACGTCAGGCTGACCCTCTCGGGCGAAGCGGACTTCTGTGCCGACGAACGGGTCCTGTTCACCTCCGCCAGCCCGGAAGACAGACCGTACGGTATCTTTGCAGACTGCGACGAGGCCGTCATTTCTTTCGCACACATAGATTTTGAATACGCCGGACTGAGGAACTTCGGCACCCGGGGACTGAACGTCGACGACTGCACATTCAGATGGCACAACGGCGTGTCCGGCGCATCGGCTTTAAACCTCGGAACAAACGGCGCGGTATTCACCATCACCCGCTGTACGTTCGAGGATTGCCAGCGCAGCGCCATCAACAACGCTGCAAACTACCTGAACCCGGTGGTCATCGAACATTGCACGTTCACCGGCAACGGTACCCTGAACCAGAACGCACCGCAAATCAACCTGACGGTATCAGGCAACACCGTCATACGCAACAATGTCATCACAGGCAACCCGGCCTTGGACAAGGTGGGAGGCATCGTCGTTTCAAATTTAGTCGGCCTGACCGGTACGCTGAACACCGTGATTGAAGGAAACGACATCAGGAACAACCGTTTCGGCATAGCCGTCTATTGCGAACAACACGCCGTCATAAGAAACAACACCATCATCGACAACAAGTATGAACCCATCCCCAACAACGGCGGAAGCGGCATCAACATATACGACCCGTACAAGACGCAGACAGCCATGATTACAGGGAATTACATCGAAGGCAACCTGTGGGGCATCACGGTCATCGGCGGAAAGGACATCAACATCGGAAAGACGGAGAACAAGGACGCCGATGACTACAATCCCGGGCACAACGTGTTTCTGAACAACGGAAACGGCGGAGTCATCTACGACTTGTACAACAATTCCGCCAATACGGTGTATGCGCAAGGGAATTACTGGAAAAGCGTCGACGTACAGGACACGGAGCACATCGAAAGCGTCATCTTCCACAAGAACGACGATGCCAAACTCGGCGAAGTGATATTCATGCCTGCCCTGCCGGAAGAACCTACGGCCATCCTCGAAACACTGGCTTCCGGCGAAATAAAATGCGTGGAAGTGTACACCTTAGACGGTGTGAAAGCGGCGACTCTGAAACAAGCTGACCTCTCCGGCCTGGCACCCGGCCTGTACACCCTGCGTATACTGACGGACAAAGGCGCCATCACCCGCAAGGTGGCCAGATAACAGGAATCAGAAGGAGTATTCCGGAGGCAGCACCAGCACTTTCAGGTAGTCTTGCAGACGGATGCTCCCTTTGCCCACTCCTCCCTGGGAGTCACTGACAAGCAGGACTGTCAGACGACCGTCGTCCAGACGGGGGCCCGTACACATGCCCTCGTAATTGGCCAGCCGGTTGGAAACCGGAGTCAGACGGGTGCGGAACGACGTCAGTTTGCGCTTCCGCAACACATACTTCCGGGCCTCTTCCGCTGTCGTCTCCGGCGGCAAGGAAGGGGCCTGCTTCGGATCGACCACAAAAATATCCACCCTCGCCCAGCTTCCCATGTAACGGGAAGCGATATACACCTCCCGCTCCATCACCAGCAGCCGTCCGTCCGGCAAGGCCGACAAGGCCGAGACCCCGAACACATAGTGCCGACCGGCCTTGCGCGCCTGCGGCAGTTCCATTTCGTAGGCATACTGTTTGTCAGCCCTCCCCCCCTCATCAAAAGCCTGCAACCGCAAAAGGTTCTTCACCCGGTGTCCCGGCCCGGCCGGATGCCCGTCCGCTTTCAGACAACTCTCCGTCATGGCCCAGAAGCGGTGCCCGCAGGTGTCGCAGGCCAATGCCTCAAAGCCAAGATTGCCATAAACGGCCTCCCGCCGCATCATCTCCGGCACCTGCATCTCCCGACCGGTAGGCTGGCCCTGCAGATCATATTCCAGAATCCGCTGGTCGTTCTCGCCGCTTATATACAAAGAACGCGCACGAGGGTCATAGGCAATCCCTTCGCAGTCGCGCCCCACCGCGCCATGACTGCCGGCCAAGAGAGTTCCCCTCCCGGCCTGCAACACACGGCCGTCGCGGGACGACAGGTACAAAGAAAAGGGATAATATCCATCCTGCTTGTCGCTTATCAGGGCGTAACGTCCCTGCCCCAAAGACGCTATGCCACTGTAGTCCGCCGCCGGAATGCCCCAGCGCGAAAGCCGTTGCTGCCTCAGCTGTTTCGCCTGCTGCGCACCGGCGGAAACCGCCGTGCAACAGCAACAGAGGGACAGCCAGACGTTCAGGACCCGGTTCATCGTTTGCTGTTCAGACGGATGCCGCCCGTGTGGGACGTATATTCGGTTGCATACACACACTGCAGGGTGGCCAGCCCCGCCGAATAGGAGCCCGGCCGGTCGACATACAGCACCGTTTCTATCACATATGTACCTTTGGGCAGACGGTCGATATAGTATTCCGTGGATGCGTCACGTACCGTGCGGTAATACCCCAGCCCGTTACGCCAGACATAGCCGGACTGCCCTTCCACCGGTTCGCAGCAGGCGGCACGGCCATCCTTCAGCACGACGTATTCGTAATCACGGTCGGCTGTTATCACATAGCGGACCACTAACTTTTCCCCCACACGGGGCGCCTGCGTGTTCACTTCCCGGCGCACCGCCAGCCCGGTGGATGCGGCTTTCACCTCTCCGGCCGGCATCAGGTAGCGGGCTGTCGCACTTCCCCAGGACTCACCCTCCGACGCCTTTTCGACAATCACCTGTTGCGGGATTCCTGCCAGCGCGTTCCCGACGAACGTTTGCTTCACATAGCCCAGGCCGGCCGCAGTCTCATCCCCCTCGACCGGAATGCACGCCTGAACCTTCGCGGCGGTCTTGCCTAAGCACAAGGTCAGGCTGTCCGCCCCCTGCACGGCAACGGATGTCCGGCGGCCGTGCAACAAGGCGTATACGGCGTTGGCACTGTTCACCGGCGTACTCCAGCTTTGCACCCGTTTCTGTTGCAAGAGCCAGCGGCGCATGCCGTCCAGCGTGGAACGGTCTGACGGCATCACATTCTCTATCGCTTCCATAGCCTGCACGTGTATCGCCAGTTTGCGGTCGATGGAAGTAAAACTGCCGCCAGGGTATTCAAAATAGACTCCTCGGGCTTCAGTCTGCGCCATGTGCTCCTTGAGCGAAGTGGCAAACTTCCTCGCCGCCTCTTTCTTTCCGGCCTGGTTCAGCACCACGGCCGCCAGCGCCCGCTGTTCGTTGTTCACCTCCGGGTTGCCTTTCTCCAGCCGTGCCAACAGGTATTCGACATTTTCCCTGTCTGCCGACCTCAGGCCACCGCACACGGTGATATACAGATAATGCAACGCCTCCTCACCCGGGAAGGTAATTTTCAATCCCTTGGCCTCCGCCTTGCGCATATTCGCCACACGGAGTGCATTTTCCTTTTTCAGGAACGTCCAAGCCGCCCGGAACATGCGGTCCGCCTCGGCATCGGCGCCCTTTCCGCCCGTAAGAATCCGGAGACGCACCAGCAGTTCCGCCACCTCGCGGGTGATATATCCGTTGCCTTTCATGCCCGGGAACCAGGCAAAGCCCCCGTCGGCCTGCTGCATGCCCTTCAGCTGCTCCAGCAGCGCATGCCGCCGGTTGGCCTGCATGTTCACATCGAACAGCGCTACCAAGTTTCTGCGGTTGGCCGCCTCATTCTCCGCCTGCACGACCCAGGGCGTCTCACCCAGCACGATGCCCTTCAACGTCTCGTCCCGTTGCAGGTTGCTCCAGAGCGTCTCCGCCGTGCCGCCCTGCGCCTTCCAGCTTTCAACCACCGCCTGCAACCGGGGAGTGGTCCGGGCGATATAAGCCGCCACGGAAGCCCCATAGTAAGCCGCTGCCTGGGAAAGGGCGTCATCGCCCGACGGACGGTCCAGCGCCGGCAAAGCCTGCACGGCATACCACACAGGGTCGGTCGTATACTCGACGGTCAGGCTGCGGCGCTCCGCCTGCGGCTTGTCGCCCAGCAGGGAAGAGACATCCACCGCGTGCCTCCCTTTTTCCGCCAGATGTATGTCCACGCTTTCCGTCACCCATTCCTTGTCGGACAACACAGGCAGATAATACTGTTCCCCGTCGCTAAAATCTCCGCTCTCCGCCACCAGTCTGCAAACCAGCAGGTCGTAACGCCCGTCCACGTTCACCGTAAACGACAGCACCGTGACATTTTCCGTTTCAAAAGACTGCTTCCCGCGATATACGACTTTCTCGCTCACGGGGTCGAACAGTTCCAGCCGCGCCTTGCCTTTCAGCACGCGCCCGGTCAGGTTGTTCAGCGTGGCCGTCACCGTCACCCGGTCGCCGGCACGCACGAAACGGGGCACATGCAACTGGGCCATAAAATCCTTCCGCGCCACAGCCGTGGCCTGTATCGTCCCGACATGCATGTCTTCCGTATGGGCCACCCCGATGAAGTTCCAGGCGGTCAGGCTCTCCGGCAGGGTGAACACCATGCTGACCTCCCCCTGTCCGTCCGTCCGCAGCCGGGGATAGAAAAATGCCGTTTCACTGAAATCGGTTCTCAGCGAAGCAACCGGCTCCAACGCTCCGGCCCCGCCTTCGCCTTCGTCCTCCGCTTCTTCTTCCGTCACCGTTGTCCCCGCGATCTTGCCCCTCAGCCTCATCGGTTGCGTTCCCGTGAGCGCCGCGTTCTCCACGACACACAGGTCAGCAGCCACGGAACACGCTTCTTCCACCGCGTCATAGGATTCCGATTTCATTTCGACCCGCCCCATGGCCGCGAAGGCATATTTCGCGCGCGAACCGCCACGGGCGAAAAACAACCCGCCGAGGAAACGGCTGTTGAACTCGTCAAATGACAAATCGTCCACCCGTTTCCGCTTCACCGTAAAATACAGCGAGGAGTAAATCCGCGGTTCCGACTGCATTTGCCAGAACTGGTAAGGCAACCACCGGGTGACAGGTACAAAGAGGTCCCACCTGTGGGGGTAACCGGTCAGCCGGTCGAGCGTCGCGTCATACAGGGCGGCCATCAGGTTGGCCTGCGCCGGCTTCCCGTCGGGAGCCAGGATGCGCAGGCGCCATTCCTCCTGCCCGCCGGGCTGCAATTTGTCGCGGAACACCGACCAGTGCATGCGCAGCCGCGTGTCGGGCACCCGGTATTTCAGGCGCGCCTGATGCTGATAGACCTTGTTGTCTTTCACGAAGGCATACAATATCGTGAGGCCGTCGCCATATTCTTCTTTATAAGGATAAGTGAAGGTGAACAGGGAATCCGAGAACTGTTTCACCCCGCTGTCCAGCAAGCGTGTCCCGCTGAACACGGAATAGTAGAGGCACACGTCCCTGAAACTGCTCCCCACCTGCACCTGTGCCGGAGCGGACACATCGAAGGTATCCACCGGACAATAATACCAGAAATCCGTAGAAGCCGCCGGCCGCGCATCCGTCCTGCTGAACAGCACGACCGGACTCGTGCGGCACAGCGTATCACCCTCCGACACGACGGAGGCCTGCAACAGGTAACGCCCGGACGGCAGGCGGCGAAGCTGCTCGGGCAAGAAGGGGACATTCGCGTCCGCCTGCGCCTCCAACACCGGGGCGCCCCCTCTCCCTGTCGCCCCGGAATCCGGCGACAACGCATAACGCACCGTGCCTTCCGCCATCGAGCCGTTCAGGGTCGTCAGCCGGAATTTCCAGGGCTGCAACCGCTCCTTGTCCTGCTTTTCATCCACCAGCACGGCCAGTTCCAAGGGTATAGCCCCCACCGGCAGCACGAAAGTTCCCGCCTGCGTTTCCCCGGCCGTGCTCAACGCCTCGGCCGTCAGGTTGAGGCTTCCGCCAAACCTCAGCATCTCCTTGTCTATGTCCAGCGGTATCCTCCACGAGAAACGCCCGTTATCATCCGTATACACCGTATCGAGCCGAACTTCAGGCACAGCGGCCCTGTTCATCCGCCACCAGGGCAATTGCCAGCGGCCCTGCCCTGCCAGCCGCGCATTCCGGCAGGGCGCCCCGGAGAAGGCGCGCACCTCGCCGGTCACCGTCACCGTGTCGCCCGCCTCATAACGTCCTTCCACTGGGTCGAAGTCCACCCGGAACGTGGGGCGCCTGTATTCCTCCACCCGGAACGACACGACCGCCCCGGCGCCTTTTACCGCATAATGTCCGGGCACAGCCTGTTCCGGCAAGCGGAAATCTTCGGCAAAGACACCGTATGCGTCCGTCTTCACCGCCTTTTCCTCTGTCTTCCGCCCATTGATATCCCAGCACGAGAGCGTCACGTCTTCCCCCTCGACCGTCGCACAGGCATCTCCCTCTCGCTTATAAACGATTCCTCCCACATGCACAAGCTGTCCCGGACGGTAGATGCTTCTGTCCGTATACAGGTTCACGTTGACGGGGCTGCGGGAGTTTTTCTTCACCGGCACAGTTCCCAGCCCGGACACCACTGTCTCGGGCAAATACATATCCTCTCCCCGTTTCACTGTTATCGCATACGATGACGCGAAGGACTCCATCGCCGGCAACAGCAGCTGCCCCCGGGCGTCCGTGCGCGCCTGGCGGAACAGCGTCCGCTGCCCGTCCCGCCCGCTGTGGACCGTCACGTCCGCATCCGCCACCGGACTCCCCTTCATGGCATCCACCACCGTACACATCAGTTGCCCGTCGGGATATGCCTGCGTCACGACCTTCATCCGCGACACCCGCACCACGTTGCAGGCTACCCTGCCCCCCGACCGGGTCTTCGTCCCCGGCGCCGGTTTCATGACCACGACATACCTCCCCGGTGCCGGAGCGAACCAGTGCAACGTGTCCACGAACTCCTCGTATGCCGGCCGCTTAGGGAAGGCATGCGCGAAGTTGTCGATCCGCGTCCCCGTCTTCCTCACATACTCCTCGGGATGCTGTTGTCTCAGCATCCGTTCCTTGTCGAACGAAGGTCCTGCCTTATACACCTCCATATCCAGGCGGGTGATATTGCGGGCCGTCACCACCCAGTCGGTATAGCGTTCCGGGTAATACACTCCTTCACACTCCCATTGGAAATCGGGCTGCTGCAAATCGGTCAGCACGTTCTCGAAATAGGCCGAGCGGGCATAGCCCGGATAGCGCCGCAGGGCTTCTTCCGCCCATTCGACCTTGCGTGCCGGCGTGACATCCAGCTTCAGCATGGCGACATATACTTCCGCAGCCACCGCCGAAGCGGGGAACCGTTCGAGCAGCCCCCGGTAGGCCTGGTATTCCTCGCCGCCCAGCACTCTCCGCTCCTCTTCTTCCGCCTCGCTGCCGGCCGTTCCACGCTCCCAGTCCATGCGCCGGTCTGCCCGGGAGCCGAGGGCTATCGAATCGAGCGTCACCAGCAGTTCCGCCTCTTTGTTTCCTTTCTTCCGGTATACGTCCAGCATTACGGCCGTTATCTTTTTAGCCGTTTCCAGGGAAAGGACACGGTTGTCCGTGTTCCGGAGCACCTGCAGAGCCTGCCGCCCGACCACATTCAGCAAATCGCCGCCGAACCAGGCCGCATCCTTGCCCCGGACGACAAAGGGCATATAGGCCTTTGCCCGCGCTTCGTACAAATCCTCCGGCGCCTCCAGCGCCAGACGACAGTTGGCCACCGCCGCACTGTCGTATTGCTCCGTGGACCACTCGCGCAAGCTGTCCGCCGGGGCTGTCATTTCCGACGTCCGCACCTGACTGCGATAGCGGTTGTGGGCATACAGGTGCCCCAGCACCACGGAATAAACGGCCTTCCGCACGGGCGATTCCGTCGTCCGGCGGCGATATTCCAAATCGGCTACCGAGGTGAAGAAACTGTCCGGCACCGTCTCCTGGCGCAACATGTATCCCCCCAGCAACGAGGCGAATTCCTGGCCGGCGTTCTTCTCCCGGACGGCCTTTTCCATGATGCGCTCCACTTCGGCATGCGCCGACTTGGGCAGTGCCTGCTGCTCAAACCGCCGCACCTTCTCCCACATCTTGTCATACGTCTGGGCCGACAGGGCGCAGGCGCCCAGCAGAACGACCATACAGCCGGCCAGGCGCCTCCATCCGCGACCCGCCGGACTCGTTTCTCTCGATTGCAAACCTCTCGATTCCATATCTTATTTCTTATTTTTATACGTACATCCGGACATGCAAAGTCCTTACCATACAAAGTAAGTTCTTTTTTATGAGTAAAGTTACCTTTATACATTATTTAAATAAACTTTTTCGATTTATTTAACCGGATGCCCCCGCCCGGCCTGTTCGGCCGGAAACGGACAGCACTCCGCTATCCCAAGTGAACAGCACTCCACTACCTCAAGTGAACAGCACTCCACTACCCCAAGTGGATAGCAGTCCACTCGGGAAGTGGACAGCACACGGCTCAGGAAGCGGACAGCGATCCACTCAGGGAACCGCCTGTTGCCGGCTCGGGACGCGGCAGCATGCGGCGGCGGGAGTCGCCCGCACGGACGACACAGTCCCCTATGTACATGCGTTTTACACCTTACAGACGACAGTAAAAAACAACATACCCGAGCAGTTCATCTTGCAATCTTGCATCTTGCACCGGCCCCTCACACACACAGGCGCGCGCTCGCGCGTATAATTATAGTATAGTAATATAAAAAAGAGAGGAATAAGGTCGTCTTTCCTACCTCATATTCCGCATAAAGTCTCTTGCCCCAATCTGCCTGTCGTTCCGTGTCGGGCATATCCGTCCCTTGGTTGGGCACACACCGGCCTTTATCGGATTCCACCCGGCCATCGGCCTTCTACCTACGGACACCAGGCCGATTGGCGAAATCCGGGACACCCTCCATGGATATTCCCGTTGTTGTTTCATCCATAAGCCGAGCTTTATACGCATACGTACGCGCGCGTACGTGTGTGTGTGTGTGAGGGGCCGGTGCAAGATGCAAGATTGCAAGATGCGCCACAGCTCCGACACATCAAACCACTGTCACACAAAAAAGATAAAAGGCTGCAACGCAACCATCCGTTACGATGCAGCCTCGTATATAGGAAGCCTCAATCCTTTTCGGGTATCCGGGCGAGCAACTCTTTCAGGAACACCCAGAACTTTTCCACCGAAGGGATATGGCACCGCTCGTCCGGCGTGTGGGGCGAGCGCAGGGTCGGCCCGAAACTTACCAGGTCCATCGCCGGATAGACCTCCCCTATCAGGCTGCATTCCAATCCGGCATGCACCACCTGAACCTGCGCCTCTTCGCCGAACAGGCTCCGGTAGACCTCCACCATGCGGGCCGTGATGGGAGAGTCGAAATCAGGCTGCCAAGCCCCGTAGCGTCCGCCCAGTTCCACCTTCATGCCGGCCATTCCGAAACAGCTCTCTATCATGGTTTCCTCGTAAGCCAGCATCCCGTCGTTGGAACTGCGGGCCAGAATCAGCACCTCCGCCCGGCTGCTGTCGATGTTGACAATGGCCAGGTTGGAGGATGTCTCCACGATGCCGGGCATGGAGGGGATAAAGCGCAGCACGCCGTCGTGGCAGGCCAGCAGGGCGGAAACCAGGTTGTCCTGTATTTCCTCCGGGACTTCCTCCTTCGGCAGTTCCGTGCGCTCCATCGTCAGCCGTACCTCCGTCTCCACCCCGCGGTATTCTTCGGCATACACGCCGCGGCAATACTCCACCAGTTCCTTCAGGTCTTCTTCGTTCTCCGCCGGAAGCGTCAGCACGACCTCGCATTCGCGCGGGATGGCATTGCGCATGTTGCCGCCCTTCCACAAAGCCAGACGGGCCTCGTCGTCGGCAATGGCCTGGCGCACCAGGCGGGCCATCAGTTTGTTCGCATTCGCGCGGTTCTCGTTAATCTCCAGGCCGGAATGCCCGCCACGCAAGCCTTTCAGCGCAATCTTCACGGCTATGTCCGAAGCGTCCGTCTCGACGGGCTTGTATTCCATCGAGGCCGTAATGTTCACGCCGCCCGCACTGCCTATGACGAACTCGCCCATCGTCTCGTTGTCGATGTTCAGCAGGATGTCGCCTTTCAGCGTATCGGCAGCCAGGTGGTTCACACCGTACATACACGTTTCCTCGTCCGAGGTGATCAGTGCCTCTAAGGGGCCGTGCACCAGCGTGTCGTCTTCCATCACAGCCATGATGGCGGCCACTCCCATCCCGTCGTCGGCTCCCAGCGTGGTGCCGCGGGCCTTCACCCATTCCCCGTCGATATAAGTCTCTATCGGGTCAGTCTCGAAATTATGGGCGCTCGTATCCAGTTTCTGCGGCACCATGTCCATGTGGGCCTGCAACACCACCGTCTTCCGGTTTTCCATCCCCGGTGTCGCCGGTTTGCGCATCACGATGTTTTCACCACCGTCCTTAAAGGCTTCAATGCCGTGGCCGGCAGCCCACTGCAACAGGAACTCCTGTATGCGTGCCAGATGGCCGGAAGGCCGGGGAACTTGTGTCAGCGCATGAAAATTCTTCCACACGATCTGGGGATTCAACTCTTTAATCATCATACTCATTTTGTTTTTTATTATATATCAGTAAGGTTTTCAATTCCTGTCGCCCGCATCTCCGCCGTCGACCGGCCGGGGACGCGTCCATTGCAGCCCCAGCAGTCCATAAAGCCCCAACAGCAACACCAGAAGCGTCTGCAAAGTGTGCACCACCAACACGAACATCACAGCCGGCGCCTCGGCCACACCATAAAGCACCAACACGGTCTTCACCGCAAAGTGCCACGGCCCGGCCCCGTTGGGCGTAGGCACCAGCACGGCAAAACTGCCGACCACGAACGCGACCCAGGCCACCATCGCCCCCAACGACGCCGTCTCTTCGAAACAACGGAACGTGAGATAGAAATGCAGGTAGTAGGACAGCCAGATAGCAAGGGAGTACGCCCCGAATCCCCAAGGACTGCGCAGGCGCCTCAGCGAACAGACCCCCTCCCATAAATTCAGCAGACCGCCTTTCATCTTAGAGAACAGGGCCAGACGGCGCACCAGCACACAGGCAAAGGCCGACGCCACAACCGCGCAACAGGCCGCCACCCAGCAGCCGGCCACGGAAAAACGCCCGCAAAGCGCAGACAGCCCCATACCGGTGCGCTCAAAAAAGGTGAAAAAGAAACCGAACTGCATGCCTCCTACCACGAAGGCGATCAGCAGCACCAGCACCATGTCCACCACACGCTCGGCCACGACCGTCCCGATGGATTTCGTAAACGAGGTTCCCTCGTAGCGCCGCAACACGCCGCAACGCAAGACCTCCCCCACCCGCGGCACGACCAGACTGGACGCATACGACAGGAATATCGAATGGACGCACGTCGTGCGCCGCGGGCTCTCGCCCAACGGCTCCAGCATCTGCCGCCACCGCAAGCCCCTGAACAACTGGGCTGTCACACCAAAAGGCATCGAAAGCGCCATCCAGGTCCAGTCCATATCGCGGGCCAGCACGGATTTCAACGCTTCCCAGTCAAATCCCCTGTACATCCACCACAAAATACCTCCGCCCAAAAGGAAAGGCAAGCCCGCCTTCCACAAAGTATTTATAATCTTTCTGCCGTCCAATGCCACACGAATCTAATTATTTTCTATCTTTGTAAAGACAAATGTAGCATAAAAAGTCAAGAATGAAGCTGGTAAAGCCCAAAAAGTTTCTCGGCCAACACTTTTTAAAGGATTTGAAAATAGCCGAAGCCATCGCCGACACGGTAGACGCGTGCCCTGACCTGCCCGTACTGGAGGTGGGACCGGGCATGGGCGTCATGACGCAGTTTCTCATCCGCAAGCCACGCCCCATAAAGGTCGTGGAGATCGATTTCGAATCGGTAGCCTATCTGCGCCACACGTATCCGGACCTGGAAGACAACATCATCGAAGACGATTTCCTGAAGATGCACCTGGAACGTACGTTCGAGGGCCGGCCGTTTGTCCTTACCGGCAACTATCCCTACAACATATCGAGCCAGATCTTTTTCAAAATGCTCGACTATAAGGAACTGATACCCTGCTGCACAGGCATGATACAGAAGGAAGTGGCCGAACGGCTGGCCGCGGGCCCCGGCAGCAAGACGTACGGCATCTTGAGCATCCTGATACAGGCCTGGTACGATGTGGAATATCTGTTCACCGTACACGAACATGTGTTCAACCCGCCCCCAAAGGTGAAAAGCGCCGTCATACGCATGACACGCAACGGCGTGACGGACCTGGGATGCGACGAGGCGCTGTTCCGGCGTGTGGTGAAAACGACGTTCAACCAGCGCCGCAAGACCTTGCGCAACTCCATCCGTCCTGTACTGGCGGAGGCCGACAACCGGCTGGCTGCCGCCGGGGGCACGGTCAGGGACCATACGGCTTTTCTCGCACAGGACATATTCGGCAAACGGCCGGAACAGCTGTCCGTGGCTGACTTCATCACCCTGACCAATGCGGTAGCCCGTGAAACCGCCAATCCCGCATAAGGGAGGAACAAGCAGGATTCCCGTGAAAAAAGCAAAGGGGAAATGCAGGGTTATCCAAATAAAAATCGTACTTTTGCAACGATAAAACAAAGTTTTAATTAAACTATGGACGATTATCACGCGGAAAACAATCTATTGTAGGGACAGAGGGTTCGTATGTTTCCTTCGCCCCATATACCTATTTTATTAAACGAAGGAGGAATCATGAGAACATTCTGGAATACAAACCGCGGGCTGCGGACATTGGAGAACTGGGAACCGAACTGCTGGGTGCAAGTCACCTGTCCGACACAAGACGACATGGATTTTTTGGAACAGAAGCTCGGCATACCCGACTACTTCCTGATGGACATCGCGGACACCGACGAACGGGCCCGTTATGAGTTCGACGACGGATGGATTCTGATCATCCTGCGTATTCCTTATGTCAAGGAGGTACGTTCACGCACACCGTACACCACAATACCTCTGGGTATCATACTCAACAAAGAAGTGTGCATCACGGTCTGCAACTTCGAGACGAACATGATGATCGACTTCGTCAGCTATCAGCAAAAGCGGGGCGCAGGCTTCACGGACTCCGTGGACTTCGTCTTCCGCCTGTTCCTGTCCTCCGCCGTATGGTATCTGAAAAGGCTCAAGCAGATCAACACACTGGTGGAGAAAGCTAAACAGAATCTGGACCGGACGGTGGACAATGCGGATCTCGTCAACCTGTCCCGGCTACAGGACAGCCTGACCTATTTCAACACCTCCATCCGGGGCAATGAAACCCTGTTGTCCAAACTGAAATTCAAGCTCCCTATCGACGAACTGGACGCCGACCTGATAGAAGACGTGAACATCGAAATGAATCAGGCGCGGGAGACCACAGCCATCTATACCAACATCCTCGATTCCACGATGGACACATACGCCAGCATCATCAACAACAACATGAGCAGCACGATGAAAGTACTGACTTCCATCTCCATCATCCTCATGTTCCCTACCTTGGTGACCAGCATGTTCGGCATGAACCTCATCAACGGCATGGAAGACAAAAGCTGGGGATTCGGACTGGTGCTCGTCCTTACTAGTGTCGTCACACTACTTTTTGTGTTATATTTCCGGCGGAAAAACTGGATTTAGTTCGCCGCAGAGATAAAAAAGATGATTTTATTAGGCCAATCTCTATTTTTTGACTTAATTTGTAAATTATATACAGTGAATAGACAAAACCATATCAGCTACTAAAAACAAGTAATATGATGGACTCTCAAGAAATGCCTTCTGTTCCTGAAGAGCAATTGGAAAACACAGCCGCCGTGACGGAAGAAACTACTGACAACGAAACCGCGGCCCTCCCCCAGACAAAAGCCGAAATCATCGCAAGACTGAAAGAAATTGCCGATTCGGAAGAAATCGCTCCCAAGACGGAACTGGACTTACTAAAACAAACTTTCTATAAATTACATAAAGCGGAAGCCGCAGCGGCACGGGCCGCCTACCTGGAAGCCGGCGGCGACGCCGGCAGTTATCTGCCCGCCCCCGACCCCGACGAAGAGGACTTCAGGACAGTGATGGGGCTTATCAAGCAGAAACGCGCCGAACAACTGGCGGAACAGGAACGCCAAAAGGCCGAAAACCTGCAAAAGAAACTTGCCATCATAGACCGCCTCAAGGCTATGGCAGCCACGCCGGAAGAAGCGAACCAGGCATTCAATGAGTTCAAGGAACTGCAAACTCAGTGGAAAGAAATCAAAAACATTCCGGCAGAAAAAGCCAATGAATTGTGGAAGAACTACCAGCTTTATGTGGAACAATTCTACGACTTGCTGAAGCTGAACAGTGAATTCCGCGAATATGACTTCAAGAAGAATCTGGAAATCAAGACCCGCCTGTGTGAAACGGCCGAACAACTGGCCAACGAGGAGGATGTGATTGCCGCTTTCCAGCAACTGCAGGCACTGCATCAGGAATATAAGGAAACAGGCCCCGTCGCCAAGGAACTGCGCGAAGAGATATGGACCCGTTTCAAGACGGCTTCCACCGTCATCAACAAGCGCCACCAGCAGCATTTCGAGGCTATCAAGGCGCAAGAGGAAGAGAATCTGGCCAAGAAAACGGCGCTCTGCGAACAGGTAGAGAGCATCCGTCCGGAGGAGTTGACGACATTCGCCGCCTGGGACGAGGCCACCAAACGGGTGATTGAACTGCAAGGCACATGGAAGACCATCGGCTTTGCTCCCCAGAAGATGAACGTCAGAATCTTTGAGCGCTTCCGTGCTGCCTGCGACATATTCTTCTCACGCAAGGCTTCTTTCTTCCGCGAACTGAAAGAAAACCTGAACGAGAACCTGGCCAAGAAAAAGGCTTTGTGCGAAAAGGCCGAGGCCCTGAAGGAAAGCACGGAATGGAAAGCCACGTCGGATGCCCTGTCCCAACTACAAAAGGAATGGAAGAGCATCGGTGCCGTGCCGAAGAAATATTCCGAAAGCCTTTGGCAGCGTTTCATCGCCGCGTGTGATTATTTCTTTGAACAGAAGAAACAGGCCAATGCCTCCGTGCACTCCGAGGAAACGGAGAATCTGGCCAAGAAGAAGGGCATCATCGAACAGATGCGCGCCATCGCGGAAGAAATGTCCATCGAGAATGCCGCCGACCGGGTACGTGAACTGGCCCGCGAATGGAACGAAACAGGCCACGTGCCTTTCAAGGAGAAGGACAAGATTTATCAGGAATACCGGGAACTGGCGGACAAACTGTTCAAGGAACTGAATCTGAGCACGGCTCGCCGCCGCCTGACCAACTTCAAGAACAGTCTGAAGGTGAGTGTCGAGAAAGAGACGACCCAACTGGGACGCGAACGCGAACGGTTGCTGAGAGCCTACGAAGGAATGAAAAACGACATCAAGACGTATGAAAACAACCTGGGCTTCCTTTCCGTCAATTCCAAGAAAGGCAATAGCCTCGTAAACGAGATAAACAAGAAAGTGGAGAAACTGAAAGACGAGTTGGCCCTGTTGAAAGAGAAAATCAAAGCGGTCGAAGAGGAAATGAAGAACGAATAAGTCTCCCCCACAAACGAAAAAGAAGCCTGTGTCGTGATTGGATGACACAGGCTTTTTCGGTAGAATGGCCAAGAGGCCGAACCCGGTGAATCAGATGGCATCGATGAACTTCACGACGGCATCACGGTCGGCTTTGGACAACTCGCGGAACTTTTCCACACTGCGACGGGCATCGCTCTGCTCCGCACCGTGCCACATGATGGCCTCGATGACATTGCGGGCACGACAGTCGTGCAGACGGTCGGCTGTCGCAGCACCCGTGCAACGCTGGTGCAGACCGCGCCCCCACAACGGAGTCGTGCGGCACCAACCGGTACGGATGTCATTCATCATGTGCAGTTTATGCTGGACCATATCCGTATAAGGCCATATCGTCTGATAGGGATAACGGGGGAGCTGGCGCTTACCGTCCGTGAAAAACTTCGCAGGGTCGCGTATCTCATCCGCTCCCGTCGTCCAGGAAGGACGATGGCAATAGTCGCAACCTATCTGTGCAAACAACTCCTTTCCCTTCTGCACATCCGTGTCATCCACATTGCGAACGGCCGGGACAGCCAGTCCCCTGTGCCACACCATCAGGTCGACATAATCATCGTCACTCATCTCTGCCGGCAGGTCCTTTGCCAACAGATAAGCCTTGATACGTTCTTCCATCGTACCTTCCCACCACGAAGGATGCTCACGCTCAGGATCCATCCGAGCAACATAATCCTCAAAACCGGCCTGCACCTCCGGATCCTTTGCCGAATACTCGGCATACGTACCGGCAGCATCCAGATAGTGGTAACGGCGGTCGCTGCGCGTCACGTTCGTGATGTTCCAGATGGCATTCGCACCGGCCGCATCTTGCAAGGGGCCGCGGCTCAGGGCATAGGTGAACCGGCGTGGATAAGGCGTTCCGTCGCCTTGCAGCGAGTTGCTGTACTGCGACACCCACTCGCCGTTCTTAAAGAAGGCTTCGTTCAACCCGTTCGGCATATATCCGTCGGACTCCTCCTTGGCATACTGGGCTTTCAGGTCCTCGTCGGAGATGGCGTCCAGCAGTCCCGTACCGTAAATGCCGATTGTGGACTCCAACTTCACGACATAATCCTTGGGAATCGTATAGCCCTGCCTCACGACATAGACGGCCTCCTGCGGCATCGTCACTTCCGGATATTGCAACTCATAGGTCTCTCCGTCGGGGAACTTATTGCCCCACTCGTCCGTATGATTCTTCCACTCCACCCTGATTTTCGTCTCGTCAACCGGGTCCTTGAAGGGGGCGACGGCATGTGTCTGGGGCATGCCGGCCAACCAGCCGACATACGCATTGTCGTCAGGTGTATACACAACAAGAAGACAACCGTTGCCAATCTCATTCGTACGGAACGAACCGGCCGGCACACGCTGCCCATGCCCGTAGCCAGGATGGCAATGCTCACAGGAGGTACGGACATACACGGGTCCCAAGCCCTTGCGCACCCCGCTGTTGTTGGCCATGAACGGTTTCTCGAACAACGCTTCACCGTATTTGAAGGATTGGTACAGTCCCGCCTGCTCCACCGCAGGAGCGGGTTGTTCATAGGCATTGGACGTGGCAAGGAAAGCCGTTCCCAACTTGCCTCCGGCATAATACCAGTCGGGCATTTCCGACGAGGGTGTATTATCATCTCCCCCACCCTGCGCCGTGGTTTCCTCGTCGCTACAGGCTGTCAGGCAGAAAGCCGTGAGAGCCATAGCCATATAATAATGTCTCATCATCTACAGGATTATCAGTTAATTGTATTTGGTCAGGGCTGCAAAGACTTTAGTCAAGGCGTCCTCCAGTGTGGAGACAGCTTCGATGGCCGGATCGGTCAACGGGCTGGTTGACGCTGTCTTTGCAAAAGGTTCCGGTACACGTCCGATGGCAGCAACGGCCTCGTCGAGCGCATCCCGCATCTCAACATCAAGAACCGGATTGACAGTCTTTATAAAGTCGCTGATGGAAGCATCTCCCTCCCGACTGCCCAGATAGGCATTCCGGATGCTGCGAATATTGTCCTGAAAATCTTCCAAAGAATTCAGACTATAGGGAGATTCTATATAGCTCAGGTCTTCGGCTGAGGTTCCGTGCGCCGGACGTCCCATCTTTGTCATTGCTACTTCGTCCGCAATGTCGATGCAGCCCTGTATGATCTCCTCCGCAGCATCCACCACGCTGACATAAATACTTCCGGCTTTACCGGCATTCAGCATATAACTGCCATAGTTTTTGGTCGGTTCCAATTCATTTTCCTCCAGAATCTCCTGTTTCTCATCGCTCACATTTTCCATTCCGGCCCAAGCGGCTTCCAGCCGGATAGCTTGGTTACGCAAGTCCTCGGCCACGGCACAAAGATAATTAAGCTGCTGTTCCGTGTAATTGACCTGATGCGGCGAAGCTGAACTGCCGTCCGCCGACAATTCGAAAAGGAAATATTCCACCGTGTGGAAGCCCAACACACCGTATCCGCCCAACACATTGGCAATATAGTCCGTGCTCACATTCGCCATAATCTGCGGATTCGACAATACACTCTCCAACAGGTTCTGGTCCAGAGGCCACGAATCGATATGCGGGTCGATGCTGTAGTCTGCGGCCGGTCCGTACAGAAAGGCCTCGCTCTGCTCCCAATATTTACGGGCCTGATTCCAATACTGGCCGGCTTCTTCCACGTCCTCGACCGTCAACCCGTTTTCCTTGAACTTATCCAGCATCTCATTACACTTATCGCTCAACAGCATACAGTTGTCCGCCATACTCCGGTAGGTGGGAATCACCGTATGATTCACATAAGGTGTCAGTGCTCTCTGCAGCAGGACCTCGTTGTCCTCCACCTGAACCGGAGCGGGCTCATCCTCGCTGCAAGATTCCAATCCACATGTCACACACGCCCCCATCAACAGACAGAGGGAAACTTTCAAGTATTTGTTCATCGCTTTTGTATTTAAATATTAAATAAATGTCACTATTCTTATTTGGTGAAGAAACCGGCATAGGTCACTCCGATGGAAACGGCCGGTTCGTTGTTATAGGCGCTACGCAGGAGACCGGCAGAATATTCCCCCTTGATGGCAATATCCCTTATCGGATAATAATTGATGCCGGCGGCCACCCTGTGGCGCCCACACCAAGCCTCATCCACCACTCCCCCCTGCGTGCGATACATGGAGTCGTAGAAATCCCAGCGACTGAACACAAAAAGCTTTTGATTCTTTCCGCGCAACCGGCCGCTGTGCGAGAACACATCATAACCGGCCTCCACACCTGCCGCCATCGCATTTTTCCCGATATTCTGCCGGGGAGACGGCGAGTCTTTCCGCATCACATTCTTGTTGTATCGGGTGATAAGCTCCGAATCGCCCAAGTAGCCGTAATCAAAGTTCCAGCGGCAGAGACCGTGCGACCAGGAAAAAGTGCCGTCGAACGCACCGATGGCCACAACCCCCTTCACGTCTTTATACCGGTCGCTCTCATTTACACTCAACGTGTTTTTAAAAGAAGTACCGTAATACCCGCTCAACGAGAGACGCAACTTATTGGTTCCTTTCAGACGAGGGGTGAAGTCCAGACGGAGTGCTCCGGCATAAGAATTGGCAATCTTGAACTCATACGGGCTACCGGCTCCGTCGTGTATCCAGCCCTGACGACCGAAGCGATCGGAATCCAGTCCCGGAAGAAAAAGCACCTCATACCGCAGCCACCCTGTGGCCTGTCCCCACAGACTGATACCCGTCTCGTGCCAGGTGCAGGGCATGATTGTGTTCTCACCCTCCGGACGATATACTCCGAAAAACTCCGTCGGCATGTGGTGCGAATTGGTGGCGCCGACCGGCACGATTATATGTCCCAGACGCAGATTCATCTGCGGACAGAAGGATTTCTGAATCCAGAACTGTTCCAAGGCCACTTCGCCTCCGCGTTCCACCTCCGATTCGTATTCGCCTCCTTCTTCCTCTTCCACCTCCACGGCACTCTCGGTTCCGCCATGCTCAAACTCGATTTCACTTCCCATCGACCATCCTTTGCCGAAGTCATAGCCGATGAACAGCACAACATGGGGTAGGTCGAAACGGCCGTGTCCATCCGCATCCTTGTATTTGGTCGGGTCTGAATAGCGTAAATAATTGTCACTATAAAAATTGCGGGTCATCACAGCCTCGCCGTAGCCGCCCAGCGTCAATCGGGAACGCCACGGTGCTTTGGTGTCCTTATCCGTCTCTGTCTGCCGGGGAGCGTTATCTTGTCCGAAAACTTCTTCGGCACGGACAGCCGCAAAAGCCATCAAACAAAACAACAATAAAATACGTTTGCTTTTCATCTCTTACCTCTTTATAACTTTAAAACGGCTGCAAAGTTCGCAGAAGTCACACAAACGGTCAATACCCAAAAAAAAGTATTTTTCATCGCGTAGCCCGTCATCAATACTGAGTAAAGTCTCCCCGAAAAGCACCGACTAAATTTTCAGGAAGAGTAGGAAGAAGCAGGGTAAGACAGAGAAAAAGTGTACAACGAATCCCCGAAAAAACAGAAAGCCGTGCCTCCCCGCGGGGATGGCACAGCTTTCGCAATAACGGTTCAAGCCTCAGGGGGAACGAGAAGCCCAACCCGTTTTTTATCTACTCAGCCCAGATGTCCCAGTCCCTTTCGTCGGTTCCGAGCACCTCACCATCCTGACCGGCGTCAATGCCGCCGATGATGGACAGAGCTAACATAGTCTCTACCTCCACGTCGTGACGCTCTGTGACGGGAGCCGTATATTTTCTTTTCTGATTCATATACTTTAGTTTTTTAGGAATTGATTATTGAACGGCCTGCTTCACGCCATCGATTACATACACGCCACGAGGGAGTTCCTTCAGAGCATCCGGCATGCGGACGGCCGAACGGACACGCACTCCGTCTATCGTGTAAACATTCACGAGCCTGTCGGCTGCGGCCTCCACACTATTGACGCCCGTGGCATCGTCGGCAAAGAGGAAAGCGGCCACCTCGGCCTGCTCACCCTCGGGAGCCGACAGCCATGCGCGGTAGGCCGACACAGAAGGTTCGCGTCCCTCTGCCACGTGGTAAAAGCCCACGCGCCCCTCGTTGTTCTGCAACACGTAGGTGTCCGCCAATGCCCGCATATCCAAGAATGTTCCAGTGAGCCAACCGTCCGAATAGCGGTTTTGCGTGTGGGTCACGTCGCCGCAGAAGCGATAAATGCCCGGTTCGCCCTTGATGATATAGGGCGTGTTAGCCTGCAGGGATTCCTGCTTGACCAGCGTCAGCACACGACGGCCGTCCTCTAACGCAGGACCGGCCTCGGCCGTAGAATAAGCATTCACGCCGGCCGGCAAAACTGCATCGTAGGGCAGCATAAGAGTGGCAAAGCCGGCAGAAGAGATGCGGAGATCAACAGACTGGTTCAAGGACAGCACATTCAACAGCCCGCTCTTCGGCATCAAGCCGGGAGCGATGTAAGCCGTATGAATGTAATCGGAATAATTGGTTAAACCGGCAATCACATTTTTCCAGCCGGAAACATAGGGCACACCACTACCGACCGGAATGACGCCGTTTCTGAACAGTCCGTTCAAAAGGCCGACAGTCTGCGGTGTGGAAACAAAGTCGGTATTGATGGTGATACAGACATCCTGAGTCGCATCTGTCACAAGCCCATCCCCCTCATAGTCGTAAGGAGCAACCCCGCCCACAGTGTAGCAAACCGGCTGTCCGGCTTCGAGGTTGATCTCGTCTTGTGCAATTTCAGTCAGATAAGCGGCTTCGCCGTCGGCAAAAACCTTGGCCACTTCATACACTTTCAATCCTTCTGCACGAAGGGTTGTGGAGAAAGGATAGCAAACGCACTGCAACACACCCGGCTCCACGTCATGAATGACAAACGTTTTGCCATCCATTTCACCGGCTTCAACAGGTTTCGCAGGAACAAACTCCCAATTGGCACCGGAATCGCTTGACAAATAACCGGAATTCAACTCTGGAATTCCTTTGGTATTCCAATACACTACCATACGACCATTTACAGCCGCATGAAGAATATTGCGGTCGGGAACGGATTCAATCTTACCGACAGAAGAGCCGTCAAGTTCCGTGGCCGTAAGCGAGAATGAGCCGAAGCCCTGGCACTCGATATTAAACAAAGCCGGAGTCAGGGAAGCCGCCGTTGACCACCACGTGACATGGGTCTTATTATAACCGCCCATGAACAGTCCGGTAGCCTTGCACTGCAAAGCAACGGCCGAATCGCCTACCTGCACAAGTCGCCACAAATATTGGTCTTCCGATATGTCGGGCAAATCCTCCGGCATGCCATAATGTAAAGCACCATTATCTTCCGCCCTGTCGCTCCCATACAAACTATAGATATATCCGGTGCGGTCCTCCGGCTGCAGTTCTTCATGGCCTATAGCCTGATACCACAAGGTGCAATGGCGGATGCGATACCATGTATTGAAATCAAAACCATATACAGCCTCACGGGCGGCTTCCATTGCAGCCGACAGAGTCTCTGTCTGCTGCTTCAGCCCGGCTGCCGTCTTGCCCGGCGCATCGCAATACACCTGTGCCACAGCCACGATATCGACAAGGGACTGGCGGGTTCCCGCAGGGTAGAGACCGGGTTGTTTGGCGTTATCTTCCTGCGCCTCCACAATGCCATCGGCCAGCGTATGTGCTTCTTCCAACAGGACTTTCAGTTCCGTCGGGTCGACCAGACCGCCTTCGACAAATGCCTGCAGAGCGGCTCTCAGGGCGTCGATATCGGCCTGAGTAGGAATCACTACTTTCAATGCCTGTTTCAAAGCTTCTTCGAAAGCGGTACCTACTTCTCCCAGACCTGCCATCTGGCTTGTTTCGTCCAGTTCGGCGTTGAAGATCTGGAACTCGGCCATCGTGAAGAACGGATACGTCTTACCGCCTACGTTGATGCCTGCACCGTTGTTTGTCTTCGTTACCTCGAAGCGCAGGTACTGGTATTCGCCCAAGAGGGGATAACCTGCGCTGGTGAAAGGCAGTTCTGCATCATCCTCAGGTCTAACATTGCTTGAGGGCAGATCGGTGATCGTACGCAGTTTTTCCCAGCTTGCGGGGTCGTCGATATCCGCGCCGGCAACGGCTCCGTAGAGCACGATTTCCGTCGGACGGTTGAGCAACTGGTTCTGCACGCCGTATGTGTCGGGATTTGACGGGTCGTACTCGGCTTTCGGAGTGTACTTACGCGGTGTTATGCTGAATGCGAACTTGTCGAGCGGTTGCTTCAGGTCGACAGTCAGGTTGTGATAAGCCGCGGGAGCGCCTTCTGCAGCATACCACAGAGAATGGAAGAACGTATGAATGTCATCGTCTATCAGACCGGCCAGACCCTGTCCGTCCGGAGTGCTCGCGAATGCGTTGTGGTCAGCGTTTGAAGAGAGTTGTTCAACTTCCGTGATCAAGCCCTTTGCATCCGCAGCCTTCTTGTAAACAGCAGCGATGTCGTACTTGGACTGAGCTTCAGCCAGCAATTTGTTGAATTCGAGCGTGAGCTTGTTCTGCTCGAGCATTGCGGTGAACTTGGCTTCTTCTTCCGTTGTTACAGGTTCGAAGAACCATGCGGAAGCATTGTTTGACTCGCCGTTCCAGAATACGATGTTGTTACCCGTGCCGGCACCGGCTGAGTGGCCGTTTGCGTGCAAGTCGGCACTGCCGTTGATCTTGATGCGTGCGGAACTTGCGTTGTCGAAGAACGTGATGGTGATGTTGTCCGTCGGTTCTTCGCCCATGCGGTTGACAGGCTGGCTGGTACCGATTGTTGTCGGTGCGATGATGAACAGCGAGTTGCCGATGTTCTGCATCGTGAAACTGTCATTGCCCTGAGATGTGATGCTCCATACCTGGGCGTCGAGTTCTGTGTCGTAGGCAGACCAGTTGGGAGCGGTGCCGTTTGTACCCATGGCATAACGGATACCCTGCAGTTGTTCGAAAGCGGGAAGTGCGCTTACGATACGGTAGAAACCAGTCGTGAGAGGTACGCGGCTGGCAGCCTTGATGGCGGCGTCGGCAGCTCTCAGGCGTGCGATGGCAGCCTGAGCCACTTCAACAGACGGGGCTTCGATAAGCTGGGTCAGGTCGTATACGGCCGCACGTGCTTCTGTATACTCTTCAACGAGAGTTGCCGGATAGCAACCGGGAGCTGTTCCGCCTTTCACGCCCAGTGCGGGCATTTCTTCCAAAGCGTCCTGCAGTTCGGCGATTGTGCTTTCGAAAGTTTCAACCTCGTAAGCCGTATACCAGGATGCATAGTCGGCATAGATTCCCATGAAACCTTGTGAACCGGCACCGGCAAACGTGTTGATGTTGCGGAATTCGCCGTTGACCTTTGACAGAATCATCCAGTCACCGTCTTTCACTACGCCGCCTTTGCCTTCGAAGTCGGTCTGTTCGCTTCCCATCAAAGGAACGCCCTGCTTGGTAGGAACGATGATGAAAGACTTGGCTTCGCTCTTGTTACCCAATGCCAAATCGGAATCACCCGAACTGCCGACAAAGTACAGATAGCTGTCTGTTTCCAGATTCTTCAAATAGAAAGACTGAACGCCTTCCTCGATAACGACGTCGGATGCTTCCAGAATCCACGCCATGCTGTTGCTCTGGGGGTCTCCAGTGCTGGCTACTGTCAACTGGGGAGCTTCGTCACTCGAGGCACACAGCCAGAGGTTGGACTCGGATCCCGATGCATTGTAGGCGATTCGGTTGAAAGCAAGCATCATACCGTCCGCTGGAGCCTGAATGCCCAGCGTGGTCTGCTGCGGATCTTTCTTCTGAATTCGTCCCCACGTTACACTAACACTGCAAAACAACAATGCCAATGAAAGAAATAGGTACAATTTTCTCATAACAGATTTGTTTATTATAATTTATAATAAGTGAGTATAATTCAACAAGACCGGCAACCGCCACACATACACACGATACAGGGCTACCGCATGCAAAATTAAATAAAAAGTCTTTATTTACCCCCCCCAATTGTTAAATAAACATAATATACCGTTATTTACAGAAGCTGGTGTACAACATGAGGCTGTGTCATAAACCTTATTTACGACACAGCCTCATGAGAATTGTGATAAAAATCAATTATTTCTTAGCGGGGCACAGGGGCTTTATCTGTTGGAAGAAATCGTTACCCTTGTTATCCACCAAGATGAAAGCAGGGAAATCTTCCACTTCGATTTTCCAGATAGCCTCCATTCCCAGTTCCGGATATTCCACGCATTCGATGCTCTTGATGTTGTTTTGGGCAAGGATGGCGGCGGGGCCACCGATAGAACCCAGATAGAAGCCTCCATGCTTCTTGCAAGCGTCCGTCACCTGTTGCGACCGGTTGCCCTTGGCCAGCATAATCATGCTGCCTCCGTGGCTCTGGAACAAATCCACATAGGGATCCATACGACCGGCCGTGGTGGGACCCATCGAACCGCAGGCCATACCTGCCGGGGTCTTGGCGGGACCGGCATAATAAATCGGATGGTCCTTGATATACTGCGGCAAGTCCTCGCCGTTGTCCAGACGCTCTTTCAGCTTGGCATGAGCTATGTCACGCCCCACGATAATCGTTCCGTTCAGCGACAAACGGGTTGCCACCGGATATTTGTCCAGCTCTTTCAGGATATCCTCCATCGGCTGGTTCAAATCAATCTTCACGGCATTCCCTTCGCCAGCCTGGCGCAGTTCTTCCGGAATCAGTTCGCCCGGATTCGTATCCAATTTCTCTATCCAGATACCGTCCTTGTTGATCTTGCACTTGATGTTACGGTCGGCGGAGCAAGAAACACCCAAGCCGACAGGACAGGATGCACCGTGGCGCGGCAGGCGCACGATACGCACGTCGTGAGCCATATATTTACCGCCGAACTGTGCGCCAAGTCCAATCTTGTAAGCCTCTTCAAGCACCTGTTTTTCCAACTCTACGTCACGGAATGCACGACCGGTTTCGTCACCCGTCGTAGGCAGGTTGTCATAGTAATGCGTGGAAGCCAGCTTCACGGTCAGCAAATTCTTCTCGGCAGACGTACCGCCGATAACGAAAGCGATGTGATAGGGAGGACAAGCCGCCGTACCCAATGTTTTCATCTTGCTCACCAGGAAGGGAACAAGCGTAGCCGGATTCAGGATTGCTTTCGTCTCCTGATAGAGATAAGTTTTGTTGGCCGATCCGCCGCCTTTCGTCACACAAAGGAACTTATATTCCATACCCTCTGTGGCTTCGATATCAATCTGTGCGGGAAGGTTGCATTTCGTATTCACCTCCTCATACATGCTCAGCGGGGCATTCTGGCTGTAACGAAGGTTTTCTTCCGTATAGGTTTTGAACACACCTTTCGACAAGGCTTCTTCGTCACAATAACCGGTCCACACCTGCTGGCCTTTCTCACCGTGGATAATGACCGTTCCCGTGTCCTGGCACAACGGCAGTTTGCCCTTTACCGAGATTTCTGCATTGCGCAGGAACGTCAGGGCCACGTATTTGTCATTGTCACTGGCTTCCGGATCGGAAAGCACTTTGGCCACCTGCTCGTTGTGAGCCCGGCGCAACATAAAAGAAACATCACGGAACGCCGCATTCGCCATCGCAGTCAGTCCCTCCGGAGCCACTTTCAATACGGGCGTACCTTCAAACTCGCCCACCGACACGTGATCTTTCGTCAGCAGATAGTATTCCGTATCGTCCTTGCCCTGCTGAAACATAGGAGCATACTTAAATTCTGGGATATTAGCCATAGATAATCTTTTTTATAGAGATAAATCGTTATGTTCATCAACAAAGGTAACAACTTTTTCGTTTATTGCGCCTCGTCTTCGTCGTATTTCTGAAACAGAAAATCATTATACGGATACTTCTGCACATGCAGTTCCCTTACCTTATTATATAATAACTGCTTGAACTCATCGATATGTGTCCGTTCCCGAGCCGAGATAAAGAAACAGTTGTCATTCAGTCGCGCCATCCATGTCTTCATCAAATCGTCCAGCGGAATGTTCTCTTTTGTCATAGGAGACAGATCGTCCGCCTCTTTTTCCACCCAACAGTACGCATCCACCTTGTTGAACACAATCATCGAAGGTTTTTCGCTGCATTTCAAATCCGCCAGCGTCTTTTCCACAACCTTTATCTGTTCCTCGAAATCAGGATGGGATATATCCACCACGTGTAACAGCAAGTCAGCCTCCCGCACCTCGTCCAATGTGCTCTTGAACGAATCCACCAGGTCTGTAGGCAGTTTACGGATAAAACCTACCGTATCCGACAAAAGAAACGGAAGATTGTCGATAATGACCTTGCGTACCGTCGTATCCAATGTGGCAAACAGTTTGTTTTCAGCAAACACCTCGCTCTTGGCCAACAGATTCATCAACGTGCTCTTGCCCACATTGGTATAGCCAACGAGCGCCACACGAATCATGCGCCCACGATTACCGCGCTGGGTGGTCTTCTGGCGGTCGATATCGGCCAGCCGCTGTTTCAGCAACGACATACGGTTGAGAATGATACGCCGGTCCATCTCAAGCTGAGTCTCGCCCGGACCGCGCAAACCTACGGAACCCTTACCGCCTCCGGAACCGGAACCTCCACCTTGACGCTCCAAATGGGTCCACAGACGTTGCAGACGCGGCAACATATAACGGTATTGCGCAAGCTCCACCTGCGTCTTGGCATTGGCCGTCTGTGCCCGCATGGCAAATATATCGAGAATCAATGAGGTACGGTCGAGTATCTTTACTTTCAATTCTTTCTCTATATTGCGTATCTGCTTGGCCGACAATTCATCGTCGAAGACAACCATACCGACTTCACGTTCCGCTTCTTCCTCCGCTTCAATAAAACGCCGGATTTCCTCCAGTTTTCCCTTACCCACGTACGTCACGGAACTCGGACCGGCCATCCGCTGTGTAAAACGCCGGATAGTCCGGGCTCCGGCCGTATGGGCCAGGAATTCCAACTCATCCAGATATTCATTCGTTTTCCGCTCATCCTGTTCCTGAGTTATCAATCCCACGAGAATGGCCGTCTCGGCCTGCGCTTCGGAGATCACAAATTCTTTCATCGGCAATATTTTCTTTATTTAATAGGCAAATGTACACATTTGTAATTAGAAAACCCAACTGAAAGGTAGCAAATCGACATTATAACAAAAATCTTGCGGACATTCTCATACAAAAATACTCCGGAGGGTCCACAGACTCCCCGGAGCATGTCGCTATACCAGAGCTCCTCAACGGAAACATCCACTGGAAAGGTTCCGGATTATTTCACTTGCACCACTAAATAACGGCTTACGCTCCAAAACTGTTCCGGATTCACAATCTTCAGCACATATTGGTCCTTAACATCCTTGGTAAGCGTGTACGTACCGGCAGGATGACTGGTCAACAGTTTGGCACTCTTTGAATACAGCTTGATTTCCTTATCCTGACGGATATCAATCTGCGTGAAATACCCCATATTAAAGTCCGTAGTCTTCAGCACATCACCGCTCTGCAGAATCTTTTGTTCCTTCAATTCGGCTTTTGTTCCGAACACGAACCACGCGGCATGCAGTTGCTTGTCCTGTTCGCTCACTTTCTGGCTCTTGCTTTGATTCTCTTCCGTCAGGCTCGTCACATCCGAATTCAGGCTACTGATGGTTTCTGTCTGCTGGGCTATTACGATATCCTTCTCCGCCAGTTGAGCTTCCAGTTCCTGAACACGCTGCTGCTGTTCGGCCAACTGAGCCGTAAGACCTTCGATAGCCTTAGCCAGTTTATCCGCCTTGAAACCGCTTGCTTTCAACTGTTCCTGCAATTTTTCTATCATGGAACGGTTCTGTGCCATCATTTCCTGAATAAACTGCATATTCTCACGGATGACTTCCTTGGACGAAGCGTTTTCCGGATTGGCATTAGCCACAGCCACCCGTCCTTCCGCTTCACTTATACGGCGGAAACCTTCCTGCACGTCATTGAACGTCCCCATGAGATCATTCAATTCATTGTCCTTCTCTGCTATAATCCGCATCAGAGAATCACGCTCCTGAGCCACCTGTGCCTCCTTGCGGCTATTCCCGTTGTCACAAGCCGCCAACACAAACAGGCACGATGCGAGTAATGTCATTTTCTTCATACGCATATACATTTTAAATGTTTCATTCCGGGTTTTCAATCTCCCCATATTTTATTTTTCTTTTATCTTTCTTACTCTCGTCTGCTCCTCCCACAATCACCACGATTTCGCCACGCGGCTCATTTGCGGCAAAATGATCTGCCAACTCGGCAAGTGTTCCTCTCCGGCATTCTTCATGCACTTTGGAAATCTCCCGGCAAACCGCCGCCGGACGCTCATTACCGAACACTTCGGCCAACTGTCCCAATGTCTTCACCAAACGATGGGGAGACTCATAAAATATCATGGTACGGGATTCGCCTTTCAGCATCTCCAACCGAGTGTTCCGCCCTTTCTTGGGAGGCAAAAAGCCTTCAAAACAAAAACGGTCGCACGGAAGTCCCGAAGCCACCAATGCCGGAACAAAAGCCGTCGGGCCGGGCAGACACACCACCTCCACTCCACACCGTACAGCCTCGCGGGCTACCAGAAAGCCAGGGTCGGAAATGCCAGGTGTCCCCGCATCGGAGATAACCGCCACCGTCTCGCCTGCCTGCAAACGAGCCACAATACCGGCCACGGTCTGATGTTCATTGAACTTATGGTAAGAGAGCATCGCATTCCGGATTCCGAAATGTTTCAGCAAGTTCCCCGACGTACGAGTATCTTCCGCCAATATCAAATCAGCCTCTTTCAACACGCGTAACGCACGAGCCGTAATATCTTCCAAGTTGCCGACAGGGGTCGGTACTAAATAGAGTGTTCCCATTTTCCTGATTCTGACGGGGCAAAAATAAGAATAAAATGAAGAGGGCTACAAAATACCCTTCATTATTTAACAGATGTTTATCATTTTGCGCTGTTTTTTCCTTAAAATCTGATTTGCAAATCGTATATTTGTCCTCCGTTTAAATGAAACGATATGATGCAAATGACAGAACACAGCGGCGAACCCATTTCCCACGGACGGATCGAAGTAATCTGCGGCTCTATGTTTTCCGGTAAGACAGAAGAGCTTATACGCCGTATGAAACGTGCCAAAATCGCGCGTCAGAAAGTTGAAATATTCAAGCCCCATGTAGACGTCCGTTATTCCGAAGAGGATGTAGTGTCCCACGAAGGCAACTCCATACCGTCCACTCCCGTGGAAACTGCGGCGAGTATCTTGTTGCTCAGTTCCGACACAGACGTAGTGGGAATCGACGAGGCTCAGTTTTTCGACAACAATATCGTAACGGTCTGCAACGAATTGGCAAACCGAGGCATACGTGTCATCATAGCAGGGCTGGATCTGGACTTCAAAGGGCAACCGTTCGGTCCGATGCCCGCGCTATGCGCCATTGCGGATGAAGTGACTAAAGTGCACGCCATTTGCCTCAAATGCGGCAATCTGGCTTATGTGTCGCATCGTACCGTAGACTGCGACAAACAGGTCATGCTCGGTGAAATGACCACGTATGAGCCCCTTTGCCGACAATGTTACCTGAAAGCACGCGCCGCCGAAGACAAGAAATCAACCACCCCGTAACATCAGACACCCATGTGGAGAAAAGAAATAACATTCGACCGTTTCATCCGCGGTCTCCTGCTGGTAGCCGGTTTAGGCACTGCCGTATTCATACTGAATTATCTGAGCAGTGTGCTATTACCGTTCTTTGTGGCATGTGTATTCGCCTACATGTTGTACCCGACCGTCAAATTTATCCAGTATAAACTACACGTCAGAAACCGGACCGCCAGCATCATACTGGCCCTTCTGGCTGTCATCGCGCTCATATCTCTGACCCTCTTCCTGATTGTACCACCTGCGATTTCTGAAGTTATCAAATTCAGGAACCTGGCCGGTGACTTCCTTGCAAAGAACCATTACGGCGCCGAGTTTTGGAAGACAGTAGAACTTTTCCTGAAGGAGAACATTGACGAGAACATTATCCTGCGTCTCGTACATGAAAACAATTTAATGGAGGCCATGCGGATTATGTTCAGCCAGTTGTGGACTGTTGTCTATCACACGGTCGATTTCCTGATTGGCGTCTTTGCTTCTTTCATCGTCCTACTATACATGTTTTTCATCCTGCTGGACTACGAATCGCTGTCAAAAGGATGGATAAAACTCGTACCCAAAGGCAGCCGCGCCTTTGCCGCCACACTGGCCACCGACGTTGAACGAGGTATGAATGCTTATTTCCGCGGCCAAGCTCTGGTCGCTTTGTTGGTCGGTATCCTCTTCTGTATCGGTTTTCTCATCATCGATTTCCCTTTAGCCATCGGGCTTGGACTTTTCATCGGTCTTTTAAACCTGGTACCTTATCTGCAACTGATAGGTTTTATTCCCACCATTCTGCTGGCGTTGCTCAAAGCAGCCAACACAGGAGAAAACTTCTGGTTCATTCTCTTGTCCGCCCTTTTGGTTTTTGCCATCGTACAAACCATCCAGGATTTCATTCTCGTTCCGAAAATCATGGGTAAAATTATGGGGCTGAATCCGGCAGTCATCCTGCTTTCCCTATCGGTATGGGGTAGCCTGCTGGGCATGATAGGCCTCATCATCGCGCTTCCCACCACCACGCTGATACTATCCTATTATCGTCGTTTTCTCGACAAAGATGAAAAAGAGTGGGAGGAAGCGCAATATCAGATAAAAGAAAACAAATAAAGAAATGATTAAAAAAGCAAGCAAAAATTTGCAAGTAAAAGAAAAACTATCTACCTTTGCACACGCTTAACAAAAGCATACAAGGATGATTCGCTAGCTCAGCTGGTAGAGCACAACACTTTTAATGTTGGGGTCTTGGGTTCGAGCCCCAAGCGGATCACACAAGGGTTTATCAAACCGAAGCAAACCTCTGAAATCTACTGATTTTCAGAGGTTTTTTCTTTGTCCTCGGTATCCGTCCGATGCAAAATATTGAAATAGCGGCTCAGTCGAAAATTAGTGTGGACAAAGATTTTTCATAATCGGAAGTTATTGC
>CAMWUI010000015.1 GCA_947177395.1 uncultured Paraprevotella sp.
TGCAGACGAAGAAGCTGGCCAACCCCGCGAAGAAGCACGGAAATATTCCTTTGTAATCCCTTTAAACATGACAATGATGAACAAACGAATAATAGGATTCTTCGCAGGTCTGCTTGTCACGGCGGCTCTCTGTGCGCAAGGAAGCCGCAACCTGAAGATTACGGAGGTGGTAACGGCGAACACGGACGGACTGATGGACGAATGCGGCAGGCGGAGCGCATGGATAGAAATCACCAACACGTCGTGGACCACGGTCGATGTGCGCAGTTGTTATCTGACGACCGATCGCAAGGCGCTCGACAAGACTCTTTCCGTGCCCGAACGTACGAGACTGATGTCAGTCGTTCCCAAAGGAGACGAACACACTTGTCTGGCGGCCCAGCAACGTATTGTGTTCTTTGCCGACGGGCAGACTAATCTGGGGACACTTCATACGAACTTTATCCTCGTTCCGGGGGAAGAGACGTTCCTGGCGCTTTTCGACGGAAACGGAGAAACACTCATCGATTCGCTCACTGTGCCCCCGCTGGCCGACGGGCAGTCGTACGCCCGCCTTTTCACCGACGAAGGCAAGTCGTCACACTGGATTGTCCTCGATGAGGCTGACGTGACTCCCGGTTTTCCGAACCGCGGCCAGGACGCTACGGTCGACAAAGTGGCCGAGTTCAAGGAGAAAGATCCCTACGGTTTTGCCATGGCCGTCATCGCCATGAGCATCGTCTTCGGTTGTCTGGCCTTCCTTTACGTGTTCTTCCGCACTTTCGGTTGGTTTATGGACCGTATGGCCAAGTTGGCCCGCGTCAAGGCTATCCGTAAGATACGCGAGAGCGCCACCAAAGTGGCGGTCATCGCCAAGGACGGTATGGAGAGTCGCGGTGTCGATATGGAGACCTATATGGCCGTCATCGGTATGGCCCTTCATGAATACGAGAACGACGTGCACGATGTGGAGAGCAATGTGCTCACCCTCCATTCCGAGGAACATTCCGATTGGAATGCCAAAGACAACGCCATGAGAACCTGGCATCAATAAAGTAGAATCCTAAATCATCCAATAGAAAAACAATGAAAGAGTATAAATATAAGGTGAAAGGCGCCGAGTTTACGGTAGTCATTCAGGAAGTAGAACATAAGACGGCAAAAGTGGAGGTCAACGGTATTCCCTTCGAAGTGGAGATGGACCGTCCGATGAATATCACGCATCCTACGGTGGTGCGCCCCGTGGTCCACGTACATCACGGCCCTGTGCAGCCTGCTCCGGCGGCAGCGCAGCCCGTGCCGGCACAGCCCGCTGCTCCCGCCGGAGCAGGTATGGCCGTGCGTGCCCCGCTGCCCGGTACGGTGGTGGCAGTGGCTGTAACCAACGGCCAGGCTGTCAAGAAAGGCCAGACTGTCGTGGTGCTCGAGGCCATGAAGATGGAGAACAATATAGCCGCTGAGTGCGATGGAACCGTCACTTCGGTATGTGTCAACAAGGGTGATACGGTGCAGACAGGTGCCGTGCTGCTCACAATCGGATAACGGACCATGGCAGAATATCTGGATTTTATCGGAACCAAGTTCCTTGACTTCTGCTCCTACACGGGTTTTGCCAACGGTGAGCTGGGCAACTACATCATGATTCTCGTGGGCGCCCTTTTTATCACTTTGGCCATCGTCAAGGATTGGGAACCGCTGTTGCTCATTCCCATCGGACTGGGCATCATTCTGGGAAACATCCCGTTTAAGTCCGTTGGTCTTGAGATCGGGCTTTATGAGGACAACTCCGTGCTCAATTTCTTCTATCAGGGTGTCAAGCTCGGTTGGTATCCTCCGCTCATCTTCCTCGGCATCGGGGCGATGACGGATTTCACCGCGCTCATAGCCAATCCCAAACTGCTACTCATCGGTGCAGCCGCTCAGTTCGGCATCTTCGCCGCCTACATGGCAGCCTTGGCTTTCGGTTTCGAGCCCAACCAGGCGGCCGGTATCGCCATCATTGGCGGAGCGGACGGCCCGACGGCCATCTTCCTTTCCTCCAAACTGGCGCCTAACCTGATGGGAGCCATTGCCGTGTGCGCCTATTCTTACATGGCGCTCGTGCCGCTCATCCAGCGTCCTGTCATGCGTGCGCTCACTACGGAGAAGGAACGTCTTATCCGCATGCAGCCTGCCCGTACGGTATCGCAGCGCGAGAAAATCATCTTCCCCATCGTGGGCTTGCTGATTACGGCTTTCGTCGTGCCTTCGGGTTTGCCCTTGCTGGGCGTGCTCTTCTTTGGCAACCTGCTGAAGGAAAGCACCAAGACAACTCGTTTGGCCAAGACGGCCGGTAGCGCGCTGAACGATATCGTCGTCATGCTCCTCGGACTCACCGTGGGCTGCTCCACGCAGGCCAGCGAGTTCCTTACGCTGGACACGATACGCATCTTCGCCATCGGTGCCTGCGCTTTCGTCGTGGCTACGGCTTCGGGCGTACTCTTCGTACGCTTCTTCAATCTCTTCCTGCCGGAAGGGAAGAAGATCAACCCGCTTATCGGTAATGCCGGTGTGTCCGCCGTGCCGATGGCCGCCCGTATCTCTCACGAGCAGGGACTGCGGTACGATCCGAAAAACTATCTCATCATGCACGCCATGGGACCGAACGTGGCCGGTGTCATCGGATCGGCTGTGGCCGCCGGTGTGTTGCTGGGATTCCTTAGTTAAGAGCCTGCGTGCAGGTATTGTTTTCGGCAGGGCCGTTTCCGTGGGGAGACAGCCCTGCTCCTTTTTGCATTCCGGCTACCGAAGAAGCCGTGCGCCTGTCGGGAAATCCCGAAAAAAGATAGTAACTTTGCAACCGTTGTTTTTATGAAAAATACGTCCGACAATGGCAAAGAAGAAAGTATTGGTAGGGATGTCCGGTGGCATCGACAGTTCAGCCGTCTGCTTGATGTTGCAGGAGCAGGGCTATGAAGTGGCAGGGGTCACGATGCGTGTGTGGGACCTGCCCCGGCAGTTTGCGGAGGAGGGCCAGGAATGGCCAGGTTTCGTCTGCGAGGCGCGCGAACTGGCCGACCGGTTGGGCATCCCGCATTATGTGGCGGATGAGCGTGAAGATTTCCGGGATACGGTGGTGCGGAATTTCGTGGACGAATATCTCGGGGGGCGGACACCCAATCCCTGTGTGATGTGCAATCCGCTGTTCAAGTTCCGCGTGCTGACGGAATGGGCGGACCGTCTGGGCTGCGATTTCATCGCCACGGGGCATTATGTCCGCCTTTGCCGTGAGAACGGTCGGCCGGTCATCCGCTGCGGAGCCGACCGCCACAAGGACCAGTCTTATTTCCTCTGGCGCCTCTCGCCAGAAGTACTGGAACGCTGTATTTTCCCGCTGGGGGATATGTGCAAGGCCGATGTGCGCGCCTATTTGGAGGCGAAGGGTTTTGCCCTGAAGGCCCGCGGCGGCGAGTCCATGGAAGTCTGCTTCATCGACGGGGACTACCGCGACTTCCTGCGCCGCGAAGTGCAGGACATTGACGAGCGCATCCGCCCCGGCCGTTTCGTGGATGCGGAGGGGCGCGTGCTGGGCGTGCACGAGGGTTATGCTTATTACACGGTGGGGCAGCGCCGGGGGCTGGGTATCGCCCTGGGGCGGCCGGCCTTTGTTTTGAAGATAAATCCGGAGCGGAACACGGTGATGCTGGGCGATGCGGCGCAGCTGGAGACGAAGGCATTCCTGCTGGAGCGGGCGCAGGTGGCTGACGAGGAGGCACTCGCAGACAGCCGGCTGACGGTGCGCATCCGCTACCGCAGCGCGCCGGTGCCCTGCCGTGTGCGCCGCGTGGCGAACCGTTTCCTTTGTCCGGGCGAGGAGGAGAACCTGCTGCTGGTGGAGGTGGACGAACCTGTGTCTGCCGTCACGCCGGGACAGTCGGCCGTGTTCTACGTCGGCGACCGGCTGGTGGGAGGTGCCTACATCGCCCGCCAGCGCGGAGTGTCGGCCTATATATAATAAGGTATACTACAGTATGACGGAACCTCTGACCCTTTATGAACTGAACGCGCGCGTGCGCGGCACGGTGGAGAGTGTCCTGCAGGAGCCTTGCTGGCTGCAGGCGGAGCTGAGCGAGGTGCGCGCGGCTTACAACGGGCATTGTTATGTGGAGTTCGTGCAGAAGGACGCACGCGGGCAGTCGCTCGTGGCCAAGGCGCGCGGTACGATATGGGCCGGTACGTATGCTTTGCTGGGAGCGTACTTCGAGCGGGAGACGGGGCAACGGCTGGCCGCAGGGATGAAGGTGCTGGTGCGCGTCGCCGTGTCGTTCCACGAGCTGTACGGCTATTCGCTCACGGTGACCGATATCGACCCGGCCTATACACTGGGCGATCTGGTTCGGCGTCGCCGCGAAATTCTACGACAGCTGGAGGAGGAAGGCATCCTGAATGACAACCGTGCCCTGCCACTGCCCGTGCCGGCCAGTCGGGTGGCCGTCATATCCTCGGCCACGGCGGCGGGCTACGGCGATTTCAGCGACCAGTTGTTGCACAACGACTACGGTTTCCGCTTCACCACGCGCCTGTTTCCGGCCGTGATGCAGGGCGAGCGTGCCGAGGCGTCGCTGTTGGATGCGCTGGATGCCGTGCTGGCCGAACGCGACGCGTGGGACGTGGTGGTCATCATCCGCGGGGGCGGCGCTACGAGTGATCTGTCCTGCTTCGACAGTTACCCGCTGGCGGCAGCCTGCGCGCAGTTTCCCCTGCCGGTGATTACGGGCATCGGGCATGAGCGCGACGATACGGTGCTGGACAGCGTGGCCCACCGGAGAGTGAAGACGCCCACGGCCGCCGCGGCTTTCCTGATAGACTGCCAGCTGGCGCTGGCCACGCGGCTGGAGACGCTGGGGCGGCGGGTGACGGAAGGGGCGCTGAGGCATGTGCACGAGCGGCGGGCTGCGCTCGACACCACGGCGCTGCGGTTGAACTCCGTGTTCGTGCATGCCGTGGAGCGGCAGCGGCGGAGACTTGAGATGTGGCCGCAACGGTGGCATGCCGCGGCGGAGCGCGGCATGCAGCGCGAGGCGCACCGGCTGGAAAGCCTGCAGTCCCGCCTGTGCCTTTTGGCGGAGGGCCGCGTGCAGCGGGCGCGCCTGTTGCTGGACGCCTGGGGGCAGCGGTGTGAGGCGGCCGACCCCGTGCACTTGCTCCGGCGGGGGTATACGTTGACGCTCAAGGACGGGCGGCCGGTGAGGCGACCGGACGACGTGCGCGAGGGCGACGAGATTGTGACGCGGACGGCGCACGGCGACATCCGTTCCGTGGTGTGCGGGGAGACGAAAAGAAAATGAACGAACTTATGAAAGATACGACGATGGAAAAGGAAATGACATACGAACAGGCGGCCGCCCGGCTGGAGCAGTTGGTGACGCTCGTGGAGACGGGCGAGGCCGGTGTGGACGAACTGGCCGCCATGTTGGCCGAGGCGCGCGAGTTGCTCGCCTTTTGCCGCGGCCGGCTCTATGCGGCCGGCGAGGAAGTGCGCAAGATGGTGGATTCGATAGAAAAGTAGGGCGCCGCGTTATATTTTTTTAAGGGAATGTGCCTCTCTGCCGCCGATTTTATGTAATTTTGTGCTTGCGATTCATAAATAAAAAGGAACATGAAAGAAATAGATTGGGCGAATCTGTCGTTCGGCTACATGCCGACGGACTATAACGTGCGTTGCCGCTGGCGCGACGGCGCGTGGGGAGAGATTGAAGTGTCGTCGTCGGAGACGATAAACATCCACATGGCAGCCACATGCCTGCACTATGGACAGGAAGCCTTCGAAGGACTCAAGGCCTACCGCTGTCCCGACGGCAAGGTGCGCGTGTTCCGCATGGACGAGAATGCGGCACGCCTGCAGAGCACCTGCCGCGGCATCCTCATGCCCGAGTTGCCCACGGAACTGTTCGAGGAGATGGTGCGCCGCGTCGTGCGTCTCAACGAGCGTTTCATCCCGCCTTACGAGAGCGGAGCCTCGCTCTACATCCGTCCGTTGCTCATCGGCACGGGCGCGCAGGTGGGCGTGCACCCGGCGGACGAATATCTGTTCGTCATCTTCGTGACGCCCGTGGGGCCGTACTTCAAGGGCGGCTTCTCGACCAATCCTTACGTCATCATCCGCGAGTTCGACCGCGCGGCGCCTCTCGGCACGGGCATCTACAAGGTGGGCGGCAACTATGCGGCCAGCCTGCGGGCCAACAAGATGGCGCACGACCTGGGCTATTCGTGCGAGTTCTACCTCGACGCCAAGGAGAAGAAATATATCGACGAGTGCGGAGCGGCCAATTTCTTCGGCATCAAGAACAACACGTACGTGACGCCCGCCTCGACATCCATTCTGCCCTCCATCACGAACAAGAGCCTGATGCAGCTGGCCGAGGACTTGGGTCTGAAGGTGGAGCGCCGTCAGATACCGGAGGAGGAACTCGCCACCTTCGAAGAGGCGGGAGCCTGCGGCACGGCGGCCGTCATCAGTCCCATCGGACGCATCGATGACCTAGAGAACGGCCGGAGCTACGTGTTCAGTCCGGACGGACAGCCCGGCCCCGTGAGCACGAAACTCTACAACCGGTTGCGCGCCATACAGTACGGCATCGAGCCCGACACGCACGGATGGACGCAGGTGGTGATGGATTGACGCCCGCGTCCTGCGGACGTCGCTCTCCTGCAGCGATACAAACCTTTTTTTCAACTTAATAAAAACTTGTCATGAAGAATTCAAAACAATTGCGGGCTGCAGCCCGACAGTCTCTGGCCGGACAATGGGGCGGAGCTGTGGTTATGTGTCTGGTCTACGTGGTCATCGCCAGCGCTGTGTCAGCCATCCCCAGAGTGGGCTCCCTGCTGAGCTTGTTGCTCCTGCCCATGGGATGGAGCTACGCCGTGGCTTTCCTGCGGAACGTGCGCACGAAGAGCCCCTTCGCCGTGGGCGATCTTTTCGCCGGTTTCAGCGACTACACGCGTTTGTTCTCCACGCTCCTTCTGCAGGGTGTCTACACGGTGCTGTGGATGCTGTTGCTCATCGTGCCGGGCATCATCAAGAGTTATTCCTATGCCATGACCTCCTTCATTCTGAAGGACGAGCCGGAGCTGAAAAACAACGCGGCCATCGAGAAGAGTATGGCGATGATGGAGGGACACAAGTGGGACCTCTTCTGCCTGCAGTTGTCGTTCATCGGCTGGGCGCTGCTGACCATTCTGACGCTGGGTATCGGCTACCTGTGGCTGGGTCCCTACGTAGCTTCCGCCACGGCTCACTTCTACGAGGATGTGAAGATTGACTACGAGCGCCGCAAGGCTTCGGGCTGGTGCTGAGCCGCCGGCCGTAGGCACGGGCTTTTTCGCGAGGGGCGTTCCGCAGATGGGCGGGGCGCCCTTCGTCGTGTGTGGCGGCGGAGGGCCGTGGCTGGGGAGCGTCGCTGTGCGTCGGCGGCTGCATCCTCTGCCTGTTCGTGGGTGCGAAAAAAACGGACTTCCGGAGGTGCGGAGATGAACTTTCGCCCTGCGGGGTATACCTTATTATATATAGGGGGACGGAGAGCGCTTGCTGCCTCCCGTTTTGCGGCGGCGGAGTGTGAACGGATTTAACGTTTGCTTTGCGCGGCGTGTCAACGTGTGTTAACGGAAAAACGGTAGCCTTCGGGAAAGTTTGGACGCGCCTCCGAGAAAATTTGGACGCGCCTCCGGGAAAGTTCGGACGCGCCTCCGGGAAAATTTGGACGCGCCTCCGAGAAAGTTCGGACGCGCCTCCGGGAAAATTCGGAGCAGCCTCCAGGGAAATCCGGACGTGCTTCCGACCTGAAAAATGCTTGCTTTTATTGTTTAAGTGGTTGTGGTATAGTTTTTTGCGGTTCTTTGCAAAAAACTTTCTCTCCAGCTTCCCACAGGCCGGAGATGCCTTTCGGCTCGTTTCGCAGCCTCTCCGAAGGCTTTTCGGGCGGGGGCGGGCTGTTTGTCCGTCTCTTAATGCCTGTTAAAAACGGCGGGCATGGGCGACGGTTTCCGTGCGGACGGGGACGCCGCGGGGGTGCCTCGCCCGCGATTGTCCGTTTCCCTGACAACGAGGGGCGGCCGCAGCAGTTCTTTTCCCCCGCCGCTGCCGGCTGTCGGCGGAAAGGGCGGGCGGGCTGTTGTCCGGTTCGCGGATTTTCCCTACCTTTGCAGGGCTTACAAAACGGATCGGTATGGGAAAAGGAAAGTTGGCGAAATTCGCGGATATGGAGCGTTACCCTCATGTGTTTGAATATCCCTGGGCGGCGGTGGCGGATGTGCCTTTCGCCATGAAGGGGCGGTGGCACGAGGATTTTTTCCGCAACGCGAACCCCATCGTGCTGGAGCTGGGATGCGGCCGAGGGGAGTATACCGTGGGGCTGGCGAGGCTCTATCCGGAGAGGAACTTCATCGGCGTGGACATCAAGGGCGCGCGCATGTGGACCGGAGCCACGGAGGCGCTGCGCGAGGGGCTGGCAAACGTGGCTTTCCTGCGCACGAACATCGAGATTATCGACCGCTTCTTCGCGCCGGGGGAGGTAGCTGAGATTTGGCTCACGTTCAGCGATCCGCAGATGAAGAAGGCAACGAAGCGACTGACGTCGACGTACTTCATGGAGCGCTACCGCCGTTTCCTGACGGACGGCGGGCGGGTGCATCTGAAGACGGACTCGAACTTCCTGTTCACCTACACCGCGCTGATGGCGGAGCGCAACGGGCTGCCCGTGGAGTTCGCCACGACGGACCTGTATGGCGGCGACGCTGCCGGAGTTCTCGGCGAAGAGGAGGCGCGCATACTGGGCATACGCACGTATTACGAGCAGCAGTGGATGGACCGCGGGCTGGCCATCCGCTACATGCGGTTGCGACTGCCCCATGCGGGTGCGCTCGCTGAGCCGGACGTGGATATCGAGCTGGACGACTACCGGAGCTACAACCGCAGCAAGCGCAGCGGGTCGGCCACGGGACGGTAGTCCGGCACGCGGACGGGCGTTGCCCGCCCGTTACATTCTCGTTCTTTCATTCTTTCGCTTTAATTATTAATTCTTTCACTCTTTAATTCTTTATTCTCTTATGGACTTATATCCCAAACTCATCACGGACGCGCTCGCCACGGTGCGCTATCCGGGCACGGGCAAGAATATCGTGGAGGCGGGCATGGTGGAGGACGACCTGCGCATCGCCGGGCTGCACGTGAGTTTCTCGCTCGTTTTCGACAAACCGACGGACCCGTTTCTGCGCTCCATCGTGAAGGCTGCCGAGGCCGCCATCCATGCCTATGTGGGCAAGGAGGTGGAGGTGGAGATACGCACGCGTACGCGGCAGGCGCCGCGCCCTGAGGCGGGGCAGCTGCTGCCCGGAGTGAAGAACATCATCGCCGTGTCGTCGGGCAAGGGAGGCGTGGGCAAATCCACCGTGGCGGCCAATCTGGCCGTGTCGCTGGCCCGGATGGGTTATCGGGTGGGGCTGCTGGACGCGGACATCTTCGGGCCGAGCATGCCGAAAATGTTCGGCGAGGAGGACGCGCGCCCGTATGCCGAGAACATCGGCGGGCGCGACCTGATTGTGCCCGTGGAGAAGTATGGCGTGAAGATGCTTTCCATTGGTTTCTTCGTCAGTCCCGACCAGGCGACACTTTGGCGCGGGGGCATGGCGAGCAACGCGCTGAAGCAGCTCATCGGCGACGCGGCGTGGGGCGAGTTGGACTATTTTGTGCTGGACACGCCGCCGGGCACGAGTGACATCCACCTGACGCTGGTGCAGACGCTGGCCATCACGGGGGCGGTCATCGTGAGCACGCCGCAGGAGGTGGCGCTGGCCGACGCGCGCAAGGGCATCGACATGTACCGCAACGAGAAGGTGGGTGTGCCCATCCTGGGACTGGTGGAGAACATGGCGTGGTTCACGCCGGCGGAATTGCCGGAGAACCGCTATTACTTGTTCGGCCGCGAGGGTGTGAAGCGTCTGGCCGAGGAGATGGGCGTGCCGCTACTGGGGCAGATTCCGGTGGTGGAGAGTGTGTGCGGCAGCGGCGACGGGGGGACGCCGGTGGCGCTGGACGATGCGAGTCCGGTGGGGCTGGCCTTCCGGCAGATGGCGGCCCGCGTGGTGACGCAGACGGACCGGCGGAATATGGAGATGGCGCCCACGCAGGTGGTGGATGTGAAGAAGTGATATTCGCGCGCTGCGGTTTCCCGTAGAGTCGCCTGCGCGATGAAGATAGTGCGGGACTGGCCGCACATATAATGCAAAAGGTACGCATCATGCGTACCTTTTGCATTATATGTGCATGTGTGCGGTGGAGCCGTGCTCAGCGCATGTCGAGGTATTTGATTTCGTCCTTGTCGCTGTACTTGAGGTTTTCGCCGCCCATGCCCCAGATGAAGGTGTAGTTGCTTGTGCCGGCGGCGGCGTGGATGCTCCATTCGGGCGAGGTGATGGCCTGTTCGTTGTGCAGCCACACGAGGCGCTCTTCCTGCGGCTCGCCCATGAGGTGGCAGATGGCGTTGCCTTCGGGCACGTTGAAGTAGAAGTATGCCTCCATGCGGCGCGTGTGGGTGTGCGCAGGCATGGTGTTCCACACGCTGCCGGGCGCCAGTTCGGTGAGCCCCACCTGTAGCTGGTTCGTGCCACCGTCCTTCACGCGCTCCAGCACGTCCTTCACGATCATCTGGTTCACCACGCGCTTGTTGCTGTCTTCGGCCTTGCCGTAGTTGTCGCTGATGGCCAGGGCGTATTTCTTCTTGTTTTTCTCATACTTGGCCTTGTCGGTCGTGATGAGCTGCGTCACGAACGGACGGTAGGCCGGTGCCGAGTTGATGTAGAACTTGGCGGGGTGGTTGGCGTCGTTGCTGCGGAAGGTGACGTCCTTGTGACCGCAGCCCACGTAGAGCGCTTCCTTGTACTCCATGGGATACTCCGTGCCGTCTACCGTGACGGTGCCCGGCCCGCCGATGTTGATGACGCCCAGTTCGCGGCGCTCGAGGAAGTAGGTGATTTCCGGTCCCAGTTCGTGGAATGTTTCCAGCCGCAGTTCCTTGCTCACGGGCATGATGCCGCCGTAGACGAGGCGGTCGTAGAGCGTGTACGTGAGGTTGATTTCGTCCGGTGCCATGACCTTGGGCATCATGAAACGGCTACGCAGGGTCTCCGTGTCGTAGTGCTTCACGTCTGTCGGATGGCAGGCCGTCTGCACCGTGTAGTTCATCTGTGCCTGTCCGGCCAGGGTGGCCAGACTCATGCAGCATGCTAATGCGAATTTTTTCATTGTCAGTCTTCTATTTTTTTAGTGTTCAACAGTGTTTGTTTCTCTTTATATATAATAGGTATATACACCTATCGGTTTATCCTCCGGCGGTTCCACAGTACGAGCAACAGCGTGGCGAGCGTCAGTACGGCAGCGCCGATGTAGAGGCTGTAGCGGCAGGCCGCATAGAGGACGATGGCCAGGGGGCTGGAGGCGAAGTCGAGGCTTCCGGCCTGGAATCCCGCAGGCACAGCCACCGACTTGTCGTCGGGATGGATGCGTTGCACGAACTCGGCGGCTTGCGTGAAGTCGCCGGCCATCCATGTGACGAAGTACAGGCCGCATATCATCATCACGGCGCCGATGATGAAACTCTTCACGACGTTGCCCCGGGTGAGCGGCAGGATGAGGGGGAACACGTAGAACATGCCGGCGAGCGAGGCCAGTGGCAGGAACTGGTTGCCGGGCAGCACGACGGCCAGCACGAGGGTGATGGGGATGAGCAGGAGGCTCACGACGAGTGTCGTCGGATGGCCGATGACGAGTGCGGGCGACATGCCGATGTAGAATTCTTTCTTCTCGCCGAACTTGCGGGCGATGAGCTGGCGCGTGGCGTCGGAGATGGGGCGCAGGCCTTCGATGAAGAGCGACGTGATGCGCGGGATGAGTTCCATGACGGCGCCCATTTTGATGCCCAGTCCCAGGATGGCGGGGATGCCGCCGGTGAACTGGCGCGCCTCGGCGTTACCGTTGGCAAAGGCCGGCAGCAGACCGTCGGCTTTGGTGTATCCGTGGATGAGCTGGTCCCAGTTCTCGCAGGCCAGGCAGGCGATGAGGCAGCCGATGATGACGCCCAGGAAGAGCGGTTCGCCGAAGAGGCCGAATTTCTTTTTCATTCCCTCGGAGTCGATGTTCAGCCGGTCGAAGCCCGGGATGAGATCCAGCCCGCGGTTGATGGCTGCCGCGAAGGGTACGAAACCTTGGCAAAAAGGTTGCGGAATGGAGATGCCCTCCATGCCGTCGTAGAAGTGCTGGAACTTCTTGGCCGTCACGTCGGCCAGCACGAGGGTGATGATGTAGCAGACGATGGCGGCGAAGAACCCCCAAAGCAGGCTTTCGCCCGTCATGAAATAGACCACGGCGCCGATGAAGGCGAAGTGCCAGTAGTTCCACAAGTCAATGTTCACCGTACGCGTGCATCCCAATAACAGGAGCAGCAGGTTGACGCCCAAGCATACGGGAATGATGAAAGCGCCCACCGACGTGTTGTAGGCCACCGAGGCCGCGGCGGGCCATCCCATGTCGAAGACGCCCAGATTGAGGTCGAAGATGGCCACCAGGTCGTGGAGCGCGGGGCTGAGCGAACTGGTGAGCAGGCCGGTGACGACGGACAGGCCGACGAATCCGACGCCGACGTACAGTCCGCTTTTAAGGGCTTTGGAGAAGGGAATGCGGATGCACACCCCGAGCAGTGTGAAGATGATGGGCATCATGACGGCGGCGCCCAGTCCGATAATGTAGCTGAATACGGCTTCCATGTGTGATTAGATTGTGTTTGTTGGTTAATAATGAATGTTTCTTGCAGGTGCCCGTCGCCCGCCGGCGGCGGACGGTGGGGTTACTTCGCGTAATGGAACGTCGTTGAGCCGATGTTGTAGCCTCCGGCGAAGATGTCCACCCGGTAAGTGCCGGTGCTGAGGAACTCGTTCACGTCCCAGTAGACGGTGACATGCTGTTCCTCGCCCGTGTATTCGATATCCTTCTTGATGGAGTATTCGAGTTTCCGGTCTTCGAACGTGAATGTTCCGCCGTTGGTCAGCACTTCATTCGTGGGTTTGGTGATGCGTACGTAGAGCGAGCGGTTGCCTGTTTCGGCGGTGATGTTTTTGGTGATGACGAAGCTGATGACGAATTTCTTCACGTCTTTTATTTTCTTGGCTTCCCGTCCGCGTTTGTTCTGTCCTGTCACGGTGATGGCCGAGGCGTCCAGCTGCGAGGCGATGGCCACCTTCTCGCTCAGGTTCTCCTTCTCGGTGGTCAGCGAGGATATGTGGCTCTGTGCCTGGTTGTACTGCGCTTTCATCCGCTCGTTCTCGTCGGTCAGCGCCTGGTTGAGGCGGTTCAGCGAGTCAATTTCCAGGATATAGCTGCGCATGACGGCGCGCACCGTAGCCAGTTCCTTCTTCAGGCGGGCGATTTCGGCGGCGTCGGTGGTCTTCACCCGCTTCAGTTCGTCGAGCAGTTCCTGCGTTCGTCGCTGTTCCTTGTCGAGCTGTGCGATGAGCGAGTCGTTGTTGATTTGGAGTTTCAGCTCGCTGTATTGTTTGGCGAACTCTTCGTATTCGTTCTCCATCTCCATCTTGTCCATTTCTATCAGTTTCAGCATCTCGTCCTGTTCGGCGCTGTTTTTGTTGCCGTTGCATCCGGCTACGACCAGTGCTGCGGCGGCGATGAAGAATAAAAGTTGCTTTTTCATGATTCTTCCTTTGGAGTGTGTTCGTTGTGAATATGGAAGTCCCGTGTCAATCGGGACACAGGGCGCAAAGATAACCTTTTTCTTATTTATTTAAAAGCCGCGGCCGGTCTTTTTTGTCCCGCGTCCCGCCGCGTCTTTCCGGCAGAGCGGAGAAATGCAAAAAAAGCGGTCTGTATGCCGGTGGTTTGTGAGAATAATCGTATCTTTGAGGACGTGCGGAGCGTTTCGCCCCGCATCGGATTGTATGAATACCCTGAAAAACTATTTTTGATAAGCTTTATGAGAAATTACAGTAAGTTTGGAGGCGGCCGGCATGCGTGGTTGCTGGCATTGGCTTTGCCCCTGGCGGGCGTTCCCGCAGCGGTGCAGGTCCGCGCCCAGTCCGTGCAGATAGTTGCTGCCGGATCGCTCACCGTACAAGGGGCGCAGGTGATTAATCCCACGACGGCGGACATCCGCTTTTCCGATGGAAGCCGGATGACAGTCGATTTCTACAGCGACCGTGTCCTGCGACTCTTTCAGGACAAGAACGGCGGTATCGTGCGCGACCCGCAGGCTTCGCCCGAGGCGCGTATACTGACTGACTGTCCGCGTCGGCAGTTGACAGCTCCGGTGCGTGTCGAAGATGCGGGCGGGACGATTGCTGTCGTTACGGAGCAGGTGAGACTGGAATTTGACCGGAAGACAACCTGCTTCCGGCTTGTCGACCGCGCTACGGGACGTATCGTGACCGAGAGCCGGCGCCCCGTTGAATTCGGGAAAAAGAAAGTGACGCTGGCGTTGCGCGAGGATGCCGGAGAGTATTTCTACGGCGGCGGCGTGCAGAACGGACGTTTCTCTCACAAGGGGAAGGCCATCGCCATCGAGAATACCAATAACTGGACGGACGGCGGTGTGGCTTCGCCTACGCCTTTCTACTGGTCTACGGGAGGTTACGGTGTGATGTGGCACACGTTTGCCAAGGGACGTTATGACTTCGGTGCGTCGGAACCCAGTACGGTCGTGCTGTCGCACGATACGGACTATCTGGATCTTTTCCTGATGGTCGACGAAGGGGCTGTACCTTTGCTCAATGATTTCTATCAGTTGACGGGGCATCCTGTTCTGCTGCCCAAATTCGGTTTCTACGAAGGCCATCTCAACGCCTACAACCGCGACTATTGGAAGGAAACGCCCGAGGGCGGCATCCTCTACGAGGACGGCAAACGCTATAAGGAGTCGCAGACCGACAATGGCGGCATCAAGGAATCGCTCAACGGGGAGAAAAATAACTATCAATTCTCTGCCCGTGCCGTGATAGACCGCTACAACAGCCACGACATGCCGTTGGGTTGGGTGTTGCCCAATGACGGTTATGGTGCCGGTTACGGACAGACGTCCACGCTGGACGGCAACATTGAAAACCTGAAGGCTTTCGGCGAATACGCTCGTGGCAAGGGGGTGGAGATAGGACTTTGGACACAGAGTGACCTGCATCCCAAGGAGGGTGTTGAGGCACTGCTGCAGCGTGACATCGTGAAAGAGGTGCGTGACGCCGGCGTGCGTGTGCTCAAGACCGACGTAGCCTGGGTGGGTGCCGGTTATAGTTTCGGTCTGAACGGCGTGGCCGACGTGGGACAGATCATGCCCTATTATGGCAATGATGCCCGTCCGTTTATCATTTCGCTCGACGGCTGGGCCGGTACGCAACGCTATGCGGGCATCTGGTCGGGCGACCAGACGGGAGGTAATTGGGAATACATCCGTTTCCACATCCCGACATACATCGGTTCCGGACTTTCCGGTCAACCGAACATCTGCTCCGACATGGACGGTATCTTCGGCGGGAAGAACATTCCCGTCAACGTGCGCGACTTCCAGTGGAAGATGTTCACTTCCATGCAACTCAATATGGACGGATGGGGCTCCAACCCCAAATATCCGCAGGCGCTGGGCGAACCGGCCACTTCCATCAACCGCTGGTATCTGAAGATGCGTTCCGAGTGGATGCCGTATCTCTATACGTCCTCGCGCGAGGCTGTGGACGGCAAACCGCTGGTGCGGGCGCTCTTCCTCGATTATCCCGATGCTTATGCGATGGGCACGGCCACGCAGTATGAATTCCTGTGTGGTCCTAGTGTATTGGTGGCTCCCGTCTACCAGGCCACGAAGATGGACAAGGATGGGAACGATGTCCGCAACGGTATCTACCTGCCCGAAGGGAAGTGGGTGGATTATTTTACCGGCGATGTATACGAGGGTGGGTGCATACTCAACAGCTACGACGTGCCGCTGTGGAAGTTACCGGTTTTCGTGAAGAGTGGAAGCATCCTGCCCATGACGAAGCCGAATAATAACCCGTCGCAGGTAGATAAGGCATACCGGTCGTATGAGATTTATGCCGACGGCCATTCTGTTTATAAAGAATACGACGATGACGGTGTGACACAGCAATACCTGTGCGGTCGCAGCACAAGCACGCTCGTGGAGAGTAACGTGGAAAAAAACAGGCTCGTTGTGACCCTTCGTCCCACAGAGGGCGATTACGACGGCTTCGTTCGGGAAAAAGTGACCGACCTGCGCATCAACGTGACGGCAGCTCCCGGGAAAGTGGTGCTGAAAGCCGGAAAGAAGAAAATCAAACTCTCTCCTGTGAACAGCATCGAAGAACTGGAGAATCGTCATAATGCCTATTACTACGATGAGCGTCCCGATCTGAACCGGTTCGCCACGCCAGGCAGCGAGTTCGCCAAAACAGAAATCATCAAGAATCCCGTGCTGACGGTTCGTCTGGCAGCCTGCGACGTGACGCAGACGGAGCTGGAGGTGACGGTGGACGGTTTCGAATTTGCTCCGGCCAATCGTCTGCATGCGCAGACGGGGGCTCTGACAGCTCCGGCGGCCCGCATCACAGAGGAACACACAGAGGCTTACAGACTGACACCGTCGTGGGACAAGGTGGGCAACGCCGACTATTATGAAATAGAGTACGACGGTATGCTTTACACCACTATCCGCGACACGGAACTGCTGTTTGAGAATCTGCAACCGGAAACGGAATATGTTTTCCGTGTGAGGGCTGTGAACAAGGACGGGAAGTCGGACTGGACAACGGTGAAAGCTACGACAAAGAGCAATCCGCTCGAGTTTGCCATCCAGGGCATCACGGGACGTACTACTTGTGAGAACCAGGGCGGAGGCGGCATCCAGAAGTTGTTCAACTTCGACGAGAACGACATGTGGCACACCAAGTGGGGCGCCAAGGCCGTGCCGTTCGAACTGCTTGTCGACCTGCACAGTGTCAATCAGTTGGACAAACTGCACTATCTGGGTCGCGAGGACGGAGGCAACGGTACCCTGTTGCGCGGTACCCTGTCTTACAGTATGGACAAACAGACGTGGTCGGATCCCGTGCCATTCACATGGAAACGCGGTGGCGATCCTCTGCGCGTCATTGAGTTCAAGGAGCATCCGACGGCTCGTTATCTGAAGATGACAGTGGAAGAAGGCGTGGGGGGCTTCGGCTCGGGTCGAGAGATGTATGTATTCAGGGTACCCGGTTCGGAAAGTTATATTCCCGGCGACATCAATCACGATGGTAAACTGGATGAAAACGACCTGACGTCTTACATGAACTACACAGGTCTGCGTAAGGGAGATTCTGATTACGAAGGCTATATCAGCAAAGGCGACTTGAACAACAACGGTCTGATAGACGCTTACGATATTTCGGCTGTGGCCATAGAACTGGATGGCGGTGTCGGACAGCAGACTGTTCCGCAAGTAGATGGCCTGCTGACGGTGATTCCGTCGAAAACCATTCACAATGCCGGTGATGTGATAGAACTCGCGGTGAAGGGCAAGGGGCTGCGCAGCGTGAATGCGCTGAGTTTGGCTATACCTTACGATGCACAGCGTTATGAATACATGGGCGTGGAAGTGAAAGATGCCGTCGGCCAGATGAAGGACCTGACTTACGACCGTCTGCATAAGAACGGTCAGAAAGCGCTTTATCCGACGTTCGTCAACCTGGGTGCCAAACCGGCAGTGGAAGGCGACGCAGATCTGCTTGTCATACGCTTCAAGGCCAAGGGAAAAGGTAAGACAGATCTGAAAGCTATCGACATGATGCTGGTAGACAAAGATATGAACGTGAAGAACTGATTGTTTTGCGTCCGGAGACCGCGACAGGTTTCCGGACGCACGATATATGCAAGATGCGGGTAAATGCCGGATGCCATGGGAGATTCGGTGTTTGTCCGCACTTGTTTTTTAGGCTGTTTACCTATCCTGACGAGGCGGAATGTCCGGCGGATATATTATATTTGCACGGTTATTTTTAAAGATCCTTAAAGAACGGAGCGAATTATGCTGGTGAAGATATATCCCGAGAATCCGAATCCCCGCGAGGTGGGACGCGTAGTGCAGGCGTTGCTCGATGGCGCATTGATAGTTTATCCTACCGACACTGTGTATGCCATCGGTTGTGACGCGCTGAACGTGCGGGCGGTGGAGCGTATTTGCAAACTGAAAGGCGTGAATCCGCAGAAGAGTAATCTCTCCATCGTGTGTCACGACCTGAGCGGTGTGAGCGAGTATGCCCGTGTCAGCAATGCGGCTTTCAAACTGATGAAACGCAATCTGCCTGGTCCGTTCACCTTTATTCTGCCTACGGGCAACCGCCTGCCCAAACTTTACAGGAGCCGGAAGGAAGTGGGGATCCGTGTGCCCGACCATGCCGTGCCGCAGGCGATTGTCAGGGAGCTTGGCACTCCATTGCTCACCATGTCTGTACACGACGAGGATGAAATGATGGAATACACCACCGATCCGGAACTTATTCACGAAAAGTACGCCTCCGTAGTGGACATGGTGGTGGATAGCGGTTACGGTGGAACGGAACCTTCCACAGTGGTCAGTTGCATGGACGACATGTTTGAAGTGATTCGTCCCGGAAAAGGGGAACTCTGCTGACCGTCGTTCTGTCTCATTCCTAAAAGTATAAACATTATGGAACTGCAGCGTTTGGTTTATTTCTCGGATAAGGAACTCGCTTCTATCCGCAATAGTCTTACGACACTGTCCCACTGTTTCCCGATGCCAGACCGCATTACGCATTGACCTATTCCAACGGACAATATTATGTGGTCGGTACCGAATATATGGTGGCTTATGACATACCTGATATTCCGGTGGCAGTGTACGATGTGTCGGATCTTTCGGAGACGCCTTTGGCGGATTATGATACTGCGAAAGTGGATGCAATGACACGATGGGTTAAAGCATTCTTGCTTAGAGAAGCCGGGTGAGGGAGGTTATAACTGTAAGGCATGTGGTGTGTGAAAGATTGAAAGTTTTTTCGCTTCTTTTCTTCTTAATTTATTTGTTTTGTATTTCGGTTTCTTTTATCTTTGCATCCGGTAATCGAAGAAAATAATGAAAGTATATCAGTTTTCCATTCTATCAGACATTCTGGATATCCGACTGCAGTGTGCCGTGGGAAGTGTGGTTTGTGCATGAATGGAGCTGTAGCGCTTATAAGGGCCTTTCCCACTTCCGGTGAGAAAGGCCTTTTTAATTAAGGAAAACAAATATAAAAAAACGAAGATAGAGTATGAGTGACAGATTGTTTATTTTCGACACGACCCTCCGCGACGGCGAGCAGGTGCCCGGGTGTCAGTTGAACACAGTGGAGAAGATTCAGGTGGCGCGCCAGTTGGAAGCGTTGGGCGTGGACGTGATAGAGGCCGGTTTCCCGATTTCGAGCCCGGGCGACTTCAATTCCGTGATAGAGATTTCGAAGGCTGTGACATGGCCCACCATCTGTGCGCTGACGCGTGCTGTGCAAAAAGATATCGACGTGGCGGCAGAGGCTTTACAGTATGCTAAGCACAAACGTATTCATACCGGAATCGGTACGTCTGATTCGCACATCCGGTATAAGTTCAATTCCAACCGCGAGGAGATTATCGAACGTGCCGTGGCAGCCGTGAAATATGCAAAGAAGTATGTGGAGGACGTGGAGTTCTATGCGGAAGATGCGGGGCGGACGGATAATGAATATCTGGCAAGGGTGGTGGATGCGGTCGTGCGTGCCGGAGCCACGGTGGTGAATATCCCCGATACCACGGGTTATTGTCTGCCGCAGGAGTTCGGAGCCAAGATAAAATATCTGATGGAGCACGTGGACGGCCTTTCCGCGGGGAAAGCCATTCTTTCCACTCACTGCCACAACGACCTGGGAATGGCGACAGCCAATACCATTGCCGGAATCATGAACGGCGCGCGGCAGGCCGAAGTGACGGTCAACGGTATCGGAGAACGTGCCGGAAACACGTCGCTCGAGGAAGTGGCGATGATTCTGAAATGTCATTCCGGTATCGGCATAGAGACGAATATCAATACGCAGAAGATTTATCCGGCGAGCCGCCTTGTGTCCGGGTTGATGAACATGCCCGTACAGGCCAACAAGGCGGTGGTGGGGCGCAATGCCTTCGCGCACTCCAGTGGCATTCATCAGGACGGTGTGCTGAAAAACGTGCAGACCTATGAGATTATGGATCCCAAGGATGTGGGCATCGACGACAACGCCATTGTGCTGACGGCCCGCAGCGGGCGGGCGGCATTGCGCCACCGCCTGAGTGTCCTCGGCGTGGAGATGGATGGTGAGCGCTTGGATGTCACCTATCAGGAGTTCCTGAAACTGGCTGACAAGAAGAAAGAGGTGAACGATGACGATATACTCATGCTGGCGGGGGCAGACCGCGCTTCGGCCGGTTCTGTCAAACTGGACTATCTGCAGGTGACTACCGGCATGGGGGTGAAGTCGGTGGCTTGTATCGGTCTGGATATCGCCGGTGAGAAGTTCGAGGCTTCCGCCAGCGGCAACGGCCCGGTGGATGCGGCCATCAAGGCGCTGAAGAATGTCATCCGGCGACAGATGGTCCTGAAAGAATTTACCATCCAAGCCATTAGCAAGGGATCGGATGATGTGGGCAAGGTGCACATGCAGGTGGAATACGACGGACACCTGTATTACGGTTTCGGGGCGAACACCGATATCGTGACGGCTTCGGTGGAAGCATACATCGACTGTATCAACAAAATCAAGAAGTAATCTTATTATAAAGAGGAAAATGGCAAATACATTGTTTGACAAAATATGGGACGCCCATGTGGTACAGAATGTGGAGGACGGTCCGACACAGCTTTATATAGACCGGCTTTACTGCCATGAAGTGACCAGCCCTCAGGCCTTTGCCGGTATGCGTGCCCGTGGCTTGAAATGTTTCCGTCCGGATCATATTTATTGTATGCCGGACCACAACACACCGACGCATGACCAAGATAAACCGATAGAAGATCCGGTGGGTAAGACGCAGGTGGACACGCTGGCGAAGAATGCGGCGGACTTCGGACTGACGCACTTTGGCATGATGGACGAGCGGAACGGAATCATCCATGTGGTGGGACCCGAGCGGGGACTTTCCCTGCCGGGCATGACCATCGTGTGCGGAGACTCTCACACTTCGACCCACGGGGCGATGGGAGCCGTGGCTTTCGGTATCGGTACGTCGGAGGTCGAGATGGTGATGGCTTCGCAGTGTATCCTGCAGCAGAAACCTAAGTCTATGCGCATCAGCATCGAAGGCGAACTGGGACGAGGCGTGACGGCAAAAGACGTGGCTTTGTTCCTTATGGCGCGTCTTACGACGTCCGGAGCTACCGGTTATTTTGTGGAATATGCCGGTTCGGTGGTTCGTAACCTTTCCATGGAAGGGCGTCTGACTCTCTGCAACCTTTCGATTGAAATGGGAGCCCGCGGCGGTTTCGTCGCTCCGGACGAAGTGACGTTCGAATATATCAGGGGGCGCGAGTATGCTCCCAAGGGAGAGGCCTTTGATAAGGCTGTGGAATACTGGAAGACGCTGAAGAGCGGCGAGGATGCCATTTTTGACAAGGAACTTACCTTCCGTGCCGAGGACATCGAGCCGCGTGTGACCTATGGGACGAATCCGGGCATGGGAATCGGTATCACCGAGTCTGTCCCGGCTTTGGAGACCATTCCCGAGGCGGGACGTGCCTCTTACCGGAAATCGTTGGAGTATATGGGATTCGAGGCCGGTGAGAAACTGTTGGGGAAACCGGTGGATTATGTATTCCTCGGAGCCTGTACGAATGGCCGTATCGAGGATTTCCGTGCTTTCGCTTCTGTCGTGAAAGGGCGCAGGAAAGCCGCTCACGTGGTGGCATGGCTGGTTCCGGGCTCCTGGATGGTGGCCGGGCAGATCAAGGCCGAAGGAATAGACAAGGTGCTGGAGGAAGCCGGTTTTGAAATCCGCCAGCCCGGATGTTCCGCCTGCCTGGCGATGAATGACGATAAGATACCGGCAGGCAAACTATCGGTATCCACTTCAAACCGCAACTTCGAAGGTCGTCAGGGGCCGGGTGCGCGCACTGTGTTGGCCAGCCCGCTGGTGGCGGCCGCAGCGGCCGTGACGGGAGTGATCACCGATCCGAGAACTTTAATGTAATCCTGTTGTTATGAAACAAAAATTCGATATAATCACAAGTACATGCGTGCCTCTCCCGTTGGAGAATGTGGATACCGACCAGATTATCCCGGCACGTTTCCTGAAAGCGACGACGAAAGAAGAAAGCTTTTTCGGCGAGAACCTGTTCCGCGACTGGCGGTACAAGGCCGACGGGACACTGAATGAAGATTTCGTGCTGAACGACCCGACATACGGCGGTGAGATTCTCGTAGCGGGTAAGAACTTCGGCAGCGGTTCCAGTCGGGAGCATGCGGCATGGGCGATTGCCGGATATGGCTTCCGGGTGGTCATCAGCAGTTTCTTCGCGGATATTCACAAGAATAATGAACTGAACAATTTCGTGCTTCCGGTGGTGGTGAGCGAGGCCTTCCTTGCAGAGCTTTTTGACAGCATCAAGGCCGACCCGAAAACGCTGGTCGAGGTGGATGTTCCTCGCCAGACGGTAACCAACAAGGCGACCGGCAGGAGCGAGACGTTTGAAATCAACGGATATAAGAAATATTGTCTGATGAACGCCCTCGACGATATTGACTTCCTGTTGGAGAACAAGGGCAAGATAGAAGAGTGGGAAAGGATGGCACGCGGATAAATGATAGTTGTGTAAATCCGCTTAATCCACTTCATCTGCGAGTCAATAATAAAGAAGACAATGAAGAAAAGACATCCTCGGATTGAAATCATGGATACGACCTTGCGCGACGGGGAACAGACCAGTGGCGTGAGTTTCGTACCGCATGAGAAACTGATGATAGCCCGTGCGCTGTTGCAGGACCTTAATATCGACCGCATCGAGGTGGCGTCGGCGCGTGTGTCCGGCGGGGAGCTGGATGCAGTGGGGCGTATATGTCGGTGGGCGCGGCAGGCCGGAATGATTGACCGGGTCGAAGTGCTTGGATTTGTGGACGGACATACATCGCTTGACTGGATTAAGAGTTGCGGGTGCCGAAACATCAATCTTTTGTGTAAGGGGTCCGAAAATCATTGCACGAATCAGTTGGGAAAAACGTTGGAGGAACATGTCGACGACATCCGGCGTTCCCTTGCGTATGCAGAAGAGGCGGGTATCGGCGTCAATGTCTATCTGGAAGACTGGAGTAATGGAATGAGACATTCGCCGACGTATGTGTACGCCCTGATGGATGCGCTGAAGGACACCGGAATACGCCGTTTTATGTTGCCCGATACCCTGGGAATACTGAATCCCCTGGAGTTGCTCGGCTATGTCCGTAAAATGGTGAAAAGGTATCCCGGCGTGCATTTCGATTTCCACGCCCATAACGATTACGACCTGGCGATATCCAATGTGCTTGCAGCCGTGCTGGGAGGTTGCTGCGGTATCCATACCTCAGTCAACGGTCTGGGCGAACGCGCCGGTAATGCACCGTTGGCGAGCGTGCAGGCCATTCTGAAAGACCAGTTTGATGCGCATACCAACATCGATGAAAGCCGTTTGAATCAGGTGAGCCGTATGGTGGAAAGTTATTCCGGCATCCCGATACCGCCCAATCGTCCGATTACGGGAGACAGCGTTTTCACGCAGGTGGCGGGAGTGCATGCCGACGGCGACAATAAGGCGAACCTGTATTGCAACGACCTGTTGCCGGAACGGTTCGGACGCAGGCGCGAGTATGCCTTGGGCAAGAACAGCGGAAAGGCCAACATCCTGAAAAATCTGGAAGAACTGGGATTGGAACTTTCGCCGGACCAGACGCGTAAAGTAACGGAGCGTATCATCGAACTTGGTGATAAAAAAGAACTGGTGACGCAGGAAGACTTGCCGTTTATCGTTTCCGATGTACTGAAACACGACACGCCCGAAGAGCATGTGCGTTTGCTCAGCTATGTGGTCACTACGGCCTACGGTCTCAAGCCCATGGCTTCCGTAAGACTGGAAATCAACGGCAGGGCCTATGAGGAAAATGCTTCGGGAGACGGACAGTTCGACGCCTTCATGCGGGCGGTACGCCATATCTACAGGAACAGTTTTTCCCGTTCCTTTCCCTGGCTGGTAAACTATAGTGTCAGCATCCCGCCCGGCGGGCGGACGGATGCGTTGGTGCAGACCATCATCACGTGGAACTGGAACGGGAGGGTGTACCGTACGCGCGGTCTGGATGCCGATCAGACGGAGGCGGCCATCAAGGCTACCATCAAGATGCTCAACCTGATTGAGCCTGAAATGGATAAAATGGAATTAACAGATAAATAAAAGAACTATGGATTTGAAAATTGCCGTATTGCCCGGTGACGGTATCGGACCGGAAATATCGGAACAGGGAGTGGCTGTGATGACGGCCGTGTGTGAGAAATTCGGTCATAAGGTAGAATATACGTATGCCATTTGCGGTGCCGATGCCATAGACAAAGTGGGCGACCCGTTTCCCGAAGAGACCTATCGGGCCTGTATGGATGCGGATGCCGTTTTGTTCTCGGCAGTGGGTGACCCCAAGTTTGACAATGACCCTACGGCCAAGGTGCGTCCGGAGCAGGGATTGCTGGCCATGCGTAAGAAGCTGGGGCTGTTTGCCAACATCCGTCCGGTGGAGACGTTCGACTGTCTGGTGCACAAGTCACCTTTGAAAGAAGAACTGGTGAGAGGAGCCGATTTTATCTGTATCCGCGAACTGACCGGCGGCATGTATTTCGGAGAAAAGTATCAGGATGACGAAAAGGCATACGACACGAACGCCTACACTCGTCCCGAGATAGAGCGCATCCTGAAGACGGCATACGAATATGCCCGTCGCCGTCGCCGTCATCTGACAGTGGTGGATAAAGCCAATGTGCTGGCATCAAGTCGTCTGTGGCGTCAGATAGCCAAGGAAATGGCACCGCAGTATCCCGATGTGGAGACCGACTTTATGTATGTGGACAACGCAGCCATGCGCATGATACAGGAGCCTAAATTCTTTGACGTGATGGTCACGGAGAATACGTTCGGTGACATTCTTACGGACGAGGGATCCTGCATCACCGGTTCCATGGGATTGCTGCCGTCGGCTTCTACGGGCGAACATACTCCCGTGTTCGAACCGATTCACGGTTCGTGGCCACAGGCCAAGGGGCTGAACATTGCCAATCCTTTGGCACAGATTCTTTCTGTGGCTATGCTGTTCGAATATTTTAATCTGGCGGAAGAAGGCGCCTTGATTCGCCGGGCCGTGAACGCGTCGCTGGATGCGTTGGTGAGAACGCCGGAGATACAAGCCGAAGGCGGCGGAAAGTACGGAACAAAAGAAGTGGGAGCTTGGATCGTGGATTATATCCGTGAGGCCTGAAACGTTCCCTCGCGGGAGGAAAGTCCTCCCCCTTTCCTTTCTTATATTTTAATGATATACAATAAAGAGGTGGTCTGACAAGTTCGGGCGACCTCTTTCTTTTTTAGGTAGTGTACAGACAGTACGATAGGCATTGTACACTTCGTACAACAGTTGCTGTACACTTCGTACAACAGTTGCTGTACACTCTGTACAACAGGCTCTGTACACTCTGTACAACAGGCTCTGTACACTCTGTACAATAGGTTCTGTACAAAGTGTCCACATGAAGTCGAATAGAAGAAAACGAACTGTCCAGCTGTTTTTAATTTGTGCTGGACTCGCACAAAACGTTTGTATTAAGTGCATTATGTTTGTTGTGCGGGGCGTATGATTAAGTCTGTATGATGAATAATTTCTTAATGATGCGGTCTGGCAAATGAACGGCCTCTTTATTATATAATAGGGATTTTGAACAGATTCTTTCCGGTGTTCTGTATTTTTTTGTATCTTCGTTTAAACTTTATCAGTTTATGCCCGTCCTTTAATGTGTGTAGAGAGAGAAAGAGGCGGGCGTGGAGCCTTTTTGCTCCGTATGTCATGTGTAACATATTTGATACTATGAATAAGAAAACGAAGTGGGGACTGATTGTGTTTCTGGTGTGCGCTCTGACAGGCTGGGGTATTTACTCCCGGTTGCCGAAGCAGAATGCTGAGTTGGTGGCAGCATCGCCGCAGGCGGCAGATATTCCGAAAGGGGGAAGCAAGGCGTTGAATGTGGATGCCGTGGTCGTGCGGCCCGGCAGACTGACGGATGCCATCCGGGTGACGGGGCTGCTACTGCCGGACGAGGAAGTGGATCTTTCCTTCGAGACGTCCGGACAAGTCGTTTCCATTGACTTCAAAGAAGGTACGCATGTGACCCGTGGCCAACTGCTGGCCAAGGTGAATGACCGCCAGTTGCAGGCTCAGTTGAAACGTCTGACGGCGCAGTTGAAGCTGGCCGAGGACAGGGTATACCGCCAGAGCACGCTGTTGCAGAAGGATGCCGTAAGTAAGGAGGCCTACGAACAGGTGCGCACGGAGCTGGCCACCCTGAAAGCCGACATCGACATCATACGGGCGCAGATAGAACTGACGGAACTGCGGGCGCCTTTCGACGGTGTGATAGGTTTGCGTCAGATCAGTGTGGGCGCCTACGCCACACCTTCGACGAAGGTGGCCAAACTGGCCCGGGTGGTTCCGCTTAAGGTGGAATTTTCCGTGCCGGAGCGTTATGCTTCACAGGTCGGTGCGGGGACGGATCTGGACTTCACGCTCGACGGGCAGTTGAAGCCTTATAGCGCGAAGGTCTATGCCAAGGAATCGGCTATCGACGTGGAAACCCATACGCTGACGGTGCGTGCCGTATATCCCAATTCCCAGGGACGTCTGACGCCCGGCCGCTACGCAAGCATAACGCTGAAGAAGGATGAGATAGCGGATGCGATAGCTGTTCCGGCGGAAGCCATCGTACCCGAGATGGGTAAGGATAAAGTGTTTGTCTTCCGTTCCGGAAAGGCGCAGCCCATGGAGATTACGACCGGTATCCGTACCGAATCCCGCGTGCAGGTGCTGACGGGGCTTTCGGCGGGTGACACTCTGATTGTGTCCGGAACCCTGCAACTGCGTACCGGTCTGCCGGTCATTCTCGACCATATTGATTAAGACAAAAGAATTATTTTCCGCTTATGAATATATCCGAACTGAGCATCCGCCGCCCTGTGCTGGCCACGGTACTTACGCTGATTATTCTCCTCATGGGAGGAATCGGCTATCTGTATCTGGGTGTGCGCGAATATCCGTCGGTGGACAACCCCGTCATCTCGGTCACGTGTACGTATGCCGGTGCGAACGCCGACGTGATAGAGAATCAGATTACCGAACCTCTGGAGCAGAATATCAACGGAATTCCCGGCATCCGCTCTCTGTCGAGCGTGAGCCAGCAGGGACAATGCCGTATTACGGTGGAGTTCGAACTATCCGTGGATTTGGAGACTGCCGCCAACGACGTGCGCGACAAAGTGTCGCGTGCGCAACGCTTCCTTCCGCGCGACTGCGATCCGCCGACAGTGGCCAAGGCCGATGCCGATGCAATGCCTATTCTGATGGTGGCGCTTCAGAGCGGCAAGCGCTCGTTGCTGGAGTTGTCCGAAATAGCCGACCTGACGGTGAAGGAGCAGTTGCAGACCATTCCCGACGTGAGCAGTGTCGGTATCTGGGGTGAGAAAAAGTATTCCATGCGCCTGTGGCTCGATCCCGTGCGCATGGCTGGCTATGGTCTGACACCGGTAGACGTGAAGAATGCCATTGACCGTGAGAACGTCGAATTGCCCTCGGGTAGCATTGAGGGGAATACCATCGAACTGACCATCCGGACCATGGGGCTGATGCACACGGCCGACATGTTCAACGACCTTATCATCCGGAAACAGGGCAACCAGATTGTCCGTTTCAGCGATATCGGCCGTGCTGAACTGGGAGCGGCAGACATCAAGAGCTATATGAAGATGAACGGTGTGCCGATGGTGGGAGTCGTGGTCATTCCGCAACCCGGTGCCAACCATATCGACATTGCCGATGCCGTGTACAAGCGTATGGAGCAGATGAGGAAAGACCTGCCCGAGGATGTCACTTATTCTTACGGATTCGACAACACGCGTTTCATCCGTGCCTCCATCAACGAAGTGAAGGAGACTGTTTATGTCGCTTTCGTACTTGTTATCATCATCATTTTCCTGTTTCTGCGCGACTGGCGCGTGACGCTCGTGCCTTGCGTCGTGATTCCCGTATCGCTTGTGGGGGCTTTCTTTGTGATGTATCTGGCCGGCTTCTCCATCAATGTACTGACGATGCTGGCCATCGTGTTGGCCGTGGGACTTGTGGTCGATGATGCCATCGTTATGGCGGAGAATATCTATCTTCGCATCGAACGCGGCATGTCGCCTCTGGAGGCCGGTATAGACGGAGCCAAGGAGATTTTCTTCGCTGTCATCTCGACTACGGTGACGCTGGTGGCCGTGTTCTTTCCCATTGTGTTCATGGAGGGAACGACGGGGCGGTTGTTCCGCGAATTCAGTATTGTCATTTCCGGTTCAGTCGTTATCTCTTCCTTTGCCGCACTGACATTCACCCCGATGTTGGCCACGAAGATTCTGGTGAGGCAGGAGAAGAAGAATCGCTTCTACCGTTTGACAGAACCTTTTTTTGAAGGTTTGAACCGTGGATACGGGCGTCTGCTCGATGCCGTGTTGCGTCACCGTGCGTGGACTCTGCCCCCGGTGGTGGCCCTTTTTGTTCTCATCGGTTTCCTGTGGAGCGAGATACCTTCCGAGATGGCTCCGTTGGAGGACCGCTCGCAGATTACTGTCAATACGCGCGGAGCCGAAGGAGTCACCTATGAGTTTATCCGCGATTATACGGAGGGTATCAACCAGCTTGTCGACTCTCTGGTACCCGATGCCGATGCCGTGACAGCCCGTGTGTCGAGCGGTAGCGGTAACGTGCGCATTATCCTGCGCGACATGAAGGAGCGTCCCTACACGCAGATGGACGTGGCCGAGCGTCTCTCGCGTGCCGTAAAGTCGCACACCCGTGCCCGCGCTTTCGTGCAGCAACAGTCCTCCTTCGGAGGCCGTCGCGGCAGCATGCCTGTGCAATACGTACTGCAGGCGCCCAATATCGAGAAACTCGAACAGGTGTTGCCTGTTTTCATGGCGCGGGTGAACGAGAGTCCCGTGTTCCAGATGGCCGATGTCGACCTTAAGTTCAGCAATCCCGAGGCCCGTATCCGTATCAACCGTGATAAGGCCAGCGTCATGGGAGTGAGTACGCGCGACATCGCCCAGACTCTCCAGTACGGCTTGAGCGGACAGCGTATGGGGTACTTCTACATGAACGGAAAGCAATATGAGATTCTTGCAGAAATAAACCGTCAGCAACGCAACAAGCCCGCTGACCTGCGTTCTATTTACTTGCGCAGCAGCGATGGGAGCATGGTGCAGATGGACAACCTTATCGAACTGGAAGGCAGCATTTCGCCGCCGAAACTCTATCGTTACAATCGTTTTGTTTCCGCCACCGTCTCTGCGGGGCTGACCGAGGGACACACCATCGGTCAGGGTCTTGACGAGATGGACCGCATCGCCCGTGACGTACTCGACGATACGTTCCGCACTTCGTTGGCCGGAGACTCGAAAGAATTCCGTGAGAGTTCCTCCAGTCTGATGTTCGCTTTTGTGCTCGCCCTTGTGCTCATCTATCTCGTGCTGGCCGCTCAGTTTGAAAGTTTCAAGGATCCGCTGGTCATCATGTTCACCGTGCCGCTGGCCATTGCCGGTGCCCTCGTGTTTATGTATTTCAATGATATCACGATGAACATCTTCAGCCAGATAGGTATCATCATGCTTATCGGGCTTGTGGCCAAGAACGGTATCCTCATTGTGGAGTTCGCCAACCAGAAGCAGGAGGTCGGCATCGGTAAGATGCAGGCCGTGCGTGAGGCCTCGATGCAGCGCCTTCGTCCCATTCTGATGACCAGCGCCTCCACCGTTCTCGGGCTTTTACCTCTGGCTTTCGCTACGGGTGAGGGCTGCAACCAGCGTATTGCCATGGGTGTGGCCGTTGTGGGAGGTATGCTCGTGTCCACTGTACTCACGATGTTTGTCGTGCCTGCCATTTATAGTTATGTCTCAACCGACCGAAACAAAAAGACACATCCATGAAAATAGTTCGCATATTCGTTGCACTCGCGGTTCTGCTTCCGGCGGTGCCACTGGCTTCACAGCAAATCTACACGCTGTCTTCCTGTCTGCGCGAGGGACTGGAGAATAACTACTCTATCCGTATTGTCCGTAACGAACAACTGATGGCTGACAACCGCGCCACACCGGCCGCGGCCGGCTTATTGCCTTCGGTGGACTTGACGGCGGGGTACGGCGGCGACCTCGGTTCTACTCACACCCGGGTACGGGAAGAGCAGGGAAGCACCACCGAGCGTAACATTTACGACCAGGACTGGAGTGCACGTGTCAATCTGAATTGGACCGTGTTCGACGGAATGAGCCTCGTCACCAACTATCGCCAGTTGCAGCTGTTACGTCAACAGGGAGACCTGCAGACACGTATTGTAATAGAAGATCTCGTGGCCGCATTGGCTGCCGAGTATTACAATTTCATCCAGCAGAAGATTCGGCTCAAGAACTTTCGTTATGCCGTTACTCTTTCCCGTGAGCGTATGCGTATCGTTGAGGCCCGTTATCATATCGGCAATTTTTCCCGTCTTGACTATCAGCAGGCACGAGTGGATTTCAACGCAGACAGTGCCCGTTACATGAAGCAGCAGGAGGCGTTGCGTACTTCTTGCATTCGTCTGAACGAACTGATGGCTGCACAGGACGTAAACCGTCCTCTCTGCATCTGTGACACGACAATCGATGTGCGTTCCGATTTGGACTTCCGCAGTCTGTGGAATGAAACGCTTGAGACAAATGATGATTTGCTCAAGGCCGATCAGAATATAGAGTTGGCCCGTATGGATCGGCGCAAGGTACTGGCACGCAATTATCCCTATGTCCGGTTCAATGCCGGTTACGGTTATACCCATGCCCGATACGGAGCTTCGGCCGCCCGTTTGCGCAGTAATTGGGGTATGAATGCCGGTGTCACCGTCGGGATGAGTCTTTTCGACGGTTCCCGTCGGTCGGAACGCCGCAATGCCCGTCTGGCATTAGAGAACCGTCAGCTGGAGCGCGACAATTTGGAACTTTCTCTGCGTGCTGATTTGCATAATTTGTGGCAAGCGTATGAAAACAATCTGAGTATGCTTGCCTTGGAACGTGAGAATCTTGTGGCTGCGCGGGAGAATTATGAGACGGCTCACGACCGTTATATGTTGGGGGATCTTTCCGGTTTCGAGATGCGCGAGGCGCAGAAGAGTTTGTTCGATGCCGAAGAGCGCCTTCTCACGGCGGCTTATGACACAAAGATGTGCGAGATTTCGCTCCTTCAGCTCAGCGGTGGCATTATGGCTTACCTCGGTACGGAGTGATTCCGTTTTTCTTCTCTTACCACATTTCTTTTTGTATGTTGTTCGGCATATTATAGATATTTATACATTTCGTCATGTTTATATATTGGATATTGTTGTTATATTTGTGACAATTCCATTGTCTTGTTCATTGAAAGGCAATTGATGTAGTAATAATATAATAGGAATAATCATGAAAAGACTACGGACGTATTGCCTTCTGCTTTGTGCTCTTTTTGTTGGAATGATGCCCGTGATGGCTGATGAAATTGTTTATTATGAGACTTTCGGGGCGGAGAAACTTAAAGCTTTTGAAGTTGTTAGTGACTTTACGGGCTGGAGTGAGACGAAATGTGTTTATAGTGGGACAGAAACTGCCGTGTCGTCTACGTATGAGTGTGATATTACAGGTAGTAGTAAGGGAAATTACATGTATTTTCGGAAAATTGCAGGGACTTTTAAAATAGAAGGTATACAAACAGAAGGGTATTCTGCCTGTAGTCTCTCTTTTAATATGAAACTTGAGAATGCTTCTGATTATAGAGAAATTTCTGTGCAATGCATAGCGGATGGGATAGCTGGTCCTATAAAAACAATTTCTGCAGCAATGGATAAGAACTGGCATGCTGTGCAATGTGATGTCGAGATACCGGAGGCGGAGAATCTGCAACTGGTATTTACAAGAAAAGGAAGTAATATAAAAGGTTATATTTATATTGACGACATTCGCATCACGGCCGAATCCCGTTTGGCTCCGCTTGAACCGGTGTTTTCCATTCCGTCCGGCCGTGTGTATTCGGGGCAGATGGTAAAGATGTCTACCAAGCCTGCAAAGTCCGATATTTATTATACGGTAGACGGGAGTGAACCGGACGAAACATCGTTGCTTTATGAACAACCGGTAGAAATCACGGAGACTTGTACATTGAAGGCCGTGGCCGTAGCAGGCGAGAAGAGGAGCACGGTTGCTTCGGCCGATTATATATTCACGCCGACCGTGGATGTCGCTTCTGTTTCCGGGTTGTCCGGTGTGACGACCGGGAGTCTGGTGCGTCTGGTATTGGAAAATATGTCGGTGACGGCATTGTCGGAGACGGAAGTCGTTTTGCAGAATGTGACGCAGGGACTTCTGTTGCAGACGACGGGATGGACGGTTCCAGTAGGACTGAGCGCCGATGGGTTTGTCGTGGGAACATTGGTGCGGAATGACGGATATGCTTTCCTGACGGATGTGGACTCGCGGTATGTGGAGCGAGGCGGAATATTAGCTTTCGAACCGATGGAAATTGCATTGGACGGGCTTGTCGCTGCGCCTTCTGACTATATACTTCGGTTGATATGCCTAGACGAGGTCAGTATGCAGGATGGCTATATCGTGCAAGGGGAAAGCAGGGTTCCTTTTGTCGACCGTTTCTCGGTGTTACCGGACGGATACGGATGGCCGGAAAACTTTGCCTTGAATGCCATTCCTATGTATGACGAGGAGGGGAATTTGATATTAGCGGTCATTGCCGTGGTGGATCTTGCTGAAGGAGATGAAGCTCCGGTCTTTGGTACGGCATGGGTCGTGCCGTATGAAGGAATAGATTATGCAGTCGCGGATGAGTTGAATGCAAGTTCAAATTCATTGTCGGCCAGACAGGTGTATTTGTGTGACGGCTGTGTGTTGGTGAATGAGGGGAAAGAGGCCGAGGGCATCACATGGATTATAGAAGATAACCGGATACGAACCCCGGAGGGGAAATACTTGGGAAGTACGGGGACGTCGGACAAGGTAGGAGTCCGGCTGCATGATTCTTATTCCAAGGCGACGTGTTTCTGGGAGTGGAACGAAGAGTATCAGGCGTGGTGCCATACCACGGATAAATTGCGCACATTGCTTTTTAGCAGGACTTCCGGTTTTAAATTGTTTGCGATGTCCAATATAAATGCCAGCGGTTATTCAGGAGTGGCTCGCGTGCTGCCTGTGGTTCCCGGGCATATACGCACCGTGGTGCCGGATAATTTCGGAACGGTTTGTATACCTTATGCCGTGGACTGTTCCAAGATTCCGGACTGCAAGTTTTATTCATTGGCGGGGAAGAAAGTTGGGGCGGACGGATTGGCCACGGAGTTGGTGCTGGAAGGTCCGCTTGCGAAGCTGGAAGCCGGTTGCCCGTATCTGTTCCGTACAAACGAAAATCGGTTGAAGTTGCCTTATCGGGGCAAGATGGCGATAAATCCGAAGTCAGTGAACGGGCTGATAGGAGTTTTTGATCCGGTGAATCCGAACAGGGACACGCAGGACGCAACTTTAAAAGGATGTTACGTGCTGACCGCCAATAATGTAGTGGGGCGTTGTGCCGCGGGTTCTTCTCTGGGTGCCAACCGGGCTTACATAAAAATGGATGAAGTCCCTGTATGCGGGGATATGCCGCTTCAAAGTCTGTCTCTGCCAATGGAGGAGCTTCCTTCCGGAATGGCAGAATTGATTCCGGATGAGGCTGCAACGGAAAAGGTGTATACAATACAAGGCATCCGTTTGCGTGAGACCGATGTCAGTCGTTTGTCTTCAGGTGTGTATATTATAAATGGGCGTAAAATCATAGTTGGCGGTAAGTGACAGGTGGGTACGAGGAGACAGGAATATAAAAGCCCGTGTATGGTGATTGTCGAGTTGGACGATGAGGGAATGTTGGCTTCGACAACACAAAGTCCACCAGCTTCTGTAGTGGTAGATAATGAAGAAACGGTCTTGGACGGTTACTCTTTCGTTGGTACGGATGTATGGGATGATGATTGGGAAGACTGATATCTTTCTTTCAATATCTTTCCCTCAGGAAACGCCTTCTTTCATCCCGTATGGGAGTATCCCTCTTTTATAGTCCCGGCAGGCGGTCCAGATAACTGCGGATGTCGGGGGAAGAAGGACGCAACATGTTGCTGTTGACGATTTTCCCTTCCGGATCGAGCAGGATGAAATGAGGAATGCCGGTGGCTTTGTAGAGTGTCTGGAAACGGGTGTTGGCACCGAGGTGGAGTTGCACGCCTGCCATCTGCTGGCTCTCGACAATCTTTTGCCAGTCGGCTCGTTTTGCATCCACGGAAAGGCTTACGAAAGTGATGTTGCGGTTCTTGTAGTCAGCTTCCAGTTGCTTAAGATACGGAAGTTCTTTCCGGCAAGGACCGCACCAGGTAGCCCAAAGGTCGATGTAGACATATTTGCCGCGGAAGTCCGTCAGGTTCCATTCCTTCCGTTGTATGTCCCAGGCCCGGAAGTCGGGTGACGGTTTGCCGGTCTGTACGATATCCCAGGCATCGTATTTTTGACGGAAAGCATTCTGCAACGCGGAATCGGTGACGAAGGTGCTGTGCAGGTTCATGAGTTCGTCGATATCCTCGATGCCGTATTGCTCCACCTGTTCGATAGCCAGCACATTGAGCAATGCCTGTTTTACTATCTCGTTTTCGATATTGTCGGCCACATACTCCATCATACATACGGTGCGGTCGTACGGTTTACGGGCTCCGCCCTTGGGGCACCCGAAGGTACGGGCTATCTCTTTCATGTACTCGCGGTATTCTTTGATGTCAGTATAGGCTTCGTTTTCCGTGGCACGCTTTTTGATTTCCTCGTAGTAAGTGTCGTCGGGACGATAGGTCGTGTCGTTGGAATAGAAAGGATGGCCGGCGGCGTACATGAGTATGGCCGAGTTGTAGGCATATTCGATACGTCCTGTCTCCACGGTTTCGAAGTGAGGACTTATCCCGTTGAATTTCCAGGCTTTGAGAATGCGCAGGGCAGAGGCTTTTTTCCGGTCGACGAGCGATACGTATTCCCCGAACGGGAGGGCGAGCGTTTCTTCTTCCGGGGCGATGAGTTTCACTTGGTTGAGGTAGTTGAATATCTTTTCCTTTCCACCCTGTGTGGCGAAGTCAACCTTCTCCTTAAAGCGGCTTCCTTCGAAAGAGATATGGATGGTGTCGCCGTCCTCCAGAAAGATGGGACGACTGTTCATGCCGTAGAACAGATTGGCATGTACGGCCTTGATGTCGCTGAACGTGTGCGTGGCATGCCCGTTGTCATCAAGCGGGATTTCCACGATGGTAGTCTGGTAAACGACGGCCACTTGTGAGGCGGTCTTGTCCTTGACGTCGATGGTCATTTTTATGTCGGCGTGTACTGTTGCGGCGGTTGCGGTCCAGAGAGTGAGGGCTGCCATAAGCGTCTTGCCCCATATCGGATTTTTCATGTTCTTATATGTCGGTTAGTATTTATGGTTGATAAATAATGTTTTCGCGGTAGATGACGTCTACGATGTCGGCAAATCCGCCGTACTCTTCGACTGGGACTGCGTCGAGGAAATTACCCTCGTTGTCAAATCCGTCGTAGATGCGCAGAGTGCTTTCGCCGGAAGTCGTGTTCCTGCTGCCTACGATGAGGTCGTAAGAACGGTTTTCGGGATCGTCCTGTTCCCAAAGGTAGAACTTCAGCAACGTGATTTCTTCGCCTTCGGGCAACGTGAATTCAAGCCGTGCGACGGGCGTGCCGTCCGTGAAGTTGACGCGATACACGTTGCGGCCTACGCTGTAATAGAGGAATGTCTTCAGGGAGCTGAATGCGAAATGTGTGGCGGAGACGATGTCCGTGCAGGCGGAAAGATCGGCATGGTAGGCCTTCTCGTAGGCGTAGCCGTACTTGGCGTTGGCGAAGGAATAAAGGTCGCCGAGGATGATCCCGTAGAGGAAGCGCTGACTGCCCTTGCCCAGGATGGCATAAGTCATTCCGTTTTCGTCCTGATTGCGGTCGTAACGTGTGTTGCCGAGGGCGACCAGTTCCATCCGGTCTGTCCGTCTGGGCCATGTGAAGAGTTCGTCGTTGAGGACAGGGAAACCGATGCCGGCCAGTTCGTCCATCGGTATGTCTCTCAGATTGTCAAGTCCGAGTGATGAGAATTCCTGTGCACAGAGGACGAAGCGTCGGTTCGTGCGGTCCCACATCATGAAGGCCGGAACAATCTGCAGGGCGTTTTTGGCATTGTAACCTGCCGAGGGCGAGACATAGAACTGGTTGGAACGCGCGCTGCCGAAGAGTCCGTCTCCCATGAGCGTGTTGCAATAGTAGATGCGTCCTGCCGGGTCGATAATAATCTTGCCGGGGAAGTGGGTGCTGAGGTGCTGTACGCCTCCGGTGTAAACCCCGTTGCCGAACTCATTGCCGATAAGATAAGACTCATCCCATAGAAATTCGTTGTTGCTCAGCCGTGTGCATCCGTCTCCGGTGACGAGGTAGAAAGGCTCTTCCATCCGGGGATCGCATACAATCTGGTATGGGGCTTTCCAGTTGCCCGGCTCGCTGCCCTGCAACAGGTCGCGGTAGACATTATCAGTGGTCTTGATGTGTGATACCATGTCGAGCCGTGTCCGTCCGTTGTCGGAACACAGGACGAGCCAGCCGAGCGAAGTCGGGGTGTTGACCTGCAGGGAAGCTGTTCGCTGATAGTAGATGCCCGTGGTGCGTTCCCTGACGGTGAATGCCAGCAGATAGTTCCCTTGGGGGAGCGAGAGAGTTGTGTTCAGATTCTGGTCAGTGCCTATTACTATCGGTTTTTGCTGTCCGGTTTGGTCGTATGCTTTCCATTCGTACGTGTATGCGTCCGGATTGAAGGGTGTGGCCTCGATCTGTGGTGTGATGCTGAAGTGCTCTCGTGAGATGGCTTCGTAAGAGGCCGCGAAGCGGATATTTATGTCGTTGAGCGTACGGTAGTCGTAGTTGCCTTGGTCATCGGCACAGGCGATACAGAGCAGAGGCAGTAGCCATCCTGTCAGTCTGATAAGGAACGTTTGTTTCATGTCCGTCGGAGATTAAATAGTTAAGACGCGATGGGGGTGAAGTCCAGCAGCCGGCGTTCGTCGCCCTGTGCTTCCGGATCGACGAGGGCGTCCGGATCCACGTCGCCCTTTTCGTAGCCCAGCAGGATGTTGAGTTGGGTGGTCAGGTATTTGTTCACTTCGCGCTGGATATATATCCATTTGTTGAAAGGGATGGCTCCGGCTGTGTTATAGGCCGTCGGGTCAACTACGTTGCTGAAAAGTTTCCATAGCAGACGGAGTTTCCTTTCGGAGAAGGCCCCTACGTATTCCGGACGCCAGCCTGCCGGTGCTGCGGAATAGTAGTCGGAGAAGTCGATGCGGTAGGTCAGGACATCGGCTTCTGCCAATTGCCCGTTACTGGTTATATTCTGTTTAAGGAATGTGGTGAAGTATTCGTTGGAATGCAGTTCCAGAAAGACGGATTTGAGTTCCGTGCGGAGAGATTCCGTGCGACGGAGACGCACGATGTAGACGAACGAGGACGTATGGGCCGGCATGACTGCGGGGGTGATGAGCTCGTAGTCTGTATGTTCCTCTGCGTTGTCGGAATAGACCCGTATGTTCACGGGACGGTCCTCGGCCGACTGACGTCCGAGTGACTGGATACTTACCGGGACGTCCAGTGTTTCGACATGGTCGGGCTGATAGACGAAAGTCACGATGGTGGAGTCCGTGGGGGTGTTGTAAGCGTCGCGGTTGTTGAAATAAATGCCATCCGGGGCGCTGTACAGGTCGGGTACCTGCTCATGGCAGGCACAAAGGGTTCCCAGCGTGAAACTGGCGAACAGGGCGTATCTTGTTGCGGATTTTATCATGCGGTGATTTTGTTTATTGTCGGTTTTCGGTTTCCGTATCGGGCAGTGGCACGACGTATAGTTTCTCCGAAGCTCTCATGAACTGGCTTGGCGCCTCGAACACGGTAAGTATGGAAGAGTAGTTGCGTTTGTAGAAGAAGAAAATCTGTCCTTCGCCATACAGTTCGCGTACGATTTCGTAGTTGAGGAAGCGGGGCGCGTAAGTAGCTTCGTTCATAGGCTCAACTCCCCGGTGCTCTCTCAGGCGGTTGGCCCATTGTGCCATGAGGGGGCGTTCTTCCGTTTCTTCATACAGGTCGGCGAGGATGAGATACATTTCACCGAGGCGTATCATAGGTACAATGGTATTTTCGATGATTCCAGTGTCCGTGATGTCGGCATATTTGTAGAAATAATAATCGTTTCCGCTTTTACGCCAGTTGGCGATGTAGCGGTAATCATCCGTGGAGCCGCCGTATTCCGTTCCTCCTCCGAAGTAAGGCGCTTCCAGCAGGGCTGGATCCATTCTCAACACGGGTTGTGGGCTGTGGTTCGGGTCGTTGTTGTTCTTGAACAGGAGGTTGCGCTTAACGTTGGTCAGTCCGAATATCACTTCTGTAGCAAAGATACGGTCGATGTTCCGGGGTGTGCCGAGGATATTCGCCTTGTCCACGAACGGAAAGTGTTGCGGGGCAATGGAGATGATACCTTCCGCGTATTCTCTGGCCTTGGATTTGTATTCGTCTTGTCCATCGCCTTCATAGGCGGCGATATAGTGGTAAGCCCGGGCCAACAGCGCCTGCACTGCGTAGTAGTTGAGCCGCAGGGTGCGGTATTGAAGGAAGTTATCCCCCATGGTGCTGTGGCTCATGAGATGATTGTTTGCGGAGACGATGGGGTCGTCCTTGAGCAGTGTCTCAGCCTCTGTGAGGTCCTCTATTACGCGACGCATGACTTCTGTTCCAGACAATAATTCCTGAACTTGCAGGGTTGTGGAAGTTGCGTAGGGAATGCTTTTCTTTTCCGGTGTGAGCTTGTAGACAGGACCGAAGAGGCGGAACATGTCGAAATGGAGCAATGCGCGCAATGCCAGCGCTTCTCCCCGTATCAGGTTGTAATTGTTGCCGGTGAAAACATCGCGATGGGCATTCATGTTTTCTAACAATGTGTTACAGTTCAGAATCAGGGCATACGCCTTATTCCATGTCTTGTCGAGCCTGTTACGCCAATACTGGCTCGTGAAATTTCGGTTGTTCAGGTCGATGTAGTTGCTCCAAGTCTGTTGGTCCGTGCCGATCAGGTAGGAGCCGGCCATGATTTCCACCATTTCCACGGTGAGCGTCTGTCCGTACAGCTCGTCTTTGTTCAGGTCGATGTAAATGCCGTTGAGGAGTTTCTTGAATCCGTCCTGCGAACTGAGCAGGTCGTCTTCAGCCATCTGATCGTATGGCTTTACTTCCAGCCAGTCGCTGCATCCGGCGGCGGACAGGAGGATGACGAAAGTGAGGGCAAGGTAGCTTATAATTTGTTTCATCATGTGTGTCATTTAAAAAGTTGCGGACAGGGAGAAAGAGACCGTGCGGGCGAACGGATAGTCGATGCCTCGTTCGGCTTTTACGGTGGAGCAGCGGAAGATGTCGTTCATGTTGGCCTGCAGGGTCAGTGCGGATAGGCCGGCTTTCTTGATGAAAGATTGCGTGAAGTCATATCCGATACTGAAAGATTCTCCGATAAACGTATTTTCGTCCATGACGAAGCGTGAGGATTTCTCTGTTTTCTGTATCATGGAGATTCCCTTGAACTGCGCTTCTTGTCCAGGGGTGGACCAACGGTCGTACAAGGCGCGTCTGTCCTGATTGTAGTTGATTCCGTCGAGATCGATGTTTTCCACCTTATTATATAGGTCGGAGTTGAAAATCTGTCCTCCGATTTGGTAGCGGAAGTAACATCCCAGTGAAAATCCTTTGTAGTAGAGTGTTGTTCCTAATACACCTTCCACCTTGGGCTGTGTGTCGCCGACGACAACTTCGTCGTTTACATCGTATTCGAAGGAATAACTTCCGTCTTTCTTTATGAATAGTTCCTTACCGGTAGCAGGGTCTATACCGGCGGAACGCACGGCCCAGATGGCGGTGGGGCTTCCGCCGTCGTAATAACGGGTCGTCCCGGTGACGGATGTCTGACCGGCCTTGTTCAGGTCGCTCAGCGAATTGCCGATGTTGGCATATCTGGATTTGTTGGTTCGTGCGTTCAGACTGATACCCCAGTTGATGCCTTTCTTGATATTGTGGATGGGAGAGACGCGCAAGGTGGCCTCCAGTCCGTTGGCCTTCTGTTGCCCGGCGTTCATGGCTACGCTTTTTACGCCCACGGAACCGGGTGTGGTGATTACCGCCAGCAGTGGGTCTGTTACTTTGCGGTACAAGTCCAGGGTGACGCCAAGACGGTTGTCGAACATGGCGATGTCTGTACCGATGGTGTAGTTGATGGTGTTCTGCCACTGCAGGTCGGGGTTACCCAGCGAGGAGATAAGGACGCCGGCTCCGAATACATTGGTCATCCAGCCGTTGAAGGCATAAGTTGTGAATGCCTGGTAAGCGGAGAAGTTCTGGTTGCCGGGGTTCCCGACAGAACCGCGTAACTTGAGGAGTTGAAACAGTGAACTGTCGCCCATAAACTTCTCCTTGTGGATGTTCCATCCGAGTCCGACCGACCACGTATCGCGGAAGCGATGGCTGGCACCGAACATGGAGGCTCCGTCCCGACGGTAGTTCATATCGAGCAGATAGCGGTTGTCGTAGGCATATCCTCCGTTTACGTAGAAACTGACGGCGCGTGTCGTGCTTTCAGAGTAGGAAGGTTTGCCGCCGTCGGGGTAACGGTTGGCGAACGACGGCGCTCCGAACTGGTCTTCCGTGAATCCGGTTGCCTTATAGCCGTTTCGGGTACGCGACTGGCTGGAGAAGTTGAAGCCTCCTACCAGGTTGAGCATGTGGACGTCTTTGAACAGTTTGCCGTATGTGACGGACACGTCGCCCTCGTAACTGAACGTTTTGGCACCTGTATAGTCGAACGAACCCTTTTCCATGTCGTTCATGCTGTCGAAATCCGTATGCAGAGGAGACAGCCGTTGTTCAGTCGTAGTGTTGCTGCGCGAAATCTTGAATTTGGCCCGTGCCCGCAGATCGTTTGTGGCAAACCATTCGGCGATGAAATTGTTGGTGAATCCGAATTCGTCGCTCTGGTCGTAGTTGTTCAGGCTTGCGTTCCACAAAGGGTTGGGTACCGGAGCTTCGTCTTCTGTCGTAGGTACATACAAATATTTGTCTATGCCGCCTTCCGCATTATATTTGCGATAATAGGGGTTGGCCCGTGCATATTCGGAAAAGAATACGGTCGGGTCTGTCGTGTTCAGATAGTTTATGCTCAGTTTGTTGCTGAACTGAAAGCTGCCGGTACGGTATATTAGGTCGAGGTTGCCGGCCAAAGTCTGCCGACGGGAATCCTTCATGACCCCGTTCGTGTTGCCGTATGAGAATCCAAGTCCGTACAGTATTTTTTCCTCTCCTCCTTCCGCGTAAATGTTGTGCTTTTGTGTGAATCCGGTTCTTAACGGTTCGCTCAGCCAGTATGTGTCTACTCCGCGGGCAATCTCTTTTCTCCGTTCATTCAGAAGATTGTCCAGTTTTAACTGGTTGAGCGGGTTGTTTGTCCGGTCTTTATAAATGCCGGCCAGTTCTTCGAACTCCAATTTCTCCTCTGCATTCATCAGGTTGTAGTCGGTGAGGTCGGCCGTCGTGACACCGAAGTCTCCCTTGTAGCTCAGTCTCAATCGTCCTTTTTCCGGTTTCACGGTCTCGATGACGACAACGCCGTTAGCCGCCTTTGACCCGTAGATTGCCGTCGAGGCTGCGTCTTTCAGAATCGTGACGGAAGCTACGCGACTCATGTTCAGGTCCGATATGGTCTGCACGTCAGTCTCGAATCCGTCCAATATGAACAGCGGTTGGTTAGGATCTGTACCGTATTCCTCTTTCAGTCCCATGATACTGCTTTTACCGCGTATCTCAATGTCAGGCATTCGGTTTGGGTCGGAACCGAACTGTATATTGTCTGCTATCTTAAAAGAAGGATCCAGGGTTTTGAGGCTTTGCAATACATTCTGGGTCCCGACTTTCTTCAGTTCAATGCCTTTGTAGGTGGCTGCAGAACCGGTGAAACTTTCTTTCTTACGCTGATAAATACCTGTCACCACCACTTCTTCGATGGCTGTGGAGCTGGGAGAGAGAACAATACGTTTGAAATCGCTTATATTGTTGCTGTTCAATTCCATCTCGACTTTGTCGTATCCGACAAAACTGAAAGAGACTTTATAAGTACCTTTCGGGACAGTGAAAGAGAAGGCTCCGTCCATGTCCGTGAGGGCGACGGCTTCGGTCGGTCCCTGAATGCGGATGGAGACACCTATCATGGTTTCATTGATTTCTTTGTCCACAACGACTCCTTTTACCGTCATTTTATCCTTGACGGAACGCAACGTGTCCTGCGGAATTTCAGGTGTGGCAGTTGCGGCCAGGGATGGCAAGCATAGGAATACCGATATCCCTATCAGCAGAAGGGCTTTCGGGCAAAAGAGATGTTTGGGCTTTAGGTATAGGCTCATTTTATAGGCTCTTTATGGAAATAGAGCGAAACGAAGAACGTCCTGTCGTGCCAGGACATATCTTCGTTTCGGATAATAAATGATTATGTTATTTGACGATGACTTTCGTACTGCGGTCACCGGCTTTTACGAGGTAAATACCAGCCGGTAGTCCGTTGGCTGATACCGTGTCGTCATAAGCTGCGGCTACGATTGTTCCCTGTGCGTTGTATATTCGGATGTCTGTCGCTTCGGGAACTGTGATTCGCAATGCGCCGGGTTGTGCGGTTATATCCATGGAGCCGGCAGACAATGTACGGATACCGGTGCTGCCCGAAACCTTTTTCGCGTTTCCGGCAAGGAAGGTGAACATAAGCGGCATTGTCAGCACATCGTCGGCTCCATTGTCCAGAATGAAGAAACTGGGAGTCGTCAACTGGCCGTCTTCCACGAAGAAAATGGGCTGGGCATTGTAGTTGAACATTCCCTGGGTATTTTCGGGTCTGACACCGAAATACATGTTGTTCGGCAAGGCTGCGCGTATGGGCAACACAATCAGTCCGGCTTCCGGATAGAATTCGGCTTCGATGGTCACGTCTTTGATTCCGAAAAATCCTTTCAGGATGACAGTATCGTTTGTTCCCTCCTTGCTTCTGATAGTGAACGGGAATACAAGGTCCGCTTCATCGACCAGTGCGAAATCGAGGTAATCCGAAACAAAGTCATACGTACCGGTGATGTCTTCTATCGTTTTGTTGCGTGTCTCTTTGGTCAGGGTGAATCCGGCGGAATATCCTGCCAGGCTGTAAGAAGCCTTGGCGTCCGGATCCGAGATTCTTGCGTTGAAATCCGCGTTGGACGTAAGAATGATGCTGTTTCCGTTTCCGGAAACCGTCAGATCCATAGCGGTGAGTTGTACGGCCATATAGGACGTGTAGAACGTTCCGCACAAGATGCTGCCCGGGAATTTTGTCTCGCTACCGGGAATTTTGCTTTTCAGCGTTCCTTCTTCCTGATTGTAGACTAGAACGGAAGCGCCACTGTATCCCATCATACCCAATAATTTCACTTCGTTTTCTCCGTCTCCGGGAAGGATGGCTACATAATAATTGTTTTCTGCAGGGATTGTAGCTACATCAGCCAGCGTGCATTCTCCGTTGAACATATAGCGGCCGTATAAGTCCGTGATAGCCGGGTTCTGGGCGTCCGCAAAGTGAACTGCAAACAATAGCAGAATAACTATCTGTGCTCTGAGTGTAAGATTCTTCATATTTTCGTTCGTGAATAAAATAGGTAAAACACTGCGAAGTTATAAAAAATAATCGATATTCTTTTTATGGGTAGTGTTGTTTTAACTTCTATAAAAGAATATTTTGAGGTCGTGGAATCGTTCGGCCGATTCTTTGCCATTCAAGTCTATTTCTCCTTTTATGGGATTCCTTTGCAGTCAGGTTTGTATTTCGTTCGGCAAAAAGTGTTACCTTTGCTTGCATTTTTTAAACAGGCACCAAGAATAAATGATTGTATGTATCGCTGAAAAGCCCAGTGTGGCACGGGATATCGCACATGTTCTGGGAGCAAACCAGAGTCACAGCGGATATATGGAAGGGAATGGGTATCAGGTGACTTGGACTTTCGGACATTTGTGTGAACTGAAAGAACCTCATGAATATAGTCCCTTGTGGAAGTCATGGAGTCTTTCCGCGCTTCCGATGATTCCTTCGCGTTTCAGTATCAAACTGAAACACGACAAGGGAATCGCGGAACAGTTTGCCACGATAGAGCGTCTGATGCAGGCAGCCGACGGTATTATCAACTGCGGGGATGCGGGACAGGAGGGAGAACTTATTCAGCGATGGGTGATGCAGAAAGCCGGGGCTCGTTGCCCCGTGAAACGGCTGTGGATTTCCTCGCTGACGGAGGAAGCCATTCGTGAAGGGTTCCGGACGTTGAAAGACCAGCGGGAATACCAGTCTTTGTATGAGGCAGGATTGAGCCGGGCCATAGGCGACTGGATTCTGGGTATGAATGCGACACGGCTTTATACACTGAAGTATGCACAGGGGCGACAAGTGCTGAGTATCGGCCGGGTGCAGACTCCTACGCTGGCACTAATCGTGCGGCGGCAACAAGAAATTGAGAACTTCAGATCCGAGCCATACTGGGTGCTGACGACGGTATATCGGGATACGACCTTTACGGCAGTCATGGAGCAGGAGGACGAGGAAAGTCCGGCTCAGGAGAAACCTGAAAAGGAAGACTGTAAGAAAAATGCTTTGGGGCGTAAAGGGTTTGTCACGAAGGAGGAAGGCGAGGCCGCTTTGGCTACGATATGCCAGTCGCCTTTTACCGTGACGGATGTGAAGCAGAAGAAGGGGAGTGAAGCGCCTCCCCGTTTGTTCGATCTGACGTCCTTGCAGGTGGAGTGTAACCGTAAGTTCTCTTATTCGGCGGATCAGACTTTGCAGCTGATTCAAAGCTTGTATGAAAAGAAATTCACCACCTATCCTCGCGTGGACACGACATTCTTGAGCGATGATATTTATCCCAAATGTCCGCAGATTCTGAAAGGATTGCAGGCCTATGCGGAACTGACGGTTCCGCTGGAGGGAAAGGTTCTGCTGAAAAGTAAAAAGGTTTTTGACTCGTCCAAAGTGACGGACCACCATGCTATTATTCCTACGGGAGTGCCGGCACAGAATATGACGGACATGGAGCGTAATGTGTATGATCTGATAGCCAGACGGTTCATTGGAGTGTTCTATCCGGACTGCCGCTTTTTGCAGACGACTGTGTTGGGGGAAGTGCAGGGGATTGAGTTCAAAGTGACGGGAAAGCAGATTCTGGAACCGGGGTGGCGTGTGCTTTATGGCAATGGCAGTACCTTGCGTGACGGCGAAAAAATAGCGGATGAGGAACGTACGTTGCCTTCGTTCAGTAAAGGGGAAAGCGGTCCGCATGTCCCCAATCTGGCGGAAAAATGGACTGCTCCTCCCAAACCTTATACCGAGGCGACACTCCTGAGAGCCATGGAGACAGCGGGAAAACTGGTGGACGATGAGGAGTTGCGGGATGCTTTGAAAGAAAACGGCATCGGCCGTCCCTCCACCCGGGCTGCCATTATCGAAACGCTGTTTAAACGGCGCTATATACGAAAAGAGAGAAAGAATCTGATAGCAACGCCAACCGGTGTGGAACTGATCGGACTTATTCATGAGGAATTGCTGAAAAGCGCGGAACTGACGGGTATCTGGGAGCGTAAGCTGAGGCTGATAGAGAAGCATGGTTATGATGCGAAGACATTTATAGATGAACTGAAGCAGATGGTGTCGGATATCGTTTATGCCGTGCTCACGGACAATAGCAACCGTCGGGTGGTGGAAGCAAAGGACGAAGAGAAAGCACCGGGGAAAAAGAAAGCCGCTTCCGGAAAAAAGACACCGGCGGCATCGTCCGGCAAGCGTAAAAAAGCTGGAACTGCATCAGGCGCGGACGTGCCTGCGGTAACAGAAGGACAAATTTGTCCTTTGTGTGGAAAGGGGCATATCATCCGGGGGCGTGCGGCTTACGGTTGTTCCGAATGGAAAAACGGTTGTGCCTTCCGTGCTCCTTTGGAACAATAAAAAACGGAGGAAGACGTTTTACTGATAAGTATGAAAAAGAATCTCTGTTACTTGCTGTTATTGTTGCCGTTTCTTGTAGGATGCGGAGCGGAGAATAATGTCAGGAAAGGCGATGCCTTTTATGCGCTTGGCGAATATTTCGACGCGGCGGCAGAGTATAAGAGGGCTTATATGCGTACGCCTGTCAAGGAAAAGGCCAAACGGGCGGAACGGGCCTATAAGGCTGCCGATTGTTATCGCCGTATCAATGCGTCGGCCAAGGCTTTGGGGTCTTATCAAAGCGCCATTCGCTATAAATATCCGGATAGTCTGGCTTATTTCTATCTGGCACAGATGCAACACCGTGGCGGTGATTATAAGAAAGCGGAGGAAAATTATCGGTATTATCTGGAGTTTGACCCGACCCATCGGCTGGCACTAAACGGAGTGCAGGGATGTATGCTGGCCCCCTTGTGGAAAAACAAGCCGACGAACTACACCGTGAAGCGTCAGCCGCTGTTTAACTCCCGTCGTACGGACTTTTCGCCGGTGTTGGCGGGGGATGAAAGCGAACAGTTGTTCTGGACTTCCACGCGTCCGCAGGCTACGGGCGGTGAAGTCAGCGGTATAACCGGAGTAAAGAACGGGGATATCTTTTTTTCTAAAAAGGATGATAAAGGAAAATGGCAGCAACCGGAACTTATCGAGGGAGAGCTGAACAGCGAATACGACGAGGGCGCCTGTGCTTTTTCTCCGGATCAGAAGACCATGTATCTGACCCGTTGTACACATGACCCTGATTATCCCCGTTATGCACAAATCTTCACTTCTTCGCGTTCGGATGCGGCGTGGAGTAAACCTCAGTTGTTGGAAATCACGAAAGATACGTTGTCTTCGTATGCCCATCCGGCTGTGACTCCGGATGGGCAGTGGCTGTATTTCGTTTCGGATATGCCCGGCGGACTCGGCGGACTGGACATCTGGCGCGTGCGCCTGACGAGCAACGGGCTGGGGGGAGTTGAAAACTTGGGTGAACCGGTCAATACGCCTGGCAATGAGATGTTCCCTGCTTTCCGTCCAAACGGAGAATTTTATTTCTCGTCCGACGGGCATCCTGGGATGGGAGGTCTGGATCTGTTCTGTGCTGTATGCGATACAGCCGGCGTGTGGACGGTGGAAAACCTGCGGTCGCCTATGAATTCTGCCGGTGATGATTTTGGCATGACATTCGAGGGGTTGCACAACCGCGGATATTTCAGCAGCAATCGGGGAGACGCAAGAGGATGGGACCATATCTACAGTTTCGAAAAGCCGGAAATATTGCAGACCGTGCGGGGATGGGTGTATGAGAAAGACGGTTATGAACTGCCCGGGGGGCTGGTGTATATGGTGGGCAATGATGGGACCAATCTCAAACTGAGCGTGCGCGGCGATGGTTCGTTCGTGCAACAGATACAGCCCAATGTGGACTATGTGTTTCTCGGCACGTGCGAGGGGTATCTGAATCATAAGGAAGAACTGCGTGTCGATACCAGCAGTGTCAGTCGCGAATATGTGTTGCAGTTCCCGTTGGCTTCTATTACGGCACCGGTGCTGGTAAACAATGTGTTTTACGAGTTCGACCGCGCGGATCTGACACCGGAATCCACCCAGTCGCTGGACGAACTGGTGGCATTGCTCGACGAGAATCCGAACATCACCATCGAACTGAGTGCCCATTGCGATTACCGGGGAAATGACGCTTATAACCTGAAACTTTCCCACCGTCGTGCCGAATCGGTGGTGAATTATCTGATAGATCACGGCATAGCCGCCGACCGTCTCACTCCCATGGGATATGGAGAGACGCATCCGAAGACAGTAACGCGCAAAGTGGCTGAGATGCATTCTTTCCTGCATGAAAACGATACATTGACAGAGGCTTTTATCCTGGCTTTGCCGGAAGAACAGCAGGAGATTTGTAATGCTCTTAACCGGCGTACGGAATTTAAAGTTCTTCGTACCACTTACGGGCTTTTTGATGAGAAAGGCAATGTCGTCCTTCGTAAGAAAGAAGAGAAAACATCGGCGCGGAAAGAAGAAAATACGGATATGTGGCCGTTTTAAAGGACCATAATCTCCTTTTTTGTGGAAAATCTCCCTTAGTCTGTTTTTTTTCGTATCTTTGTACATCCACACCTTGTCTTGCGATAAGAGGTGGAAAAAAACAGATAGAATAGATGAATGTCATAGATTTGATAAACAGTAGGGAGAGTTCGGCTTTTTCGTTTGAAGTGCTTCCGCCCCTGAAAGGGACAGGCATCGAAAAATTGTTTTGTACCATTGAGCAACTGAAAGAGTTTTCCCCGGCTTATATCAATATAACCACTCATCGCAGCGAGTACATATACAGGGAAGTGGGCGACGGTATGATGCAGCGTATGCGCATCCGCAGGCGTCCGGGAACGGTGGCGGTGGCGGCTGCCATTCAGAACAAATACGGCATTCATGTCGTGCCTCATGTCCTATGTAGCGGTTTTACACGCGAGGATATCGAATACATGTTGCTTGACTTGCAGTTCTTGGGTATCAGCGACCTGCTGGTGTTGCGCGGGGATAAGGCGAGGGATGCTTCTTCTTTCCAGCCTACGGGAGACGGCTATTCCTATGCGACGGAGCTGATGGAGCAGATTAATCGTTTCAATGCCGGGTTCTTTGTCGATGATACTCAGATAAAAGTTCCGGGCGAACCGTTTTCTTACGGGGTGGCCTGCTATCCGGAAAAACACGAGGAGTCGGCCAATCTGGAGAGTGATTTACAAATATTGAAACGCAAGGCCGACGGTGGAGCGGCTTATGCCGTGACTCAATTGTTTTATGACAATGAGAAATATTTTTCGTTTGTGCGGCGGGCGCGGGAGATGGGAATCACAATTCCCATTATTCCCGGTATAAAACCGCTTTCCAAACTTTCTCAGTTGACAATGGTGCCGAAAACATTCCATTGTGATCTGCCCCAACCGTTGGCCGAGGCTGTGAGAGCGTGCCGTACGGATGAAGAAGTGAAACACGTGGGAATCGAATGGGCGGTGGAACAATGCCGTGAATTGATGAACCACAAGGTACCGAGCATTCATTTCTATACCGTGTCTGCGGTGGAGAGCATCAGGGAGATTGCCAAACGAATATATTAGACGGGATATGGCGTTCGGAAACGTAGTAGGACAGCAGGAACTGATAGAGCGGTTGTACCGCGAGGTGAGGGAGAATCGTCTGCCCCACGCTCTGCTGTTTCATGGACCGGAGGGGAGCGGCAAATTAGCCTTGGCCGTTTCTCTGGCCCGGTATCTGCTTTGCCGGCAGCCTGGAGAAACTGACGGGTGCGGCGTGTGCCCGTCCTGCCGGATGGCGGCTAAGCTGGAGCATCCCGATTTACATTTCTCGTTCCCGATCATCCGCAGCAAGGACGCAGCGAGTTCCGTGTCCGACGTTCATTTGACGGCCTGGCGCCGCCAGGTATTGTCCAATCCCTATTTCTCGTTCCGGACATGGCTGGAGGATATGGAGGCGGAAAATCAGCAGGCCATGATTTACACGGCCGAAAGCGATGCTATTCAGCGGAAGTTGAGCCTGAAATCAAGTCAGGGCGGGTGTAAGGTCATGGTGATATGGCGCCCGGAGAAGATGAACACCGAATGTGCGAACAAGTTGCTCAAGTTGATAGAGGAGCCGCCGTCGCGGACATACTTCTTGCTGGTAAGTCAGGAGCCGGAGAAAGTGTTGCCTACTATTCTCAGTCGGACGCGGCAGATTTTTGTGCATGCATTGGATGCGGATACCATAGGCAAGGCACTTGTGGAGAGGGAACAGTTGGTACCGGAACAGGCGATGCAGATGGCTCGTGTCGCGCATGGCAGTTATACGGCGGCTTTGGAAGCCATGACGGCCCACAAAGACAATGCTCTGTTCTTTGAACTTTTTGTTATTCTGATGCGACTGAGTTATCAGCGGAAAATCAAGGAAATGAAAAAGTGGAGCGAGCAGGTGGCGGCACTGGGACGGGAGCGGCAGAAGGCATTTTTGGAATATTGCCAGCATTTGGTACGGGAGAATTTTATGTATAATTTCCGGGAAGAAGAGTTGAATTACATGAATTCGATGGAGAGTGATTTTTCCGTGAAATTCGCCCGTTTCATCAATGAGAGAAATGTGATAAAGATAATGAACGAACTGAGCGAGGCGCAGCGTGATGTAGAGCAGAATGTCAGTCCGAAGATGATTTTCTTCGATCTGGCTCTTAAAATGATTGTGCTCCTCATTCAATAATATGCAGTGTATTATGGATTATGAATTTAAATTGAACGGTGTGGAACGGGGGCTGTGTGCCAAAGGTTGCAGTCGGCAGGACAAGCAACTGAATACGTATGACTATCTGGCCGACATTCCCGGCAACACGGAAGATACGGATCTGGTGGAAGTGCAGTTCAAGAACACACGCAAGGGATACTATCACAACAGCAACGGGTTGCCTCTGGAAAAAGGAGACATTGTGGCTGTCGAGGCTTCGCCCGGCCATGACATCGGAGTGGTGACACTTACGGGACGGCTGGTGCTGTTACAGATGAAGAAAGCCAATCTGAAATCCGACCAGGAGATCAAGCGGGTTTACCGGAAAGCCAAGCCGGTGGACATGGAGAAATATGAGGAAGCCAAGGCGCGCGAGCATGCTACCATGATTCGTTCCCGCCAGATAGCCAAGGAACTGGGGCTGGACATGAAAATCGGTGATGTGGAATATCAGGGCGACGGTAACAAGGCCATCTTCTACTATATAGCGGACGGAAGAGTGGACTTCCGCCAGCTTATCAAGGTTTTGGCGGAGAATTTCCGCGTACGTATCGAAATGAAGCAGATTGGTGCTCGGCAGGAAGCCGGGCGTATCGGGGGCATCGGTCCCTGCGGACGCGAGCTGTGTTGTGCCACGTGGATGAAAAACTTCGTATCGGTGTCTACGAGTGCGGCCCGCTTTCAGGATATTTCACTCAATCCTCAGAAACTGGCCGGGCAGTGTGCCAAACTGAAGTGTTGCATGAACTACGAGGTGGATGTCTATGTCGAGGCAGGAAAGCGCCTTCCCAGCCGTGAAATCACTCTGTTGACTCAGAGCGGAGAATATTTCTTCTTCAAGGCGGATATCCTGGCCGGCATGGTGACATATTCATCCGATAAGAAATTGGCGGCCAATCTGGTCACGCTTCCGGTAAAACGCGTGTTCGAGATTATTAATATGAACCGGCGCGGAGAGAAACCCGATAGTCTGGAGGCAGAACAGTCGGTGGCGTCCGGTCCGTCCGACCTTGTGGAGCAGGAGAGTCTGACCCGGTTCGACAAGCGCAAGAAAACGAGAAACAACAAAAAGCGCAGGGAGGACTCCCAGGCAGGAAAGGCTGCTGTCCGCACCGAAGCCGGTACGTCAGAAGCCGGAAGCGAAAACAACCGGGATGGCGGGCGCGGCGGCAACCGTCGGGACAATCGCAACCGTGATGCCGGTAAAAACGGTGAGCAGCGTCGTCCCCGTGACGGACGGAAAGCCGAGGCATCGGACGGGAAGGCCGAAGAGATGGATAACAGGAAAGAGAACCGTCAGGAGAATCGTCGCCGGTCGCGCAACGGTCGTCGCGAACAGCGGGGCAGGAACGGTGGTGTACAGGATAGAAACGAATCTACTGAAAACGCTGGCGAATGATTGACTGTCACGGACGTTCTCTGGTGCGGGCGGCGGGCATGTGTCTGTTTTTGTCCGCCTGCGGCAGTGAGGCCTGGTATCACACGTATGAGCCGATGCCAGCTGCTGTATGGGGAAAGTCCGATACGCTGACTTATTGTCTGCCGGAGGTTCCCGATTCAGGGCTGTATGATTTCTATGTAGATGTGCGCACGACGGCCGCTTTCCCCTATACGGGCTTGAAGGTCGGAGCTCTTACCGGCACAGACAGCCTTTCCGCCGAAAGACGGGATACGGCGGATTGTCGGGTGCAGACGCCGTCGGGCATCCCTTTGGGTGAGGGAGTAACGCTCATTTGCCACGAGGCGCCTCTTTTCCGTCTTTTCCTATGCCCCGGCCAGCGTACTACCGTGCGCTTATATCACGTCATGAGGAAGGAAGACTTGCCTGGGGTGAGCGACGTGGGACTGAAAGTCGTGCCGGTCGCAAAAATGTGATTAACCTTTTATTATTGATAACTATGACGAAGATTTTCAAACGAATGGTGTGGGCTGTGATGGCCTTGGCGGGGGTATTTCCCGCGAATGCGCAGCAGGTGCCTCTCTCTCCGGTACCTCGACAAGCGGAATGGGGAACCAAAGCCTTCGACCGTGCCTCGGCGGTCTGCCGGTTGAGCGGTACGGCCGATGAGGCGACCATGGCATTGCTGGGCAAACATTTCAGTTTCCGCAAGCGGGCCAAGGTGAAACTTATCGTGGGCAAGAGCGGCGACAAAGCCGTAGCCCGGTGGAAAGACCGTATCCCGGAGAAGGCCGAAGGGTATTACCTCTGCGTGGAACCGGGTAAGATTGTGGTGGCCGGACGCGACGATGCGGGTACATTCTACGGCGTGCAGACACTGTTGCAGGTGATGTCGCAGCCCGAAGTGATGTCCGTGACCGTCACCGACTGGCCGATGACGGTGCAGCGGGGTGTCATAGAGGGATTCTACGGCAATCCGTGGAGTTTCGAGAACCGCAAGAGCCAGTTCGAGTTCTACGGGGCTAACAAGATGAATATTTATATTTACGGTCCCAAGGATGATGTGTATCACCACAGCCGGTGGTACACGCCTTATCCCGAGGCTGAGGCGCACAAGATGCAGCAACTGGTGAAGTGCGCCACGGACAACAAGGTGAAATTCGTCTGGGCCATGCACCCGAGCAATGCCATCACCAGCGATGCCGACAAACAGAAGGCACTTGACAAATTCGAACAGATGTACAGCCTGGGCGTGCGTGCCTTTGCCATCTTCTTTGACGACATTTCGGCCAAGAGCGTGAATGACCAGGTGGCCTACCTGAATTTCCTTACCGACGAGTTCGTTAACAAGAAGGGGGACGTGGAACCTATGATCGTCTGTCCCACGCAGTACAACAAAGGATGGTCGAGTGGCGATTACCTGTCCATCATGGGGTCGCAACTCTATCCCGGAATTCAGATTATGTGGACGGGCAACTCCGTGTGCGACATGATACAGAAGGCCGACACCGACTGGATTTACGGGCAGACGGGACGCAAGCCTTTCATCTGGCTCAACTATCCTGTGAACGACTACGGACAGCACAATCTGCTGATGGGGCCGCTTGTGGACAACGGGCGGGATGTCTATGACCAGGTGTCGGCCTTCTGCTCCAATCCGATGCAGTATGCCGAGGCTTCCAAAGTGGTGCTCTACAGCATTGCCGATTATGCATGGAATCCCGAGGCTTTCGAGCCTTATGCGGCCTGGGAGCGCGCCATCGTCAGCCTGATGCCCGGGCATGCCGGGGCGTTCGGCATTTTCTGCAAGAGCAATGTGGATGTCGCGCCGAATACGCATGGCATGCGTGTCTACGAAGAGACGCCGGAGTTCAAGGCGCTCATGGCGAAGCACGCCGCGCTGGATGACGAGGCCATTGCGGAATATACGGCTTATTTCGCCAGGACCAAGGCGGCGGCCGAAGAGTTGCTCTCGCTCGAAGGCAAGTCGGAGATGGTGGATGAAATCAAGGAGTTTGTCCAATGTTTCGACTATCAGGCTCTGCGCGGACAGAAAGTGATGGAGATGGCAAAAGCACTTGCGGACAACGCTCTGGCGGCCTTTATCGCTGCCTACAAGGAGTACAAGTCGGCCTCCGAGGCGGCGGGGAAACTTATCAGCCGCGGCTTCCAGGGTTCCATACAATCGGTGATTCCCCATACGGCCACGCTCTATGTGGAGCCTTTTATCAAGAGTACGCTGTTGAACACGATTGCACAGTTCAAAAAGTCCGGAGCGGACTATCCTGCCGACCTTTTCCCGGTGCAGTTGCTGGAGAACGGTACGTATTTCATCAAGGTGAACGGGAAGTATCTTACCAATGTGGCCGGAAGCCGTATGCCGACGTTACAGGCCGAAGTGGACAATATCAATGAGGGGAGGCAGCGCTGGGTCATCACCCTGGAGCCTTCGGTAGACCGTTACAGCATCAAGAACGAGTGGGACAAGCGTTATCTCAACGAAGTCGGCAACTTCTGTCACAACAGTTACAGTGAAGACTGGAACACGTACATCCTTTCGCGTACAGACGGGAAGTTTGCCATCCGGAACGCAGGTAACGGCGGGTCGGCCTATTGGACGAGCGACGGCACACGCCTGATGCGGGGTGGCAATGACTCGTCCGGCAAGTTTATCTTTGAAATCATTCCCGTGGATGAGGAACCGTAAGCGTCTGTTGTTCCGGCTGTTCCCGAACGTTGGGGAACGCTGAGATCGGTTTTTGCAGGGCGCGGGATTCCGCGCCCTGTTTTTTTGAGGTATTGTTGTCTTTTGCCTCCAGGGGGGGCAGATGGGGGCAGATAAAAGCCTTTTCTGCAAAGTATATAGAAAAAATAATTAATTGCCTTCCCTTTAAAGGCAGCCTAATTAATTTTACACTCCGGAAAAGTTTGCAAAACATCTGCCTTATCTGCCCCATCTGCCCCCCTGGGAGATAAGGATGCCCATCCAAGCGCTCTTAGGATGCCCATTCTAACCCCCTTATAATGCCCATTCAAGCACCCTTAGAATGCCCATCCTAACATCCTTAGGATGCCCATTCTAATCCAGTGGTAATCCTTGATGGTAATTTTCTTATTAAGAGAAAGGGTAGAGCAACGGCAGCACCAACACCATGACGATGCCGAGGATAATCTGCAACGGGAGTCCCACCCGGATGTAATCCATGAACGTGTAGTTGCCCACAGGCATGACCAGTGCGTTGGGCGGTGTGGAAAAAGGCGAGGCGAAACACATGCTGGCTCCCACCGTGACGGCGAAGAGGAACGGATAGGGGCTTACGCCCAGCATGGCTGCCGTCCGCATGGCGATGGGAGCCAGCAATACGGCCGTGGCGGTGTTGCTGATGAACATCGTCATGAGCGACGTGGTGAAATAGATGCCGGCCAACAAGGCGTGCGGCCCGTAGTCGCCCAACAATCCCACGAGTCCGTCGGAGATGCAGGCCGACGTGCCTGTCTTCTCCAATGCCAGCGACATGGGCATCATGCCCGCAATGAGCACGATACTCTCCCAGTTGATGGTTTTGTAGGCAGCCTCGACGTTGCGGAAGCATCCGGTGAGCACCATCAGCAATCCTGCGATGATGACAGCCGTTACCGGTGCCACGGGGATGGAGTCGAACATCATCAGCACGATCATCAGTAGCATGATGGCAGCGGCCAGCGGCGCTTTGTAGTCCAGCGTGACCCGAGCTGCGTCTTCCAGCGGTTGCCCCAGCACGACCCAGTCGCCCGTTTCGCCGGTTGTCTCCGTGAGTCGTGCGATGTTGCTCCATGTGCCCTGTACAAGCACAGTGTCGCCTGCCAGAAGCTGCACGTCGGCCAAGCTGCTCAGTATATACTCTCCCCGTCGTTTGACGCCCAGGACGTTTACGTTGAACTTGTTTCTCAGTCCGGAATCCTTGACCGTCCGGTTTATCAGGGCTGACGACGGTAACAACAGCAATTCAGCCATGCCGATGTCATAGAAGTCCAGTCCGTTGCGCCGTCGGGCGGAGGGAATCAGCCCGCATTCCTTGCTCATGCGTTCCGCGTCAGCGCGGTTTCCGACAACGAACAGACTGTCGCCGGCCTGCAGGGGCACGTCCGAACTGGCCAGCAACTGGCTCACTTTCTTGATAAGCTGGTGACTGGCGTTCTTTTCGCGTCTCACTTCCAGAATGCTCAGTCCGTAGCGGTGGCGGATATCCAAGTCGGCTGCCGTTTTCGACACGACGGGCGAACCGACGGGCACTTCGAGCACGAACAGGTTCTCCTCCAGTTGGTATTCCTCTACCAGTTCGCGCAGGCTCTTGCGCTTTCGTTTGCTCTTTTGCTGTTTCTTTCCCGAGAAGAAATACTTTGTCAATGGCATGAGAACGAGAATACCCACTGTGACGCATACGATGCCTACGGGTAGGAACGAGAAGAACGACAGCGGACGGTGGCCGGCCTGAATCAGTGCATCCTGGATAACGAGGTTGGGCGGCGTACCGATAAGTGTCATCATACCGCCCATACTGCTGGCGAAGGCCAGCGGCATGAGCAATCGGGCCGAGTTGATGCCTGCGCCGGCGGCCAGGCTGACGATGATAGGCATCATCAGGGCTACGGTGCCTGTGTTACTGACAAAGGCACCGATGGCAGCCGTGACAAGCATGACGAGCAGGAAGAGGCGTGTCTCGCTGGTGCCTGCCAGTTTGAGCAACCGGCTGCTGGCCATTTTTGCCAGTCCCGTCTGGAAAATGGCACCGCCCACGACGAACAGGCCGATCATCATCACGACCACCGAACTGGAGAAACCCGAGAGAGCCTCCTCCGGTGTCAGAATACCCGATACGAGCAGGAGTGCGAGAGCACACAGAGCCACAATGTCTGAGCGTATTTTGCCGTTGACGAAAAACAGGGCCGAAAGGGCCAGAATGGCGAGAGTGATGTACATAGTTGGATAGAGTGTTATGAATTGGGAATGCCGCCCGCAGGCGGAATGATTTCATGGTTGCAAATTTACGCAAAAGACGGGAAATAACACTTACATTTCCCGGCATAATTTTGCAACCTCCCTTGTTTGCCTGGTCGGAATAAGTCTTGATGCCTGTGTGCATTTCCTCCGCGTGTGACGTTTGTTTGCTGACAGATTTTTCGTATCTTTGCGCCTTGTACACTTGCTGTTACCGGATGAAACATCGTACCCGGGCCTGACAGAACGTAATAATACTAATGAAAAACATAAGAATGTATGGAAAGGAATGAAAGTATGCGCGAGAATATCGGCTGGATAGACTTCTTGCGCGTGTTGGCGTGTTTTTTAGTCGTGTTCTCGCATTGCTGCGACGCATTCATCGGTCAGTTCGACACCGACCGCGAAGCTTTTCTCACGGGGGTGTTCGCGGGGAGTCTCGTGCGTCCCTGCGTTCCTCTGTTTGTCATGATGACCGGCGTGCTGCTGTTGCCTCTGCGCCCGGGGATTGGGCTGACGGATTTCTATAGCCGGCGCATACGGCGCATCATGGTGCCGCTGGTATTTTGGTCGCTGGTGTTGCCCCTTGCTGCCTTCTGCTATTTCCGTTATGTCTGTCCCGAGACACGGAATCCTCTGCTTTCCGTGGACGGTTACACGGTTCAGTCCCTGTGGCAGCGGATGTACACGTTCGTTTTTAATTTCAACTTCGACACCGTACCGCTCTGGTATCTTTATATGCTTGTCGGTCTTTATCTCCTGATGCCTGTTCTCAACAGCTGGCTTGTGCAGGCTTCCCGTCGTGATCTGCACACGGTGCTCGCTCTCTGGGGCGTGTCCTTTGTGCTTCCTTACGTGCGGATGGTCGCGCCGTTGCTCGGCTATCAGGGCAATTACGGGAATATGGATCTGCTCGGCGGATGTGACTGGAACACTTACGGGACATTCTATTATTTTTCCGGATTCATCGGCTACCTGATTCTGGCTTATTATCTGAAGACTTATCCGTTGGAATGGAGTTGGCGCAAGACATGGCTCGTGACCGTTCCGATGTTTTTTGCAGGCTATGCCGTTACGTCTTACGGATATATTCTGACGCAGGATTTCTTCCCCGGCAATTATGCTTATCTTGAAATCGTATGGTATTTCTCGGGTATCAACGTCTTCATGATGACTTTCCCCGTCTTCGTCATTGTACAGAAGATGCAAGTACGTCCCCGTGCGTGGCTGTCCCGTCTGGCCGGTCTTACGTTCGGCGTCTATCTGTGTCACTATACATTCGCTTTTCTTTGCTACGATCTTTTTGATCGGGCGGGGTGGCCCTATCTGTGGCGCATCCCGTGTATGGCTGTCACGGCGTTTACATGCTCGCTGGTCGTAGTGTGGGTGTTTTCGCTCCACCGGCGGACTTCCCGTCTTGTCCGCTGACCGTTGCGGTGTCAGTTGTTGGCGTAGCTGTGCATTCCGCCGAGAAGGAAGTTCACGCCGAAGTAGGTGATGAGCACCGTCAGGAAGGCTGCGACACAGAATGCGTGGAGGAACATCGGACGGCGGAAGCGGGACAGCGATGTCGTATGGAGCGATGAGGCATAGACGAGCAACGTAATGAGTGCCCACACCTCCTTCGGATCCCATCCCCAGTAGCGTCCCCATGAAACATTGGCCCATACGGCACCGATGAAGATGCCGGCGGCCAGCAGGAACACGGCAGGATAGAGCATCAGGCGGCTGATGACGGCAAGGTATTCCGTCTGTATGGCGGTGTCGTGCCTCGTGGCGCGGAGAATGAGTGCCACGAGGCCGTTCAGCATCGTGAATGCCAGCAGCGAATAGGCCGTCATGATGACCACTACGTGGAGGCTTAACAACGGGGAGGAAAGTACGGGCATGAGGAGAGTGATCCGGGGATTGGATTCGCCCATCATGGCTACCGTCAGCGACAGACCGCAAACGAGGAAGCCGAAGGCGGACACCAGTGTGAAACGGCGGTGCAGGACGAGCGTGAGCAGCGAGCTGCACCAAGCCATGAAAGTCATTGTCTCGTGTCCGTTGGTTAGCGGGGCGTGGCCGCTCACATAGCCGCGCAGGACGAGCACCAGTGTGAGATAGGCGCAAAGAAGAGACATCAGTGCCGTACCCGCGTGTTTCGCCGCTGTCCATGTGCGGCCGGTAAGGATTTGCCGGATACCGAAGGCAAAGGCCAGCAGGCCGACGGCGACGCATAGCATGGCTGGCATGCGTGTGTTTCCGATGCGGTTGTAGAGTTTCTCTGCCTGGAAGCGTGTCTCGCCGGGCAGAACTTCCGCGGCTTCCTTTGTCTGATATTTACGTATCTTTTCCAGAATTTCTCCTGTCTCGGCATATTCTTTCAGGTTTACTTTCTCCGCAACATAGTTCAGGCTACTGCGTATGAAAACCCATTGTGCCTCGGGCGTCTCCGCTGGTAACTTGTCTGCCGGGGAATACCATACGAGCATACCCTCCGCATCGTGGCAGGGATAGATACGGAGCAGACTGCCGGTGCACAGCATACTGACGAGGTTGAATTTCTCGTTGGCCTCCCCGATGTTTCTTCGTAATCCTTCTTCATCGTCTTCGGTCGGGCCATCCAGTTTGTAGCCGTTCTGTCCGATGAAGTCTGTGAGGCAGGCTTCTGTCCCGCTGATGCCCAACCGTTTCTGCAGGCGTCGGTCTTTGATGCGTATCATCGGTTCCGTCTTCCAGTCGTCATAATAGAAAAACCAGCCGGTAAATACCTGCTCGGCCGACAATCCGCGGTAACTGTCGCGTCCGCAGAGTTTGACGGTGAAGTCGCGGGCCACAGTCTGGAGCGGACAGATGCGGTCGTTGTAATAGATGTATAGGTTGCCGAAGTGTTTTGCTGTTTCGTTCGGCAGGGTTTGCGGCATCTTCCGTTCTGTAGCACCTTCTGCGGTCGCTGGGTATGCCGCCAGGATTACGAGTGCCCCATGTATCACGCCGCGCCGCAGGAGCGGATGGCGCAGCAGACGGCGGAACCGGCTTTCGCGCTGGAAGAAGAACGCAACCATCGACACGAGCAGCAGGGCATATCCTGCGTATGTTACGCCAATGCCCCATGGATCGTAGGCTATGCTCAGGGTGCTTCCCCGTCCGTCCGCATCGTAGCCCGATTGGTAGAAGCGGTAGTTGCGATGGCGGAAGATGCGGTTCATCGACACGGTGCCGGTAAGCATGCTGTCTGCAGCCGCATCCTGTATGTCGAGATTGCTAATGAAATCCATCGGCGTGAGCGTTCCGGGGTAATAAACAAGGTTGAATTCCCGTAGACTGATGTCGAACGGAAGCCGATGTATGCCTTCGGACGTGACAAACAGCCGGGTGGGGGCCTCGCCCTGTCGCAGGTGGATGCGTCCCTGCACGCCTGTCAGATGGGTGACGAAAGCGCCTCCCAATATGAGTGCCAGCGACAAGTGGAGGGCGAAAGTGGCGGTGTGGCGTGCCATTCCGTACCTTATTATATATAGCAGGCCCGACAAGGCGGTGAGTCCCCACAGGCCGATGACGAAGGGGGAACGATAGATATATTGTGAGGCAAGTTCGCTTCCGTGGACTTTCTCCACCAGAGTGGCACCGGTCAAGGCGCACACAAGCAGGCCGGTGAGACCGAACGAAAGTGTTCTGAGCCAAAGAACGTTGGTTTTCATGTAGGAAATTTTGTGCAAAGGTATTAAAATCTCCTGTTTTGTAGGGGAGCTTTGCTGAAAATACCCAAATTATGCAAAAAGATTGCCCTTGCTAAGGGGTACGTAAACGAAAAATGTGTATTTTTGGCTTACTATCGAAAAACAACAATACTTAAAAACCATTAGAGGTATGAAACTGATAACGAAAATTTGTGTGGCCTGCATGGCTTGTATGAGTGTGATAGCCTGTCAGAAAATCGATCCGGCCAAACTGGACGGCGAATGGGTGGTGACGGAAATTCGCGGCGAGAAGATTGAACCGTCGGAACAGACGCCGTTTGTCGGATTTCGCGTGGCAACGGGCGAAGTGTATGGTTTTACGGGGTGCAACCGTTTGACTGGTATGCTTGATTTCGGACAGATGGCCGATGGAAAGACTGACTTTTCCCGTCTTGGCATGACGCGTATGCTTTGTCAGGACGATGTTTATGAAATACCTTTCATGGAGGCGATGGGTGCCGCTAAGGTGTTGAAGATGGACGGGGCTGACGGTTTTGTTTTGCTCGACGATACAGAGAATGTAGTGGCGCGGTTTAAGAAGAAGTGATAGAGTCTGAAAATACAAGGATTATATTCCTTAAGGCTTCTAGTGAACAACACTCCACTTCCCAGTGGAGTGTTGTTCGTTAATGTAAGTTCCCCCGTATCCTCTTCTCCATATATATTATATAATCCCTCCGTGCGGCTTTCCTCC
>CAMWUI010000016.1 GCA_947177395.1 uncultured Paraprevotella sp.
CACACTCATTTATACCGCAAAAATAAGGATTACATTCCAACCGGACAACTTTAAGCTACTATTTCCTGTTTTTCCCGAACAAATCCGAGTGGGTGCCGGTGGATAACATGATAAGCAACAAAAGATTGTCATGTTTCTCCCACGTAATCAGCCAATCACTGCTTATATGGGCTTCCCATTCACCTGCATGGTTTCCCGACAATCTGTGAGGACGATATTTTTCTGGTAAGGTTCCCGTTTCAATAAGAATATCAAGCGCTTCACGCAATAAGTTCATGGGGAATCCCCTCCGCTTGCACAAGTCAACGTTCTTCTTGAAATTCCTGGTGATTTTAACCTCGTACGCCATCAGATTCCCAAATCGTTGAAAAGTTCTTCTTTATCGGAATATGATATCAAGCGTCCGGCCTTCACATCGTCTCTTGCTTTTTGCATCTCCGTCTTCTTTTTGGAAGGAGGGGCAACGATGGTAACTCCTTCCAATGCACCTAAAATTCTTTTCAAGCTTGGAAGAATCGATGCATCTGTAATATTTAACGTCAATGTTGCCATATCGTATGTTTTTTGTTACGGGCTTATATACTACACTCTCTATATTATACCGCAAAAATAAGGATTACATTCCAACCGGACAAGTTTAAACTACAGGAAATTGTCCCTGCAACAGGGATAATACGCCGCCGGCCACGACTAAAAAAAATTAAATACGTCCGCGCTCTACGGATGAATGGAGCAAAATGTATAACTTTGTCCACAAAATCATTCCGTACGACAGCCATGATAGCCCGGTTTATTTTCCTGCTGCTACCCGCCGACACCGTTCCTCCCGTACCGCATGACTCCCTCCGCACCGACACGCTGAAAGAGGTGGTGGTAGACGGCAAGCGGAACGGGAAATTGCCGGTGATGGACGCCATCGACAAGCGTGAACTAATACAGCCCCGGCATCTGCCGCTGGGAGAAATCCTGGAAAAAGTGGCACCGGAACTGCAGGACAAGATGCTCCATCCCTTCGCCGTCAAGCAACGGAAAAGGGAACGACACAAAAAGAAAATGCGCAAGGTGCTCGAACATTACAACGAAGTGAAGTCGTTCCATGACCTGCTGGAAGAGGCCGTGAAGCGGCAGGAAATGGAGGACGAACTGAGGGCACGGCAAAAGGCAACCGAAAACACGGAAAGCAAATAATACGGCTTATACCATGAAACAAAACGAACTGAAAAAGAAAATCTACGAAATCATCTTCGAGGCCGATACGTTTTGGGGCAAGACATTCGACGTGGCTCTCATCATCGCTATCGTACTGAGCATATTCACCGTCATTATCGAGACTTATCCGGGTTTGCCCCCGCTGCTCACCACGGTACTGACCGTGCTGGAATATGTGTTCACGGTGTTCTTCACCCTCGAATACGGACTGCGGCTCTACTGCTCTCCCCGCCCCCGGCGGTATGCCCTGAGTTTCTTCGGCATCGTCGACCTCCTGTCTACCCTGCCTCTCTATCTGTCTTTTTTCTTCCCCGGCATACGCTATGTCCTTGTCCTCCGTTCTTTCCGTCTGATAAGAATCTTCCGCGTATTCAAACTTTTCAGTTTCCTCAATGAAGGAGATATGCTTCTGCGCTCCATGAAAGCCAGTTTCAACAAGATATTCGTGTTTTTCCTGTTTGTCGTCATACTGGTCATTTCCATCGGCACGCTCATGTACATCGTGGAAAGCGGCCGCCCCGGTTCCGGTTTCACTGACATACTGACCAGCATCTACTGGGCTACGGTCACACTGACCACGGTGGGGTACGGAGACATTACGCCGGTCACGTTCGTAGGGCGCATCCTCTCCACACTGGTCATGCTGACGGGATATACCATCATCGCCGTCCCCACGGGTATCGTCTCCGCCGCCATCATCGACAACAGCCGGCGTAGCCGGCGTGTCTGCAAGGGCTGCGGCCGGCGGCTGGACCACGAAGCCCTCTATTGCAAGCATTGCGGCCGGAAAGCGCCGGAGGAAAAAGACGGCGGCACGCCGGGAATTGATTTAAATCAAGAAAACATGTCATAAGTATATTTTTTAGCGGATTTTTTTTGCAGGATGGTACGCAGGTGCGTATATTTGCAACGTGTTTTTCATAGTATTAGATTTAAGGTTAACAAAGGTTGGGCTTCAGCGGAAGCCCTTTTTTATTTGCCCCGCCCGCAAGACCGTATAAAAACGAAAAATACGGCATTCATATCACAACATACAAACGCCGCACTTTCCGTGCTCCGGACTCACAATGTCGTCCGTCAGTTCACACGCTGGTAGGTGGACTGTTTGTACTCCGTGTCGGTATAATACTCCGTCACCATGCGGTTGCTGCCATAAGACACGATGTAAGACTCTTCACCCATCATCATCAGTCTGTTTCCCGACAAAGACCATTTTCCGGTACGAACGTTCAACCGGTCCACCAGCGTCCCGTCCGCCTGGAATTCATAGACGCGGTTCTGAGCCGACAAGTTGTCCGTATACTCTTCTTTCTTGCCGGCTACCATGTTCCAACCTTTTTCCTGCGTGAGCTTCCAACTACCCGTCAGCAACTCGGCAAACACGTCCGGCACGCCCACGTCGCCGTCCGGTCCATCCTCACTTTCGCAGGAAGCCACCAGTCCAGCGCACAGCAACATAGCCAAACAGGCAATGAGGCCGAAAAATCTTTTTCTCATTACATCCTTCATTTTCGATTCCATTTATTATATAGACAATATACCCAACACGTTGATAAGTTCCTTCTTCACCGGCTTGTCGTTCTTGATGGCGTTGGAGAACGGCACATACACGATGTCGTCGTTCTTGATGCCGACCATCACGTTGCGTTGCCCCTCCAAAATGGCCTGCACTGCTCCCACGCCCAGCCGGGAAGCCAGAATGCGGTCGCTGGCACTGGGGGAACCGCCGCGCTGCAGATGTCCCAGTATAGACACGCGCACATCGTATTCGGGATATTCCTTCCGCACACGCTCCGCATAATACATGGCACCGCATTTGGGACTCTCCGACACAATCACCATACTGGAATTCTTACTCTTGCGGATACCGCGGCCGATGAACTGCTCCAGCTGGTCCGCATTGGTCGTATCCTCCGGTATGATAGCAGCCTCGGCTCCGCTGGCAATCGCGCTGTTCTGGGCCAGGAAACCGGCATCGCGCCCCATCACCTCCACAAAGAAAATACGCTCGTGAGAGGTGGCCGTATCGCGTATCTTATCCACGCATTCCACAATCGTATTCAGCGTCGTGTCGTATCCGATGGTCAGATCCGTACCGTAAAGGTCGTTGTCGATGGTGCCCGGCAGACCGATACAGGGAACGTCAAACTCTTCGGCAAAAATACGCGCACCGGCCAGCGATCCGTTTCCACCGATGACTATCAGGGCGTCTATCCCCTGCGCCTTCATATTGTCATAGGCTTTCTGCCTCCCCTCCGGTGTCATGAATTCCTTGCTGCGTGCCGTCTTCAGTATGGTGCCTCCCCGCTGGATGATGTTACTCACGTTTTCCGTCGTGAAATCTTTGATCTCATTATTAATCAGACCCTCGTATCCCCGGTATATGCCTTTCACGCCGAAACCGGCCGCAATGGCCGAACGGGTAACCGCCCGGATGGCGGCGTTCATCCCCGGCGCATCTCCGCCGGAGGTCAATATTCCGATACATTTTACCTTTCCCATATTTATAATTATCTTAAAAAACCGAACAAAGATAATGTAAATCGAACGAAAAAGAAACAAGCCTGCTTGAATTTCTTTTCCCGGGATGCAACCTACCTCCTTAATTAGTATAATAAAAAGCAAAGAAAAACATCCGGCAGAAAACATTCTATGGAACAAAAACACGCCCTCTTGGCATTTTTTTCTTTTTTTCATAGTCCGCCTCTTGTCCATCTCGCAGGAAAAACGTAAATTTGCGCCCGATTATCAACAACATAATGTCTAACATTATTAATTATTCACTATTTTATTAACCAAATGGCAGATTTAAAAAACGTAGCACCGTTGGCAGATTTCGATTGGGATCTGTACGAAAGCGGTGATGCAAAAACAGATGTGAGCCGTGACGAACAAGCTAAGGCTTATGACGGTTCACTGAACAAGGTAAATGACCACGAAGTCGTAGACGGAACGGTTATTTCTATGAACAAACGTGAAGTGGTGGTAAACATCGGCTTTAAGTCCGACGGTATCATCCCCATGAGCGAATTCCGCTACAACCCCGACCTGAAAGTGGGCGACACGGTGGAAGTTTACATCGAGAATCAAGAAGACAAAAAAGGACAACTCGTTCTTTCTCACAAGAAAGCACGCGCAACCCGTTCGTGGGACCGTGTGAACGAAGCACTGGAGAACGAGGAAATCATCAAGGGCTACATCAAGTGCCGCACAAAGGGCGGTATGATTGTGGACGTATTCGGCATCGAAGCTTTCCTGCCGGGTTCGCAGATCGACGTGAAGCCCATCCGCGACTACGACGTATTCGTAGGCAAGACCATGGAATTCAAGGTTGTCAAGATCAATCAGGAATTCAAGAACGTGGTTGTTTCACACAAGGCTCTCATCGAAGCCGAACTGGAACAGCAGAAGAAAGAAATCATCAGCAAGCTGGAGAAAGGCCAGGTGCTGGAAGGTACAGTCAAGAACATCACCTCTTACGGTGTGTTCATCGACTTGGGCGGCGTAGACGGTTTGATCCATATCACCGACCTGTCATGGGGCCGCGTAAGCGATCCGAAGGAAGTGGTAGAATTCGACCAGAAAATCAATGTCGTTATCCTCGACTTCGACGACGAGAAGAAGCGTATTGCTCTCGGTCTGAAGCAGCTCACTCCGCATCCTTGGGACGCCCTTGATCCCGACCTGAAGGTAGGCGACAAGGTGAAAGGCAAAGTCGTTGTCATGGCCGACTACGGAGCATTCATCGAAATCGCTCCGGGCGTAGAAGGTTTGATCCACGTATCTGAGATGTCATGGAGCCAGCACCTGCGTTCGGCTCAGGACTTCATGAAGGTGGGCGACGAAGTGGAAGCTGTCATCCTGACCCTCGACCGTGAGGAGCGCAAGATGTCTCTCGGTATCAAGCAGCTGAAGGACGATCCGTGGGAAAACATCGAAACGAAGTACCCGGTAGGTTCCAAACACACGGCTAAGGTTCGCAACTTCACCAACTTCGGCGTATTCGTTGAAATCGAGGAAGGCGTAGACGGTCTGATTCACATCTCCGACCTGTCATGGACAAAGAAAATCAAACATCCTTCGGAATTCACTCAAATCGGTGCCACCATCGACGTATGCGTGCTGGAAATCGACAAGGAAAACCGTCGCCTGAGCCTCGGCCACAAGCAACTGGAAGAGAATCCTTGGGACGTATTCGAAACAGTGTTCACACAGGATTCCATCCACGAAGGCACCATCATCGAAATGCTCGACAAGGGTGCTGTCATCCAGTTGGAATACGGCGTTGAAGGTTTCGCCACTCCGAAGCACTTGGTTAAGGAAGACGGCAGCCAGGCTCAGTTGAACGAGAAACTGCAATTCAAGGTTATCGAGTTTAACAAGGAAAGCAAGCGCATCATCCTGTCCCACAGCCGCATCTTCGAAGATGTTCAGCGTGCGGAAGCCAAGGAAGCCAAGAAGGCCAACACTGCCAAGAAGGGCGCCAAGAAGGACGAGGCTCCGGCCATCCAGAACCAGGCTGCCTCTACTACACTCGGTGACATCGACGCACTGGCAGCCCTGAAGGCTCAGATGGAGAAAGGTGAATAATTTGAATCCACAACGTTCTCCATACTGGAAGAACTGACTATTTACACAGCAACTCCTGCGATAAGGACTATCCTTTTCGCGGGAGTTGTTTTTCTTTGTACCCCTATATAAAAGAAGAGGCGGTCGCAGATTCATAACAGAAATCTGCGACCGCCGTTCCCATTCAGCCGAACCGACGCTCCGGCATCAAAGCGAATACCGTTTCCGTATGTCGGCTATCCGTTCCGCGGACAAAGGCTCCAGTCCCTCCAACGGATACGCCATACCCAGCTCCCGGTACTTAAAAATACCCATCGTATGATAAGGTAGCCACTCGATCTTCTGCACCACGTCATACTTGCGCACATGGTTTACCAACGCCTCCAGTTCGGCATCGTCGTCTGTCAGACCTGGCACCACAACATGGCGAATCCACACCGGTATGCCACGACGTTGCAACTCCTCTAAAAAACGCAGGGAATGGCTACCGTCAGAACCGCAGACCCGCCGGCACAACTCCGGGCGTAGCGCCTTGATGTCGAGCAGGGCCAGGTCCGTATAATCCAGCACGGATAACGCCTGCGGCGTCAGCACCGAACCGGCCGTATCCAAGGCCGTATGAATGCCCTCCTCGCGGCAGAGACGGAAGAATTCGCGGGCGAACTCCGCCTGCACCAGCGGTTCGCCGCCAGTCAGTGTCACCCCTCCGCGGGCAATGAAACTGCGATAGCGCAACACCTCGTCCATCAGTTGGCGAGGCGTGTACTCGTAGGCCACCTTACGCTGAGGCTCCCACGTATCGGGATTGTGGCAATAGGCACAACGCAGGGGACAGCCCTGAAGAAAGGTCACAAAACGAATTCCGGGACCGTCGACGGTCCCGAAACTCTCCAATGAATGTATCTTGCCAATAAGTTCCATGCAAGAGGATTCTTATCACATGCTCTGGTTGATGGTACGCGAAATCACATCCAACTGCTGCTCGCGCGTCAGTTTCACGAAGTTTACCGCATACCCCGACACACGGATGGTCAGCTGCGGATACTTCTCGGGATGCTCCATGGCATCCACCAGCAGGTCGCGGTCGAACACGTTCACGTTCAGATGCTGACCGCCGGAAGGCGTAAAATAGCCGTTCAACAAGTTTACGAGATTCTCAATGCGGTTCTCACGCTCCTTGCCCAACGCCGCCGGCGAGATGGCAAACGTGTAGGAAATACCGTCGTGCGCATGCTGGAACGGCAGTTTAGCCACCGAAGCCAAGGCAGCCACAGCTCCCTTCAGATCGCGACCGTTCATCGGATTCGCACCCGGAGCGAACGGCGTGCCGCCCTCGCGGCCGTCGGGCGTCGTACCCGTCTTCTTTCCATAGACGACGTTGCTCGTAATCGTAAGGATGGACTGTGTGGGAGTGGCATTGCGGTACGTCTCATGCTGACGCAAGTATTCCATGAACTTCTCCGTGATGTCCACGGCTATCTGGTCGGTGCTGTCGCAGTTATTACCGAAAGGCACATAATCGCCCTCGCGCTCAAAACCGACAGCCAGACCGCGCTCGTCGCGGATTACCTTCACCTTGCAGTCGCGGATGGCGGCCAGCGAGTCGGCCACAATAGACAGTCCGGCGATACCCGTGGCGCGGATACGCTCCACCGACCCGTCGTGCAGCGACATCTCGAAAGCCTCGTAGGCATACTTGTCGTGCATGTAGTGGATAATCTTCAGGGCGTTCACGTACACCTTGGCCAGCCAGCGCATCATCTGCTCGTACTTCACCATCACCTCGTCGTAATCTAGATATTCACTCGTGATGCCCTCATATTTCGGAGCCACCTGCACACCGCTACGCTCGTCGCGCCCGCCGTTGATGGCATACAGCAGACATTTGGCCAAATTGGCACGTGCACCGAAATACTGCATTTGCTTACCGATTTTCATCGGCGACACACAGCAGGCGATTCCGTAATCGTCGCCATAATCCACGCGCATCAGGTCATCGTTCTCGTACTGAATAGCCGACGTGTCGATGGACACCTTAGCACAGAAGCGCTTCCAGTTCTCGGGCAACTTGTCCGCCCACAGCACTGTAAGGTTGGGTTCGGGAGCCGGACCCAGATTATACAGAGTGTGGAGGTAGCGGAAACAAGTCTTCGTCACCAGCGTACGTCCGTCGATACCCATACCGCCCAGCGATTCGGTCACCCACACGGGGTCGCCCGAGAAGAGATCGTTGTACTCCGGCGTACGCAGGAAACGCACGATGCGCAACTTGATAATCATCTGGTCCACCAGTTCCTGCGCCTCCTCTTCCGTTAACCGTCCTTCGCGGAGATCCTTCTCGATGTAAATGTCGAGGAACGTGGCCGTACGGCCGATAGACATTGCGGCGCCGTCCTGGTCTTTCACGGCCGCCAGATAGGCCAGGTAAACAAACTGCACGGCCTCGCGGGCGTCGCGAGCCGGCCGTGTCACGTCGAAGCCGTAACCGGCGCACATTTTCTCGAAGTCCTTTAAGGCGCGGATCTGCTCCGTCACCTCTTCACGGCTGCGGATGATTTCCTCCGTGATTTCCTGAATGTCGAGACGCTTCTGGAAATTCTTCTTCTCCTCGATGAGGATGGCCGTACCGTAGAGGGCCACCCGGCGGTAGTCGCCGATGATACGCCCGCGCCCGTAGGCATCCGGCAGTCCCGTAATGATAGCCGAGCGGCGGGCCGCCAGCATCTCGTCCGTGTAGGCGGAGAACACACCCTCATTGTGTGTCTTGCGGTATTTCGTGAATATCTCCTTCGTCATCGGGTCGAGGTGATAGCCGTATGCCTCCAGACTATTCTCCACCATGCGGATACCACCCTTGGGGAAAATACCGCGTTTCAGCGGCGCGTCCGTCTGCAATCCCACAATGACCTCATTCTCCTTGTCTATATAGCCCGGCCCGTAGGTGGTGATACTCTGCGGCAACTTCGTCTCCGTGTCATACACCCCGCGCTCGCGCTCTTCCTTAAACATCTCGGTCAGTTTGTTCCACACCTTGCGGGTTTTCTCCGAAGAAGGCACCAGAAACGTGTCGTCGCCCGTGTAAGGAGTGTAGTTATTCTGGATGAAGTCCCTCACGTTGATTTCCTTCTTCCAGACATCGCCTTTGAAGCCGGCCCAGCTGTCGTTCTTGAATTCCATAAATTATTGGTTAAAATGAATGATTCTCTGGTTTATTTTCCGTCTGCAAAGATAGTGCAAATCGAGCGGAAAAGAAACAAGCTCGCTTGAAATTCTTTTCCCGAGATTCAGCCTATCTTATTTAAAGATACACAGAAAATATGAACCCGCATATACTTTGCCGGGATTTGAGGGATGCAACGCGCTGAATCTTCATTCTTTCTCCCGCCGCCCGACAACAAAACGGGGAAGAGGATTCTCTCCCCTCCCCCGACGTGCAGCCGGCATGCGCGCCGTTCAGCGCAACCGGAACGAGACAGGTAGCTTGACCCGCACGCTGACGGGCTTCCCGCCCACCGTACCGGGCGTCCACTTCGGCATGGCCTTAATGACCCGCACAGCCTCCCCATCGCAGGAAGAATCCACGGACTTCAGAACTTCCACATCCCGTATCTCCCCCGTGGAATTCACTACGAATCCGCAGATGACACGCCCTTCCACGCCCTTCTTGAGGGCATCGGCCGGATAGTGCAGATTGTTCTGCAGGAACTTAAACATAGCCGCCTCGCCGCCCGGAAATCCGGGCAACACATCCGAAACGTCATACACCTTTTCCCTATTTCCGACCACCGGCAACGCGGCGGCATCCCCCGCTTCCTCCGCACCCGTCCATCCGCAGAAATCCACATTCCGCCATTCCTCACAACGCGCCTCCCAGGCGGGAGCCGCCATAGCACTCAGGGCCAACACGGCCACCGGAAGCACGTAGAATCCTTTCATGCGTGCCCACGGATTTGATTTTCTTTTCATCATTCTGATTCTTTTTTTAAGGTATCCATAGCTGAAAGTGTCGACCCAGATAAATGGCGCGCCGCCGACAGCTTTCATTATCAACAATTTCTGATACATTCGGACATCCACCCCGCCCGAACGGAGTACAGCCGCGTCGGCCTCATACTCGTGCACGGCCTTCAACTCGCGCATCAGCCACCAGACAAGCGGATTGAACCACTGCAGCACAAGGCAGGCATGAGCCAGCATCATGTCCCACGAATGCCTCCGGCGCACATGCGCCAGTTCATGGGCAAGAACCACGGCACCGTCCGCCCGGTAATCGGCCTCGGAAATAACAATACGGCGCATCCAGCTGAACGAAGTCACCGGACGGGCATGGCAATACACCGTGGCAACGTCCTCGCGATGCACCCACAGGCAGCCGCGCGGAATGAACCACAGCATGCGCCCCAGTTGCCAGATGCCCTTCAGCGACAGCACAAGCACTCCCGCCGCATAGGCCGCCACGAGCAACAGCACTGCACTGACATCCGATCCGTCACCGTCTGTCCACAGGACCTTCCCGCCCCCATCCGCCGTCATCAGGCCTACCGCCTCCGCCGTCCCGCCCTGCGAAACAGGCACAAAGAACGGCAGCAGAAAGGAAAGCACCAGCACGGACAGCAGCAACAGACGGTTGAAAGCGAAAAACGTGTCGCGCCGCATCAGCAGCCAATAGGGCAAAAACAACAGCGACAGGCACAGCGCCGACTGCACGGCATATACAAACAAAGTTCCCATCATCGTTTCCGAATTTTACCGTGTGACTCCCGGACTTATTCCTCGATCATGTCGAGCAACTCAGCCACATCCTCTCTCGAAAGTTTCTCCTCCTTCACGAAAAAACAAAGCAGCGACGACAGAGAGCCGCTGAAGAAATTCTCCTTCACCTCGCTCATCACCCGCCGCGTGTAGTCCTCCTTCGACACCAACGGGAAGTACCAGTAGGTCTTTCCCTGCGCCTTTCGGAAAGAGACAAACTCTTTGTTACACAGAATCTTCAGAAAGGTGGCCACCGTGGTATAGGCCGGCCGTGGCTCCCCGTAACCCTCGATGATATCGTGTATGCACCCTCCGTCGGGCAATGCCCACAGGATGTTCATTACTTGCATTTCCGCCTTGGTCAATGTGTATGTCTTCTTCATTTCTCAGAAACTCTTATCGTTTATTCTACCGGCAAATGTAATACTAAGTTTTTAGATAACGAATGTTTTAGTAGAAATAATGCGCTGACTATTTATCTTTTAACCTTTATTTTTAGTAATAGTATCAAGCAACGGATTCCCACCTGTCCTCGGAAACAAAATCGGACAAGGAGGGAAACCGGGCACACGGACGGTGGGGATTCCGCACCGGAAGCCCTGCCAGTCCAGTCGGAAACGGACAACACTTCATTCCCCAAGTAAACAGCACTCCACTATCCCAAGTGAACAGCACTCCACTACCCCAAGTGAACAGCACTCCACTACCCTAAGTGAACAGCGCTCCACTACCCTAAGTGAACAGCGCTCCACTCGGAGAGTGAACAGTTGCTCACTCGAAAAACTGCATGCAGACGGCTCGGAAAGCAGACCGCATGCGGCGGCGAGAATCATCTGCATCCATGCCTTTTGCACATTGCAGCCCGATTGACAAGGACAACAATTCCCGGGGCATGGGCAGGCGCATCTTGCAAAACCCATTGTTCCAGATAAAAAAGAACGAGGCTACAACGTAACTTTCCGTCACGTTGCAGCCTCGGATACGAACCTCCGCCCTCAATCAATAGCCGACTTCATCACCCCACTTCATATACCAGTTGCGTTTGTCGGACAACAGGCCTTCCAGATGGGCGTCACCCGCCTTCTCGCCGGCACGGCGGCTCACCGCCCGGGCCAGATAGGACGGATCGTTGCGGCGCAGGGCCACACGCATCAGGTCGTAGAAGCGCGTACCCTCGAAGCAGAGTTCCAGCGCGTCCTCCGTCACCAACATCTCGTCCAGCCGAGCCACCTCGTAATCCCGGGCCGCGGCCACCCACTCCAGCGAGTCAGCCTCGGTATACTCCTCCGGCAAAGCCACCGGATAGGCCGGATACTGATAATACTTGTTGAATTGCGTCTCGCCGCAGCCGCGGGAATGTATGCCCAGTGTATTGGCATTGTTTCCCTCGATACGGAAGAGGTCGGTACGGAAATTGAAACGGTTGACAAAGGCGCTGTCCTCGGCATTGCAATACGGCAGCACGCGCCCTTTGATGGTGTCGTTGTTCACCCCCGTGCTCAGGATGGCGTATGCAAAACGCGGATAACCGGCCTGATTGAGCGCCTCGGCCATGCGCAGATAGATCGTCGAACGGCGGTAAATACGCACATCGCGCCCTTGGTGCTTGTCCAGCATCTGCAGGGAAATGGTCGTTCCTTGGGAACTCATGTTTCCGGCCGTGTACATGAGGGGCAGACGCAGATCGCCCGCATAATCCTCCATATCCTCCGGCAAGACACCGGGATAGACCGTCACCGTCTGCGTACCGTCGTTATATGTACCGCAATAGATCTGCTCGCGCGAGATTTCCTTCATGCGTGGCGAGATACCGATGGAATGGTGGTAGCTGTTGTCCGGCATGGAATTATACAGCGCGCGGAGCCGGCTGAAGCATCCCATGTTGGCGGCCGAGTCCATCGGAATGATTGTCTGATACTCGCCCCCGTAGGATTCCGCCCCGTAGAAGTAAGCCGCATAACTGGACGTCAGGGCGTATTTGCCGTTTTTCAGCCGTTCCGAATCCCAGGAGTTCTTGTAATTCGACGTCGTAAGCTGGGTCTTGTAGCCTTCGCGCTCCGCCACGATCCAGTTGTAATACGAGAGAGCTGCCTGCCGGTAGTCGTTCACGCCGCCCGTAGCGCCGCGCCACAGGTACAGGTCGCCCAGCACCACGGATACGGGGAAGAAGCAGAGATGGGGGTCGACACGGCCGTCCACGTAGCGGTAATCGGGCAGGTCGACATTCTCATACGGCGTCAGGTCCTCGATAAAGTAGTCGCACACCTGCGGCAACTCGTAAAGAGGATAGTCCTTGAGGCCGGCAGCCTCGTCCAGAATGGGCTCCGTCACGAACGGCACGCGACCGTAGTTGAGCACAAGCTGCAGGTAAGTCCATGCGCGGATGGACTTGACGGCGGCGTACTCGCGTTCGAAGATTTTCTTATTACGGTTGTCCGTCAACGCCGTGTCGGCATAGGCCAGAAAATAGTTGCAGTTGTTAATGACGGCATAATAGTCGCGGGGATTGTTGTAGCTGTTCTTGTCATCCATTGCGAAATCCGCCATCTGGTGCAGGTCGCGGGAGGCGTAGTCGGTCAGCGTGACCAAGTCTCCGCGCACCTCGCCCAGCAGGTTGGTGCGGTCGGCAATCACTTGCAGCTTGTTGAGGATTCCCAGCACGGTGTTCACCGTGTCGGCCGCCGAATTCAGATGATTGGGGTCGTTCAGCACGTAGCCCGACTCCATGTCCAGCATGTCGTCGCACGAAGCGGCCGCACCGCCCAGCAGCGCGGACAGGAGTAAAATACGGAATGTATGATATGCTCTTTTCATATTCGTCGCTTTGTTTAGAGATTGATTTTAACACCTAACGTGAAACTGCGTCCGCGAGACAGCAGGCCGCGGTCGATGCCCTGTTCGAGCACACTGTTGCCCAGCGAGAACTCGGGGTCCGTACCCAGGTAGCGGGTCAGCGTGAGGAGGTTGGAGGCCGTTCCCCACACGGTCAGTCCCTGTATGAAGGGATTGTTGATGGGGATGTCGTAGCTCAGCGTCACGTTCTTGAGACGCAGGTAGCTGCCGTCCTCTATCCAGCGGTCGCTGAAGGCGGCGTTGCCCAGCGGGTCGCCATAGGTTACACGAGGCATGTCCGTGGCCTGGCCTTCCGCCGTCCAGCGTCCCAGCATGGCCTGCGACTGGTTGAAGAAACGGCTGCCGCTCTCCAGTTGCTGGCGCACGTAATTGAACACATCGCCGCCGACGCTGTAGTTGAAGTTCACGTCGAGCCGCAGACGTTTCCACGACAGGGAGGTGAAGATGTTTCCATAAAAGTCGGGGTTCGGGTTGCCGATAAACGTGCGGTCGTTCTCATCGATGCATCCGTCGTCGTTCAAGTCGGCATACTTCACATCGCCGGCGCCGAAATAATGACGGGTCACACCGTTGGCATCCAGCACGTAGAGGTTGTCCGCCTTTGCTTCCTCGGTAGTGGCATAGACGATATGCCCGTTATCCGTCACAGCCGTCTTGTAGCCGTAGAACATGGACACGGGCCGCCCTACCTGCGAGCGCACCGTCGCGCCGTAGATTTCGGCATCCGTATACGAGGCGTTATCGGGCAGCGACGTCAACTCGTTGTCGTAATGCCCCACGCTGGCGCCCAGCGTCCAGTTCCAGTCGCGTCGGGCCAGCAGATGGGCCGACACGGACACGTCATAACCGTGGTTCAGCAGCGCGCCGCCATTGCTCCAGTTCTTCTCGATACCGGTCACGGCCCGCAGGCTCTTATAGGTGAGCAGGTTGTCCGTCGTACTATGGAAATAATTGAACTTCACGTTCATGCGGTTGTGCAACACGTTCATGTCAAGACCGGCGTTCCAGCGATGGGTCGTCTCCCATTGCAGGGTGGGATTGCCGATGTTGCCGATAACGAGTCCGGTGACAAGCCCCAGATAAGAAGTCGTACCGAAATACGTGCGGGAGGCGTTGGCCGCGATGTCGTCGTTGCCGCTCACGCTGTAACCGGCGATAATCTTAAGCCGGTCGATGCCGGGACAGGTAAACCATTTCTCGTTGCTCATCATCCAGCCGGCCTGCAGGCTCGGGACCCCCCCCCACACGACGCCGCCCAGCTTGAAGCCGTCCCGGGCCTGACGACCGAACAGGGAGGAGGATTCCACGGCCAAACTGCCTTCCACGAAGTAACGCTGGCGATAGTTGTAGGCGGCCTGCCCGTACCAGGTCATAGAGGCCCAGTCGTTGCTCACTCCGTCGGTGCTCTTTATCTGACTGTTATTCACAGCCGGTGTCTTGTCGTTGCCGGTGTTGTATCCCAACTGGGTGTTGAGCGAATAACTGTCGTTCTGGTAGCGGAATCCGCCCATCAGTCGGATGTCGTGCGGGCCATACTGGTTGTTCCACTCCAGACGGGTGTCGCTCGTCACATAGTTCTGTTTGGAATAGAGCGAACGGATTTCGTTCTCCATATAGTCGGCCATCGACTTCACGTAATAGTCGGGCACACCGTTAATCGGGATATAATACTTGTTGTTGGTGTTCGTTAACGAATAACTGAACAGCGAACTCAGCGTCAGGTGCTTGTTGAAGTCGAAACGCGGAGTGACGGCGATGTTGACGAAACTGTTCTCGAAACGGTTTTTATTTTCCGCCGAACCATACTCGTTGATACACGACGGATTGGGCAGCTTGTAGTTGGCATTGCGTATGTGCGACATAGCTTCGTTCAGATAGTCCTCGTCGTCCGTGTCCAGATGCATCGTGGAAATGACTCCGTTGGCATAGGAGTAAGGACTCAGCATGGGGCTCTTCACCAGAGCCAGGAAGTTGGGAGCCGAAACCGTACCGTTGTCATAGCCGTCCGGAGCGCCCTGATCGCGCAGGTCACGCGTCATGTTGACATACGAGGCGTCAAACCGCACCTTGAATATGCTGGACAGCAAGATGTCGGTATTGAAACGTATGTTCAGACGGTTCATGTCGTTCTCCTTCAGCGTGCTCTGCCCCATCGTGTAGTTCAGCGACAGGTTGTAGCTGGCCACTTCGCCACCTCCCTGCACATTCACGCCGTAGTTCTGCGTGAAAGCCTCGCGATAAACCTCATCGGCCCAGTCGGTGTCGTTGTTGTACTTGTTGTACCAGTAATTCGTGGGATCCGGATTGAGGAACTTGAAGTTCTTGGCACTGGTTCCCGTCGTGCGCAACAGTTCCGACGCATACGTCTTGAACTGTCCGCCGTTCATGAGGTCGTACATCTTGGGCCGGAGCTCGATGCCTGCGGACACAGTCGCATCGATGCGGGTAGCCAGACTCTTGTTGCGCTTGGTGTTGATAAATATCACACCGTTGGCGCCCTTGGCTCCGTAGATGGCCGTACCGTTGCGCATCACTTCCACCTTTTCGATGTCGTTCACATTCAAGTTGGTCAGGAAGTCGTTGTAAAAACCGGAATGGAGCATCGTGCGCCCGTACTGCTGGTCGAGTATCACGCCGTCCACCACAATCAGAGGCTGGGAATTGGCCAGCAGGGAGTTCACCCCGCCGATGTTCATGTAACTGCCGATGCCCGGAGTGCCGCTACGCCCCACCGTATGCACGTCGGCACCCAGCCGGTTGCCGATCTCTTCCGAAATGTTGAGCACCGTGCTCCGGCTGAAATCGGAAGCCATGGAATTACCCAGAATGTTGTTTCCATCCTCATACAGTCCGGGAACCACGGCCGAATAGAGGTAGATATCCTGCAATTCGGACGTTCCGCGCAGACCGGCCATCACGGTGTTGAAGTCCGGGGCTGTCACTTCCAGCACCGTTGCGTGAAGAGGAACGGCCAGTGTAAATGTTCCGTCTTCTCCCGTCAGTGCGCTGTAGCCTTCCATACCGCTCACACGCACCATCGCGCCCGCCAGAGGCAGGCCGGCGTTGGCGTTATACACCTTTCCCGTCACATTGCGGGTAGGCACTTTCTTTTCCGCCCTGGGCACTCTCGTCACACCGACAGAGTCCGCCGCGGCCTCGTTCTGTGAATAGATTCCTAAGGAACCCATCATCATCAACGACAAATAATAAAATCTATATTTATTCATCAGATAAGTCTATAATGTTCAACAATCATTCCGTCAATCTTCCTCCACATGGGGACGCAACAGGAAACAGTCGACACGCATCGTACGGGAATACACCGTCTGCTCCGACTGGTTCACGTTGGAACGTATCTGCAGCCTGACTTCCGTTTCGTTGTCGCCGATATTGGTGACGGGGAACTTCATATTCTTCACCACCAGCACCGTATCCATCACATCCGGCTGCGTCACATAGTAACGTTTCTGTTGTCCCGGCGACGGATTGGGATTTTCCAGCGCCGTATTCAGACGTTCGTTGTAGTAAGCTCCGTTCTGTTGCTTATAGCTGAGATAGAACGAAGCCCTGTAAGGCAGGCGTTCCTGCGCCGTGGCATTCTCGTCGTAGGCGATGGCCGGAACGAACACACAATAGATGTCATAGTAACATCCCGAAAGTATGTTCGGGAGAGAGAAGGTGACGGTAGTGTTCGACGTCCGGGCGGCAGATATCAGCAGGAATTTGTCCTTCGACACTTTAAACTCCGACGTATTCGGCACCGTGCGTTCGAAACAGTTGGTCACGTCCTCGTTTTCCACCTCGTAATAACTCTCCGTCTCGGCTTCCATACTGAACGCGCGCATGAAGTACGATTGTTCGGGATGGATGGGAAACTGCTCGGCCACATACAGGGTACCGTTGCTGCAGTCCAGTTGTTCCATACCGTAGAAGATACCACCGGGCTGAAAAGGTTTCTCGTAGACGCTATAGCCGGGCGTGAAGGAGGAATAGGTCGTGGAACAGATTGAGTCCTCGATGCTGCGTTGCGTGTTCCTGTTGTAGAAAAGGTCCTCCAGCAGAGCTGACGTGGCACGTAGATTCTGAAGTGAGTCGCGCCCCGTCACCTTGTTATTATAGACGTAGTAACGCTTGTACTGCTCCACTTTCTCGTCCCACACGTCGTTGACCGGCGCCATCATTATATAGGAGGAGTCCTCGCGGTTGATATAACCCAACGAAGAAATCAGGCTGTTGTAGAAATAAGTAACGGAGTCCAGATAGACGATGTTTCCGTCTACCACGCCTCCCGGCACACTGGCGTCGGGATCCAGTTCATAACGGTTGAATCTGGAGATGTAATCCGACAGATGGGACAGCCGCGGGTCGAACTGTATCTGCTCCCAGATGTTGCGGAAATAGGGCTGGATGCCGCCCACCTTATACAGGATGCCGTTACTGGACACCCGCTGCCCTGCCAGAAGTTCGTAATTGCCGAATGTCTTGGAAGTCAGTTTCATGTTCTTTCCGTTCCACATATAGAGGGAATCGTTCGTCTCGCCAGATACGGAATAACCGTAAAGGGCGATATGATTGTTCAGGAACTGCACAATCATGGAATTGTCGCTTTCCTTCACCCCCCGGTTCTTCTCCGTCGTGTACACGTCTATCAGGCTGTCCGCCGTCTGCTCGTCTATCACCGGAGCAAAAACGGTGAACACCTGACGGTCATTCAGCCGCGTGTCATAGCCGCAACTCCTCAGCACCCGGGCAAACTGGGCCAGTTCGCCGTCCTCGCTGATGTTCTGCCACAAAGTGTTTCCGTGCACTTCCTGCCCCTTGCCATAGTGGTCGTCCCACGTATCGGTGCACGAAACGGACAGGGAAGCGGCAACCATCATCGTTGCCAGCCCTGTCTGAATCTTATATTTAAATATGTATTTCATCATATATAATCGAATCCGTTAATCAATTATCATCTTCTTTCATACCGTCGAAATCCACACCGTAAATGCTCTTGGGCACGATTTCAATGTAGTCGATCATCACCTCGGCGTCTCCTTCGGAATATACCGATCGCAGGCGCAACTTATGCTCCACGTTGCCGTCCAGATTGGACACGCGGCACAACACCATGCGGAACGTCCGGAAGTTGTGGAAGAAATATGACTTCGCACTGGTGTTTTCCCCGTCACGGTGGTTGGACGAAGTAAAGTTGAACACGCTGGCCGGTCCGCGGTAGAAACCTTTGTTCTTCATGGCTTTCTTGCTCTCTTCTTTGGCCTCCTCGGAGGTTCTGATACTGAACGGCACCCATCCGATGGAAGGATCGTTCGCAAAGATTCTCATGTCCAAAGGTATACCTTGCGGCTTCCCGTCGAAATAAACCTGCATGACACCGCGCGTGGCTGTTGCACAATAGCCGAGACGGATTTCATAGTCGCCCGTGGGAACCGGAGGCAGCGTGAATTCAAAGTCGTATGTCTTGCCCACCAAGTTACATTCGTCCCCCTCGTAACTCCAGAAATAATTGCGCGGACGAAGATACACGAACTTACCGTCTCCTTTCAGGGTGGCATTCTTCAGATAACCGTCCGGAAAGTAATAGGAAGAACCGAACTTCGTATCCGCAAAGTTCTCCGTATAGTTGTCACCGTTGCCGCGTATCTCGTTCGACATCAACTCCGGGAACAACGTGGACATATCCATGCGGATACGGGCGTTGAACACAACTTCCTGCGTTGTCTTTCCATAGTCGATGATGTCGTCGATATAATAATACACACCGTTCAGGGCCTGGTTCGTATAGCCTTCCTCCACATTCGGAAGCACATGCGCCCCGTCCAAGTTGTTACGTCCGTCAAAACAACGGTTGAGATAGAGATCACCCGACACGGAATTGCCGATATACTGGGGCATCCGGGCCTGTTGCACCTTCACCATGGCATTGGGACACATCGTCGTATACCACTCCGTCGGATCCACCAGTGTCAGGTCCAGTGTCGTAATGGTTGTCAGTTTATCATAAAGTCCCAAACGGTCGAGCAGATGATATGCTATGAAGCGGTTCAGCGGATTGCGACGGTCTTTCAAAGCCTCCGGCGTGTTTTGCCAATAGCTCTGTCCTACCTCTTCGGGATAAACCTCTCCATATATCTCGGCCGCCTTATCATACAACTGGTCCACCGTTTCTATACCGTATTTCTCTTTCAGGATTTCGTCCTTCACGACAAAGGCCGTAAAACAAGTGTTATGCGTCTCCGGCACCCGTGTCAAATGGACATGGATATCGCTTTGGAACTTGAAATCCTCATAATTCTCAAACTTTTCGTTCCATTCCGGATCACCGTATTCATACATCAGTTTCTTCAGCCCGGTCATTTCAAGGGCCAGGTTGAACAACCTTATCTGGTCGTTCTTCTCCAACACGTCGGGCAGCGCTTCGTTCGACGGCATCAGTACGGCATCCACCGGCTGAATGATACCGTTTTGCACGGAATCGTTCATCAGTTCGTTGATGATGTGTACACCGGAGTTCAACTCGATGACAGCCACGGAGTCGGCTCCCTCCACTCCCATCAATACGGATCTCACCTGAATGAAACGCCGCAACATATTGAACGTGGGCAGGGACTTCAAGTTCTGAATCTCGGACGTATGGTAAGCCTTGTCCATCAAGTGCATGCGGGCAATGGTATCACACATCATCCGAGGCATATTGTCCACCGAACCGTAGCCGCTCGCTGCCAGATAACGGTTCATCGCCTCGTTCGTAGGCGCAAAACAGGTATAAGTACCATAGGCCGAGAGCAAATCCATCAGTCCGGCCTTCTGTACGACCGCCGCAAACTGGCTGTATTCGCCGCGATTGTTCAGATAGTCGCTCATCATCTCGCCCGTAAACGTGAAATAGCTCCCCGCGGGCATGTCGTCGTTGCAGGCCGTCAACAGATTTCCGCCCAGCACAAGCGAAAACAGCACTGCGAGAATCGAATATTTTATCTTTTTCATAATACGCGCAATTAATTGGTTGATTCATAAGAATTGTCGATACCGCCATACGCCGGATTCTGTTTCAGATACGGGTTCAAATCAAGTTCCGCAGTATTGATGGGCCAGTAAATAGCGTCCATCGTCGCCAACTTATGGTCGGCTGCCGTGGCTTCATCCTTGAATTTGCCGCGCACGGCGCTACGAAGCGACAGTGTATTTCCCTCGCGACGGGCGTGACGCACCAGATCGAACCAGCGCTTGCCTTCGAACAGCAGTTCACGCTGGCGCTCGCCCATAACCAATTTCAAAAGGGATGTCTTGTCCGTATACCGACCGATGGACAATGCGTCGGGATGCGTGCCAGCGTTGGTAATACCCATCAGGGAACGCAGATTAACGGCATAGACAATGTTAAAGACAGAGTCTCTCAGCAACTTGTCTTCGGCACTCATCGTACTGAGACTCATACCATCCTCCATCTGACACACCAGCGCTTCCGCCTTCATCAGCATTACATCCGACAGACGGTAGAAAATCCAGTTGGCCGAGTTTACGCTCCGATATCCGAAAGAAGACCGATAAGAATTGTTTTCGGCCGTCACACTTCCCGCCCAAGTCACAAATTTTGTTATCTGGGAAGAAGCGCTTTCCACACTCGTCTGCATGTCAAGCCATGAACGTATATCCTTGGTGCTCGTGAAATATTTCAGCGTACCGGAGTTCACGTCGCTTGCCAGAACCGTACTGGGAGCGATACAGCCGCCCGGACGGAGTTTCTTGTCCTCGATACCGCCATAGAGCTTGCCGACCACGTCATTCTTGGCATAACCGTTCGCTTCCCGCGAATCGAACTGCAGTTCCAGTAAAGACTCGTAGCTGCCTCCGTCGCAGAACGTAGCGCCCCAGCCACGGCCAAAGTAATCGGAACGTCCTATATAGTCTTCCCTTAGAAGAGCAAACTTTTTCGCAGCGTCCGCCCCCGGACCATACAAGGATGCAGAAGAGGATATGCTACCCCCCTGCAGTACAGCATCGTCATATTCCTTGCGCTTCGCCTGCATCACTTCGTCGCAGCACTTGGCCGCCATGTCATAATTTTGCTGCCACAGATACATGTCAGCCAACAAGGCGTTGATAGAGTTTCGAGTTACGCGGAAAGGATTGTTTTCCTTGTCCACATATGAAACCAACGCATCAGCCTTGCAATCCTCCAGGTCATTAATCAGATTAGACAGAATGACGGTGAAAGAGGTTGCCGGCATGGTCGGCCGCTGCTCGTCCGACTGGATGGAATACGTATAATACGGGACATCGCGGAATGTGCGAATCAGATAGAAATAGCACAATGCACGAATGGCCTTAGCCTCGGCTATCGTCGCACGCAAGTCGCTCTCCGTATAGCTCGGATCCTTCTGGGACACCTCGGGCGCCTTCTCTATGATCAGGTTGCAACGGTTGATAACGGAATAGAACGGTGTCCACGACGTATAAGCGTTGTTGGCCAGGATATTCTCCCGCGTGATATTATAGACGGAAGCATCACGCTTCAGCGTTTCTTCTCCCTGATATACATTATCCGAGCGAACCTCGCCCCACACCAACGCACGGGCCAGGAAATCATAACTCTGCATACGGGTATAAAGACCGATAATCATTTGATCCACATCGCTGCGCTCGTCCCAGTAGTTGTCATCCGTCACTGTATCGAGCGGCTTGATGTCCAAAAAGTCCGCACAGGAAACCGTTATCAGCCCCGTGCCGGCGACAATCATCGCCTGAATCAGTTTATTCTTTATGTTTTTCATAAACACATTCTTTATAAATTAGAATCCGACGCTGATACCCAACGTATACGATTTCGAACGGGGAGTCTGCGCATTATCCTGCGAAACGCTGTAACCGCCGTAGCTGACCTCGGGATCCACCCCCGTGTACTTCGTCAGGCAGAACAGGTTGTTCGCGTTGGCATAGAAACTCAGCTTGTTAAGTCCCCACTTCTTTATCTTCTTTCCATCAAATCCGTAAGCTATCTGCAGGTAGTTCAACCGCAGGAAAGTTCCGTCTTCTACAAAACGGTCGCTAATCAGCGTATTGTAGTTTGCCACATCCGTAGCGGTCGTCATGGCGCGCGGTATAGTCGTCACATCTCCCTCCTTGCGCCAACGATAGTTCACCGCTTGGCTCTGGTTGTTGTTGGATGACATGCTTTCCATGTTTAGACGGGCCATGTTCACGATATCGTAATCAATACGATAGTTAAACTGCGCATTGAGCGACCATCTCGAATATTTCAGACGGAATCCGAAACCACCGGTCAACTTCGGCAACGAATTGCCCAGATAAACGATATCCAGCTGGTCGATGTTACCGTCATGGTTGACATCCTCATACATGGCGTCTCCGCCCTTGAACTTATAATCGGTCGTGTTGTAGCAATAACGCATCTGGAGCGGATTGCCGCGGTCGTCCAGAATCACTTCCCCGTTTGCATTCCGGGCCACGGGTGCCGTCACCTGCGCCTGCTGTTCGGGAGTCATGTTCTTGAACGTGTCATAGTTGTACTGGTACACACCCTGATAGCGATAGCCGTAGATGGCACCGAAGGGGTTGTCTATCTGCACACGCTGCAGGAGTTTGGCGTTACCTTCCGAGAAACTGCTGTTCAGGCTGGCCAGAATTCCTGCGTCCATCTTCTTGATGACATTGTGGTTATTTGCAAAAGTCACGTTCACATTCATGGCAAACTTACCTTTCTTCAGGATGTCGTTGGCGTTGATGTTGAATTCCCATCCGCGGTTGCGCATGTCACCCACATTCTTGAAAGCCAACGAACCGAAGCCCGTAGAACCGGGTATGGCAGCATTCCCCATCAACATGTTCTTCGTCAGCTGCGTATACAGGTTGATATCCATCGTCACCTTGTTTTCCAGGAAACCCAGATCGAAACCCACGTTCCATGTATACTTGGATTCCCAACTCAGGTCGTTCAGTTTGATGCCATTAGGCTGCATACCGGACATTCCCAGATAGTTGCCGGCATTGGAATAGGTGTTGATATACAGGTAATCGCGGTTGGGCTGTGAACCAACCAGACCCCATCCCGGACGAACAGAGAGCATGTTCAGCCACTTGCGCGACCACTTCATCCAAGACTCGTCACTGATGTTCCAACGGCCGGACACAGCGGGGAATACTCCCCATCGCTTGCTCGGGCCAAACTTCGTAGTAGCGTCTATACGCGCCGACACATCGAAAATGTAGCGCGAATCGTAGGCATAGTGAGCTGAGAACGTATAATACAGGCTTCTCCACTGGGAGAAAGAACTGCTCACTCCGGTAACACGTCCCAAACTGGGTGCCTCAATACCGTCCGGCAGACGGTCTGCACTGTTAGACAGACCGCTACCGCTACCGCTCACCAGCTGAAAACGTCCCATCGCCAGAAAGTCATGTTTCCTATTCTTAAAATGGGGAGCGAAAGTAAGTGTGTGCGTCGTCGTAAACTGCAGACTCTTTGTGCTCGTTGAAGTAGCTAAATGCGAATACTGATAGTTCGCCGTTGATAGTTCACGCGGATAATCCGAATCCAGATAACTGTTGAATATATTCATCAACACACGTCCATCATACTTCAGACGATGATGTTCATCGTCCGTGCCCAGCAGGTCATACTCCAGAATAAGTTCCGGCACGATATCATACGTACGGAGCTCGTTCTTGGCAAGATTGGCACTCGCAATCGGATTGGGCAGACCACGCTGGTCGCTGAGAAAGTCTTCGTTTTCCGGTCCCTGCAGCATGTAGTAATAACGTCCCGTGGAGACACCGTTGCGATCCTGCTCATAAATGGCCAGGTTGGGCATCTTCCTATAGGCAATGGACAGCAGGTTGTCGCTGTTACGTTCGTTGTCCGTGTATGTCAGCGAAAAGTTGCTCGCAATCTTGATGCGGTCGTTCACATAATAGTCCAAGGCCATACGGGTGGAGAAGCGGTCCAGCTTCTGCTTGATGATGGAACCAGTCTCGTGGTCGTAACCTCCCGATATACGGAAGACGGCCTTCTCGTCACCCCCCTCTACGGACACGTAGTGCTGCTGACGAAGACCGAACTGTGTCACTTCCTTCACCCAGTCCGTATTTTCATTAAACATCTCGGCCTCCGAGAATGTGGAAGGACTTTCATAGTTCAACTCCCGGATGTTGGCCGCCATGTCACTCTGCGTCGGGTTGAAATAAGCCTCCTTGAGCAACATCGTATACTGATCGCCCGTCAACAACTTGATGCCAGACGGCTGATAAGTTCCCGTCATACGGATCGTGTACGAGAGCGTCGGTTTGCCTCGGTGACCACGCTTAGTGCGGATTTCTATCACACCGTTCGCACCCTGCGAACCCCAGATGGCTGTAGCAGCGGCATCCTTCATAACCTTGATGTCCTCGATATCCTCGGGATTGACATTCAGCAACTGGGCGAAACTTTCCTCGTTGGCCGTATTCACGTCAAAGCCCGTCTGATCCACATTCATCACGTTACCGTTGACTACAATCAGCGGTTCGTTCGAAACCACAGAACTGATGGTGGACGCACCACGCAGACGCATACTCGTGCCGGCACCCAAGTCACCGGAATTGAGCACGATGTCCAAACCGGAAATACGCCCCTGCAGGGCTTCGTCGATAGAGGTGAATCCCAGTCCTTCAAACTCCTTCGCATTGATAGTCTGCGCAGCAAAAGAGACTTCCCGCTCGGGAATGGCCAGACCGGATGTCTGCATCTTCTTCTTCGCCGTCACGTTGACCACATCCAACACTTTCGTGTTGTCCTCCATCTGCACCTTATACACCTTTTTATTAATAGGAAGGAACACCGTCTTCATACCCATATAGCTGAAACGGATACGGTTCTTCTGGTTGTGGATTTTCAGCACGAAGTTACCGTTCATGTCCGTCAGTGCGGAGCTCACGATACGGTTGGCCGCATCAATCTCCACCACGGCCACACCCATCAGCACATCATACGAGTCCGAAACAGTACCGCTGACACTGGTGATTCCTTGTGCACCCGCCCGCATAGCCAAGGCGAGGCAACTCATAAATATAATGAATTTCAACTTTTTCATACTCCTGATGTTTACTGTTGTTTGGGTTCGGCAAACTGATCGGTCGCATAGAACAGCGGTTTGTCAATCAGATGAATCACCGCATACGAAGACGTGTAAATGTTGGTCGCTCTCGTTTTGTCCCTATGATTGAACACATATTCGCGGGCCAGTTTGTTGGAGTGGTCGCCGTCAGTCAGCACCCGACGGACATTGTTGCAATTGTCGCGCACGGTGAATCCCGTAGCATCGTTCGTTACCGTAGCGCGTACAAAACGTCCGTTAGTACCCAGGTAAGAAGACTCGTAGATTCCTTTCGTCACCGTCTCGCCTCCAATATAGAGTGCATTGTCATAAATATGGTAACGCAGGAAACTCTCGATGATATTCGTCAGCGAATCCACCTGCTGCTTCCGGTCCGCATCAAGCAATTCTTCGTTTTCACGGATTTCATCCACCCGGTCCCACGTCGGCAGTTTGCCGCTGTCGATAAGCTCGCGCACGGACTCGTTCGTAGGCACATACAACGTATAGTGGTAATTACTGAAGATGGTGATACCCTTGTCCACAGTAGCACGGTTGTCCACCAAAGCCGACATCAGATTGTCACTGCCATCGAGCAAGGTGAAGAACTCCTTATAAGCCTCGTCCTCCGACAATATCTTGTAGACGGACCGGGGTGTCGTCATCAGGGGCTCCCCGTCGATGATATAAGAAATACCGTTACCCGTCTGTGACATATCGAAAATGTCATTCGGATTCACGAATACGGAAGTACCGCGGTCGTTCTGCCACGTACCCTGCAATCTCAGGTCCTCCGTACCGTAGCCGGACACACGCACCACGCCGCCGCTTTTCGTACGGTAATACTCCTGTTGCGCGTTAAACTGCCCCAGCACAAGATGGTTGTCCAGAATGTCCTGCAGACGATTCTTCACAACAGAGTCCTGCGGTTCCTCACGAGCCGGTTTGTAGTCCCCCAGCTCACCCGTCTCCGGATTGTAGGAACGCACGTGCGCTTTCACCTTCTGCCCTGTGTTGCTGGCACGGCCGTCGATATAAAACTCATACACCAGAGGCGAACCTTTGGCCACCGACACCGGGTCCACATAACTCGTGAGGGCTGTGTTTGTTGGAATAACAAAGCTATACTTGTCCTCCACCTTGTCAAACGACATCTGGTTAAGGAATTCCTTCATTTTCAAAATGCTGATAGCCTCGTTGATGATACCCATGCGGTCAGTGTTCAACAGAGCCGGATAGGTCACCGAACGATAGTCCGGCACAGAGAACACCTTGTTCACCTGATACACCACGCCATTGCATCCCAAGAAGCAACTATCCACATCGGCCGCCTCGATGCCCATGTTCTCCTGCGCCGTATTGACCACGGAACCGAACTTGCTGGGCACGGAAGCTATGAATGAAGAAATCATCATGTTGTTGATCAAGGCCACCACGATGGAATCACTTACTTCGTCCCATGACCCGAACTTCTCCTGCAGGGAGCGTCCTTCGCCGTTCCAAAAGTTATCGAGTGCCTCATCCGTAGGCGCCAAGATTACACCTGCATCGTGTGACATCGTGTAGCCGCCCGAGTTGCTATATATATAGGTATTGTTTCCCGGATCGAAAGACAACTGTGCCGTAGCCTTGTTACCGTAATCGTCCACGCTGAGTTGTGAATTGTCATTCTCATAATAAAAATAACGCTTCACATAGACATCCTCGTCGCCGCCCGTATTCTGTTTCCACTGGGCTGTCATGCTCGCGCTACGCTGCGGAAAAGAGAAACGCTCCAGCAGTCGGCTGAACTGCGAGAACTGCGGCTTCTTCCGGATGATTTCAGCCATGTTGTCAAGAGGCTGTACCACCTCGTTGACAAACTGCACGTATCCGTTCTGACACGTTTTATCCTTTTCTCCCACCAGACTTCCGTTCACATAAGCCTGAGTGATATCATTGGTCTGCCCGTTGGTCAGTTTATAGAAATCCTCTTTCGTAATATTGTTCGCCGTCATGAACTTCGGCAGGAAATGCACCATCGGCGCCGCCGTATTATTCTTCATGAGCAACATCGGATGCTGCTCGTCTGGAAATTCCTCACGGGCCGCACTCCAATAAATATTGTCCGGCATGTCCTTGGCCCACACGCGCGGAACGGAGTCAAACACCGACAGCGACGTCATACGCCGCATACACTTTCCTTCTCCCGGCGGATTGCCACTCACACTCGACAGAAGCTCTATCAAATAGGCATTGTTCACCATCGACGTGTTGAACAGAAGTTTCTTCTGAGCCTCCGACAGGTCTTCGTAACGCTTCACACCCCAGTCGTTCTTCCTGAAAAACCGGTTGTAAGCCTCGTCGTCCGCAGCAAAAAGTGTCTTGCTACCCGTCCGCTGAAGCACGGAAGCGTAGTTCAAAGCCGGGTCATTAATGAGCCGTAAAGTCATCTGGTAATTTCCCCTTGCCTGCAACTCGTCGTAAATGCTACTCCCCAACCAAGAAGGCATTCCGGTCAGCAATTCATCCTCACACGAGGTCAACGCCGTACCGGCCAACAAGACAGCACAAGCAGGAAGGACCAAACGACTCAGTCGTCTTTCCAAAAAACTGCTTTTCATGTTTATTGAATTAATTAAATTTAAATTATCGTCTATGTTTTATTTTATTTGGATGGATAAAATTATAACTTTTCCGTCGTTGAAGATTAAAAATAACTTAACTTTAACATAAATCTATGCTTTAGAACATAAAATATCATCCGGACAACTGACGAGACAGTCGCATCATAATACTCCTGTTCATCCCACAACTGTATTCGTGACAGGATGAAAACAACTGTCCCGATGTTGTCCCGTAAGCACTCCACTACCCTAAGTGGACAGCACTCCAATAGGGGAAGTGAACAGCACTTCACTGGGGGTAGTGGAGTGCTGTTCACTGGGGTAAATGAACCGTTGTCCACTTGCCAAGCCGTAAACTGTCCACTCAGGAATGTAGTCAATTTGTCCAATATTATACGTCAAGGAGTGCCGAAGGACAGAGGGGAGAGTTTTACGAATTCTTTTCTTTCCAGCAAGCCTTGTCAAGCCATCGATGGACAAACAACAGATATACAATCAATGACAACAACAATAGCAGACAAGACAGCACCGGATTCCCCTGACCGGGCAGCCCTGACATGGGCATAAATCCGACCGATACCCCCAGAACAAGGCCGGACTCCCAGGCTATCAGATAAGTAGTCTGAGCCGTACCGCGCTCACAATGCCTGGACACGCGCACAAAGAACAGCAGGTAACGGCTGCTCACGTGCCCCAGCCCCCAGGCAAACAGCAGGGAGACAAGCGACATCGGCCAAATTGGAAAAGAAAACAGAAAAACACACAAAACAACAGCAGATATCATGAGCATCATGCCGAAAAGTATTTCCCGGCGGACATCACGCCCCGCCCACAACATACGGTGCACCGAGAGGGAACAAAAAAAGCCCAAGGCCATCATAGCATACCACTCGGGACGCGCACACAGCGAAACCATCAGGCCGGCGGCCAATGTCACCGGCAGAAGGCCGGCAAACAGCCGGAAAGCCCGCGGCATCCAAAAGCGGTCGAGAGAAACGACCGGCGGTTCCAGCGGGGCACGAAAAGGGACGTCCACCGACTGGAGCAACAGGAAAGCCACACTGCCGCATGCCAGTGAAAACACCGGCAACCAGAAGTATCCCGCCTGATCCGCTACCAGCAACCCCACCACAGGCCCCAGAGCCAAAGCCAGCCGCGTGAACCAATAATAAATATGTGAAGTCAGCGTACGGCAGTCAGCTGGCGAGAGATCCACCAACAACGTGCTACCGGCAGATATCTGAAACAATCCCACCGCCGCTCCCAGCAACAAGCCACAGAAAGGCATCAGGGAGGGAGGGAACAACCAGAACAGACACACTTGCATAGCTACGAGCAACAACAAAGCCCTGCGGCACATCCCCTTGCGCTTAAAGACATCGAGCCAGTAGTTGCAAAACGGTCCTGGCAGCAAAAGCCCCGCCACGTAAGCCAAGCCGAAAAACAAAAAACAGACACTCCCCCCCGATCCATCGGGAGAAAGTATCCGTGAAATAAAAGGGAACATCATGTAGAGAGCCATTCCCACAAGAAGGTTCATCACACAGATGCGCCAGCAATTCAAGCGCCATTCCCGTTTTCTTCCGGCCATCAGCTGCATCTGCATCCCCTTGCTTACTTAATATTGCTCGTCCGTATTGGGGAAATCCTGAGATTTCACGTCATTGACATACTGCCCAATAGCATCCGTCATCACGGTATGCAGGTCGGCATAACGACGCAGGAACTTGGGCGAGAAGCCTTTCGACATGCCCAGCATATCGTCCACGACCAAAACCTGTCCGTCCACTCCGCCGCCCGCACCGATACCAATGACGGGAATCGTCAGTTCCGAAGCCACCCGTGCGGCCAATCCTGCGGGAATCTTCTCCAGCACAAGACCGAAACAGCCTGCTTCCTCCAGCGCGTGAGCATCCTCGATCAGTTTGTTGGCCTCAGCCTCCTCGCGGGCACGCACGGCATACGTGCCGAATTTGTTAATGCTCTGGGGAGTCAGTCCCAAATGTCCCATAATGGGTATGCCCGCAGCCAAGATAGTCTTCACCGTGTCGATGATTTCCACACCGCCCTCCAGTTTCAGGGCATCGCATCCGCTCTCCTTCATAATGCGGATGGCGTTGGAAACACCTTCCGTGGCGTTCACCTGATAAGATCCGAAAGGCATATCGCACACGACGAGCGCACGTTTCACGCCCCGCACCACCGAAGTGGCATGGTAAATCATCTGATCCAGCGTCATAGGCAACGTGGTCACATTGCCGGCCATGACATTGGAAGCCGAGTCGCCTATCAGTACTGCATCCACCCCGGCCCCATCCACAATCTGAGCCATCGTATAATCGTATGCCGTGAGCATGGCAATCTTTTTGCCTTGCCGTTTCATTTCTATCAACCGATGTGTCGTCACCTTGCGGGTGTCGTCTACTAAATATCCAGCCATTATTCTGTATTTTTTAAATTCGGCGCAAAATTACATTATTTTTCAGACCCGAGGAGCAATTCGCGCATATTTTCTACCGTGAAGTCCGTAAAATCGGGAATCACACGCCGGCAGAAAGGTGCAATGGCGTCGACCGGATTGGTTGTAGACAACCCCACGACACACATCCCGGCCCGGCGACCGGACTCGATGCCGTGGAAAGAGTCCTCGAAAACGACGCACCGGACGGGAGGCACTCCAGCCATGGCGGCTCCCCGGAGATAACAGTCGGGAGCAGGCTTCGAAACGGCAAAATCCTCGGCCGTCAGGATGCGGTCGAACTTCTCCCGAAAACCAGGACAGGCGGCATAGACGCGCTTCATCTTCTCACGGTTGGAACTGGTGACCACAGCCCTAAAGACACCTTCCGCCTTCAGAGCGTCCAGAAAACGTTCCACGCCGAGAACATAGTCAAAGTGCATGCTGCGCTCAAACGCGTCCAGCCGCGCCGTGATATCGCGCTGCGTCCCATCCTCGCCGGCAAACCAACCGTCGTATATCTGCGTGAGGGTCTGCCCCTTTATCTTCAACTCAAAACCGGGAATATCCGGACGGAACTCCCGTCCTATCATACCCCAGAAGTCGCCATACTGGCTCTCCGTATCAAAAACGACCCCATCCAGATCGAACAAGGCCGCCATCTCCATTCCGCTGTCTTGCATACAATATTCTATTGTCGGTAAAACCGCGCAAAGGTAGTAAAAATGCCCCGGAGCGGAAAAAAGGAAAACCTTTTTCCCTTGCATTGGGGCTTTTTAATTATATTTGTGCAAATAAATATTCAAGACTGAAACACGAAATGACGAAGATAGGACTGATTGAACTTCTGGAAGAGAGCATCATTCAAAACTGGGACCGAAAAGCACTCACTGATTTCCAAGGCGAAACTCTCCAATACAAAGACGTTGCAAGAAAAATAGAAAAGATACACCTCGTGATGGAAGCCGCCGGCGTCCGTCCGGGCGACCGTATAGCCCTCTGTGGACGGAACAGTGGCAACTGGTGCGTGGCTTTCCTCGCCACTATCACCTACGGAGCTGTCATCGTCCCCATCCTACACGAATTCAAACCGGACAACATACACAACATCGTGAACCACTGTGAGGCACGCCTGTTGTTCGTGGGCGACCAGGTATGGGAGAATCTGAACGAAGACCGCATGCCCGCACTGGAAGGCATCGTCAGCGTGAAGGATTTCGAACTGCTGACCAGCCGGTCGGACAAACTGACTTACTCCCGCGAGCATCTGAACGAATTGTTCGGCCGTAAGTTCCCTTGCATCTTCTCGTCCGAACACGTGCGCTACCGGCGGGAAGAATCGCCCGAGAGTCTCGTGGTCATCAACTACACCTCCGGCACGACGGGCTTTTCGAAAGGTGTCATGCTCCCGGCCCGCAGTTTGTTGTCCAACATCCTGTTCTGCCGCGACACCATCGGCATCCGCCCGGGCGACAACATCGTGTCCATGCTGCCCATGGGACATGTGTTCGGACTGGTGTACGACTTCCTCTACGGCATCACCCACGGTGCCCATCTGCATTTCCTCACACGCATGCCGTCGCCGAAAATCATCATGACCACCGTGGCCCGCATCCATCCCCGCGTCATTTCCTGCGTGCCGCTGGTAGTGGAGAAAATATTCAAGAAGGAAGTGTTGCCGCGCATCGACAACAAACTGGGCAAACTTCTCCTGCGCGTCCCGTTCATCAACGACATATTAAAGGAACGCGCGCGCGAGGAAAGCATGAAACTCTTCGGCGGAAACATCTCGGAAATAATCATCGGCGGGGCACCTTTCAACGCCGAAGTGGAAGCTTTCCTCAAGAAAATCAACTTCCCCTACTCCATCGCTTATGGAATGACGGAATGCGGACCCATCATCTGTCACAGTCCCTGGCACGAGACGCAATACACATCGTGCGGGCGGGCGGCCCACCGCATGGAATTACGGGTGGACAGCAGCGACCCGGCCCGCATACCGGGCGAACTGATGTGCCGGGGCATGAACACCATGCTGGGATATTACAAAAACAAGGAGGCCACGGCCGCCGTGCTCGACAGCGACGGATGGATACACACGGGCGACATGGCCGTCATCAGCGACGAGGGCGACGTATTCATCAAAGGACGATGCAAGAACATGCTGCTGAGCGCCAGCGGACAAAACATCTATCCGGAGGAAATCGAGGCAAAACTGAATAACATGCCTTTCGTGAACGAATCGCTCATCATCATGAACCGGGACAAACTCGTGGCGCTGGTATATCCGGACATAGACGAAGCGCTGAAGAACGGTTACGACGAGGCAAAACTGACGGAACTGCTGGACCAGAGCCGGCAGGAACTGAACAAGGAACTGCCCGCCTATTCGCAGATAACCCGTATCGTGTTCCGCAACGAGGAATTCGAGAAAACCGCCAAAAAGAGCATCAAGCGCTACCTCTACCAGAATACCGACAACTGACCACAATCCCATGTCCATGTCCTCCCGACTCACTGTCTACAAAGCATCCGCCGGCTCCGGCAAGACTTTCACGCTGGCCGTGCAGTACATCAAACTTCTCGTGGGCGCGCAGAATCCCGGTACATTCCGGCACATCCTTGCTGTGACGTTCACAAACAAGGCGACTGCCGAGATGAAAGAGCGTATCCTGCAACAGCTCTACGGACTGTGGAAAGGGTTGCCCTCGTCCGCCAGATACCTGAAGGAACTGAAAAAGGAACTGATACGCGATGGTTTGACGATGGACGACGGGGAAATCAGCCGCCGGGCAGGAGAGGCGCTGAAGGCCATCCTCCACGACTACAACCGCTTTCAGGTGGAAACCATCGACTCGTTTTTCCAAAAAGTGCTACAAAACTTAGCGCACGAACTGAGCCTGACGGCCAACCTGCAGGTCGACCTCAACGACCGCGAGGCATTGGGCGTGGCCGTGGACCGCATCATGGAGCGCCTCCACATCGAGCCGCGCACATTAGGATGGATTACCGAATATGTGGAAGACAGATTGCAGGACAATGACAAATGGGACGTCAGCGGCGAACTGAAATCCTTTGCCTCGGAAATATTCAAACGACCTTACCTGCTCAACAGCGAACGGCTGGCCGCTCTCTTGGGAGACGACGGCTTTATGCGACAACTGCGACAGACGCTGAAAGCCTTGCAGAACGACGCGAACGACCGCATACAGAGCGCCGCCGCCCACTTCCTCGAAGAATTAGAGGTGCGCGGACTGACTTGTACGGACTTCAGCCGCGGCAGCACCTTGGGCAAATACATCGAGGCACTGGCCAGCGGAAAGCCAGATGCGGAGTTCAAGGACACGCTGCGGAAATACGTTGAAGACCCGATGAACATGCTCGTGAAGGCCAAACAGGCTTCGCCCGAATGGCGCGAAGCCGCTGGACACTTCAGCCGCCTGCTGGCCGAGGTGCGCCGCTTCCAGACGAAGGGAATGACGCAGTACAACAGTGCCGACCTGACTCGTAAATACCTGAATCCCCTGCGGCTGCTCAGCCTCATCAACGTAGAAGTGACTGCACTGAACAACGAGACCAACCGCTTCCTGCTGGCCAAGACTCCCATCCTGCTCAACGAGCTGGTGGCGGACACCGACGCCCCGTTCATCTTTGAGAAGATGGGGGCCGACTTCCGTCACGTCATGATAGACGAGTTTCAGGACACATCGGTGATGCAATGGAGCAACTTCAAGAAACTGCTGGTAGAAAACATGGCCACGGGACACAGCAACCTGATCGTGGGCGACGTGAAGCAGAGCATCTACCGCTGGCGCGGCGGCGACTGGCAACTGTTGGCCGGCATCGGTGAGGAAATGAAGGACAGCCACCCCGACATCCGCCACCTGAACTACAACTACCGTAGCGAACCGCGCATCATAGCCTTCAACAAAGCTTTCTTCCCGCAAGTAGCGGCGCTCCTCGACGGCCTCACGCCCGACACTCCGCCGCGGATAACCGAAGCCTATGCCGACGCGGGACAGAAATGCCCGGATGGCAAAGCCGACGGCGGTTTCGTCCGCCTCCGCTTCTACAAGAACAGCATGCGCGACGGCGATGACTGGGAGGAACGGATGCTCGCCGATTTGTGCGAACAAGTAGAGTCGCTCCACGCCGCCGGACTACCCTACTCACAGATGACCATCCTGCTACGCAAGAGGAGCTATGCCGAACCCATCATCAACTGCTTTTCCCGCCGGCTTCCCCATGTGCGGTTAGTTTCGGACGAAGCCTTCCTGCTCTCATCCTCGGCGGCCGTCAGCCTCATCAACGCCGCCCTGCGATGTCTGGCCGATCCGGACGACCCCATCCCCCGAGCCTACCTCGTCCTGCGCTACCGCTGCGACGTGCTCCGCGACAAAGCTGATCTCAACGACCTGTTGCTTCACCCCTCCGACAATCTGCTGCCCGCAGAGTTCGTCCGTCACGCTGACCGCCTGCGAGGCCTGCCCCTCTACGAACTGCAGGAGCGGCTCTACCGCCTCTTCTCGCTTGACCGTCTGACAGGACAGGACGCCTACCTGCTCACCTACTTCGACAAAGTGACGGAATACGTGCAGTCCAACCCCTCCGACCTGAAAAGTTTCCTCGCCTACTGGGACGAGACACTCGCCATGCAATCCGTTCCCGCCGGCGAAACCGACGGCATACGTCTGCTCACCATCCACAAATCCAAGGGACTGGAGTTCCACACCGTACTTCTCCCCTACTTCCACTGGGACATCGAGAGTGAGCGGGCCGGCGGACCGAGTCAGCGCAACCTGCTGTGGTGCACCCCATCCGAAGCGCCCTACAACGCCCTGCCAGTTATCCCCGTCCCGCTTGAAAAACGCATGCAGGACTCCATCTTCCGACGCGACTATGAAGAAGAACATCTACAGATGCGTGTCGATGCGCTGAACATGATGTACGTGGCTTTCACCCGCGCTGAAAAAAACCTTCTCATGTGGGGAAAGACACGGTTCCAGCTGACGGACAGCAGTCTGCTGAGCGACCTCGTCCACGCCGCCATGCCCCGCAATCTGGAGGAGGCACATCTGACGACCGAAGAACTGGAACTGAAGAAAGGCCTCCTGCAGGAGATCGTCACCGGATTCGACTACGGCACGCCCGTGACCGCCTTCGGTCGCCACACCGGACAGGATGTACCGCAGAACCGCATGGCGCTGCAACCCGAATCCGTCGCCATCGGCATGACTTCCTACGAAAACCCGATGGAATTCCGCCAGTCCAACCGCTCGGAACTTTTTATCCGACAGGCCGGAATAGACAAGGATGCACCCGTCGCAGATGACGGCAACGAATACGTACAGACGGGGCGCCTGTTGCACTACATATTCTCGACCATACACACCGTAGCTGATGTCGATCGCGTCCTCCTGCAGGTGGAGGCAGAAGGCCTCATCGGCGAACAGCGGCAGCTCAACCGATTGAGACGGCTCGTAGAGAACGGACTGCGGCGGCCTCAAGTGGCCGACTGGTTTAGCGGCCGCTACCGCCTTTACAACGAGTGCTCCATCCTTTCGGCCGACCCCACGGACGGCGAATGTATTGTGCGGCGCCCTGACCGTGTCATGGTGTCCGGCAACGAAATCATCGTGGTCGACTTCAAGTTCGGCACGCCGCACGAAGAATACCCTCGCCAGGTGCGCGAATACATGGACCTGCTCGCAGCCATGCACCCCACCGCCACCGTCCGCGGCTACCTCTGGTATGTATACACCAACCAAATAGAAGAAATCACACACTGATCCCCATACAGCATGGAACGATTCCTTACCCTCGTAGCGCGTGATCTGCTCGCCAGATACGGCACCAACCTGACCGACATTGAAGTCGTCTTCCCTAACAAACGCGCCGGCCTCTTCCTCAACCAGGCACTCGTCAGCCAGTCTCCCACCCCAGTGTGGGCACCCCGTTACCAGACCATCAGCGAACTTTTCCGATCGCTCTCTGACTACGAGTTGTGCGATCCCATCCGTGCCGTGTGCGAACTCTACCGCGTTTATGCCGACCACGTCAGCGAGCCCGAAACCACCGATCGCTTCTACGGTTGGGGCGAGATACTGCTGTCTGATTTTGATGACATCGACAAGCATTTGGCCGACGCCCATGCTCTGTTCTCCAACATACAGGCGCTCAAGGCGCTCGACGGCAGCGACTTCCTTACTCCCGAGCAGGAGAGTGCCTTGAGCCGTTTCTTCGACGGATTCTCCGTAGAGGGAAACTCGCAGCTCAAGGAAAAATTCCTCCGCATGTGGAACGCTATGGACGACATCTACACCGACTACGGCCAGCAACTCCGCGCACAGGGCGTGCTTTACGAAGGTGCACTCTACCGTCACGTGGCCACGGAACGCCTTACTCCCGAAAGTCCCCTACTCACGAATGACAAAACCTATATCTTTGTGGGCTTCAACGTTCTCAACGATGTCGAACGCCGACTCTTCGACATCCTCCGCGACCATAGCAAAGCTCTCTTCTACTGGGACTATGACCGCTACTACACTGAAGACAATCTACTGGCCGAGGCTGGAACTTTCATCCGCGACAACCTGCGCCGCTACCCTTGTTGCCTGCCCGCCACGGCCTACGATAACCTGCGCCGAGACAAGAAAATCACTTACATCTCCGCATCATCTGAGAACGCTCAGGCCCGTTTCCTCCCCCAATGGCTACGCCACAACCTCACCCCACGCGAGAACGAGACCGCCGTCGTCCTCTGTGACGAAACCCTGCTCCGCCCCGTGCTTCACTCCATCCCCCCGAACGAGGAAGGCGGCCCCGAGCAACTCAACGTCACCATGGGTTACCCTCTCACCGACACCCCCGTCTACAGTTTCGTCAATGCGTTGCTCGACCTCCAGACAGAAGGATACGACGACACCGAAGGACGCTTCCGCACCGAACAGCGGGAGCGCGTGGATACTCATCCTTATGCCGCCCTCGCCGACCACAACCAGCTCTACACCCACCCTGTAGGCAACACCGCCTTGCTGGACTACCTGCTCGCCATCGTAATAGGCGTGGCTGCACACTTCCGTACGCAGTTTGACGACGGACAACCTTTGCAGCCGCTCTACAACGAGACTCTCTTCCAGACCCACAACATACTGAACCGTTTTCGCCGCCTTACCGAGGACGGCACCCTCGATGTCCGCCCCGTCACCCTTCGCCGCCTCATACGTGCCGCCATGGAGACCACATCCGTTCCCTTCCACGGCGAACCGGCCACCGGTCTGCAGGTCATGGGTGTACTCGAGACGCGCAACCTTGACTTCCGCCATATCGTGCTCCTCTCCGTCAACGAAGGGAAGCTCCCTCGCCCCGTCAGCAACACCTCGTTTATTCCTTACAGTCTGCGCGAGGTCTTCGGCCTCACTACCGTGCGCCACAAGACCGCCGTCTACGCCTTCTACTTCTATCGTCTGTTACAGCGTGCTGAGCGCATCACAATGCTCTACAACGTATCCGCCGACGGAACAGGACAGGGCGAGATGTCGCGCTTTATGCAACAGTTGCTGGCCGAAACCAACCTTCCCGTGCGCGCTCTCACGCTGGACAGCACGCCCAGACTGACCGACACGCACGACCTCCGGGCCGAAAAGACGAACAGCGTCATGCGCATCTTGCAGAACAGCTTCGATGAACGATGCCCTACCTCGCGCCCCTTGTCTCCCTCGGCGCTGAACGATTATGTCGACTGTCCCCTGAAGTTCTACTACCGACACGTGGCACGCCTGCACGTCCGCCGCGATCCCGCCGACGGGCTTGACGCCGCCCTCTTCGGCACTGTGTTCCACGCTGCGGCCGAAAACATCTACCGCCATCTCACGGTCAACGATCCCTTCGTCACCCGCAGCGATCTCGAACGCCTCCTCACGCAACCCGACCTGACGTTGCACCCGTTTGTCGACAACGCTTTCCGCCAACACGTCTTCTGCACAGAGGACGATAACCGCCCGCTTCGCTACGATGGCACCCTTGTCGTGGCCCGTCGCGTAGTACTCTCCTACCTCCGCCAACTCCTAACGCACGACCTGCAACTGACTCCCTTTGAAATGAAGGAAATGGAGCAGCCCCACGAAGTAACCGTCAACGTGCCCACGCCCCGCGGCGACCTGCGCATCCGTCTGGGCGGCGTCGTGGACCGCATGGACATCGTTCGCGTACCTGACAACACCACAGGACACCTCGTCGACACCGTGCGCATCCTCGACTATAAAACGGGCGGCCGCCCCGAGGAACCACGCGACATGGCACAACTGACAGTACCGGACGACAACCGCCCGCACTACAGTTTCCAGACATTCCTCTATGCCTGGGTCGTATGTCATGAGACGACGCTTCCCGTTATGCCCGCGCTCTTCTTCGTACACAAATCTCACGGCGACGACTACTCGCCGCTCATCCCCCTTGCTCGCGTGCCCGTGACCGACTTCCGCCCTCTCATGACCGATTTTGAGCCCGTACTACGCAACCTGCTGGAGGATCTGTTCAACCCTGCCCGTCCCTTCATGCAAACTACCCTGCCCAGGACCTGTGCCCGTTGCGACTTCCGCACTTTGTGCGGTCGCGGCTGACCTCTACACAACAAGATACGTATGTACGCATACCGATTTACATATAAGTGTGCAAGGAAATATATCTCCGTACTCCTTCTCCGAAAAAAAGATTGTTTTTCAGAGAAAGTATGGAAACAGACCAGCCGTAACGGAATCAGAACGGGAGACCGACAGCGAAATGAAAAGTGAAGTCGCGACGAAAATCGGGATGCACGATAGCATACTTCTCGTGCGCACCGGCGTCTGTGGGAGTGACAGCTTTCATGCCACCGTCAAGACGCAGGATAAAATAGTCGAAATTAAGCCGCAGACCGAGTCCATAGGCCACAGCTATCTGGCGCCAGAAAGTGGAGAAACGGAACTGGCCGCCGGGTTGCTCCTCATACTCGCGGATGGTCCAGATATTGCCCGCGTCAACGAAAGCGGCACCGTGGAATTTCCAGAAGAGGAACGTACGGTACTCGACGCTCAAATCGAGTTTCACATCGCCCGTCTGATTAATAAAGTCGATGCGACCATCCGTACCACGGTAAGTACCGGGTCCCAGTTCGCGCACCGACCATCCGCGCACACTATTGGCTCCGCCGCTGAAGTAACGTTTCTCGTAGGGCAGGATACGGGAATTTCCGTAAGGGTAGGCCACCCCTAATCCAGCATGCAGGGCCAAGGAGTTGCGCCCATCGATGCGGAAACTACGTGAAAAGTCAAAGTCACCGCGTACGTACTGGGCATAGGCGATGTTGAAGAGAGTGTACATGTCTTCCGTGTTGCGCTCCACACGAAACAGGCGAGAAGCACCGTAAAGAAGGTTACCCGCAGCCTCGGCACGGAGGCGTAGCTGAGTGGCGTCGGTGCCGTAAATCGCGGCAGGACCGTTACCGCCTTGCGAGTTGTAAGTGAAGCTGTAACCAAGCTTCATGATAAAAAGGTTTTCATAGTTATAACGCAGGATGGCATTACGATTACCCGCGTCGTCGAGATAGTCACGCTTGAAAGTCTCCGAAATCCAAGGCATGAAGACATAATTGAGATCAAGCAGGTCGATGCGATGCACGAGGCGACGATTGAAACGGCTCCAACGATAGCGCAACGCACCGGTAAGTACTCGGCGATGAAACTCGGGACGGTCTTGCGAGTCATACATGATGGAGACCTCGGACGCGGCTTGCACCGAACGGCGGTAAGCCTCACTCAGGAAGGGCAGCTTGAACTCGGGAAAAGTGAGCCCAGCCTCGGCACTGAATTCCATATAGTTCTCGTCGGCATATCCTTCGAGCCCCTTAATGGCCTCGAAAGCTCCGCGCAGTTTGATGCTCAGCAATTCCGCCCCGCGGAAAAGGTTCCTGTTCTGATAACCCAGCGAAACAGCGGCACCGAGATTTCCGGCCGAATTAGTCCCCTCCGGCTCCAGACTGAACGTATAGGGACGGTTCATGTTCACGGCCACGCGACAGTCGAGCAAAGCACTATCGGGATGTACTTCGCGCATTTTAACAGACGAAGACATGACGGCTCCAAGCCGGCCAAAACTATTGTACGTCTGCTGCACGTCACGCTCGCGATACAGGGCACCCGGACGAAGCGCCACGCTCTCGGACAAACGCGTGAAACGCAGGTGGGGCTTCCCGTCGTAAACGATATCGCGGCCATGATAACGGAGCGTATCGGTCGGCACGCTCTGATAGCCGGCCTGCAGATAACCCTCGTCAACGACCGTCACGCGGCGGAGGCTGTACCGACGGTGCTGTTGCAAGCTGTCCGCCGCAGCCCTATAGGCCGAGAGGCACAGCGTAAGGTCCACCTGACGGTTGCCTACACACGTGTCCGCCTCGTAAGTAACGAACTCTTTGTTGAACTTATAGTATCCGCTGTTCTGCAGGAGCGAGTAGATGCGCGAACGCTCGGCCTCGAGCACATTGACGTCGAAGGGCATACCGGCGCGCAGGAGCGATGATACAGTGTCGCGCCCCGTGAGCAGGCCACGGAGCGTGTCGTCATCAATGCGACGCACCACGCGGCGTACCCGATATCGCTCACCCGGCTCAATAGTATATATGAGTTTTAGTTTCTTCCCCTTCCGCTTTTCCTCAAGCGTCACTCTGGCGTTCAGATATCCCATATTAACCACGGCGGCCTCCATGTCGGCCTGCGCACGTGAAGCCTGAATCGCATCGTAGACTACGGGAGCCTCGCCGATGCGCTGCAGAAAGCGGTTGATACGCCGCGTCGTGTCACGTCCCGATAAGGCATACGGCCCCATGGGCACTTTTACCAGACTGAACCAACGGGAATTAGGGTGCTGACGAATATAACCTTTGAGCGGAGCCATCCGCACGTCTTTCTGAGAGGAGCGGAGGCTGATGTTATCAAGCATATAGCTGCCGTCTGGAATAAATTTCGTAGCCGAACATGCAGTCAGAAGCAACAACACGCCCGAATGAATGAAAAGACTGACAATTTTCCGCACAGAAATCACACCCTGAATATTGATTTGTAGCGCAAAGATAGAAATTTATCGAAAATAACTTTGTAGTTTTGCAACAGAAATCAGCGCAAACTGGACAAATAGATGATCAGCAAAAACAGAATAAAACTGATACGTTCGCTGGAAATGAAGAAAAAGCGCCAAGAGACAGGGCTGTTCGTAGCCGAAGGCCCAAAATTGGTGAACGACCTATGGCCGCACTTCGAGTGCGCGTACGCGGCAGCCACTGATGTATGGCTCCGGCGACACGGGGAGGAGGATTTACGGCGACGGACAACCGAATACGACATAGTAACGGAAGAGGAACTGCGGCGCACTAGTTTGCTGAAGAATCCGCAGGAGGTTGTGGCTCTATTCCGCATACCGACACAAGGAGAACCTCCGAAGGAAGAAACGGCACAACGACTCTGTCTGGCACTGGATGATGTGCAGGATCCCGGCAATATGGGCACCATCCTCCGTATGGCAGATTGGTTCGGCATCGAGACGGTCTTCTGCTCGCCCGGCTGCGCCGACGTTTACAATCCGAAAACAGTGCAGGCCACGATGGGGGCGCTCGCTCGCGTGCAAGTATACAGTCATCCGTTGCCCGACCTACTGCGACACTTACCAGCCGACGTACCCGTCTACGGGACATTTCTCGACGGCCAGTCTCTCTATACCCAATCACTGGAACAGCGCGGCATCATCGTCATGGGCAATGAAGGACGCGGCATCAGCGCTGAAGTGGCGCAAACTGTCACCCACCGCCTGCGCATTCCTAATTTCCCGCCGAAACGGGCGACGACGGAAAGTCTGAACGTGGCCGTAGCCACTGCCATCATCTGCGCGGAATTCCGGCGGCGAGCCTAACGCGCAAAGTGTCGGCCTACCGGTACCAAACCGCACACGGCAGAACAAAAGTACATCTCTTACTCCCTGCCCTGCAACCGGCGGAAGAAAGTTGCAGGTGGTAGACGACGATCCCCGGCCGACATGCCGCAAACGTACCACAGACAACAAGGTATACCGTCTCCGGCTTCCCGAAAGACTATTTCCAGCCACGACAGAAAATCTTCTGCCCCGTGCTCCGGCGGGGTGACACCCACAGGCAGGAAAACCATGACGCCCCCGAGCCACTCCGTAAACGGAAGTTCCCCATACAAGGCATACCAGCGCACGGGCGTGCCGTCAGATTCAACCTCCACCACCGCATTCTTCAATGTCCAGCCAGGAGCTATATATAACAAGGTACAAGCATATCGTTTCACAATTACAAATCCGTATGTATGATGTAACGTTCCCGCTTCTTCCCTCCCCTTATCGACGAGTCTGCCGTTGCTGGCGGCGCGTATTCTTCGGAATCGTGTACGGACGTTCTTTCACAACCTCGATTGTACGCTCGCCGTCCTGCGTACGGCGCAACTCAGTCGGCGTAAGACGACGAGCGTTCGCCGTATCGCCCTCCGACAGAGCTTCCTCCGCCGTTTTCCGCTGCAAGGTATCGGTCGTCAGCGTATCACCGATCACCGTCAGCATGTCTTTCTCCACCGGCGTCTCCCGCTTGGAATGGAAACGTATCAGCGAAACGTCGGAAACCACCATCATCCGATAGACTTTGACGTCCGTAGAGGGGAAATAAACGAAGCCGTACAATTCACGGATGTCACGTTTCGCATCGGCTTTCAATTCCATCTTCACGTTCCAGTCACCCTCGATACGCCGGTGCGCCGCCGTGACCTTGCCGTCCGCATAACGGACAAGCATAGCGGCAAATCCTGTCCGTGAGCCTTCCTTGCAGACAAAACGGGGCGTAAAACGCCACAAGAAAGAGTCGCCGCGACGGAAAGTGGAGTCTGCTTTCATTGAAAATGCTATCTTGTTCTCGATACGATTGGGCTTCAGTACATAGAACACGCGATCCGTCCAGATGTTGGCCGTATCGCCCTGGCTACTCAGGTTGGCATAAAGTTCGCTCTCGGAAGTGCCGGTTCCGTAAGCTTTGGATTCTGCCTCGTAACGCGCAGACAACCGCCGATATATCCCGCTTAGATAATCGGCATGAGCAGAATACCACACCATGGAGGAATCGAAATCGGCTTCCGTAATCCCATGCTTGCGAAATACAGCCTGCACGTAGACGTAACGTAGTTCCTCGATACTGTCGTAACTTTCCTCAGCCATCGCCTGCGCCACATGGTAATCATACAGGAGCGCCTCCATGCGCGACGGCGATATCACGCCGGACGGCATCTCCGGACGGCATCCAGCCAGTAACAGGAAGCATGCCAGCAACAACCGACAGCCATACAAGAAAGGACGCCGGAGCGCCTCCGCACGGCTGTCCGAACCTGTTGATCGAAAAACCTTCATGGTGTACTCTTTCCCCATACGGTTCATTACAACGACAGACGTTTGTGATAAAAAAGTAACAAAGCTACGATACCGCAACTAATGGCCGCATCAGCAAAGTTGAAAATCGGACTAAAAAAAACAAACGGTTCCCCGCCCAACCAAGGCACCCACGAGGGCCACTGGCTCTCTATTAGGGGGAAATAAAACATGTCGACCACCCGCCCGTAGAAAATCTCCTCATACCCCATGCCGAAGGGTACGAACTCTGCAACCATCGGAGCTGGAGGATTGTTGAATATCAGTCCATAAAAGACGCTGTCGATAATGTTACCGAGTGCACCGGCCACAATCAGGGACAGACATACGATAAAACCCGTGGGAACATTCCTGCGCACGAGCCTGAACAGATAGTACAGGAGAGCTACCACGACAATGATGCGGAAAGACGTCAGGAACAGCTTACCGATAATCTCCATTCCGAAAGCCATTCCCCGGTTTTCAGTAAAAAAGATGTAGAACCAATCCGTCACGCGGATTTTCTCGTGCATGTACATACCAGTCTTCACCACAATCTTTATTGCCTGATCAACGAGCAACACCGCCAGAATGATTCCGGTAGCCAAAACTCCTCTCCCGCAAATATTATTCCTTCTTCCCACTTTCCTTATGACTTTCTTTATCTTCTGTTCTTCTTATTCTTGGCCTCAATACTCAGCGTGGCATGAGGCACCACACGCAACCGTTCTTTCGGGATCAATTTGCCGGTTTCGCGGCAGATGCCATAGGTCTTGTTTTCGATGCGCCCCAGCGCAGCCTGCAACCCGTTGATGAAGCGTTCCTGACGAGCGGTCAGTGTCATCAGTTCCTCCTTGGACTGTGTGTTAGCTCCTTCGTCCAGTGCTTTGTAAGTGGGAGACGTATCGTCCACCCCGTTGTTGTCTCTGTTCATCAATGACTTCAGCATTGAATCATAATCGCGTCTGGCCAGCGCCAGTTTTTCTTCAATCAGCGCTTTGAATTCGGCCAATTCCTCGTCGCTATAACGTGTCCTTTCAACCATGACTTTTTTCTGTATATAAAATAGAGGCAAACCGCGGGGACAGCGTCCCCCTGTCATATATAAAACGAATGCCGAAGCCGCACCTCCCTGCATCTGCAAGGGACGCCGCTGCTTCAGCCTTCCTCACTCCGTTTCATTTCGCATCCTTTTCCACCTTTACCCACAGACGGAAATCCTCGAAATCAAGCTCCGAACCTTCTGCCAACCCATCAACAATCTCAAGCGAGTTAGCCAGCACCTGGGCACAGATGTAAGACGTGTAGTCAGCTACCGCCTGATCCGTCTGTTCCTGACGAGATACGGACACGCGGATACGGTCGGTGATTTCAAAACCGCTCTCCTTGCGGATATTCTGGATGCGCTTCACGATTTCGCGAGCCATTCCTTCATTGCGGAGCGCGTCCGTCACCGTGATGTCGAGCGCCACGGTCAGGCTTCCTTCGTTGGCTACGGTCCAGCCGGGAATATCCTCACTGTAAATCTCCACGTCGGCAACGTCTATCCGCACGTCGTTCCCATCCACAGCCAATGCCAACAGACCTTCCTGTTCCAGACGGGTTATCTGCTCCTGTGTCAGGACGTCCACAGCCGCAGCCACGCTCTTCATCAGTTTACCGAACTTCTTACCCATCGTCCGGAAGTTACACTTCACTTTCTTCACTAACATGCCGTTGCCTTCCACAAAGCGAAGCTCCTTGACGTTCACCTCGTCCAGTATCAGCTGGCGCACAGCCTCGATACGGGCCTGCTGAGCCGCGTCCACCACTGGGATGGAGATGCACTGCAGAGGCTGGCGCACGATGATTTTTTCTTTCTTTCGGAGCGAGAGCACCATCGAAGTTATCTGCTGTGCCAACTCCATGCGCGCCTCCAGTTCTTTGTCCACCAAGGCTTCGTCACAAGAGGGGAAGGAAGCCAGATGCACACTGCCCGCAGTGCCGCGTCCAGTGGCTGCCGTCAGGTCTCTGTACAACCGGTCGGCATAATAAGGAGCGATGGGTGCCATTAGACGGGCCACCACCTCCAGACAGGTGTACAATGTCTGATAGGCCGACTGCTTGTCCGTACTCATAGCACTGCCCCAGAAACGCTTGCGGCTCAGACGGACGAACCAATTGCTCACGTTGTCTATCACGAAATCCTGGATAAGGCGTCCGGCGCGCGTCGGTTCATAATCGTTGTAGCAAGTCTCGACATTCTTCACCAGCGTGTTCAGTTCCGATAATATCCATCGATCTATCTCCGGACGGTCAGCCGTCGGTACGTTTTCCTCTTCGTAGCACCATCCGTCCACATTGGCATACATGGTGAGGAAGGAATATGTCTGGAAAAGTTTGCCGAAGAACGTACGGCTGGCTTCCTGCACTCCTGCCTCGTCAAATTTCAGATTGTCCCACGGGGAAGAATTGGTTATCATATACCAGCGTACGGCATCGGAACCGTATTTCTCGATGGCCGCAAAAGGATCCACGGCATTGCCAAGACGCTTGGACATCTTGTTTCCGTTCTTGTCAAGCACCAGTCCGTTGGAAATGACAGCCTTGTAGGCCACAGTATCGAACACCATCGTAGCGATGGCATGAAGCGTGAAGAACCATCCGCGGGTCTGGTCCACTCCTTCGGCGATGAAGTCAGCGGGATAAACAATGCGGTTGTCCAGCGCTTCCTTGTTCTCGAACGGATAATGTATCTGCGCATACGGCATGGCACCTGAATCGAACCAAACATCAATCAAATCAAGCTCGCGCTTCATCGGCCGCCCAGTGGGACTGACGAGCACGACTTCATCCACAAACGGACGGTGCAAGTCGATACGGTCGTAGTTCTCCTGCGAATAATCTCCCGGCACGAATCCCTTTTCCTTCAGCGGATTCAACGGCATGATGCCGGCCGCGACGGATTTTTCTATTTCTTCATACAATTCTTCCACCGAACCTATGCAGACTTCTTCCCGTGTATCACGGTTGCGCCAGATTGGCAGCGGCGTACCCCAGTAGCGGCTCCGGCTCAGGTTCCAGTCGTTCAGATTCTCCAGCCATTTGCCGAAACGTCCCGTACCTGTAGAAGCAGGCTTCCAATTTATCGTCTTGTTCAGTTCAATCATACGTTCCTTGACAGCCGTACTACGGATAAACCAACTGTCAAGCGGATAGTAGAGCACCGGTTTATCGGTGCGCCAACAATGCGGATAATTATGAACATGCTTCTCTATCTTGAACGCCAGACCGGCCTGCTTCATCTCCAAACAGAGCACAATGTTCAGGTCTTCATCCTTGGCTGCGGCTTTCTCGTCATATTTGCCATCCACATTGTATCGGGGAGCATAAGCGTTCTTCACGTAATCACCGGCATGGCGTCCGTACTCGTCCGCACGCACGCAGGAGGCCACAAATTCAGGAGCACATTCGTCCAGCAGGTAGTACTTACCGGTCATATCCACCATCGGACGCGTCTCGCCCATCCTGTTTATCATAAACAGCGAAGGTATGCCGGCCGCGCGGGCCACCTTGGCATCGTCGGCACCAAACGTCGGCGCGATGTGCACAATACCCGTACCGTCCTCAGTCGTCACATAATCACCGGGGATGACACGGAAAGCCTTTTCCGAAAGTTCCACAAACGTGTCTTTTCCCACAGAGAAAGTCTTGTCGGAATGAGCGGCCGCATACTCGGTCACGTAAACCGGTGCGCTGTCCTCCACCTTTTCCAGCGGAGCTACCCACGGCATCAACTGTTCGTAGCGCATGCCTATCAGGTCGCTGCCCTTGTATTCACCCACGATTCGATAGGGCACCACCTTGTCGCCCGGCTTGTATTCTTCCAGCGGCATATCCGCTCCCTCCGGTTTCAGATAAGCACCCAGACGGCTCTTCGCCATTACAATACTGATCTTCCCGGCCGTATAAGGATTATACGTCTGCACGCACACGTAATCAATGTTCGGTCCCACGCAGAGAGCAGTGTTGGACGGCAACGTCCACGGAGTCGTGGTCCATGCCACAAAGCAAGGCGTGCCCCACTCCGCCATCTCTGGACGAGGGTCACGGATGCGAAAAAGCGCCGTGACGGTAGTGTCCTTCACGTCGCGATAACATCCGGGCTGGTTCAATTCGTGCGAGCTGAGTCCCGTACCTGCTGCCGGCGAATAAGGCTGTATCGTATAGCCCTTGTAGAGCAATCCCTTCCCATAAAGCTGCTTGAGCAACCACCACAGGGATTCGATGTATTTGTTATCATACGTGATGTAGGGATGCTCCATATCCACCCAATAGCCCATCCTGTGGCTCAGGTCGGTCCATTCCTCGGTATACATCATCACGTTCTTGCGGCATTTGCGGTTATAGTCCTCGATAGAGATAATCTTCCCGATATCTTCTTTCGTAATGCCCAACTCCTTCTCAACTCCCAGTTCCACGGGCAGTCCGTGCGTGTCCCAGCCGGCCTTGCGCTTCACCTGGTATCCTTTCATCGTCTTGAAGCGACAGAACGTATCCTTGATGGAACGAGCCAGCACATGGTGGATGCCCGGATGCCCGTTGGCCGACGGAGGTCCTTCAAAGAAAATAAAGGAAGGACATCCCTCACGTTCTGTCATACTTTTGTGGAAAACATCTTCATCGTCCCATTGTTTCAGCACCTCTTTGTTCACCTCAGAGAGGTTCAGATGAGCGCGTTCGGCAAATTTCTTACTCATATCGTGTTTGCGATTATCTTATCACCTGTTTCTATTTCTATATAAATCGGCGCAAAAATACTAATTTTCTTTCTAATCCGAAAACGAAATCATTTGAAAAGACTATATATAATACTCCACCATCTCCACTACTCCGGCGCGGAGAGCATACTTCGTGGCTTCGTATACGTTGTTCACCCCCAGTTTGCGGAACAGATTCTTCTTGTGCGTCACAATGGTGTGCACGCTGGACACGCGTTCCCGGGCAATCTCCTTGACGGACAGACCTCGGGCCACCAGTTTCAGAATCTCCGTCTCTGCGGGAGTCAGCACGACCGCCTCCCTCCCGGCCGGCACCTGGGCCAACAGCCCGCGCAACTGCCGGCAAATGTATTGCCGGCCACAGAAAGCCTCGGAAAGGCCTTCGAGTATCTCTGTAGCGGAACAGTCCTTCAGCAAAAGGCAGACCGACTCTTCGGCACTCACCCGCCGGATGAACGCTTCGCTCAGCTCGTGGGAAAACAGCACCCAGCGGACAAGCGGGAAACGACGGAGCAGAATGATGAGTTCCTCCACGCCTTTCAGGTCAAACAGGGTGTAATCCAGCACCACCACAGCCTCAGGACAGTCCGGCAGGAGCGACATCAACGAAGCTTTGTCGGCCGCCTCCTCAATCCGTCCCGTGCCGGGCAGGCGCTCCAAAAAGAAGCGCAGCCCGGCACGGGACACATCCTGATTGTCGGCCAAGACACACGTCCGTACCATATCTACGTACCTAATTTATTATAAAGGATAATCCTCAAAGGCATACAAGATGGTGGAAAGATAGCGCTCCCCCGTGTCCGGCAGAAGAACCACCACTGTCTTGCCCGCATTTTCCGGCCTTCGGGCAATCCCGACGGCCGCATGCAGCGCCGCACCAGAGGAAATACCCACCAGCAACCCTTCCCGGCGGGCCAGCAACCGCGACGCGCGGATGGCGTCGTCGTCCGTCACACGGACAACCGCATCCACCGTCGCCGCATCGTAATTCCCGGGTACGAATCCAGCCCCGATGCCTTGCAACTTGTGCGGCCCCGGCAATCCGCCCGACAGTACCGGCGAGCCGTCCGGCTCCACGGCAACGGCCTGCAGGGCGGGATTGTGGCGCTTCAGTCCAGCACCAGTACCGCTCAGCGTCCCCCCCGTGCCTACTCCGGCCACAAAGAAGTCCACACGCCCGTCCGTGTCTTCCCATATTTCCTCAGCCGTCGTGCAGGCGTGCACCGCCGGATTGGCCGCATTCTCGAACTGCTGCGGGATAAACGAACCTGGATTCTGCACCTGCAATTCCGTCGCCACACGGATGGCGCCTTTCATGCCCTCGCTCCCCGGTGTCAGAACCAAGGTAGCCCCCAGAGCCTTCAGCAGGTTCTGCCGCTCCACGCTCATTGTCTCGGGCATGGTCAGCACGAGCCTGTAGCCTTTCACCGCGGCCACCCAGGCCAGCCCGATGCCGGTGTTTCCGCTCGTAGGCTCGATGATGAGCGCCCCAGGCCGCAAGCGGCCCTCCTTCTCTGCCTCTTCGATCATAGCCAGCGCGATGCGGTCCTTCACACTGCCACCGGGGTTGAAAAACTCGACCTTGGCGACCAGGCGCGCCTGCAGGCCCTCTTCTTTCTCTATGTTGTGCAGTTCCAGCAAAGGAGTGCGACCTATCAGTTCGGTCAGCTGATGATAAATCTTCGCCATCTTATTCCTTTCGTTTTTTTAGTCTCACTATATATAATAAGGTATATCAGATGCGGTCCAGTGCCTGCCCGAGATCTGCCAGCAGGTCGTCTATGTGCTCCGTTCCGACGGACAGACGTATGGTGCCGGGCGTGATGTCCTGCTCAGCCAGTTCCCGTTCGTCCAGTTGAGAATGGGTCGTACTTGCCGGATGGATGACTAGCGACTTCACGTCGGCCACATTGGCCAGCAGGGAGAAAATTTCCAGACTGTCGATGAAGCGGTGAGCCTCCTCCTGCCCGCCGTCCACCTCGAACGTGAAGATGGAACCGCCTCCCTGCGGGAAATAGCGGTCGTACAGATCGTGATCGGGGTGCTCCGGCAGCGCGGGATGATTCACGCGACGCACCTTCGGATGCTTTTCGAGGAAGTCCACCACCCGCAAGGCGTTGAAGACATGACGTTCCACCCGCAGCGAAAGCGTCTCCAGCCCCTGCAACAGCAAGAAGGCGTTGAACGGACTGATGGCCGCCCCCGTGTCGCGCAACAGAATGGCACGGATGCGCACCACGTAGGCTGCCGCACCGGCAGCCTCGGTAAACCGCACGCCGTGGTAGCTGCTGTCCGGCTCCGCCAGTTGCGGGAACTTGCCGGAAGCCGCCCAGTCGAAGCGTCCGGAGTCCACGATGATGCCGCCCAGCGACGTGCCGTGTCCGCCGATGAACTTCGTGGCGGAGTGCACCACGATGTCCGCCCCATGCTCGATGGGACGACACAGGTAGGGCGTGGCGAAGGTGTTGTCCACGATAAGTGGGATGCCGTGGCGGTGGGCTATCGCGGCCACAGCCTCGATGTCGATGATGTTAGAGTTCGGATTTCCCAGTGTCTCGATGAAGACAGCCTTGGTGTTGCCCCGGATGGCCTGCTCAAAGTTAGCGGGATCGGACGGCTCCACGAAAGTAGCGTCCACGCCATAGGCGGGCAGCGTGTGACGAAGCAGGTTGTAGGTTCCGCCGTAGATGGTCCTGGCGGCCACGATATGGTCGCCCGCGCGGGCGATGTTCTCAAAGGCATACGTGATGGCTGCTGCACCGGAAGCCACGGCCAGAGCGGCCACGCCTCCCTCCAGCGCCGCCACGCGCCGTTCGAGCACGTCCTGCGTGGAGTTGGTCAGGCGTCCGTAGATATTCCCTGCGTCCTGCAGGCTGAACCGCGCGGCAGCGTGCGCCGAGTCACGGAACACATAGGAAGTGGTCTGATAAATGGGCACGGCACGGGCATCCGTGGCCGGGTCGGGCTGCTCCTGCCCCACATGGAGTTGCAGCGTCTCGAAATGGTAATGTTTTGTTGACATAATCTCTGTATTTAAATCAATTTTCTATTCTTTTCCGGCGCGTCCTTTCGATTTGTAGAGGAACAGCACCACAAAGATACGCCATCCTTCCGGCCGACGCAATACCATACACGCGGTATTTCCGTCCCGCCGCAGGATTTTTCTTCCGGACAGAAGAAGCAAGCTTTCCATCCGCCCCGGACGGAAAGCGCCCCGCCGGAAGTGTATCCGACGGGACGCGCATAGTGTTTTACCGCCCGGGCCTTGCCCGGAGATTGTCTCATTAGAAGTTGAAGCCTACGGTAGCTGAGAAGATACCGCACTTCGTTTTTTCAGCGATTACGTTGAAGTCGAGAGCATAGCCGATGCCGACGTTGAACTTGTTGATGTCCAGCGTTGCACCGATCTGCCAGCCGAACTGTACACGCTTCCATGTACCGTCCTTGCCCATGTCATCCTCGTCGAAAAGGTTGTAATCCTTGTCGTATTCATAGTCAGACGGATCCACGTACTGCTGGTATTCAGACGGGATGGAAACTTCCATGTTAGCATTCGCTTTACCCGACAGGTTCGCTCTCAGATAAAATCCGGTGAACGGCTTGATGGCCAGCTTGTCGTTAATCTGTACCTTGTACACCAGATTCACAGGAATACGCAGCCCCCACAAAGTCTCGGAATACGTTCCTTTAGCTGAAAAACCATCCTCGCTATCCGACTCGCTGTCGCTGTAACGTGCGAAGCTGACGCCCGCACCGGTTTCGATGAACAGGGGAAGCTGAGCGATGTTGAACGCGTGAACATAACCGAGCGTGAAGCCGTTGAACTTGTAGCTGCTCTTATATTCAAAATTACCCTTACCCGTATATCTCGGCTGAGACAGGTCATAACTGAAACGCAAACCCTTCCAGGCCTCCGTGTCTGCTGCGGAAGACTTGCTGCCGCCAGCGTTGGAGAACTGCGCGAAAGACATTGCTGAGCATGCCAGCAACATCATGGTCAAACAATACTTAACCTTTTTCATTTACTTGATACGATTTAAATTTATTATAAGGATAAAACACTAATACTCGAACGTCATGCGCCAGATGTTGGCCTGCGCCTCTTTTCATTTACTTGACTTTACTTTCAGCGGACATCCACCACCGTCCGTCCGGAACCGGAGGAGCATCCGATACCGCAAATTTATAGATTTTTTCACAAACGGGCGGGCTTTTCCTTAAAAAAATAGGACGCGAAAACAAAAAACAACGACACTGGGAAATAAAACGTCGCCCGAGATTCGCCCTTCCGCCCCGTCGCGTTTTTTCAGGAAAAGGGGCGGAGGGCTGGAGATTTCTTCGTACATTTGCCGCCGCTATACCGCAAAACAAAAAAAATTGAAGGATATGATGCACACAAGAGAAGAACAGATGGAAGCCTTCGGGCGCTTCCTCGACGTGCTCGACACGCTGCGCGAAAAATGCCCGTGGGACCGCAAGCAGACGAACGAAAGTCTGCGGCCCAACACAATAGAGGAGACCTTTGAACTATGCGACGCACTCATGAAGGACGACAGTCCCAACATCTGCAAGGAACTGGGCGACGTGTTGCTCCACATCGCCTTCTACGCCAAGATTGCCAGCGAAAAGGGGGAATTCGACATAGCAGACGTCTGCAACCGGCTGACGGACAAGCTCATCTTCCGCCACCCGCACGTGTACGGAGAGGCGAAGGCCGATTCGGCCGCAGAAGTGGCGCAGAACTGGGAGCAGATCAAGCTGAAGGAAAAGGACGGCAACCGCACCGTGCTCGCCGGCGTGCCCGAAGCCCTGCCCTCGCTCATCAAGGCCTACCGCATACAGGACAAGGCGCGCAACGTGGGATTCGACTGGGAGGAACGCGCGCAGGTGTGGGACAAGGTGCGCGAGGAGCTGCGCGAACTGGAGGCCGAACTGGAACGCGACGACCACGAACGGGCCACGGACGAATTCGGCGACTTCCTGTTCAGCATCGTCAACGCCGGACGGCTCTACCACATCAACCCCGACAACGCGCTGGAGCGCACGAATCGGAAATTCATCCGCCGCTTCGGCCACGTGGAACAGCGCATGCGGGAGAGCGGCAAGGAGTGGCGCGAACTGACGCTGGGCGAGATGGACGCCTGGTGGAACGAGGCGAAGGAGGAAGACCGGCGGCCGTAATCCCCCGTCCACACCGGCCCCTCCCCTATATATAATAAGGTACGCTCGTGCGCGCGCGCGTACCTTATTATATATAGAAAACGCACGCCGGACAGCTCCGCCCTGCACCGCCGCCCCCAGCCACAGGGCAGAGCACACGCCGCACGCACCGCCGCAGCCCCCCTTCCGAGCGGCCGGCGCGCAAACAAAACCCGCCCGACCCGTTCCGTTTATCCGGAAAAATGCCTACCTTTGCACCACATCACCCTCCCCGCACCGGCCACAGAAGACAGCGGCACAACGCCGCCCCGCACCGGCCGCGGAGGAACGCAAAACAGAAAAATCAACATGAAAAAACTCACCGCCTGCCTCCTGCTCCTCGCGGCCACACTCACGCCCGCCCTCCAGGCCCGGCCCCAACTGCTCCAGAAAGCCGCACAACTGATTCATACCACGACCGGCGAAAACCAAGCCGACAGCCTCGCCGCCCCCGCGGCCGACACACTGACCGCCGCCGAACGCAGCCGGCGCGACTCCATCCGCCTGCACGAAATGACCCTGCAGCTGCAGGAGATGAAACTCAACGAACTGCTCCTGCGCGCCGAGCTCGACAGCGCGCTCAACCAAGGCCAGACGGCCGACTCGCTGAAGATGGCCGGACAACGCCGCTGCATCGACTCGCTGCGGACGCTCACGCCCGGCGTGCCCGTCCTCGTGGACGGCGACACCCTCTTCATGCTCTACGCCGGGCGAGGCGGCTACTCCGCCCTCGACCGCGCGGAAATGACCTGCGACATCCTCACGAAGATAGGCGGCGACAGAAGCCTGCGCCACGACTCCGTCCACCTGCTGGAGAACGAAAACTACATCGACATCATGTACGGCAACAAGGTAATCCTCAGCATCACCGACCAGGACGCCATCTGGCAAGGCACGACGCGCCGGGAACTGGCCGAACGCTACAAGCCCCTCCTGGCCGCCAAGATCAGCGACCTGAAGGAGCAGCACGACCTCCTGCAGACGCTCCGCCGCACGGGCCTGTTCCTCCTCGTGCTGGCCGTGCAGTACCTCCTCTTCCGGCTCACCAACCGCCTCTTCCGCAAGCTGCGCCGCCGGATCATACGCTTCAAGCAGCACCGCCTGCGCCCCATCGTCCTGCGCGACTACGAACTGTTCGACACCCATCAGCTCGGCCTGATGCTCATCTTCCTGAGCAACCTCCTGCGCTACGCCGTCCTGCTGCTGCAACTCACGCTCAGCGTCCCCATGCTGTTCGCCATCTTCCCCCAGACCGAAAAACTCGCCATGCGGATATTCCTCTACATCATCGAGCCCGTCAAGATGATCCTCAAGTCCGTCGTGGAATACATCCCCAACCTCTTCATCATCCTCGTGATATGGTACTGCATCAAATACATCGTGCGGGGAATCCACTACATCGCCCGGGAAATCGAAAACGAGAAACTCAAGATAACCGGCTTCTACCCCGACTGGGCGCAGCCGACGTTCAACATCATCCGCTTCCTCCTCTACGCCTTCATGATTGCGATGATATACCCCTACCTGCCCGGTTCCGACTCCGGCGTCTTCCAAGGCATCTCGGTGTTCGTCGGCCTCATCATCTCGCTCGGCTCCAGCACGGTCATCGGCAACATCATCGCCGGCCTCGTCATCACCTACATGCGCCCCTTCAAACTCGGCGACCGCATCAAACTGAACGACACGACGGGCAACGTCATCGAGAAAACACCCTTCGTGACCCGCCTGCGCACGCCCAAGAACGAAGTCGTCACGATACCGAACGCCTTCATCATGTCGTCGCACACCGTCAACTACAGCGCCTCGGCCCGCCAATTCGGCCTCATCATCCACACGACGGTCACCATCGGCTACGACGCCCCCTGGCGACAGGTGCACCAACTGCTCATCGACGCCGCGCGCAAGACCGCCGGCGTGCTCCAGCAGCCGCGCCCCTTCGTGCTCGAGACAGAGCTACAGGACTACTACCCCTGCTATCAGATAAACGCCTACATCAAGGAAGCCGACCGATTGGCGCAGATCATGTCCGACCTGCACCAGAACATCCAGGACACGTTCAACGAGGCAGGCGTCGAAATCATGTCGCCGCACTACTACGCCGGACGCGACGGAAACGCCAGCACGATACCGGAAGATTATCTGAAAGGGCAATAGAAGAAACACCCTCTACGCCCGCAGGGAGGAAGCCGCCCGCGGCCTTCCCCCCCCGACAAATGGTATTCCCCGCCCCGGAGTACCATTGTTTTTTTTCACCCATATCCCTCCGGCATCGTAGAGGTATACCTTTGGAAACGTAGAGGTATACTTTCAGAATCGTAGAAGTATACTTTCAGAAACGTAGAGGTATACTTTCAGAATCGTAGAAGTATACCTTCAGAAACGTAGAGGTATACTTTCAGAATCGTAGAAGTATACCTTTAGAAACGTAGAAGTATACCGCCGGAAAAAGAAATCCATGCTTCCAAGGAGAAAGACCCATGCTTCCAAGAAGAAGAACGGCGGCCGCAGCGGAGGAGGAACCCTGCCCCGATTTCGGGGAAAAAGGTGGCGCATACCGAAAAATCCCGTGGTTTATACTGAAAAATCCATAGCCGTACCGAAATCGCAGCAGCGCGTACCGAAATTTCCACCGCCCGCAGCCCCTACCGCAGCACGCGGGGACGGCCAAAAAAGAAACGGGACACGCCCGTGCGGTCGGCCATCCAGGCCACGGCCAACGAGCCGCCCACGGAGAGCGCCGTGCCGACGAGCATGAACAGCGTGCCGCTCCCGTCGAACGCGAACCAGGGCTGGAGCCACTTGGCCGCCATCGTGAAGACCGGCGAGAAGAGGAGGACGGGCAACGTGTTGCGCCCCACGAAGAGGGCGGCGCGGCACGAACGCACCGCCGGCACGGAGGACAGGCGGAGGAGCAGCGACACGACACACCACACCAGAGCGCAGCCGCCGGGCAAATTCTTGTCGAACTGCGAGGGGCAGGCACACAGCAGCACCAGCAGTAGCGGCTGCCACGCCAGGGGCGGAAAGGCGCGCCGCAGGGGCACGCCGACCTCGCGCAGCGTCCAGCCCGCAAGGTAGTAGAGCGCGTTGGCCAGCCCGAAGACGGGGCACAGCCACGACAGCAGGAGGACGGGCGCAGCGACCGCAGCGATCCGCACGGACGGGCGCGCGAGCGGCATCCACCGCACGAGGAGGAAGCAGAGGGTCTGGCAGACGACCCACGTGTGCAGATACCAGTAGGGGCCCAAGGGATTCCACACGAGGCGAAGGAGCAACGACAGGGGTGTGAGCGGCCCCGCCTCCTCGCGCACGGGCAGCACGGAGGCGGCCACGACGTAGCCCGTCTCCATCACGGCATAGGGCACGGCGACCCACGCTATGCGGCGCAGGAAGACGGACGCGGGGACGCGGGCGGCGGTGAACCAGCCCGAGAGGAGGAGGAAACCGGGCATGTGGAAGGTGTAGACGAAGGACTTCAGCAGGGGGTGGCGGTCGGCGAACCAAGCCAGGTGGAAGGCTACCATCAGCAGGATGAACACACAGCGGAGGAAATCCGGCCCTCCGTCCCGCTCGCGCGGACTCATGCGCCGCGCCCTCCACGCGCGGGCATCTTCCCCGCCCCGCCGCGCTCGCGGCGGCGGCATACGTCGCCGGCATACAGGCCGCCCAGCACGAGCGCGGAGCCGAGGAGGGCGAGCGGCGTGACCTGCTCGTTCAGAATCCAGTGGGAGGTGACGAGCGTGACGACGGGATTGAGGTACAGATAGTTGGTGGAGCGGCTTACGCCGAGGCGGCGCATGGCTACGTTCCAGCCGAAGAAGCAGAAGAAGGAGGCCACGACGCCCAGATAGAGCAGGTTGGCCCACACGGTGGCGCCGGCATGGCGGAGGGGTGACAGGGCGCCGCCGTCGGCGGAGAGGAACGGGAGTATCGTCAGCAGGCCGTAGAAGAAGGTCTTGCGCGTGACGAAGAGCAGGGGGTAGCGCCCGCCCACGATGCGGAACGCCAGCGAATAGAGGGCCCAGAGGACGGAGGCACACAAGGCCAACAGGTCGCCCGCGGGAGAGAGGCGGAGCACGAAACGCCCGTTGAGGACGACCAGCGCCATGCCGCCGAGGGCAATCAGGGAGCAGAGGAAACTGCGCCAGCCGGGGCGCTCGTCGCGGTAGAAGAGGCCGAGGAGGAAGCCCGTGATGAGGGGCGTAGCGCACACGATAAGGGCCACGTTGGAGCAGTAGGAATGGCGGAGCGCCATGTTCTCGGTGAGGAAGTAGAGGGAACCGCCGGTGACGCCCAGCGCGAGCATCAGCGCCTCGTCGCGCCACGTGGCGGACAGCAGGGGGCGCGGGGCGAAGGGGAGGATGCAGGCGTAGGCCAGCAGGAAGCGGATGAGGAAGATGACGGCGGGCGAAAGGCCGTGCAGCATCAGCACCTTGGTGGAGACGAACGTGGTGCCCCAGATGGCGACGATAAGGAAAGCCAGCGCGTGGTGGCCGTAGCGGCGCATGATGTTCATGACGGAGGGCGGGATGCGGGAAGGGGGGTTATTCGCCGAGCAGTTTTTCCAGGAACTCGTCGAGGTCGCTGTCGAGTCCCTTGAGCAGTTCGCCGTCGAATATCTGGTGTTCGTCGTCCATCAGGTAGATGTCGCCGAGGGTCTCCTTCTCGTCGTTCTGCAGCACGAAGGAATACGGCTTGAGCAGCCCCGTGTTCTCCAGCGTGCCGGTCATGTTCTGGATACACTGCCGCAGGACGGGCACGATGTCGTCGTAGAAATGTTCTCCGCGGTAGTCTATCCATTGCTCGATGACGCAGCGGGTGAGTTCGTCATCGTCGTCGTTGAAGGCCAGCAGCTCGCCCGACTCGGGTTTGGCCTGCAGGTAGATGTCCGTCAGGACTTGTCTGTCTTCTTCGTTGGGATACTTGGCCGCCACCTTGCGCAGCGCCCGTTCTATCGCCTGTATGGTCTGAGTCGTAGCTTTCATCCGCTTTCGTTTTTTTGGAAGGATTGGTTTTCAAGTGTCAAAAGTACAAAAAAAGAATGAATAAACCGCAAGGGAGAGAGGACTTTTCCGCGCGCTGGCGGCGGAAGGGGCGCGGGGATGGGAACGGTGGGGATG
>CAMWUI010000017.1 GCA_947177395.1 uncultured Paraprevotella sp.
ATCCCCAACCCCCCCCGGTGTTGTGGGGTGTGGTGTTGTGGGTGGGCGGGGGTGTGGGGGGGTCGCTCCTGTCTGGGGGCTTTAAAATTAATTGCCGACTTGCGTTGCAGCCCCGCTTCCTTGTTGTCATAGAAAACATCGGGTCGGAAAGATGGCGGGGAGGATAAGGCTGTCGGGGCGGCCATACGATTGCATGCGGAAGCATCCCGGGGCTGTTTTTGCTGCAGCACGTGAACAACTGATGCGACAGCCGTATGATAACTGATGCGACAGCCGTATGATAACTGATGCGACGGTCGTATGATAACTGATGCGACGGTCGTATGATGACTGTTGACACAGTCTTATCATAGCTGTTGATACAACAGTGGCATAAGCATTGGGGGAAAATCCGTTCCGCTAAATATACGGGCTTAAAAAAACAGCAGCCGGACAAAAGGTATCCCTTCTGTCCGGCTGCAATATGAGTGGCAACGATTTACTTGTCGCCGAAATAGCGGTTGTACAAGCCCAGGAAACCACGGCCGTGGCGAGCTTCGTCCTTAGCCATTTCGTGAACGGTGTCGTGGATGGCATCCAGATTCTGTGCCTTGGCCATCTTGGCGATGTCCATCTTGCCGGCACATGCGCCGCTTTCGGCTTCCATTCTCTTCTTCAGGTTGGTCTTCGTATCCCATACCATGTCGCCCAGCAACTCGCAGAAGCGTGAAGCGTGGTCAGCTTCTTCAAAAGCGTAACGCTTGAAAGCCTCGGCGATTTCGGGATAACCCTCACGGTCGGCCTGGCGGCTCATGGCCAGGTACATGCCGACTTCGGTGCATTCGCCTTCGAAGTTGGCCTGCAAGCCTTTCTTGATTTCAGGATCCACGTCTTTTGCTATACCGATGACATGTTCCGTCACAAATGTCAGTTCTGTGTCAGTCATTTCATTGAACTTTGAGGCAGGTGCCTTACACTGCGGACATTGTTCCGGGGCTTCCGTACCTTCGTGGATATAACCACAGACCGTACAAACAAATTTTTTTACCATACTTTTTACGTGTTAATTAATAAACAGTCATTTAGTTCTTTATATGCCTTAACCGGCCGTTTTAGCCTACGTCGGCAACCGCTGTGATTGCCCGCGCTTTGCTATTACAAAGATAAAACAAATTGCGGGATGTCCACAACTTTTCTCCTGAAAAAATGCTGTGGCCCGATATGTATTTCCCCTGTTTGTCCCCATCAAGGTTCCTGTCCGCAACCTTATCTTCCTATCTTATGTCCTTTCTCATTTTTATTTTCTATCTTTGTCCCGAACTAAAAATGAAGTATATGAACTACGGTTTTGTGCGGATTGCTTCGGCTGTTCCCGGTGTGAAGGTGGCTGATTGCAAATATAACGCCCGGCAGATAGAAAGCCTGATAGCTCAGGCTGAAGGCAAAGGTGTGGAAATCATCTGTTTCCCGGAACTGTGTATTACGGGATATACCTGCGGGGATTTGTTCTCGCAGCAAATGCTGCTCGACGAGGCGGAAATGGCGCTCATCGGGCTGATGAACTTCACGCGTTCGCTGGACATTATTTCCATCGTAGGATTGCCCGTCGCTTACCGGGGCACTCTGCTCAATTGTGCGGTCGTTCTTCAGAGAGGCAAGATATTGGGGGTTGTTCCTAAAACCTATCTGCCCAATTACAAGGAATTTTACGAGCAGCGCTGGTTTACTTCCGGTGCGGTGCATCCGGATACGTGCGTGCTCATCTGCGGACAGCAGGCGCGCCTGAGCCGCCATTTGCTGTTCCGGACTCCATCCTGTTGTTTCGGTGTGGAACTGTGTGAAGACCTCTGGTCTCCGATTCCTCCCAGCAGCGAACTGGCGCTTCAGGGAGCGGAAATTATCTTTAATCTGAGTGCCGACAACGAGGGGATCGGCAAGCATGTCTATCTGCAATCGCTGGTGGCGCAGCAGAGTGCGCGTTGCCTGGCCGGTTATGTGTTTGCCGGTTGCGGATTTGGCGAAAGTACTCAGGATGTGGTTTTCGCAGGAAAGACGATGATATATGAAAACGGAACTCTGCTGGCCGAAGGAGAGCGTTTCTCTCTGAAAGAGCAATTGACAGTCAGTGAGATTGACGTGGAGAAACTGCGTGGGGAAAGACTGAGGAACACTACTTTTGCCGCCAGCATCGCACACGGCGGGCAGCATGCCCAACCGGTCGTTGCGGACAGTGAGTTCTTTGTTCCGAAGGAGTTCGAAATCACACGTGCCATACCGGCTCATCCGTTTGTCCCGGGCGGACGGGCTCTGGATGAAAGGTGTGAAGAAATATTTGCCATTCAGGTGAGCGGACTGGCCAAACGTTTGGTGCACACGCATTCGCAGATTGTCGTGCTGGGCATTTCCGGCGGGCTGGATTCTACGCTGGCCTTGCTGGTGTGTATCAGAACCTTTGATAAGTTGCGCCTTTCGCGCAAGGGCATTGTGGGTATCACCATGCCCGGTTTCGGCACCACTGGTCGTACTTATCGGAATGCCGTCAACCTGATGAAGAGTCTGGGTGTCACTATCCGTGAAATAAATATCAAGGATGCCTGTCTGCAACATTTCTCTGACTTGGGAATGGATCCGGATGTGCATGACGTCACCTATGAAAACAGTCAGGCGCGGGAGCGGACACAAATACTGATGGACGCCGCCAATCAGATGAACGGCCTTGTCGTGGGAACGGGCGATTTGTCGGAACTGGCTCTGGGGTGGGCTACCTACAACGGCGACCACATGAGCATGTACGGTGTGAATGCCTCCATTCCTAAGACGCTGGTGAAGCATCTGGTGACTTGGGTGGCCGGGACGCTGGAAGAAACGTTGGCCAAGGAAACGTTGCTCGACATCGTGGATACTCCTATCAGTCCGGAACTGATACCGGCGGACGAGAACGGGAACATACAGCAGAAGACGGAAGACTTGGTGGGCCCTTATGAGTTGCATGACTTCTTCCTTTATTATACGCTCCGTTACGGCTTCCGTCCTTCCAAGATATATTATCTGGCCCGGAAAGCATTCAATGATCTGTATTCGGAAGATGTGATAAAGAAATGGATAACAGTGTTCTATCGTCGTTTCTTCTCTCAACAGTTCAAGCGTTCCTGTCTGCCGGATGGTCCGAAGGTCGGCAGTTGTTCTCTGAGTCCAAGGGGAGACTGGCGTATGCCGAGCGATGCTTCGGCTACAGCTTGGATCGAAGAGTGTGACCAACTATAATCGTTCTGTCATGAAACACCGTTGCGTACAGATATGTCTGCTCTGTCTGGTTGCTTTGTTGCAGGGCGAAGATTTGTTTTCACAGGAACAACTTGATTTGTCCGGAACTTGGGAGTTCCAGATAGACCGGCAGGACCGTGGAATCTCGGAACGATGGTACGACAGGGAGCTGGACGACCGGATTCAGTTACCCGGCAGTATGCCGCAGCGGTTGAAGGGCGACTTGTCGTCTGTAGATACCCGGTGGACCGGTTCGCTCTACGACAGTTCCTATTACTACAATCCCTATATGGAGAAGTACCGCCGGGCGGAGAATTTCAAACTTCCGTTTTTCCTTACGCCTGACAGACATTATGTGGGCGTGGCCTGGTACAGAAGGACCGTTGATATCCCTAAGGGATGGAAAGGAAAATGTGTCATGCTCACTCTGGAGCGTCCGCACATCAAGACCACATTGTGGGTAAACGGGAAGAAAATCGGTGAGGACAACAGTCTGTGCGTGCCTCATTGCTACGATTTAACCGGCAGTGTCCGAACGGGAAAGAACACAATCGCCGTCCGTATAGACAATCATGCGGAGGAAGTGTGCGTGGGCGCGGATTCGCATAGTGTGACGGACCAGACACAAGGTAACTGGAACGGAGTCGTGGGACGTATGGAACTTCAGGCATGCTCCCGTATTTATGCCGAAGATATACAGGTTTATCCGGACATTCATAACAGGCAGGCTACTGTAACCTTGCAGTTGAGAAAACAGCATGTAAAGGACGGAATGCCTGTGAAAATCGAACTGTTGGCCAGGAGTTTTAATTCAGACAAGGAACATGAAACGGAACCGGTGGTGAAAGAAATCGTGCTGAATGGCAAACAGACCGAGGTGACTATCGTCCTGCCCATGGGAGAAGGTATGCAATTGTGGGATGAATTCAATCCTGCATTATATGAATTGACGACTAAAGTCTCGTTCCGGGGAGGAACTGACACGCGGAAGCGCACTTTCGGTATGCGTGAATTTAAAATCGAGGGTAAGTCTTTTTACGTGAACGGGCGAAAAACTATGTTGAGAGGAACGGTGGAAAACTGCGATTTCCCCAATACCGGATATGCGCCGATGGGTGAGGCCGAATGGGAAAGGGTGTTTCGCATTTGTCGCCGGTATGGATTGAATCACATGCGTTTCCATTCTTATTGTCCGCCGGAGGCTGCTTTCGCGGCGGCGGACAAAGTGGGGTTCTATCTGCAACCGGAAGGCCCGAGTTGGCCCAATCACGGTGTGAAACTGGGTAATGGGATGTATATAGACGAATACCTGATGTCGGAAACCCGGCGTATGAATAAGGAATACGGCAATCATGCGTCTTTCTGCATGCTGGCATGCGGCAATGAGCCAGCCGGTAATTGGGTGAAATGGGTCAGCAGATTTGTTGATGAATGGAAGAAGACCGACAGCCGTCATGTGTACACCGGAGCATCGGTTGGCGGCGGATGGGCGTGGCAGCCCCGCAACATGTTCCATGTCAAGGCCGGTGTCCGCGGGCTGGATGAATGGAGGCGGAGCGCACCGGAGAGTACGTTCGACTTCCGTGCCAAGCTCGATACGGTAAAGCAGCCGTTTGTGTCTCACGAGACAGGGCAATGGTGTGTCTTTCCCGACTTTGAAGAGATAGAGAAATACACGGGAGTCAACAAAGCAAAGAATTTTGAGATTTTTCGCGATATGTTAGAGGAAAATCACATGGGGAGAATGGCGCATAAGTTCATGATGGCTTCCGGAAAGTTGCAGGCCTTGTGTTACAAGCACGAACTGGAACGTACCTTGCGTACACCTGACTATGCCGGTTTCCAGTTGCTGGCCTTGAACGATTATTCGGGACAGGGGACTGCATTGGTGGGTGTGACGGATGTATTTTTCGAAGACAAAGAGTATTGCAGTGCCGAACAGTTCCGGGAGTTCTGTTCGCCTACGGTATTGCTGGCACGTATACCGAAGTTTACATACTGGAATGACGAACCGTTTACGGCGAGTGTGGAAGTCGCCCATTTCGGGAAAGCCCCTATCCGTCAGGCGGAAATTTCCTATACCATTAAGGATATATATAATAAGGTATACGCACACGGCAAGGTCTGTCGTCGGGATATACCTTTGGGTAACAATATCAGGTTGGGGGATATTCCTTTGTTCTTGACTCCGGAACAGGAAGCCCGTAAATATGTTCTTGAAGTTTCCCTAAAAGGCGTTTACGATACGGAAGGGGAAACGGCGGAAGAGGTGTGCAGCCGGAATCATTGGGATTTCTGGGTGTATCCAAAATCCGCTTTGCGACAGGAGGTGCCGGCGGACATTTACATCACCGATTCGCTCGATGACAAGGCGGAACAAATCCTGCGCGAGGGTGGGAAAGTGCTCGTCACGGCAGCTGGGAAAATCACTTATGGAAAAGACATTGTGCAGCATTTCATTCCGGTGTTCTGGAATACAAGCTGGTTCAAGATGCGCCCGCCTCACACGACGGGGCTATATGTGGAAAGCAGCCATCCCCTGTTCCGCCGCTTTCCGACGGATTACCATAGTGACTTGCAATGGTGGGCCTTGGTTAACCGCAGGCAAGTCATGCAGTTTACGGAATTCCCGGCAGAGTTCCAGCCCATCGTGCAGAGCATAGATACATGGTTCCTGAACCGTAAAATTGGTATGTTGTTTGAGGCGCAGGTAGGAAACGGGCGTCTGATGATGACGACGATGCCCCTGACGCTCGATGAGAAATATCCGGTTGTCTGCCAGATGCGCAAAGCTGTGCTCGACTATATGGCTTCGGAGGATTTTCGTCCGAGACACACTGTAGACATCCAGCGGATAAAAGACTTGTTCGTCAAGGAGGCACCCAAAGTGGACATGTATACCAAAGATTCTCCCGATGAACTGAAGCCCAAACTGAAACAGCAGTGACGTCAGTCGGGGTTACTCGTGATGGTAAGGCTCGTTGTTCAGGATAGTCATAGCCCGGTAAATCTGTTCCACAAATATCAGGCGTATCATCTGGTGGGAAAAAGTCATTTGGGATAATGAAATCTTTTCGTTGGCTTCCCGGTAGATGCGGGGAGAGAATCCGTAAGGACCGCCTACAACAAATACCAGACGCTGGGAGACAGTGTTCATTTTCTTCTGCATCCACTTGGCGAATTCCAACGAACGGAACTCTTTGCCGTGCTCGTCCAGCAGGACGATGTGGTCGCCCGGAAGAAATGCTTTCAACAGCATATCCGCCTCTTTCTCCTTTTGTTGATCAGGCGACAGGCTTTTGGTATTCTTCAGTTCGGGAATCACTTTCAATTCGAAGGACAGATAGTGTCCCACGCGGCGGCTGTATTCATCAATAGACGCTATGAAATGCGGATCGGTGGTTTTGCCCACAACGAGTAACAGGACTTTCATGTTACAAAGATAGTGATAATCTCGCACATTTTTTCGCAATATTCAGCGAATTGTCTTACCTTTGTCCTATATAATCGAGTTTTACATAAAAATATAAGAATATGCTTTCAGTTGAAGAATTGAACGACCGGTTGATAGATTTGGCTTTTGCCGAAGATATCGGCGATGGAGATCACACCACTTTGTGCTGTATACCGGACGACGTGATGGGAAAATCTAAACTTTTGATAAAGGAAGAGGGCGTGCTGGCCGGTGTGGAGATTGCCAAACAGGTGTTTTGCCGTTTTGACGACACGATGCAGGTGGAAGTTTTTATTCAGGACGGTGCCCATGTAAAACCGGGCGATGTGGCAATGATCGTGACCGGTAAGGTACAGAGTCTGTTGCAGACCGAGCGCCTGATGCTGAACATCATGCAACGCATGAGTGGAATAGCCACGATGACCGCCCGTTATGTGGAGCGTTTGAAAGGGACGAACACTCGGGTGCTGGATACCCGCAAAACGACTCCGGGCATGCGTATGCTTGAAAAAGAGGCCGTGAAAATCGGTGGCGGAGTAAATCACCGTATCGGTCTGTTCGATATGATTCTGCTGAAGGACAATCATGTGGACTTCGCCGGGGGCATAGAGAACGCCATCGACCGTTGTCATGCTTATTTGAAAGAAAAAGGCAAGGATCTGAAGATAGAAATAGAGGTGCGTAACTTTGACGAGTTGGAGCAAGTGCTTCGTATCGGCGGGGTACACCGTATCATGCTGGATAACTTCACGCCGACTGACACGAAGAAAGCCGTGGAAATGGTGGGCGGACGTTACGAAACGGAGTCGAGCGGCGGTATTACGTTCGATACTTTACGCGATTATGCCGAGTGCGGGGTGGATTTTATTTCTGTGGGCGCTCTGACACACTCTGTCAAGGGATTGGACATGAGTTTCAAGGCTTGCTGACAATTTGGATTCGGCAATATCATGACAGAACGGCATTCGGAAGGTTCTCCGGGTGCCGTTGTGTTAACGGGAGGATACAGTCGGGGGCTTTTTCGGCTGTCCAAAATAGATTTAGTTAAAAACAGATAGACATGAGTTTAAGAATTTTATTGGCCGCCGTGCTGACTGGGCTTTATTCCGGAGCGGAGGCTTGCACCAATCTTATCGTAGGAAAAGGAGCCTCGGCCGATGGCTCGGTTATTGTTACATATAACGCCGATGATTATGGCAGTTTTGGTTTTTTGTGTCACTATCCTGCCGCCCGGCATAAGAAAGGAGAAACACGTTCCGTTTACGATTGGGAAACAAACAACTATCGGGGAGAAATCGAGGAGGTTGCAGAGACATACAACGTAATCGGCAATATGAACGAGCATCAGCTTACCGTGGTGGAAACTACTTTCGGCGGGCGCGAGGAACTGGTGGATTCTACGGGACTGCTCGATTACGGCAGTCTGATCTACATCGCTCTGCAACGTTCCCGTACGGCTCGCGAGGCCATCGGGGTGATTACGGAACTAGTGAAAAAATACGGTTATGCCAGCGAAGGGGAGAGTTTCACGCTGGCTGATTCCAATGAGGCTTGGATTATGGAGATGATAGGAAAAGGGCCGGATGAGAAAGGTGCCGTGTGGGTGGCTGTCCGTATTCCGGACGACTGTGTGTCGGCACATGCCAATCACAGCCGCATCCGTCGCTTCCCGCTGAAAGACAAGGATAACTGCCTGTATTCGCCGGACGTAATTTCCTTTGCCCGTAAAAAAGGTTATTTTAAGGGAAAGGATGCCGATTTCTCATTTTCGGAGGCTTATGCTCCGGCAGACTTTAGTGCGCTGCGTTTCTGTGAGGCTCGTGTATGGAGCTTCTTCAACCGTTGCAGCCGAGGTATGGAAAAGTATCTGCCCTATGCCTCCGGTACGGATCCGAAGGCTGAGCCGATGCCGCTCTATATCGTGCCGTCCTCTAAACTGAGCGTACAGGATGTGAAGAACATGATGCGTGACCATTACGAGGGTACTCCTTTCGCACTGGACAACGATCCCGGTCAAGGGCCGTATGAAGCACCCTACCGTCCAACACCGCTGACGTGGGAAGTAGACGGGAAAAACTATTTCAATGAACGTCCTATTTCCACCCAGCAGACGGCTTTCACTTTGGTGGCGCAGATGCGTTCCTGGCTACCGGCCTATGTGGGCGGTGTGTTGTGGTTCGGGTGCGACGACCCCAATATGATTGCCTATACACCCGTGTATTGTTGCACTGACAGGGTACCGGAGTGTTATTCCAACCAGTTGGCCGATGCATGCACGTTCTCGTTTAAAAATGCTTTCTGGGTGTGCAACTGGGTGAGCAACATGATATATCCCCGGTACAATCAGCTGTTCGGCGATTTAGCCGCAGTGCGCAACAGACTGGAGAATGATTATGGAAGTTTGCAGGAAAAGGTAGAGAAGGAGGCTGTGGCTTTGGCTGCTGGAAGTAAGGGTGAGCCTGAAGCTCGCAAATATCTCACGGCTTATACGGATCGGGTAGCTCAAGGCATGCTCGACCAATGGATGGAGTTGGCCAAATATTTGATTGTAAAATACAACGACCAGGCAATAAAGCGTGAGAAAGACGGTGTATATGAACGTACGGAGGGCGGATTCGTGAAGCCGGTGATTCGTCCCGGATTCCCTGAAAGATATCGTCGGCAGATTGTGAAAGAGACCGGTGACCGCTTTTTGGTGCCGCAAGGCAAATAAGCGGAACCGCATTTGAAATGCCATCCTTCCCGCTGGAATATTCCAAAGGGAGGGATGGCTTCTTTGTTTTTATTTCGGCTGTTCCGGTTCAGGAAAAACGTTTTTTGAGCCATCCCCGTATCGGTTCGTCATACAGGCGGAGAGCGGCATAGGCGATGCACAGATCTATGAGGAACACCGATGACACGACCGTGATATGGGTGCTTGCCGTGGCATCCGGGTGGTTCTCTATCCAGGCCCACAGTACGTACATCATTGGATAGTGGGTGATATAAAGCGGGTAGGATATTTCACCTAGAAAATTGCATATGGCTACGGAACGCAGTCCGCAGATGCGGCTTCCGGCTCCAACGGCCACTATCAGTGGAAAGAGTAGCAAGGCGCAGAATGCATTGTAGACTCCGTCCATCCAGGCATGTGTCCAGCCGCCTACGCAGGGCATACATAAGGCTGCGGCAATCAACAGGGAACACCACCAGAATCCTCCTTTCACATGTATAAAACGTCCCAGTCGGGAAAGTAACAGTCCAGCGCAGAACGAATAACCCATCCGTGCCATACCGATGTATACCTGTTCGGGGCAGAAAAAGAACCCTCCGTTGAGTGAGAGCGGGAAATCGTGTGCTTCCAGAATGCCCGTCAGATTGAGACTCAGTGCAGCGTCTGTCAGCATGGCGGCGAACAGCAATACCACGATAGTTAGGCCCCGTTTCGACAGGCGACGGAGGAACAATGCATAAAATATGTTGCCGATGTATTCGAAAATGAGCGACCATACTGGTATATTGACAGAAGAAAGTTCGTCGGTCCCCCGTACGCTCATGGATGCCGGTTGCGGGATGAGGAAGGCACTTAACAGAGCCGAACCCAGCAAGGCCCACCAGGCGGTTTCAGACACCCGGGGGAAAGCGGGACAGTCGCTGAAATAGAACAAAGCCGTTCCCAGTAACATGCTTAGGAACACCAGCGGCTGGAGCCGTATCAAGCGGCGTTTGAAGAACGTGCTGACCGACATGCGTCCGTTCTGCCAGCGGTCGTCGTAAGCATAACCGATGACGAAGCCCGAGAGCGCGAAAAAGAAATCCACGGCCAGATAACCGTGGTTGAGCAGTTTATCTACGGGGTTCATGGAGTAGCACTCCGCGATATGGAAGCATACTACCAGTACGGCGGCGACGCCGCGCAGACCATCCAGTATTTCATAGCGGGGTTTGATAGCAGTAGTTGTTGGTGTTTTCATCGTATAACGGATTGTTGGGTTCACTACATGTTTTTATGCTGCAAAGGTCGGTATTTTCCGTAAACGAAACAATGCTTAATATTAGCCATTTTGATGGAAAAAAATGTTGTCTCTTGGATTTTTGGAGGCTTGTTCGGTAAAAAAGGTTACTTTTGCAGCTGTCTGTAACAAAAGAGTCGTCATGGAACAAATAACCGACAAACTGGTTTCCACCCTTATCCGGCAGGATTTTTGTATGCGGGAAGAGGAGGAATATGTGCTGGAGAGTTATAAAAGGTATGCGGAATCTTATGTCAGGCTGGATAACAGTCTGGTGATTATTTCCGACTTCCGGACCAATAGGAGTTATCTTTATGCAGGACGTTTCGGAGAGATGTTCGGTGTGCCAGTACCCAATGTCTCCATCAATTCAGCTTTTGAAGACTGTATTTTCTCTCAGATACACCCCGACGATTTGAAAGAGCGTCATTTGCTGGAATTGGATTATTTCCGGTATCAGAAAGGAATCCCTGTGGTTGAGCGCAACCGATATAATACGGTTTGTCATGTGAGAATGAAAGATGTGGACGGTGTCTGGAGACGTGTGACGCACCGTACCTGTTACGCAGCCAGTTATTCGAACGGTAGTGTCTGGTTGGCGCTTTGTTTTTATGCTCCGACGGCAGGGCCATATACCTGTCCGGGGATAGGAGGACGGGTTGTGGATAACACTACCGGCGAAGTGCTTCAGGACAGGACATCATTCCGTAAGTGTAGTTTCGTCTTGAGCCGGCGGGAAACAGAAGTATTGCAACGGATAGCCCAAGGACGGAGCAGCAAGGATATAGCCGATGAACTGCATATAGCTGTGTATACGGTATATCGCCATCGGCAGAACATTATCCGTAAGTTACAGGTGGCCAATACCACTGAAGCTGTCCAGGCGGCTTTGGTAGTCGGGTTGATATAAGCTGTTATAAATAATTAGGTAATATTCTGTCTCTTTTTCCTCGTCTATCGTTTTTTATTCTTATCTTTGTAGGGTATTTAATGTAATTGAATTTTATTTTTTAACAGACAATAATTATGGATAATGAATTGATTAAGGCTTGTGAGGCCAAGGCGCAGCAGTGGCTTTCTTCTTCCGTTTACGATGCCGCCACTCAGGCGGAAGTCCGTCAGATGCTGGAGGATGCGGATAAAACCGAACTGATAGAAGGATTTTACAAGAATCTCGAGTTTGGTACGGGAGGTCTGCGTGGAATCATGGGTGTGGGCACCAACCGTATGAATATCTATACAGTGGGCGCGGCCACTCAAGGACTGTCCAACTATCTAAACAAGAACTTCAAGGATATGGAGCTGATTTCCGTAGTAGTAGGACACGACTGCCGTAACAACAGTCGTCTCTTTGCGGAAGTTTCTGCCAATATATTTGCCGCAAACGGTATTAAAGTGTACCTGTTTGATGATATGCGTCCTACACCCGAAATGTCTTTTGCCATCCGGCATTTGGGATGTCAGAGCGGTATTATCCTGACGGCGTCGCACAATCCGAAAGAGTACAACGGTTACAAGGCTTATTGGGATGACGGTGCGCAGGTGTTGGCACCGCATGACAAAGGAATCATAGACGAAGTGAATCTGGTGTCGGCCGAGGATATAAAGGGATTGAATACGACGTTGGATGTCGCTAATCCGCTTATTCAGTTGATAGGAGAAGAAATCGACAAAATATATCTGGAGAAAATAAAGACGATTTCCATTGATCCGGAAGTTATCCGACGTCAAAAGGATATGAAGATTGTTTATACGCCGATTCATGGAACGGGAATGATGCTTATCCCGCGCTCCCTGAAGATGTGGGGCTTCGAGAATGTGCACACGGTGCCCGAACAGATGATAAAGGATGGTAACTTCCCGACAGTCGTTTCTCCCAATCCAGAAAATGCGGAAGCGTTGACAATGGCCATTAATTTGGCTAAAGAGATTGATGCGGACATCGTGATGGCCTCCGATCCGGATGCGGACCGTGTGGGTATGGCATGCAAGAACAGTGCGGGGGAATGGGTGTTGGTGAATGGCAATCAGACCTGCATGCTTTTCCTTTATTATATCATCAAGAACCGTATCGCCACAGGAAAGATGAACGGTAATGAGTTTATCGTAAAGACAATTGTGACAACGGAGCTTATCAAAGCCATTGCTGATAAGAATAAAGTGGAGATGTTTGATTGTTATACCGGTTTTAAATGGATTGCCCGCGAGATTCGTTTGAATGAAGGAATCAAACAGTATATCGGTGGCGGAGAAGAATCATACGGTTTCCTGGCACAGGATTTCGTTCGTGACAAGGATGCGGTTTCCGCTTGCTCGCTGTTGGCGGAGATCTGTGCTTGGGCAAAGGATCAGGGTAAGACTTTGTTTGATGTCTTGATGGATATTTATCTGGAATACGGATTCTCGCTCAATCATACGATTAATGTAGTGAAGCCAGGCAAGAGCGGTGCGGATGAAATCAAGGCTATGATGGAGAACTTCCGTGTGAATGCTCCGAAAGAGATTGCAGGTTCGCCCGTAGTTTTGACGAAAGACTATCTGACGCTGAAAGCTGTGGATGACAAAGGAAATGTTACGGATATCCTTCAGCCGGAGACTTCAAATGTTCTGCAATGGTATACGGCTGACGGCAGTAAGGTGAGTGTCCGTCCTTCCGGAACCGAACCGAAGATTAAGTTTTATCTTGAGATAGCCGGTGAAATGGCATGTCCGAAATGTTATACGGCTGTTAACAATGAAGCTATGGCCAAGGTGGATGCCATCAAGACTTCCTTAGGTTTGTAATACGGACGTCGGTATGATATGCGTGCTCCTGGCTGCTACGGCCGGGAGCATTTTTCAGTAATATAATAATCTCTATACCTTATTATAATTTATAGGATGTTCTGGTTTGCTTTTAAAAGAAATGAGTTGCTGGTTGAACGAAAGCAGGATGGTTCTTATACCGTTCCAGATGATGATTCGTTTCCGATGGGAGAGGCAGAACCGGAAGCAATACATGGTTTTGCATCCTTCCATGGGGTATCCTGTAAGGCAGTCAGGATGGCGGAAAACGTGCCGGTCGGTATAGGGCAGGAATGGGTGGATTTGCGCTCCTTGTTCGATTTATTGCCACCGGAACTTTATCAGATGGCCGGTAAGGCTTCCGAGATTCTTTATTGGGACAGTCAGACGCAATTCTGCGGTGTGTGCGGTGCTCCGACGGTATGGCATTCGGAAATCAGTAAGCAGTGTACTTCGTGCGGTCAGCTTCTTTGGCCTCAGTTGGCTACAGCCATTATCGTACTGGTAAGGCGTGGCGACAGCATACTTATGGTGCGTGCCCATAATTTCCGTGGCAGTTTCTACGGTCTTGTTGCCGGATTTGTGGAAACAGGGGAGTCTTTGGAAGAGTGTGTGCGTCGCGAAGTATGGGAGGAAACTCGTGTCCGGGTGAAAAACATCCGTTATGTAGCCAGTCAGCCCTGGCCTTATCCCTGCGGACTGATGGTAGGTTTCTGCGCTGATTATGATAGTGGCGATATACAATTGCAAAAAGAAGAACTGGTAACCGGAGGCTGGTTCGACCGTTCGGCTTTGCCCCAGTTGCCCGGCAAAGCTTCTTTAGCCCGGCAGTTGGTAGACTCTTGGTTGGCCGGTCGGTTGCCTGAGTAGAAGTTTGCTTTTTCCGGTCTTTTAGGACGGTTGAGCAACTTTTCTTTTTCTCTTATTTGCCGTCGTGTATTATTTTACTATTTTTGTGCGCGAATTCAACTAATAAGATTACGTATGCAAAAGAATACTTACGGAATAGAATCGATTCTTGATTTAAATGCCAATAATATTTGGGGGGTTGACGAACATGAGTTGGCAGAATTGTGGGGAAGGGAAATGAAAGAGGAAGGCTTTGCAAGTTCGGAGGATAAACTCCTGAATGTTATTCGTCTTGCCTTCGATGTGAATCATTTCAATAAGGATAATGAACGTGAGGCGGCTTTGTATAAAGATGGAGAATATGTGATTATCTCCCGCACGGATGCCCGTAAGGGGAGTGTGGCGATACGTAAGAAAACAATCCGTCGCATAACAGATTTGTCGTATGAAAATATCAAACACATATCGGCGGAGGCTTTGCTGTCGCTTATCGAATGTAATTTTGGTGGTGGCTGGGATTCCATTTCTTTGGCTATTCGGGATATTATAGAATCAGGCTTTGATATAAGTACGACGACATTGCCGGCCACCCGTATTCATGCTGTGGGAGGAACGTTGGAGCGAAAGGTGAACGACGGGTACGACGTATTGGAAATACCGAAAGGAACATGGGTGGAAGCCATTTTTGCCAAGAAGAAAGAACCGCAGGAGAAGTTGCGGTTCATTCCGGAGCCTGAATACGATGAAGATGGAAACAGGCGTATCGTGGAAGAGGATAATGTGAACGAGGATGAGGAAGATGACGAGAATAATGATGAGACATATTATGGAAGTTATACTCCCGAAGCGGAAGTGAAGGATGTGGATGAGGAACTTTCGGAAGAGTAAACGCTTTCTTGCATGAGCAGATTTTATATTATGGGCACAGTATTGGCTTATTTCGGCCTGCTGTTGCTCATATCTTTTTTTACAGGGAAGAAATCCGATAATGAAGCTTTTTTTCGAGGGAATCGGCAATCACCTTGGTATCTGGTTGCTTTCGGCATGATCGGTGCGTCGTTATCGGGTGTGACATTTGTGTCTGTGCCCGGTATGGTGAGGACGGCCGGATTTACTTATTTGCAGACTTGTCTGGGATTTTTCTTTGGCTATCTGGTCGTGGCATACGTGCTTCTTCCCTTGTATTACAAACTGAATCTGACAAGCATCTATACCTTTCTGGGGATGCGGTTTGGAAAGACGTCCTACCGTACCGGAGCTTCTTTTTTCCTGTTAAGTAAATTGCTGGGAGCATCGGCACGTTTGTATCTGGTCTGTGTCATATTGCAGCAGTATTTGTTTGACCGAATGCATATTCCGTTTGTCGGAACGGTGGCAGGGGTACTGTTGTTGATATGGCTGTATACGAAACGCACCGGTATAAGAACCATCGTGTGGACGGACGCTTTGCAGACCTTTGCATTGTTGTCCGTTTTGTTTTTGTTGTTGGGACTGGTGGCGGATAAACTGGATTATTCGTTTGGTGAGGCGTTGAGAAAAGTGTGGGACAGTCCGTACAGCAGGGTTTTCGTATGGGACGACTGGATGTCCCGCAATCATTTTGTGAAACAGTTCTTCAGCGGTATTTTCATAGTCGTTGTCATGACCGGTCTGGATCAGGATATGATGCAGAAGAATCTTACCTGCAGGACATTGAAAGAGGCGCAGCGCAACATGTGTTGCTATGGCATAGCTTTTTTGCCTGTGAATTTTCTGTTTTTGTCTTTGGGAGTAATGTTGGTCTGGTTGGCTTCTTCCATGAGTATGGAACTTCCGGCTGCGGGAGATGAGATTGTTCCCCTTTTCTGTACGGGAGGAAGTATGGGAACACCGGTGCTTCTGTTGTTTTGTATCGGAGTCATTGCTGCGGCTTTTTCAAGTGCCGATTCAGCTTTGACGGCCTTGACGACGACATGTTGTGTCGATTTGTTTGAAGAACCGGAAAATGTCGTATTGCGCAAGCGGGTGCATGCTGTCATATCGTGCCTGTTCGTTGTTTGTATTCTGCTGTTCCGGTATTTTAATAACACCAGTTTGATAGATGCCGTTTATGTGATAGCCTCTTACACATATGGGCCGCTATTGGGATTGTTCGCGTTCGGGCTTTATACCCGGCGTATGCCTCGGGAACGGTATGTGCCGGTTGTCACTTTATTGTCTCCCATACTTTGTTATGTGGTTTCGTTCTGTACGAAACATTATATGGGATATTCCTTTGGGTATGAATTGTTGATGTTCAATGGCCTGTTGACATTCGGAGGTTTGTGGCTATTGTCTGTAAATAAATGTAGTTATGAGTTTGTCGAAGATTGAAAGGGAAAGTATCATCCGCCTGATAAAACATCAGGTAGTTCCGGCTATAGGATGCACGGAACCTGTATGTGTGGCTCTCTGTGCCTCGAAAGCCACGGAGGCACTTGGGAGCGAACCGGTCGCATTGAAAGTATGGCTGAGTGCGAATATCCTGAAAAACGCCATGGGAGTGGGAATCCCCGGTACAGGAATGGTGGGCCTGCCCATCGCCGTGGCTTTGGGAGCTTTGGTCGGTAAGTCTGAATATCAGTTGGAAGTGTTGAAAGACTGCACACCGGCGGATGTGGAACGTGGACGGGCGTTTATAGACGAGCGTCGTATCCGAATTGCTTTGAAAGAAGGAATTGAAGAGAAACTTTATGTTGAGGTGTGCGCAGAGTCAGCTTCGGGTGACGAGGCTGTGGCGGTGATAGCCGGTGAACATACCCGTTTTGTCCGTGTTATCCGAAACGGAGAGGTTGTATGGCAAGACGAACATACTCGGAAAGAGGACAGCGAATGTCCGGATTGCAGTCTGACCTTGCGTAAGGTCTATGAGTTTGCCATGGAATCCCCGTTGGAAGAAATCTCTTTTATATTAGAAGCAAGAGATTTGAATAAAGCGGCGGCTCAAAAAGCATTGGAAGGCAGTTACGGACATGAATTGGGAAAGACGTTGAGTCGTCCGCTTGGACGGGGCATTCTGGGGCATACCATCTTTTCCCATATTCTTTCCAGCACCTCCTGTGCCTGTGACGCCCGTATGGCAGGAGCTATGATTCCGGTCATGAGTAATTCCGGAAGCGGCAACCAAGGCATTTGTGCGACCCTGCCGGTAGTGGTGTTTGCTGAGGAGAATCATAATACGGAAGAGGAACTGGTGCGGGGATTGATATTAAGTCATCTGACGGCTATTTATATTAAGCAGAGTCTGGGTGTGCTTTCAGCCTTGTGCGGTTGTGTTGTGGCGTCCACAGGTTCCAGTTGCGGTATTACGTATCTGATGGGAGGCGGTTATGAGCAGATTTCCTATGCGGTCAAAAATATGATAGCCAATCTGACCGGCATGATCTGTGACGGTGCAAAGCCCAGTTGCGCATTGAAATTGACAAGCGGAGTATCTACGGCTGTCTTGTCGGCTATGCTGGCGATGCAGCAGAAGTGCGTTACCAGTGTGGAGGGCATTATTGACGATGACGTAGACCGCAGTATCCGTAATCTGACAAGTATCGGTGCGGAGGCGATGAATGAAACAGACAAGAAAGTTTTGGAGATAATGACCCATAAGAGTTGTTAAAGCTGTTGCCTGATCGTATTTTTTTCTTCTACACTTGGGGGATAGATGGCTTTTTGTCGTAACTTTGTTGTGGATTAACGATAGATAAAGATGGTTAGGAAGATAAAACCCAACTGGATTGTTCCTGCAGGAGCGGAGTTTACGGAGATGGATAAGAAGATTCTTTATTATCAGAATAAAGGATGTCTGGTGCCTTCCCGTAAACTGATAAAGACACCGGAACAGATAGAAGGAATTCGCCGTAGCGGGGTTATTAATACCGGAGTGCTTGACCTGGTTGCCAGCGAGATAAAGGCGGGTATGAGTACATTGGATATAGACCGACTGGTGTATGATTACACCGTGGGGCATGGAGCCATTCCAGCTCCGTTGAACTATGAAGGTTTTCCCAAAAGCTGTTGTACATCGGTCAATGAAGTGGTTTGCCACGGTATTCCTAATGAGTTTGAAATACTGGAAGAAGGGGATATTGTTAATGTTGATGTCTCCACAATCCTGGATGGGTATTACAGCGATGCGTCCCGCATGTTCGTAATTGGTCGGACGACACCAGAGAAACAGAAACTTGTCGATGTGGCCCGTGAATGTTTGGAGGTCGGCATGAATGCGGCTCGTCCGTATTGTTTTGTCGGCGACATAGGGAATGCTATAGCCAACCATGCTCATAAAAACGGTTTCACGGTCGTGCGTGATTTGTGCGGTCATGGTGTCGGACTGGAATTTCATGAAGAACCGGACGTGGAGCATTACGGGCGCAAGGGGACCGGTATGCTGCTTGTTCCGGGGATGGTATTCACCATCGAACCCATGATAAACATGGGGGACTGGAGGGTGTTCGTGGATGAAGATGACGATTGGACGGTCGTGACGGAAGACGAGTTGCCCAGCGCCCAATGGGAACATACTTTCCTGATGACAGATGCCGGGTTGGAAATATTGACTTATTAGCGGTAATTACGATTTAATCCGTTATCTTTGCGGAGGAATATGGAAAAAGATGTTATTATATTAGGTATAGAATCCAGTTGTGACGATACTTCGGCCGCTGTTTTGAAAAACGGCGTGTTGCTTAGTAACGTGACGGCGAGCCAGGCCGTCCATGAAGCATATGGAGGGGTCGTACCGGAATTAGCGTCTCGTGCCCATCAGCAGAATGTAGTGCCGGTCGTGGACCAGGCACTGAAAAAGGCAGGGATAACAAAGGAAGAACTCTCGGCCGTGGCCTTTACGCGTGGTCCCGGATTGATGGGCTCGTTGTTGGTCGGCGTATCTTTTGCCAAGGGATTGGCACGTTCTTTGGGAATTCCCTTGATTGATGTCAATCATCTGCAAGGGCATGTGCTGGCTCATTTCATCAGGGAAAAAGACGGGGAGAATCATATTCCGGATTTCCCATTCCTCTGTCTGTTAGTGAGCGGCGGCAATTCCCAGATAATAAAAGTAAAAGCATATAACGAGATGGAAGTGCTCGGGCAGACGATAGACGATGCTGCAGGCGAGGCTATTGACAAATGTTCCAAGGTAATGGGGCTGGGATATCCCGGTGGTCCAGTTATCGACCGGCTGGCGCGTGCCGGTAATCCGCAGGCATTTTCCTTTGCCCGTCCTCAGATAGCCGGATACGATTACAGTTTCAGCGGCCTGAAGACTTCTTTCCTTTATTTCCTGCGCGACCGTTTGCAGGAAAATCCGGATTTCATCGAACAGAATAAAGAAGATCTGGCCGCATCGCTGGAGCATACGATTGTAGATATTCTAATGAAGAAACTACGGCTGGCCGCTAAGGACACACATATCCGGCAAGTTGCTGTTGCCGGTGGAGTCTCTGCCAACAACGGGTTGCGGAATGCCTTTGCGGAGCATGCCCGTAAATATAAATGGGACATATTTATTCCCAAATTCAGTTACACGACAGATAATGCCGCGATGATAGCCATCACCGGTTATTTTAAATATCTGGACAAGGATTTCTGTCCGATAGATTTGCCGGCTTATTCACGGGTTACAGTATAATAAAAACGTCATAATGATATGAGTGTAGAAACTAGAATTATAAGCAGAGAGATCTGTGTGAAATTGTGGAAAGCGGGAGAGACTCTTTCTACGGCTGAAAGTTGCACGTCAGGCCAGATTTCATCGGCCATTACTTCTGTTCCGGGGAGTTCGACTTATTTTAAAGGCGGCGTGGTGTGCTATACGAATGAAGTGAAGAGTAAGCTGCTGGGCGTAGATGCCGAACTGATAGAAGAAAAAGGGGCAGTGAGCGAGGAAGTCGTTCGCGCAATGGTTAATGGAGCGAGAAAAGTTCTTGATACGACGTATGCCATTGCAGTGACGGGATATGCCGGTCCGGGGGGAGGAGATGAAGCATCCGTTGGCACCATCTGGGTTGCAGTCGGGGATGCGGAAGAAATCATAACCCGTAAGTTAGAGGGAGATGAAGGCCGTGATGTCAATCTCTCCCGGGCTACATTTGTGGCTTTGCAGATGATGCTTGACCTGCTTAAAAAACGTTATCCGGCCGAAGAAGAGTGATTTTTTTTGCGAAAGGCTTGTTTATATGCTTTTTAAGTATTAATTTTGCACCCTGTTTGAAAGAAGCTAATAGGAATAACAAAAAAGGAAGATAGAAATGTCGAAAATTTGTCAGATTACCGGAAAAAAAGCCATGAATGGCAACAACGTATCCCATTCAAAGCGTCGTACGAAAAGAACCTTTGATGTGAACTTGTTTACTAAGAAGTTCTACTATGTAGAGCAGGATTGCTGGATTAGCCTGAATATTAGCGCTGCCGGTTTGCGTTATATTAACAAGGTAGGTCTTGACGCAGCATTGACCAGTGCTGTCGCTAAAGGTTATTGTGATTGGAAAAGCATTAAAGTAATTGCTTAAACTAAGGAGATTATAGGATTATGGCAAAAAAGGCTAAAGGCAACCGTGTGCAGGTGATTTTGGAATGCACGGAAATGAAAGAGAGCGGTCTTCCCGGAACATCTCGCTATGTTACCACGAAGAACAGAAAAAACACTCCTGAGAGATTGGAAATCAAGAAGTACAATCCGATTTTGAAAAGAATGACTGTACATAAGGAAATTAAATAAAGTAGAACTATGGCAAAAAAAACCGTGGCAACCCTCCAGACTGGTAAAACAGATGGACGTTCCTATACAAAAGTTATTAAGATGGTAAAGAGCCCGAAGACCGGTGCTTATGTTTTTGACGAGCAGATGGTACCGAACGAGGCTGTGAAGGACTTCTTCAAGAACTAATTATTAATTCTTATATAGTGGTTGGTCCCTTTTCTCAGATACGAGAAAAGGGACTTTTTGCGTTGTTGCGGGCGTGTTCCATTGTGCCGGGCGGTGCCGGTGTCCGGGGTGTTATCCAAAGCAATCGTGTTTGCACAGCGGAAGCTTTACCGATAGTTATGATAAGACTGTGTCAACAGTCATCATACGACCGTCGCAACAGTCATCATACGACCGTCGCAACAGTCATCATACGACCGTCGCAACAGTCATCATACGATCGTCGCAACAGTCATCATACGACCGTCGCAATAGCCATCATACGACTGTCGCATCAGTTGTCATACGGTTGCCGCATCAGTTATTCACATGCTGCGGCAATAACAGTCCGGGATTCCTTATGTACGCAGATGTATGATTGTCCCGACTGTTTTCATAGTTACATGTCTTTTACATGAGTTCACTTCCGATAATTCTCTCTGTTGTTTTCCTATAGACCCGATATTCACTCATCCAAAACGGCTGTTATATCAACTTTTTCTCCGTTTTCAACGGAGAAATGAAAATCTTGTGCTATATTTGTATGATTTATATATTATTGATATTATGGGTATATTCAGCTTTTTTTCAAAAGAGAAGAAGGAAGACCTGAATAAGGGCTTGGAGAAGACAAAGGAGAGTTTTTTCGGTAAACTGACACGGGCCGTAGCCGGCAAATCAAAGGTTGATGACGAGGTGCTGGATAACCTGGAGGAAGTGTTGGTTACGTCCGATGTGGGGGTGGATACGACATTGAAAATTATAGAGCGTATAGAGAAACGTGTGGCACGCGACAAGTATGTGACAACTTCGGAACTGAACGGGTTGTTGCGCGACGAGATAGTATCTTTGCTTACGGAGAATAATTCGGATGACACGGAAGGGTTTGTCCTTCCGGTGAATAAAAAGCCGTATGTGATTATGGTCGTGGGTGTTAATGGGGTTGGAAAGACTACGACCATCGGGAAGCTGGCTTATCAGTTTAAAAAAGCCGGAAAGCGGGTTTACCTAGGCGCGGCGGATACATTCAGGGCGGCAGCCGTGGAACAGCTGGTGATCTGGAGTGAACGCATAGGGGTGCCTGTCGTGAAACAGCAGATGGGCAGCGATCCGGCTTCTGTTGCATTTGATACGCTTAGTTCGGCTGTGGCCAATGATGCAGATGTTGTACTGATAGATACGGCAGGACGTTTGCACAACAAGAAAGGTCTCATGGACGAGTTGACCAAGATAAAGAGGGTGATGCAGAAAGTTGTGCCGGATGCGCCTCATGATGTCATGCTGGTGTTGGACGGCAGTACGGGGCAGAATGCTTTTGAGCAAGCCAAACAATTTACGTTGGCTACGGAAGTCACCTCCATGTCCATAACTAAACTGGACGGAACGGCTAAAGGCGGAGTAGTCATCGGTATTTCAGATCAGTTTAAAATACCGGTTCGTTATATCGGGCTGGGGGAAGGCGCGGAAGATTTGCAGCCGTTCAACCGTAAGGAATTTGTGGATTCCCTGTTTGGAAACAGTATGAAGTAAATAGTGGTATGGGATTGAAGAAAAAAAGGATAGATATCATCACATTGGGCTGTTCGAAGAATCTCTTTGATTCAGAGCGCCTGTTGTACCGCTTGGAAGCGGAGGGATATGAGGTTCGTCATGATCCGGAAACAATAGGTGGAGAAATAGCGGTGGTTAATACCTGTGGATTCATCGGGGATGCCAAAGAGGAAAGTGTCAACATGATTCTGGAATTGTGTCAGGCGAAAGAGGAAGGGCGGATCAAACGTTTGTATGTGATGGGGTGTCTTTCGGAGCGTTATTTGAAGGAATTGCAGGAAGAAATCCCGCAGGTAGATAAGTTTTACGGGAAGTTCGACTGGATGAATCTGTTGGAAGAACTTGGGCATATTGGCCGCATGGAGAAACAGATAGAGCGTACGCTGACGACTCCTTCCCATTATGCGTACCTGAAAATATCGGAAGGATGCGACCGGAGTTGTTCTTATTGCGCCATACCTGTTATAACGGGCAGGCATGTGTCCCGGCCGATGGAGGAGATTGTCGAAGAAGTGAAGTTGCTGGTGGCGAAAGGAGTCCGTGAATTCCAGATTATAGCTCAGGAGTTGACCTATTATGGTATTGACTTGTATGGCAAACAATGCCTGCCGGATTTGATAGAACGTATTTCCGACGTGCCGGGGGTGGAATGGATTCGGTTGCATTATGCATATCCGGCTCATTTTCCGAATGAACTGTTGAGAGTAATGCGTGAACGCAAAAATGTCTGTAAGTATTTAGATATAGCTCTGCAGCATATAAGCGATTCCGTGTTAAGCCGGATGCGTCGCCATGTCACCAAACAGGAAACTTATGCGCTGATCAGGCGCTTGCGGGATGAAGTGCCCGGTATTCATCTGCGTACGACCCTGATGGTCGGTTATCCGGGAGAAACGGAAGAGGATTTCAAAGAATTGCTCACTTTTATCAAAGAGGTGCGTTTCGAGCGGATGGGGGCTTTTGCTTATTCGGAAGAGGAAGGAACCCATTCGGCGGAGACTTATAAAGATGATGTGCCTCAGGATGTGAAACAGGCGCGTCTGGATAAACTGATGGCTGTGCAGCAGCGTATTTCGGCTGAAATAACGGCAGAGAAGGTGGGAAAGGTCTTCAACGTGATTATTGACCGGGTGGAAGGCGATTATTATGTGGGAAGAACGGAATTTGATTCACCGGAAGTGGATCCGGAGGTCTTGATACCTGTGGCGGACGCTGAGTTGACTCTCGGAGAATTCTATCCGGTTAAGATCGATGAAACCGATGATTTTGATTTATATGGACATATATGTAACTGATTTAATATTGGCGGTTTGAATAATAAGGATTTTATATTGGAATTGTCGCGGCGTCTTGGTTACACGGGAAAAGAGACCGCTTCTGTATTGTCTGCTTTGGTTGCGGAGATGACGGAGCAATTGGTGGATGAAAACGTGATATCCATTCAGGGGTTCGGCATGTTTGAAGTGAAGAAAAAGCTGGAACGTGTTGTTGTGAATCCTACTACACAGCAGCGTATGTTGGTGCCGCCTAAGTTGGTAGTCAATTTTCGGCCGAGTCCGTTGTTGAAAGAAAAAATGCAGTAACAAGGTATTCCGATGGATAGAAAAGTTCTATTGCAGGATTTGGCCGACGGGCTTGTAAGGCGGCGCGGATTGACAAAGAAAGACGCAGAACAGTTTGTACGTACTGTGTTCGATATGGTATCCCAGTATCTTGAAGTTGACAAACTTGTTAAGATAAAAGGATTGGGTACGTTTAAAGTCATTCAGGTCAGCAGTCGTGAAAGCGTGAATGTGAATACGGGTGAGCGTATCCGCATAGACGGTCATGCCAAGGTTACGTTTGTACCGGATGCGGTGTTGAAGGATGAGGTGAATAAACCATTTATTCATTTTGAGACAGTGGTTATTAACGATTCAACTCCGTTGGAGGATATGGAACGGATGGATGCTGTGGAAGTGCAAGAGGAAGAAGCGGAAGATTGTAACGACGGTGTTGTGAACGAGAGCATGTCCGAGCGGAACGGCGTGTCGGAAAGTCTGAAGGAAGAGCAGGAACATCCGGAGGTTGTCTGTGAAAATGCACCGTCGGAAGAAATCTTGGTCGATGTAGATTTGGAACAGCCGGAGCCGGTAGTGGAAGAGAATCCGGTTTGCCAGGAAGAGGATGATGCTCCGGTTTCTGAATTATTGCAGGAGGCGGAAGTGTCCGGTGTAGATACAGAAAATTCGGTGGAGGAAAATTCCAGTGAAGATGTTGCACCGGAATCTCCTTTGCAGGAAGCGGAAGATACTCCGGACGAAGCGACGACAGTTCCTCCTCAAGATACCTCTATGTCCGTGGAACACTTGCAGACTGACTATCAGCGTGTGGAGCATCAGAAAGTAGAGGATTTGAATGTGGCCTCCCAGCGTGTGGAACATCAGACGATAGAAAATCAGCATATCGTCCAGCAGGAAAGGGAACTTTCAGAGAAAAAAGGTATGCGTATAACGCCTTGGGGAATGGTCGGTCTTTTGTTTCTGGTGTTGATATTGATGCTGGGAAGTTATTACGCAGGGTATTACGGTCTGTTGTGTCCCACATGTACGTATGAACGACTTGCCAGGCCGAAGCCAGAAACAACGGTTAAAGGCAAGGCTCCATCTGTACAGGCTGTTGCGCCCGTTGTAAAACGCGATACGACAACAGGAGTGATAAGTGAAGTCTCGAAAGAAGAACCCGCAGATCGGGTGGCGGGTGTACGCAGGGATACAATGCGGCAAGGCGTTGCAAAGGAGACGGCAGTCGGCGGGAACGCGAAAGAAACTGCTAAACGGAACGAGGTGGCAAAGGAGAAGGAGCCTGCATCCACTTTGTCAGGCTATGACCAGGTGCCGGGCGCCAAATATGTGATAACTGGAACACGCAGGACGACGGTAATCCAGCCGGGACAGACATTGCGCAGCATTGCCTTGGAAGAATATGGCTCCAAAGGCTATGCATCTTATATTATAGTACATAATGGTATAAAAGATCCGAATAGAGTGGAGGCAGGAAAAATTCTTAAACTTCCTGAATTGGAAATGCGTAGACGGTAGTTACAGTGAAAAGTTTCTTAAATTATATATTTGGGAAACTTTTTTTAATACATTTATATTGGTCATACCTGTCAAATACTGTATTTTTGAAGAAAAATAGAAGCATTGTATAGAAATAAATATAAATTATATGGCTGAATCGATAGATATTCGTGAATTGAATGAGCGTATTGAGCGCCAAAGTGCCTTTGTGACGAATCTGATGACCGGTATGGATCAGGTTATTGTCGGTCAGAAACATCTGGTGGAGTCTTTATTGATAGGACTTTTGAGTGACGGGCATGTATTGCTGGAGGGTGTGCCGGGATTGGCGAAGACATTGGCGATAAAAACATTGTCGGAACTGATAGAGGCTGATTTCAGTCGTATCCAGTTTACTCCGGACTTGTTGCCGGCCGATGTGATAGGTACGATGGTGTATAGTCCGAAAGAAGAAAATTTTCAGGTAAAGAAAGGGCCTGTGTTTGCTAATTTCGTATTGGCGGATGAGATAAACCGTGCACCGGCTAAGGTGCAGAGTGCTTTGCTGGAAGCCATGCAGGAGCGTCAGGTCACTATTGGTAAGGAAACATTCGTTTTGCCCCGTCCGTTTCTGGTAATGGCCACTCAGAATCCGATTGAGCAGGAAGGTACATATCCTCTGCCGGAAGCACAGGTCGACCGTTTCATGTTGAAGGTCATTATCGATTATCCGAAGCCGGAGGAAGAAAAACGTATTATCCGCCAGAATATAAAAGGAGACAAAACCGAAGTTAGACCGCTCTTGTCTACGCGGGATATTCTGGAAGCACGTGATATTGTCCGTCAGGTATATGTCGATGAAAAGATAGAGCAATATATTGTCGATATTGTATTTGCTACTCGTTTCCCGGAAAAATACGGATTGGATGATATCAAGAATTATATAGAGTTCGGCGGTTCACCGCGTGCTTCCATTAATTTGGCTTTGGCAGCCCGTGCGTATGCTTTCATTAAACGTCGCGGTTATGTGATACCGGAAGATGTGCGTGCTGTTGCTCACGATGTGTTGCGTCATCGTATCGGTTTGACATATGAGGCGGAAGCGTCCAATGTGTCCAGCGATGAAATAGTAAGTAAGATATTGAATAAAGTAGAAGTTCCTTGATTTCAGTTATGGAGACCAGCGAAATTCTGAAACGAGTCCGGCAAATCGAGATAAAGACACGCGGTTTGTCTAACAATATCTTTGCCGGAGAATACCATTCCGCATTCAAAGGGCGCGGTATGGCTTTTTCAGAAGTACGTGAATATCAGTATGGCGATGACATACGTGATATAGACTGGAACGTTACGGCCCGTTTTAACAAACCGTATGTCAAAGTGTTTGAAGAAGAACGGGAACTGACGGTAATGCTTTTGGTGGATGTGTCCGGGAGTTTAAACTATGGGACGGTAAAGCAGATGAAGCGTGAGATGGTGGCCGAGATAGCGGCTACATTGGCGTTTTCTGCGATACAGAATAATGATAAGATAGGTGTGATCTTCTTTTCCGACCGGATTGAAAAGTTTATTCCTCCCAAGAAAGGACGGAAGCATATCTTGTATATAATACGGGAATTGCTGGATTTTCGTCCAGTCAGTCAGCGGACAGAGGTAAAACAGGCGGTGGAATATCTTATGCAGGTCATCAAGAGAAGGTGTACAGCTTTTCTTTTGAGTGATTTTATCGACAATACGGATTTCACCACCTCGTTGACTGTTGCAAACCGCAAGCATGATATTGTGGCTATACAGGTATATGACCGGCGTCTGGCTGAGTTGCCGGACGTTGGCCTTATGAAGGTCGTGGATGCAGAAAGTGGGTTGGAGCATTACATTGATACCTCCAGTGGAAAGTTGCGTAAAGCGCATCGTGCCTGGTGGACGAGTCGTCAGACTGCTTTGGTGAAACTGTTTACACACAGTAAGGTTGATTATGTATCAGTTCGTACAGATCAGGATTATGTGTCGGCTTTGATGGCTTTGTTTGCCCAACGGAATTAATTAAATAAGAGTATATGAGAGTAGTATATATGTCTTCTTTCCGATGGATATTGTTTGTGTTGCTGTTTGTTCTTCCATGTGTGGAGAGGGTGGCAGCTCAGGTAACAGTAGATGTGAAGATCGATTCATTGGAGTTTTTTATCGGGAAGCAAGCGCATATCCAGTTGGATGTAAGTTGCGATGCGGCTTCGTCCGTCCGTTTTCCGGCTTATTCCCCCAGGAAAGAACTTATACCGGGGGTGGAGGTGATTGATGTTGCCGTACCCGATACTCAGTATTTGAATGAGGGCAAGCGTATGCAGATATCAGGTCGTTATACAATAACGTCCTTTGATTCGGCATTCTATTATCTACCTCCTTTTATCGTTGAGGTCAATGGCAAGGAATATGAGTCCAAGAGTTTGGCTTTGAAAGTATTGTCACCGGAGGTTGATACAATCCATATAGATCGTTATGCTCCTCCGTATGAAACGATGGGATTGCCATACGAATGGGATGACTGGCAGGAGGTGTTCTTCTGTTCCCTCGTATTGTTGCTGTTGGTATTGGTGACGACTTATCTTTATATCCGATATCGGGATAACAAACCGATTATCAAGATTATCAAACTGACTCCGGTTGTGCCGCCGCATCAAAAAGCACTGAAAGAAATCGATCGTATCAAGGCGGAGAAAAAATGGGCTCAGGAAGATTCGAAAGCATATTATACGGAATTGACAGATACGCTCAGGGTATATATCGAAAGTCGTTATGGTTTTAATGCCATGGAAATGACTTCTGGGGAAATTATAGATCGGTTGTTGCAGAATCTAGACAGGCAGGCGTTGGACGAATTGCAGGAACTGTTGCATACGGCTGATTTGGTGAAATTTGCCAAGTATAACGCATTGATTAACGAGAATGACCGTAATCTTTTGAATGCCATACAGTTTATTGACAAGACTAAACTTGAGGAGGAAATTGATGAACGTCCACGGCCTCAGAAGGTGACTGTGGAGCAGAAAAGAAGTCGAAAAGCATTGCTGATTATGCAGATAATGTTAATAATAGGTTCGTTGGGAGCTGTCGGGTTATTTGCATATACGATGTGGTTATTGGTACAATTATATTAGAGAAGGGGGATTTGTTTGATATGACATTTGCACATATAGAATACTTGTTGTTATTGCTGTTGTTGGTGCCATACTTCTTGTGGTATCTGTTCAGACACAAAGAGTCCGAGCCTTCAATGCGCGTGTCCTCTGCATTGGTGTATCAGTATACGCCGAAAAGTTTTCGTGCCCGGTTGATACATCTTCCTTTTGTTCTTCGTGTCGTTTCCTTTATTATGATAGTTCTGGTGTTGGCCCGTCCGCAGACATCCAATAACTGGAAAGATACCGAGATAGAAGGTATTGATATCATGTTGGTGGTGGATGTTTCTACGAGTATGTTGGCGGAGGATTTGAAGCCCAATCGTCTGGAAGCTGCAAAGTCGGTTGCTTCTGATTTTATCAAAGGTCGGCCGAGCGATAACATCGGTCTGACGATTTTTGCAGGAGAAGCTTATACCCAATGTCCTATGACAACCGATCATGCTGTGTTGCTGAATTTATTTCGGGATGTGAAATGCGATATCGCGCAGAGAGGGCTGATATCAGACGGTACAGCAGTGGGGATGGGTATTGCCAATGCCGTTTCCCGCCTGAAGGAGAGTAAGGCAAAGAGCAAAGTGATAATATTGTTGACCGACGGAACGAATAATTCCGGTGATATTTCGCCTCTGACAGCGGCAGATATTGCAAAAACGTTTGGTATTCGCGTATATACAATCGGAGTGGGTACGAATGGGCTGGCTCCTTATCCTTATCCTGTGGCCGGAGGTGTGCAATATGTGAATTTGCCGGTAGAGATTGATACCAAGACTTTGGCTAAGATTGCGGATGTGACGGAAGGCGCATTTTACCGTGCGACAGATAATGAAAAATTGAAAGAAGTCTATCAGAAAATAGATAAGCTTGAGAAAACGAAAATGAATGTAAAGAAGTACAGTAAACGCTATGAAGCATATCAGCCGTTTGCACTTATCGCGGCAATCTGTCTGTTGCTTGAGTTATTGTTGAGAATATCTGTACTGAAAAGAATACCATAATGTGCTGAAGTATGTTTAGATTTGAAGAACCTTTTTATTTATACGCCTTGGCACTGATTCCTCTGTTAGTGGCGATACATTATTTTACGAACTACAGGAGGTACAAACGTTTGCGTATTTACGGAGATCCGGAACTTTTGAAAGAGTTGATGCCGGATGCTTCCCATTGGCGTCGGGAATTGAAGATATGGCTTACAATAATGGCTTTCACTTTGATTGTACTGACGTTGGCCCGCCCTCAGTTCGGAACGAAAGTAGATACCCGTACCCGTCAGGGAATAGAAGCTGTGATAGCGGTGGATGTATCCAATTCCATGATGGCGGAAGATGTGAAGCCCAGCCGGTTGGACAAAGCGAAAATGTTGTTTAGCAATATGGTGGACGGAATGCAGGATGATAAGGTGGGGTTGATTGTTTTTGCAGGTGATGCATTTATTCAGTTACCGATAACAAGTGATTATGTTTCCGCTAAAATATTTTTGGATAATATGCAGCCGGGTATGGTGGCCATGCAAGGTACGGATTTGCGTCGTGCCATAGAATTGGCTGGAAACTGTTTCACTCTCAATAAAAATACCAGCAAGGCTATTTTTATCATTACAGATGGCGAGGATCATGAGGGGGGAGCTGTGGAAGCCGCTGCGGCCGCTGCGGCAAAAGGAATCAAAGTGTATGTGCTCGGTATTGGTTCTCCTTCCGGTGCGCCCATTCCTATGCCCGGAGTGGGTAAATATCTGATGGACAATGAAGGAAATACAGTTATTACGAAACTGAACGAGCAGATGTGTCGTGAAGTGGCTCAGGCTGGACAGGGTGTCTATATTTATGTCGATAATAGTTCTTCGGCTCAGTCTGCGTTGGCTAAGTATGTCGATAAACTGGCCAAGCAAGATATAGAGACGACGGTGTTTTCCGAATATGATGAGCAGTTTCAGGCTGTGGCGTTGCTCGCATTGTTTCTGTTGATGATTGAAGTGTGTATCTGGGAACGTAAGAATCCGTTTTTCAAACGGTTTAAACTTTTTAATAAGTGAGAGAATGAGATTTATACATTATAAATATGGATTGATCGCCGTCCTGTTGCTGATGGTTATGCCCGCATGGGCGCAACGTGTGGCTCGTCAGCTTGTTCGTCATGGGAATCGATTGTATAAAGATAGTCTTTATACAAAAGCGGAAGTAGATTACAGGAAAGCAATCGAACAGTCACCGGCTTTTGCTCTGGCACGCTATAACCTGGCAGCCAGCCTTATGCGTGAGAACAAACTGGAGGAAGGACTGAAAGAGATGGAAATGGCGGCCAAGGGATTAGACACGCCCTCAAGGAAGGCAAAAGCCTTTCACAATGTAGGAGTTATCTTACAGGCTTCCGAGAAATATGCAGAAGCCATCGAAGCTTATAAAGAAGCATTGCGTAATAATCCGGAGGACGATGGAACCCGTTATAACCTGGCTCTTTGTCAGCACATGCTGAAAAATAATCCTCAACAGGATCAGCAGAATCAGGATCAACAGAACGAGGGACAGGATAAGACCAACGAAGAGAAGAAAGATTCAGAGAAGGAAAATCAGTCGGAAAGTGATGCATCACAGGAACAGAAACAAGACGAAAAGCCGACTCCGGAGAATGAATCTCAGAATAATATGTCGAAAGAGAATGCGGAACAATTGCTGAAAGCCGCGATGCAGGACGAGAAAGATGTTCAGGACCGCATGAACAAACAGCAGAAGAGTGCGCAAAAGCGTCGGCTGGAAAAACAATGGTAACAGGTTCGTCTTAATGTGGTTGAGATATAGAAGAGTATATAAATGAAAGAATGCATATTGACGGATATGATAAAAAGGAGTGTTTTTTTATTATTTAGTTTCATGGCATGTGTTTGTGCTTGGGCAGATGTGAAAGTGACTGCTTCGGCTCCGAATGCAGTGGTCGTAGGAGAAGACTTCCATTTTAGGATTACTATAAATTCGCATGACGCGACTGACTTTCATGCACCGGACATGTCTGATTTCGACGTACTGATGGGGCCGAGCCGTTCGAGCAGCAGTAGTATTCAGATTATCAATGGGAATACAACCAGGAGTACAACGCTGACGATGACATATATTCTCAGTGCCAAGAAAGAAGGCTCTTTTACCATAAAACCTGCAGCTTTCACCGTTGGCGGGACAAAATATTCTTCCAATGCCGTTACTATAAAAGTGTTACCGCCCGACAGAAATGCAAACAGGCAGGGTAACCGTCAGCAAAATAATGCCCAGGCTCCCCGAACACAGTCGGCCGGAGAAAATATCAGCGGCAAGGATTTGTTTATAACAGTAACCGCCAATAAGAAACGGGTGTATGAACAGGAAGCGGTTGTTCTTACCTATAAAGTATATTCGAAGGTAAATCTGGCCAGTCTGGTAGAGGCTCCGAATGATATGGAGGGATTCCATGTGCAGGAGGTTCCGCTGCCGAATGAAAAGTCGTTGACAATGGAGCATTATAACGGTTCCAATTATCAGACGGCTGTGTGGAGACAATACGTACTTTTCCCTCAGCGTACGGGAAAACTCACCATACCGGCTATTAAGTATGAGGCCGTTGTGCGCCAGCAGGACAGAACTATGGATCCGTTTGATGCGTTCTTTATGGGAGGACGTTCAATGATAGAGGTAAAGAAGACGATCATGGCTCCGGCCATTACCTTACAAGTGGATGCTTTGCCGGAACGTCCGGCTAATTTCTCCGGTGCTGTGGGAGATTTTACCGTTACCGGTTCTTTGTCTCCGGATAAACTGAAGACGAACGAGGCGGTGACTATGAAACTGACTGTATCCGGTAAAGGGAATATGAAGTTGATAAAGACTCCGGTAATCGCTTTCCCTAAGGATTTTGAAGTATATGATCCTAAGGTTACGGATGATATCAAAGTGAGTAAAAATGGAGTGGCCGGTAAAAAAACGTTCGAATATCTTTCTGTGCCACGCCATGCTGGTAAGTATGAAATTCCAGCGGTGGATTTCTGTTATTTTGAGCCGACAAGCGGCACTTATAAGACAGTCTCGACTTCTGCTTATACTATAGAGGTGGAAAAAGGTGCATCGGGTGTGGCAAGCCAGACAGATTACATGACCAAGGAGGATTTGAAACTGTTGGGCTCCGATATCCGATACATTAAGATGGGAACTGTGAGATACCGCCCTCGCGGTATGTTCTTTTTCTCTACTGTATACTATTGGGGAAGTTATCTGTTGGCTCTGTTTGTTTTCGGGTTGACTTTGTTCGTTTTCCGCAAGCGGGCCATAGAGAATGCAAATGTGGCCAGGGTGCGCGGCAAGAAAGCAAACAAGGTTGCCGTGAAACGTTTGAAACATGCAAAATCTTTGTTACATGGTAATAATCAGGAAGCTTTTTACGATGAGATTATGAAGGCTTTGTGGGGATATGTCGGGGACAAACTGACATTGCCGGTTGCAGAACTTAACAAGGATAATGTGCAGGGCAAATTACAGGACAAAGGTGTGGATGAGACTTTGGTTACAGATTTTCTTGCTGCATTGGATGATTGTGAATTTGCACGTTTCGCACCGGGAGATGCCGGCGAGACGATGGACAGACTTTATGCAAGGGCAAGCGATGTGATTAACAGAATGGAAAATACCATAAAATAATATAGGAGGATTGAGAAATGAGAAAACTTCTGTTGTTATTTTGTATGGCGGGCATGATGTCTGTCGGAATGTCTGCCCAGACCAAATCGGAAGCAGATAGTGCTTTTGTACACGAGGAATATGAAAAGGCAATTGCTATATATACCGGGTTGCTGGAGCAGGGGGAGAGCGCGGATATATATTATAATATAGGTAACTGCTATTACAAGACCGATCAGATTGCCAAAGCCATCCTTAATTATGAACGTGCGGCTTTGCTTGATCCGGGAGATGCAAATATCCGCTTTAATCTGGCGATGGCCCGTAATAAGACGGTGGATAAGATCATACCTCATACGGAAATGTTTTTCATTACTTGGTTTAACCAGATAACAGACTGGATGAGTATTGACGGGTGGGCATATACGGCGATTGTTTTATTTGTGTGCATGCTCGGGGCGTTATTATTCTATTTTTTGATGAATCGTGTCATTTGGAAAAAGATATTCTTTTATACGGCTGTTGTATGTTTGCCTCTGGTGATTCTGTGTAATGTGTTTGCCCGTCGCCAGAAAACCCGTTTGACCGAACGTACGGTGGCTGTTGTCATGCAACCGTCTGTGGTGGTGCGCAGCACACCGACCCAGTCCGGGACAGATTTGTTTATTCTGCATGAAGGAACGAGGGTAGAGATTACGGATGATTCAATGGAAGAATGGAAGGAAGTGAAACTGGTGGACGGGAAAGTCGGTTGGGTACTTTCTTCAGATATAGAGCGGGTATAAAGATATGGACTGGCAGGCACTGATAGAGTGGGACCGGCAGTGTTTGCTGGCACTGAACGGTAGCGATTCTCTTTTCTGGGACGGAGTTATGTTGGCAGCCACGTCAACATGGACTTGGATTCCGGTAGCAGTTCTTTTGTTGTATGTATTGCTGAAGAATAATACTCTGCGTGAAGTCCTGATGATTGTGCTGCTGATAGCTCTGGTTATTACCTTGGCAGACCAGTTTGCTTCCACTGTCTGCAAACCGTACTTTCGGCGTTTTCGTCCCACTCAGGATCCGGAGCTGATGTATTTAGTGGATGTGGTGAACAACTACCGGGGAGGGCGTTACGGTTTTATCTCCAGTCATGCCGCCAATACATTCTCCGTCTGCGTGTTTCTGTCTTTGCTTTTTCGTCGGAAGTCCATGTCCGTGACTCTCTTGTTATGGGCTCTTCTTTGCAGCTATTCACGTATCTATCTGGGCGTGCATTATCCGGGGGACATAGTGTGTGGAGCTGCTTCAGGGATTTTGATAGGAGTGGCGGTTTATTATTTATATGTATTTCTGAAAAAGCGCTGGTTGCCCAGCCGCATGCCTGTTTCCTCTAAGTTTACCTCTACCGGCTATCTGGTGACAGATCTTTATCTGGTTATGTCCGGGATGTTCCTGAGTTTTGTCTATATTCTGATTCGGGGAGCGTTTTATGCCTGATAGCATGTCCCTATATTAGGTATGGATTACTGTTTCGCTCTGTAGCTATCGTAGTAGGTTCTCCATGTCCGGGATAGACTTTCGTATCAGAGGGTAATGTGAGAATTTTATCGGTAAGGCTTTTGATAAGTGCGGTATGATTTCCTCCGGGCAAATCTGTACGGCCGATGCTTCTGTGGAATAATGAATCTCCGGAAAACAGAATTTTTTCTTCTTCACAATAGAAACAAATTCCACCGGGGGTATGCCCAGGAGTGTGTATGACTTTCAGCCTGTGTGTTCCGAAACTTATTTCGTCTCCGTCTTCCAGCAGGCGGCCGGCACCGGGCATGTTATCTTCACACGGTATGCCCAGGAAGTTCATAGTCTGTTCTTTCATCGTGTGATACAAAGGAGTGTCTGCGGAGTGAAACTCCGGTGCGGCTCCATATTCCTGTGCAACGAAGCCGCAGCCGAATGTGTGGTCGAAGTGTGTGTGAGTACACAAATGATGTTTTACCCGCAGTTGAGCCTTTTCGATATAAGCGGCCATCAACTGTTTGTCCCGGGGAGAATATGCGCCGCAGTCGATGATGACCGCTTCGTGGCTCTCATCATTTACAATGTGGCAGTTCTCGCAAATCATATTCATTACAAGCGTCTTGATGGTAAGCATGAGTTTATTCTCCTTTTAATTTATTCAGATGGACACGTATATAACCTTTTTAGTTTCGAAAAATTCCTCTTCGTAATAATCGTTCAGATTGGTAATCAAAGAACGATTTTTTACGGGAACGATTTCTTTCTCCAATTCACCGCCTTTCAGACAGATAAGGCCGTTGGGCAAAGCATTTTTTTGTTCTTTGGCTATGTTCTTACGCACAATTTTCAGCAAGTCGGTCAGAGGCATTACAGCCCGGCTCACCACGAAGTCGAACTTGCCCTTCTCTTCTTCGGCCCTGCAATGTCTTGTCGTGACGTTCGCCAATTCAAGTGCGGAAGCGATTTCCGTGCAGACCTTAATCTTTTTGCCGATACTGTCTACCAGATGGAATCGGGTGTCGGGGAAAAGAATGGAAAGCGGAATGCCGGGAAATCCTCCTCCCGTCCCCAGATCCATAATCTGTGTGCCGGCCTTGAAACGCACCACTTGGGCTATGCCCAGCGAATGTAGCACATGATGTTCATACAGGTTATCGATATCTTTGCGGGAGATAACGTTAATTTTGGCGTTCCATTCGTGGTAGAGCGCATCCAATGCCGCGAATTGCTCTTTCTGCCGTTCGGTCAGGTTGGGAAAATATTTAAGAAGAATATCCATATCTTATTTGAATTTTATAACTTGCTCAAGCAATGAGCGGGGGATGGACAGAGTTATTTCACCAGTCTTGTGAGGAGCGATTTCAGATTCGTTGAACAGGAATTTTATTTCGTTCTTGCCGGGGCGGAAGTTGTCCGGAACATACAGCCGACTGTTGCAGAGTATGCCTTTGGCATTCAACTGGGCCAGTGACACACAATTGAACTTTTTCTGCAATTCGCGCATCAGCAATGGTTCGACAACGTGCTCATAACCGGGTTTGAACATATCGGCGACATTGATTCTTTCGCCATTGCGGGCATCAAAATTCAGGAAAGTCCGGAGAGAAGATTTACGGTTTGTCCCTTTCTTGTTTTCGATGAGTATCTCGTATGTTATGATGTTCGGATAAATGCTTTTTTCTTCCGCACGTACATAATGGCGGTATTGATACCACTCTTTGTCCGTGTCGGGATGGGCCGCATAGCTACCGGCACATTCCTGACTATACAGTCTGTTTTGTTCGTTGGCGAACGAGTCGACGGCGACTTTCACATCCAGACTGTCATATCCGAATACTTGCGAAACAATCTGGCTGTTTACTTTTCGGGCCACGTCCTCGGGAGATACGGCCTCTTCAATCATGATGTCAATCTCGCACGTAGGGCTCTTTTTATCTGTCGCCAGCTGTTTGCTGTTTTTCCATTGTACTTTGCGTGTATCCAGATTTCGGCTGTTGTCTTGTCCGCATGCGCAACACAGGCAAATGGCGCCTCCGACCATCCAGGCTATGAATAAATTCTTCTGTATCATAATATTTTTAGTTATGGTGAGATTTCTATGAATATCGTGCGGGGTAACGCAACAGGATGCTCAACAGGGCGCATAGACCCATAATCATGGGATAGTACAAGTAAGGAATGATGTTGACGGGGTTGATGGAGGCCAGACCGGCAGCCATCAGCATTTGGGCCCCGTACGGAATCAGCCCTTGTGTCATGCACGAGAACGTATCCAGTATACTGGCACTCTTTCGTCTGTCGACTCCGTACCGTTCGGAGATTTCTTTTGCAATGGGGCCTACGGTGATGATTGCCACCGTATTGTTGGCCGTACACAGGTCTGTGAGGCAAACCAGTGCGGCGATGCTCAGTTCGGCTCCCCGCTTGGAAGTTACTTTCCGCGTGAGACGGCTGATGATATATTCGATACCTCCATTGTGCTTGATAAGTTCCATGAGGCCTCCCGCCAGCAATGTTATGATGATGAGTTCTCCCATGCCTGTTATGCCTTGTCCCATGGACTGGAACCATCCGTAGAGGGAATAGGAGTCGTCCGCCATTCCGATGACGCCTGTCATCAGAATGCCGGTTGTCAGTACGAGCAATACGTTGATGCCCCTTGCCGCAGCTAATAGTACAATCAGATAAGGCGTGACTTTCACCCAGTCCACGGGCGGCAGTTCGCGGGGAGATTGCAGGTCGGCTCCCATGGTGACATACAGTATCAGCGTGATGAGGGCGGCCGGCAATACGATGAGGATATTGACCTTGAACTTGTCTTTCAATTCGCAATCCTGACTGCGAGTGGCAATGATGGTCGTGTCCGAAATAAAAGAAAGGTTGTCGCCGAAATAAGCGCCTCCCACTACAATGGCCACCATGACTGGCAGACAGCATCCGGTCCTTGAAGCGATGCCGGCAGCAATGGGTGTCAATGCCACGATGGTCCCGACAGATGTGCCTATGGAAAGAGAAATGAAACAAGCGGACAGAAACAGGCCGGCCATCAGAAGATTGTCGGGCAGAAGCCATAGCGACAGGTTGACAGTCGCATCTATCGCTCCCATTTGTTTGGCGGATGCGGCAAAGGCACCGGCAAGGAGGAATATCCACAGCATGAATATCAGGCTGGGATGACCTGCTCCCCGAGAGAATATCTTCAGTCTTTCGTCCAGAGACAGGCGGGGAGTGGAAAGAACGGCATACATGCAGGTGACAAGAAAAGCCACCGTGATAGGGACGCGGTAGAAATCACCGGCGGCAAGACTGGTGGCCAGATACAGAAGCAGAAAGACCAATAGCGGACTTAAAGCCCATTTGCCCTTAGTGTTATCACGTTCCTGTCGGTGCATACAGAATCTCTTATTTACTATAATAGATATAATTTTCAGCCGAAAGCAGTTCAATCGGCATATAGTGGTCCCGGGGAGTCTCCTGTTTCAGCACAACGTGGTTAAACATGGTTTTCACGCAGTCATAGCCTTGCCTCCACGGATGCTGGGCAATCAGGAAAGATATGGAGCCTTTTTGCAGACATTCCACGTTCCGCTCTATCATGTCATATCCCACCAGTGAGAAATCGCGCCGGTTTTTGCGTAGCAGGTATTCTGCCGGAATGTATGCCAGCGAACTGAACGTGATACCGTTTCTGATGTGTGGATTATCAATGAAGAACCGTTCCAGTTGTTCGTTATAGCTGCGATTGCCGTCCAACTGTATGATGAGTTCCTTAATCTGGCAGTCAGGAAGATGTTCCTGTATGTAGTGGCGGAATCCTATTTCGCGGAATTCCTGTTGCTTGGAAGCGATGCGGTTGTTTTTCATAAACTTTATCAGCACGATATCCTTGCAGTACTGCGATGCCAGCATTAGGATCCGGGCCGCAAAACGTCCGCTTTTCAACGGGTCCTGTCCGTAAAAGGTCAGGGCTTTTATCTCCGGGATATTGGAGTCTAAGAAAATGAATGGTATATCCTGTTTGATCAGCTTGGCACAGAATGTCTCGGTCACATTGTGGTCCTGTGGGACGATGATGATGCCGTCCGGTTTTTCCTGCAGGACCTTCTGCGATGCTTTTGCGAAAGATTCGGAGCGGAACTGGTTATAATAGGTGATATACAATGTCAGGTGAAAATCATTATATTTGGTGATAGCGTCTTTCAGCCCGTCTTCCACTTGCGACCAATAAGCATCCTGGTCGTGTTCCGGCAATATGCAGTGAAAACAATATTTCTTGTTGGAAGCCAATGCACTGGCATACATATTGGGCTGGTAATCGATTTGTTTCAAGACGCCCTCTACCTTGATTCGGGCTTTTTTGGATACATTGGGGCGGCCGTGCAACACCCGGTCGACAGTCCCGACCGAGACTCCGGCCTGTTCTGCAATGTCTTTTATGCGTATCTTTTCAGATGGGTTCACTTCTACCATGGTCGTGTTTGCTTATGTCTATGTAGATACGAAGATAATAATTTTGTCGCACTTACCCTTTATCTTTTGCCTAAAATCCTATGAAAAATGAAGTTTTTTGCAGGGGAGAGGGGAATATATTAAAAAAATGCCTAAATTTGTTGTGCTTTTGTATGCGTTGAGAACGCACACGGCAGACAACACATTAAATAAACCGATAAATAACTTATAAATCTTAATTCTTAGCTATGGGCAAGATTGTCACGATGGGCGAGATTATGCTCCGTTTGTCTACGCCCGGACAAACGCGGTTTGTACAGACCGATACATTCGATATCAATTATGGAGGAGGAGAGGCCAATGTGGCCGTCAGTGTGGCCAATTACGGGCACGAAGCATATTTTGTATCCAAGTTGCCGGCGCATGAGATAGGTCAGGCGGCGGTGAACGCTTTGCGGCGTTATGGGGTGCATACGGATTATGTGGCCCGTGGAGGAAACCGGGTGGGCATCTATTATCTGGAGACGGGAGCGTCCATGCGGCCTTCGAAAGTCATATACGACCGTGCCGGTTCTTCCATAGCGGAAGCGGAACCCGGTGATTTTGATTTCGATGCCATCATGGAAGGAGCCGACTGGTTTCACTGGAGCGGTATTACTCCAGCTTTGTCAGAGCAGAGTGCGGAGTGTCTGAGACTGGCCTGCGTGGCGGCCAAAAAGCATGGAGTCACGGTGTCCTGCGACTTGAACTTCCGCAAGAAACTGTGGACTCCCGAACAGGCACAGCGGGTGATGCGTCCGCTCATGCAATTCGTAGATGTGTGTATCGGCAATGAAGAGGATGCCGAACTTTGTCTTGGATTCAAGCCAGATGCCAATGTCGAGGGCGGAAACACGGACGCCGAGGGATATAAAGGCATATTCAAGGGAATGATGGAAACGTTTGGCTTCAAGTATGTCATATCCACCTTGCGCGAGTCTTTCTCTGCTACGCACAACGGCTGGAAAGCCATGATATACAACGGAGAGGAGTTCTATGTGTCCAAGCGTTACGACATCAATCCCATCATAGATCGTGTGGGAGGCGGTGATTCCTTCTCGGGCGGCATCATCCACGGGCTGCTCACGATGAAGACACAGGGCGAGGCGCTGGAGTTCGCCGTGGCTGCGTCGGCCCTGAAACATACCATTCCGGGAGACTTCAATATGGTGTCGGCCGACGAGGTGGCCGCACTGGCCGGAGGGGCGGCAAACGGGCGCGTACAGAGATAAGTTCTTCTTCGGGTTACAATTAAAAACAAATACGATATGGCAAGATTCGATAAGGTTGCAGTATTGCAGAAGATCGGTGAGACGGGCATGGTGCCTGTGTTTTACCACAAGGATGCCGAAACGGCCAAGCGGGTGATAAAGGCCTGTTACGACGGTGGCGTGCGGGCGTTCGAGTTTACGAACCGCGGGGATTTCGCACAGGAAGTGTTTGCCGAATGTGTGAAGTTTGCTGCACAGGAATGTCCGGAACTGGCGTTGGGAATCGGTTCCGTTGTGGATGCCCCGACCGCGGCCCTTTACATACAGTTGGGAGCCTGCTTTGTGGTGGGGCCGTTGTTCAATCCGGACATTGTGCCGGTTTGCAACCGCCGCTTGGTTCCTTATTGCCCCGGTTGCGGCACGGTGTCCGAGGTCGGACGGGCGCAGGAACTGGGGTGCGACCTCTGCAAGCTCTTCCCCGGCGACGTTTACGGTCCGGCCTTTGTGAAAGGCATGATGGCTCCCTGTCCGTGGACAAAACTTATGGTGACGGGTGGCGTGGCTCCTACGGAGGAGAATCTCACTGCCTGGATCAAGTCCGGTGTCTACTGCGTGGGCATGGGTTCGAAGCTCTTCCCGAAGGATAAGGTGGAAGCCGGCGATTGGGCGTATGTGACGGATATGTGCCGCAAGTCGTTGGCTTATATTGCCGCGGCACGCAGGGGCTGACGATTATTGTCACTCTTTTGCTTGATGCAATAAATATGATAGAGGCTGTGGCGTAACGGAAGGTTACGTTACAGCCTCGCTCTTTTTTTATGGAACAGCGGATTTTGCAAGATGCCCGTTCACGAGCGTGCGGAAACACTTGTTCCTGTCGTTGGATGAAGGCGTAGAGTCATGGATAGAGCTGGTTACGGCGTGTGTACAGATGACTTCTGTAGTTGTCCACTGTCCGCGTCCTGGGGCGGCAACGTGTGGCTTTCCGAGTGAACAATTGTTTATTTCCCGAGTGGAGTGTTGTTCACTTGGGGTAGTGGAGTGCTGTTCACTTGGGCTGTGGAGTGCTGTTCACTTAGGGTAGTGGAGTGCTGTTCACTTGGGGTAGTGGAGCGCTGTCCACTTGGGCAGTGGAGTGTTGCTACAATAATTTGAATCTTATTGTGCCGATGATGTTCCTGGGCCTTAGCTGCGAGGTTTGGGTGTAGATGTCCAGTCCACTGTAGTTGACACGGGTGTAGCGGCGCTGGTCGAAGATATTGTTCATTTGCAGTTCGAGGTCGACGTGCTTCAATTTCAGTTTGGCTGTGGCATCACCGAACCAGGCATGGCGGTTCTCGGTGGTCAGATTGTTATAGTTGTCCTCCACTGAGGCGGCAAGGGTGAGTTGCTTGGTCACATAGACATTCACTTTCAGTCGCTGGGAGGCCGATCGCACAGTCTGAGCCGGGTTGTCGATGGATCCGTTGGTCTGGCTGATGTTCCATGAGTAGCCGCTGCTCAGCACGAAGTTGAGCCACGGCAGGGGTGTTATGGTGCCGCCTGCGCCGGCACTGGCGGAGCGCGAGTGGAAAGGGTAGACCGTGCCGCCGATGAGCCGTTCGCTGGTGGAGTAGCCGTAACCGCAGAAGGCACGGAGCGTGGACTGAAGCCAGTCGAAACCCTTGCTGCCGTCGAAACCGAGTTTATAGCTGTCAGCCTCCGTACGCCGGTCTACGGCCTGCACCACGCTCGTTGCACCCTCGTAGCTGGTGCCATAGGTTTGGTTGTCGCGGGTGTGACTGTAGCTGCCGTTGAGGCGGAGGAAGGTGGCGGTGAGCGAACTGCGGTAGCCGATGCTGGCTCCGGCCCCCATGCGGTCGGTTTCGGACAGTTGCTCCACGTAGGAACGCTGGAACGAACGGTAGTTGTTCATAATATATCCGCTATAGATGCCGCCGGGGTCGCCCACTGTCTTTGAGTAGTTGGCGCTGACATTGGCTGTCCAGTCGCACCACTCATAGTTGGCCGAGACGTTGGGCGTGACAAGCAGGTGGACATAGCTGTGCTTGTCTTCGCGGATGCGGTCGTCAAGGGTCTGTGTGTAGAGGTTCAGCGGACAGCCCAACGACAGTCGCCAATGGCCTTGTACGAATTTATAGTGCTGTCCGATAACCACTTCATAGGTATTGTACCAAAGGTCGTTGCGCAATGAATGGTTGCCCGCCTCGAAACCGTCGAGGTCTGTCTCTATGCCGTGCAGACTGGCATGTGCCATCACGCCGTAGTTCAGCGTGAACGCTCCGAAGCGGAAGTCATAGTTCGTGTGGAGGTTGCCTGCGATGTGGCGTGAGGTCACGTCCTGCCGGTAGCCGGTCGATGTGCCCTCTTGCAGAGAGTCTATATCGACGGCGAGCGTGTTCGGGCGTTGCGAGTAGCCTGCGGAGAAGTGAAGGTCGAGCGTGTGCCTGCCTATGTTGCGGATGGTGTTGAACGTGTTTGAGACGGAGAGTCGAGGGCGGTCGAAATGCTGGCGCACACGTTCGTCTCCATAACCCATGGGAGCGGTTCCAGTGCGTTCGGACGAAAGCAGTCCTTCCACGTGGTCGCTGTTCCAATGGGTGTCGAATTTCAGCACATTGGCCACGAAGCCGTTGGGTGCGTTCCAGTTGTAGCGCGCCTGGACATTCAGATTGTTTATTTTTGTTTCGCTGGTCATGGTCTCAGACGTGAGCAGTCTGCTGTTGTCGCCCGTAAAATGGTCGCTCTCACTGCTACCTTCGCAGCGGATACGGTCGTTGTAGTAGGCTATATTCAGACCAGCCTCCGTGTCCGTGAAAAGTTTCTCTAGGTGATTCATGGTCAGAATATGGGAATGGTTGTCGAATGTGCGCTGCTGCGGAAGACCGGAACCGCCGGGCATGACGGCATCCGTGGGGCAGAAGGGGTAGAGGTTGACACTGTTGATGCTGGAATAGTGCTGTGTCAGTTCTTTCGACACGTCGTTACCCGTGTTGTTGCCCTTATACAGTGTCATGTTCTGCCGCCGCTTGGCGAAGTACATGCTCACGGCCTCGGCAGTCCAGAGCGGGTTCTTGCCGATGGTGTTCTGTCCGTCGGATAACGGATGCGGGCCGAAGCCCCAGCCGCCGGACCGTTGTATGCCGCCGCCCAACATGGTGTTGACGGCTAATGTCCCTTTCGCCGAGTTCTTCAGTTTCAGGTTAATTGCCACGTCGTTAGTCAGCGTCTTCCCTTGCAGGGCTTTCACGGGCTGGTGGTTCTCCAGCACCTGCACAGTGGCCACGTCCTGTGCGTTGATGTTGTTCGTGGCCAGTCCGTAGCGGCCTTGCAGCAAGTCCATCTCCTCCACGTAGAACTTCTTGATGGCTTTACCGTTGTATTTGATGCCGCCATTGTCGGACACCTCGATACCCGGCATCCGCTTCAGCACATCGGCAATCACGCGGTCGCCCTGCTGCTGATAGGCTCCGACGAGGTAGTTGAGCGTGTCTCCGCTCTGCCGTATCTTCTGCGCACGAACGGCCACTTCCTTCAGTTTTACCGATTCTTCCTTTACGCTGAAGTTGAGCCTTTGGGAACGGTTCGCAATCACTTTGGCCATCTGTCCGATGTTCATTCCTGCTGCAGTCACGGTGAGCGAATCGGTTTTGCTCTGGATTTCCAGTTTGTATTCCCCCTTGCTATTCGTATTGGCAGAGGCAATTATGATACCTGTCTCTTTCTGTGATACCATCACATACGCATCCACAGCCTTGCCCTGTGCGCCGAGCACTGTCCCCTCGATTATGGTCTGTGCAAGCGACAGGGTGCAAGCCGCGGTGAAAACGGCAACCAACGCAATTACTCTCTTCATCATGATATCACTCTTTCTCCAGCAGCCCGTACGGTTTGTCAGGAATTTCTGTTGACTGTATTTCTGTAGTTATTCCAATTCTATAGGATTGTAAGGCGTATATATCGATACGGCTTCCCCTACAACCATATTTCCGGCGGCATCCATTGATGCCTTGTGATAGTCCGCAGCCTTAAACCAGTTCTCATTGAATGTCTTTTGCAGTTTCCACACTTTCTCACGGGTGGAGCTGCGGTAGTTCTTGAAGTCGTACTTGGAAATGGGGAATGGCCTTGACGATATTTGCACAGCCTCGAAACGATAGACCCCATCCGTATCTTGCAGTTTTAGTATGAGGCCTGGCAAACCGCCGAACTTCCACGGGCCGGCCTGTACGGGGATGTCAGGTGCGAACCATGCCACGAAGTCACGACCTCGCCAGTGGCAACTGGCTTTCTGGCACTGGTGACCGAGTATTGTCTGTCTCTCAGGCTCTATTTTCCACTGCTGCAAAGGATATGGCTCCGTGTACCAGGAATTGTATTTATCCAAATATCGTGGCATTGTGGCATACTCCGTCAACCTGCCGTTTGAGATGAAGAGATCAGAGCATTCATATTCACTCCACGTCCCATAATTCTTACCTCCATTACCAAGGAAGTTGGGGACTGAACTTGCTCCGGGGTGGGCTTTTAGCCATGCTGCCTTCAAAGAGTCGGACCGGAAGTAGAAGTCGCTGTAATACTTTGTCACGTGCTTTCCTATGTCTAAGCGTTGTTGGTCGATATAGGTGTTCTCATCCTTTATATCGTCGGCATTGAAGGCATACCAGATCCGGATGCGTGTCGTGTCTACGACAGTCATTTTGCCCGCCTTCCTGTGAATCGGAATGGGACAATGGGCGTTTTTGGGTTGTGCCCAGACAGCGCAACATGCCAGATTCATTATGAAGCAGACGATAAAGGGTTTCTGTTTCAATTGTCGTTTTACTATATCTGCGGATACAGTCATGGCTTGCGGGCATAAAGATGCCAGCGGGAAAGTGCGTTTCATAAAGATAATGGTTTTAGAGGTTAAAAAGGAGTCGTGGAATTTATTTTGAAGTATGATTCTTCATGATATACCTTTCCATCAGTTTCTGTATATCCTCGGGGGATTCCTGGGCCGCTTTGCATTTTTCCAAAATATGGCGTGTGAGTTTCTCCGGCATATCCGTAACTTTCTTCCACTCGTCATAACGGTTCTGCCAACGGCCTTTGAAGGTGGTCTTGCTTGTCATTTTTATCAGATCCGTTGCGTCGCGCCCCATTTCGATGTATTTCCCGTTCTTGAAAGAATATGTCCCGTATTCATGCGGATAGATGACATAGCGTCCTTTTCTGTCCCTGATAATCTCCGCACAGGCATATGCGCCGTCAGCACAATAGATCTTAACCTGATTGTAGCTGTCACAGATGTAGTTACGGTCTTCACCATCGTATTTGAACGATGTCATTATCCATACCCCTATGATGTCCTTGTCCGTAACCTTCTGCTGTGCCATGGTCCTGCCGGGGCACAGCAACGCAAGGAACATGACCGACAGGAATACTGCGATTCCCTTTACATAATTCTTTTTCATTACTGAGTGTTTTTATGGTCGGTCCTCTTGTCTGCGGACCAACCGGATTATCAATACGATTTCCATGTCTGGTGTGACCGTGCCAGAAGGATTTCGATAGCAAAGATAGGAGGATGCTTGTATGTGCTCAAGAAAAGTTGTTTGCATTTATTTGGCAAATGATTCGACAAGGTTCCCCAGCGTTTGCATTTGGTTTGCAAACGTAGAGTAATTCATTTATAGTGAGCGGATAAAATCGTCCCAGTCCTTACTGCTGCCTTTCTTGCCAAAGACCTTCATGTACAATCTGCTTCGGATGCTGCTGATGCTGCTTTTATCCTTGCAAAGCACGTTGGCCATCTCGGACGGAGTGGCGTTCAGCTTTAGTAGCAGGCATACCCGAAACTCAATTGCCGACATATTGCAAAGCGTGAGCAAGGTGTTTGTAAAACGCGGATAGACACTTCTGAGCCTCTCTTCGATATCATGCCAGTCGTCTTTGGTGAAGCACTCGCCATGGCTGATCTTCTTACGAATCCAGATGTAAAAATCGCTCTTGCGGAACTCCTCCTCTACGGTGTTCAGTGCCTCGCGTACGGTTGCGGGGAGTGTCTGTCGTTCCTGTTCTATCAGCCGGAGTTCCTGTTCGACGCGCTTCTTGCGGCTGTGGAGATGATGCAGGTAGTTGGCCGTCATCATCAGCATGAATATCAGGCACAGCAGGACATACATCAAGGTGTGATTGGAAACCTGCAGTTCCCGTTCTGCATTCGAGAATACGTATCTGCGGGAATAGTCCACTCCGTCATTCTTCTCGCTGCGGATAATATTGACAATTTCCTTCAACCTTTGCTCCTCGAAATCATAGGTTCGCTTCCATGTGCGCTGGACACCCGTTTCCTGAATCATTATCGACGTGTCGCTGTTTATGACAAACGGATGTGCCGAGCCTTCCTGTAGATAAACAATTTCGTCCTTGCCTTTCCTGACCAGAGTATATTGTTCCGTTTTGCCGGCAATGAACATAGTGCCGGTGGGAGCTATTATCAATTGGCATTCATACAAACAGCTGTCATCGTAGACGCGCAACCATCCTATATCGTTTTTCGGATAGTCGACCTTGCTGCTATCCGAAAATACCATGTAATCCAAAACCCATGGGCCATTGACAGTAAAATCCTCTTGCTTCTTTGTCAGCGAACAAGAGAACAGCGTAATGGCCATGGTTGCAAGCAGAAGAAACGGAAGAACAGACTGTCTTTGCATATCAGCGATAGATTTTATATCACATCAAAGGTAATGTTTTCGTCCGATATGTACAAAGCTTTTCCTCAATTAGTTCGTAATTAATAAGTTCGCGAGTAATCAACGTATGTTCTTCTTCCATTATATTTGTCAACTCTAGTTTTTCCATGAAAAATAGAATGGCTTTGTTGTTTTAAAAAAGGCATGTCCACAGCGATGGCGGACATGCCTTTTTCAGAATCTAAAGATAGGGGAGTATTATTTGTTCTGCTTATTCAGCCAGTTTCTCCGCTATCATGTTTGCCAGTTCTTCTCCTCTCAACTTCTTGGCGATGATGGTGCCGTCCTGATCGATCAGCAATGTGAAAGGAATGCTGTTGATGGCATACAGCTTTTTCACCGTGTTTTCCCATCCGTTCAGTTCCGAAGCCTGGGGCCAAGTCATGCCCATACGCTGGATGGCATCCTTCCAACTGGTTTCATTCTGATCGAAAGATATACCTATGATTTCGAGCCCTTTGTCATGATACTCTTTATATACTTCCACCACGTTGGGCATTTCGGCCATGCAGGGACCACACCAGCTGGCCCAGCAGTCAATCAGCGTAAGCTTGTTTTCCTTTACCACTTGTGAGAGAGTCAGCTCGTTTCCGTTTATGTCCGTGACGGTAAAGTCGATGATTTTGTTTCCGGCTTCGGTGACCAGCTGGGCTTTCTGCTCTTCTTCTATGGACACGATGATGGGCTGGTTTCTATAGGTGTCAGGCATGCTTTCAATGATCTGCAGGCATTCTCCCGGCGTCATGTCGCCATAGTGGATAAGGAACACGACAAAACCGGCGGCCTTGTCGGCATTCTCGGTGATGGTGCGGCGGGCGATGTCAGTGATCTGTTTGTTTACTTCTTCGATTTTGGAACCCATGCCCTCCGATTCATACAGGTTTCTCATTTCCTTTGCGAGGGGAGCGATCTCATCCGAATATTTCTGATAAATATCGTTGTTCTTCGTGCCGCCTACATGTTCTGTTTCGGCGACTTTTATCTGAATGGTGCCCGGTTCGATGAAGAAAAAACCTTGATGTTGCTGTTTGTCGTTGCTGTACATGTAAGCGCAGAAGAGCGTGCTGTCAGCCGTGCCCTCCATCTTGAATGTGTTGCCCTCCAGACGGAGTGTGTCGGATGGAACGAATTGTCCGTTTTCAAACTTGGCGATGATGATGGAGTCGCCGTCCTGGGCTCCTTCGATTTCACCTTGCAGCTTAAAGCTGTTCTTTTGGCAGGAAGCAAAAAAAGTTGCGCATGCCAGCAGCAGGAATGAGATTTTTTTCATGTGATAAAACTGAATAAGATAAATTATGAAAGACTGTTGTCCGGCATTTCTTTTGTCGGGACAACAGTCTTTATCGGTTCCGGATATTAAATAAGGTATTGCGAACTGATGGATTTGTTGCTTTCTACGCGCCGGATAGTTTCCGCAATCAGTTCCGCAATGCTCAGTTGCTTCACTTTGGCACAGCGGTTGGAGTAGGGGATACTGTCGGTGAAGACCATTTCTTCCAGCGCACTTTCCTGTATCCGTTCGGAAGCCGGGCCGGACATGACGCAATGCGAGGCTATGGCACGTACGGAGACAGCGCCTTTCTCTTTCATCAGGTTGGCGGCCTTGGTAATGGTTCCGGCCGTATCCACCATGTCGTCGACGAGAATGACGTTGGCGTTTTTCACATCGCCGATGATTTGCATGCTGCCGACTTCGTTCGGTTTGCTGCGTGTCTTGTTGCACAGGACGAGCGGACAATTCAAGTATTTGGCATAAGTGTTGGCTCTCTTGGAACCTCCCACGTCAGGGGTGGCTATTACCAGATTTTCCAGATTCAATGATTGGATATAAGGCAACAGGACACTGGATGCATACAAATGGTCGACCGGAACATTGAAGAATCCCTGCTCCTGGTCGGCATGCAGGTCCATCGTTATAAGTCGGTCGATGCCTGCCACGCTCATCATGTCCGCTACCAGTTTGGCACCGATGGAGACACGAGGCTTGTCTTTACGGTCCTGCCGGGCCCAGCCGAAATAAGGAACAACGGCGTTTATGCTTTTGGCCGATGCCCGTTTGGCTGCGTCAATCATCAGGAGCAGTTCCATCAGGTTGTCCGAATTGGGAAATGTCGATTGTACGAGGAATACATCGCGTCCGCGGATGGATTCTTCATACGAGACTGAGAATTCACCGTCGGCAAAATGGGTTATGACCAGATTGCCCAGCGGACATCCTAAGCTGGCGCATATTTTCTCTGCCAGGTAGCGTGATTTGGTTCCCGAAAAAACCATGAAAGAATTAGAATCGCTCATCATTTTTTTATAAAGACGTTAAATATAAGGTTTTTGTTTATTGTTCTGTCAGCTGACTGCCTTTCGCAGTTTTCTGAAGTGACTGATTACTTCTTTGTAATCCCGGGTGGAGTGGATATTGAAACGGTTCCACAAGTCACCCAAAATAACGACTCCGCCGAAGCCGTAGTCTTTCAACTGGGGTATGTTTTCCATCGTGACTCCTCCCAGCGCCATCACTTTTTTGTCTATCTGTCCTTTGCGGGCGGCCTCTTCCAGTTCGGCTGCGGTAAAGACGGCTCTGTATTCACTTTTGGATATGCTGTCATAAATAGGGCTGAGAAACAGGTAACTACAGTCCTTTTTGTGCTGCACCAGTTCTTCCATCGAATGGCAGGAGCGGCTGACATGTCCCTTGTAGCCGGCGGGCAGATCGGGGTTACGCTGATTCAGATGTATGCCTTTCAGCCGGAATTCTTCCTTCAGGTAAAAAAAATCGTGGGTAACAATTTGTTTGTGGTATTCTTCCGGAATCAGGGTCAACAGTCTTTCGGAATAAATCGGTTCGCTGTCCGGTTTCCGCAAGTGCAGATAATCGAGCCCTTCTTCAAACAAAGAAGTTAGTATTTTATCTTCTTCAACGAAGAAATCGGGCGGCGTCAATAATATTAATTTCATGGGGCAACTCGCTTACTTCTCGTTGTGCAAAGGTAACAAAAAAAGGTATCGCTGCATAAACTTTCTGTTTATATTTTACGATTATCTGCATTGTTCCGTACGGATGTCGGTTCTCATTTCTGCTGTTTTATTCGATTTTTAGTGTGATAATTTCTATCTTTGCAACTATTATTTGATTAATCTGTTTATTATGAAAACAAGACTGTTTGCATTGATTTGTTTGATGTTGTCTTTCCAAGGGAAAGTGTTTGCCGCGGCTGACGCTCCGTTGTGGATCCGTTGGAGTGCGGTCTCTCCGGATGGAAAAAACATCGCGTTCTGTTATCAGGGAGACATTTATCTGGTATCTTCGTCCGGAGGAGCTGCCCGTCAACTCACCGCGAATACTTCGTATGATTATGCGCCGGTATGGAGTCCGGACGGCAGGCACATAGCTTTTGCCAGCGACCGCGAAGGGAGTATGGATGTATATCTGACATCGCCGGAGGGCGGGGCACCCCGGCGTCTGACGACTCACTCGGGCAAGGAAGTGCCGTTGGCGTTTGCCGATGCGGAGCATGTTTTGTATAGTTCCTATGGCACGCCTTCGACAGAAAACATACTGTTTCCTTCCGGCAGTTTTTTCCAGGTATATAGCGTGGATATAAAGGAAGGCAGCCGTCCGACTGTTTTCTCCGATTTGCCTATGGCCGATCTAAGCGTGGGACGCGACGGCCGTATCTTATATAATGATGTGAAAGGTTACGAGGACTATTGGCGTAAACATCAGACATCAAGCATTTCACGCGATGTATGGATGTATGACGGCAAGCAGTATACCCGGCTGACCACGTTCAAAGGGGAAGACCGCGACCCCGTGTGGGCGCCCGACGGTAAGGGATTTTATTATCTGAGCGAACAGGACGGTACGATGAACGTGTATTTCCGTCCGTTGGCCGGAACACAGCAGCAGGAGAAAAAGATAACGAATTTCAAGAATAATCCCGTGCGTTTTCTTTCCGTTGCGGACAACGGTTTGCTGGCCTATTGTCAGGACGGGGAACTGTACACCCAGGCGCCGGGTGGCAAGCCGGCCAAAGTGAACATCCGGATTGTGAAAGACGCCATGTCACGCGAGGTTGTGAAGAACTATCTGACGTCAGGTGCGCAGCAGGTGTCGGTATCTCCTAAAGGGAAAGAGATAGCGTTTGTCATGGGAGGCAATGTCTATGTCACTTCGCTTGATTATTCCACGACGAAGCAGATTACCGATACGCCGGAACTGGAGCGTACCGTGGACTTCGGACCCGACGGGCGTTCGCTGGTGTATGCTTCGGAGCGCGACGGAGTGTGGCAGATTTACCAGACAACGATTGTGGACGAAAAAGAAAAACAGTTCACTTATGCGACAGAACTTAAGGAAGAACGGCTGACCGACGGGAAATATACGGCTTTTCAACCCCTGTATAATCCCAAGGGCGGTGAAGTGGCTTTCCTGAAAAACCGTACGGAGTTGTGTGTCATCGATCTGAAATCGAAAAAGGTGCGTACAGTGATGGATGGAAAGTACCAGTATTCTTATACCGACGGCGACCAGTCGTTCTGCTGGAGTCCGGACGGCAAGTGGTTGCTGACGGAGTACATCGGCACAGGGGGATGGAACAACAAGGATATCGCTCTCGTGAAGGCCGACGGCAAGGGGGAAATTCACAATCTGACCAACAGCGGGTATTCGGAATCAGCTCCCCGATGGGTGCTGGACGGTAAGGCCATGCTTTTTGCCAGCGACCGGGCCGGTTACCGGGCGCATGGTTCATGGGGAGCGGAACGTGACGTCTACATCATGTTCTTCGATCTCGATGCCTATGAGCGTTTCCGTATGAACAAGGAAGACCTTGCCCTGCTGGAGGAGAAAGAAAAACTTGAGAAGGAAGAAAAGGACAAGGCCGAGGCAAAGAAGAAAGAACAGGAAGACAAGAAAAAGAAGAAGTCGAAAGATGACAAGGCCGATAAGAAAGGCGAGGGAGACAAGAAGCCGGAGGAAAAGAAGGATGAAAAACAATTGACCTTCGACTTTGAACATTTGGATGAACGTACCATTCGTCTCACGCCTTATTCTACGTCGCTGGGTGACTTTATCTTGAGTAAGGATGCCACCAAACTTTATTATCTTGCTCCTCATGAGGGACACGGGGCTTTGTGGATCCAGCATCTGAAGGATTATCGCAACGAACTGAAAAACCGGAATATGGACTGGGCTTCCCTGAATGTGGATAATGATGTCAAGTATGCCTACTATGCCAGCGGCGGACGTATCCGGAAGATGGATATCGGAAACGGGAATGTGAGCGATATCGGTTTTGAGACGTTCCAGACCAACAAACCCGCCGAGGTGCGTAAGTATCTGTTCAATCATATATGGAAACAGACCAAGGACAAACTGTATGTGAAGGACATGAACGGTGTGGACTGGGACGGTATATACAAGACGTATTCCCGTTATTTGCCGCACATCACCAATAGCTACGATTTTGCCGAGATGGCGAGTGAGATGCTGGGTGAGTTGAACGTGTCTCACACGGGATGCCGCTACGGAGGTGTCAACTATGCCCTCAACACGGCCTCGCTCGGACTTTTCTATGACCGTGAATACAAAGGGGACGGTCTGAAGATAAAGGAAATTATGCCGGGAAGTCCTTTTGCCGTGCGCAAGACCGAGGTGGAACCGGGTTGCATCATCATGGCTATCGACGGCCAGAAGATCAAGGCGGGCGAGGATTATTATCCGCTGTTGGCCGGAAAAGCCGGACGGTATACACGCCTTACGGTGGAGAAGAACGGCAAGACATTCGACGTGACGGTCAAACCGGTTTCTTCCGGCAGTGAGTCCGTTTACCTGTACAAGCGCTGGGTAGACCGTAACCGGAAGATGGTGGACAAGCTCTCCGGCGGTCGGCTGGCTTATGTCCACATCAAGGCGATGAACGGCGAAAGTTTCCATACGCTGTATAAGGAATTGCTGAGCGACGAGAACCGCAACAAGGATGCCGTTATCGTGGACACGCGTCACAATGGCGGCGGCTGGTTGCATGGGGACATCTGTGTACTGCTGAGCGGACAGCGTACCATACAATATAAGCCCCGCGGTCAGTTTATCGGCAACGATCCTTTCGACCGCTGGGTGAAACCCTCGTGCATGCTTATCTGTGAGGACAATTATTCAAATGCCCATGGTACGCCGTGGATGTATAAGGAGCTTGGACTCGGTAAATTGGTCGGTGCTCCCGTGCCCGGTACGATGACGGCCGTATGGTGGGAACATGTCAATGAGTATGTGTTCGGTATACCGCAGGTGGCTTCGGTGGACAACCGGGGCGAATATCTGGAGAACCAGCAGCTGGAACCGGATGTGGAGGTGTATGCGATGCCCGAGGATGTGCTTTCCGGCGTAGACCGTCAGCTGGAGCGTGCCGTATCCCTGATGCTGGAAGAAGTGGCCGCTAATAAAAAGAAATGAGTAGCTGAAGTTTAATAGTCATTATAAAATTTAACTTTATGAAGAAAGTATTATTGCGCAGTGTCCTGTTGCTGTTTTTGTGTCTGACGGCAGGGCCGGGAAGTGCCCAGGGACTGGGAGATTTGTTGAAACAGGTGGGTACGAGTGTAGCCGGCCAGTCGGACGATTCTTCCGGCCAGCAGAACGTGGTTGCGTCTCTGTTGGGTAGCCTGATAGGTACGGATAAGGTTTCGGCCAAGGCATTGGTCGGCAAGTGGGACTACAGCGGTCCGGCCGTGGCGTTCGAGTCCGACAATTTCCTGAAAAAGGCAGGCTCGGCTATCGTATCGCAGACCGTGGAAAAGAAGATGCAGACGCATCTGACTAAGTTAGGATTTACACCCGGTAAGGTGAAATATACCTTCAATGAGGATGGTACATATGCCATGACGTTGAAGAACCGCACCTTTACCGGAACGTATAAGTTAGACGGAGCTACGATTACGTTTACTCCCAAAGGACTTATCTCCAAACCGGTAACGGCCAACATGAAGGTGGTCGGCAATCAGATGCAACTGACCTTCAAGGCCGACAAACTGCTTGACTTTCTGGGCACGGTGGGTGCGGCAGCCAGCAGTACGGTGCTGAAGTCCGTGGGCACACTGGCCGGTAGCTATCAAGGCATGCAACTGGGTTTCCGTTTCGGCAAGTAAACAGCTGGTTCCGTTCTGCCGTGGGCAGGCTGGATATCAAAAGAGGCTGTCTAACAAGTTTAGGCGGCCTCTTTCTCTTTATGGTGCAGGCAAAAAAATAAGGCTTTCATGCTGAAATTCA